>NZ_JBBOUG010000001.1:4565000-4940000 GCF_038005965.1 Priestia sp. FSL W8-0524
TCACATCAGACTTAAGAAACCGCCTGCGCGCGCTTTACGCCCAATAATTCCGGATAACGCTTGCCACCTACGTATTACCGCGGCTGCTGGCACGTAGTTAGCCGTGGCTTTCTGGTTAGGTACCGTCAAGGTACAAGCAGTTACTCTTGTACTTGTTCTTCCCTAACAACAGAGTTTTACGACCCGAAAGCCTTCATCACTCACGCGGCGTTGCTCCGTCAGACTTTCGTCCATTGCGGAAGATTCCCTACTGCTGCCTCCCGTAGGAGTCTGGGCCGTGTCTCAGTCCCAGTGTGGCCGATCACCCTCTCAGGTCGGCTATGCATCGTTGCCTTGGTGAGCCGTTACCTCACCAACTAGCTAATGCACCGCGGGCCCATCTGTAAGTGATAGCCGAAACCATCTTTCAATCATCTCCCATGAAGGAGAAGATCCTATCCGGTATTAGCTTCGGTTTCCCGAAGTTATCCCAGTCTTACAGGCAGGTTGCCCACGTGTTACTCACCCGTCCGCCGCTAACGTCATAGAAGCAAGCTTCTAATCAGTTCGCTCGACTTGCATGTATTAGGCACGCCGCCAGCGTTCATCCTGAGCCAGGATCAAACTCTCCGAAGAAATGTTTGACTTGCTCATTTTAAAAAATAAAAATTAACGTTGACGTTTGTCGCTTTGTTCAGTTTTCAAAGTTCAACCGCCGCTCTTAAGCGACTTTACCATCATAACAAGTTGCAATCTAGTTGTCAACAAGTTTTTTATTTGTTTATCACTTCGATGTTTGCTTTAGCAGTTCATCTTAGCGACATTTAATAATATACCATGCCTTCTTTTATTGTGCAATAGTTTTTCGATATATTTTTAAAAACTATTTTCTTGTA
Source organism: Priestia sp. FSL W8-0524 (assembly GCF_038005965.1). Lineage (NCBI taxonomy): Bacteria > Bacillati > Bacillota > Bacilli > Caryophanales > Bacillaceae > Priestia > Priestia sp. FSL W8-0524. The sequence goes on from NZ_JBBOUG010000001.1 coordinate 4,565,876, forward strand.
CACGAAACGTTAGCCAATTAATAGATACTAGCATATCTAGACCTAAGCTAGCATAATGTCTATTAAATCATTATCCGCCAAGGAGGCGTTCACTTGGATACCTTAATTGCAGCTGCACTCTATTTGTCCTTTTGTATGTCTATTCTCTTAATTTCACTTGCTTATTGGGAATCAATTCAAATGTCTAATAAAGAAGGCAAAGTCAACGGCCTTTCATTTATTTCACTTTCAACATTCAGCATAATTTTTTGTTTGTTTACTTCATATTTTTATACCATTCTTTATTAACATGATGTTACGTTGTCTTCTTATAATAAGGAGACATTTCTTTATTTTATTACAATATTCGCATTCGGTATACTTACTTATTGAAATCAATACGATAAACTCAGCTCCCCCCTTCTTCATACGTGCGATGGACAGTGAAGGAATTTGTCGAATGATTTTTTGGAACACTTTCTTTAAATTTGATAAACTACTTTTAGAAAACGCTTTCATATATACTTTAACATTATTCAAGGAGGAAACCAAATGAAACCATTGCTTGAAGTAACGGTTGGAGAACTTTTAAAAGAAAGTACAAAAAAGTTTGGGCATCAAGAAGCGGTTATCTACTCTGAACAAAATATTCGCTATACGTACGCAGAGTTTTATCAAGAAACCTCTCGAGTTGCAAAGGCACTTCTAGCCACCGGTCTCAAAAAAGGCGATCATATCGCTATCTGGGCTACAAATGTGCCGGAATGGTTACTTCTGCAATTCGCAGCAGCTAGAATAGGCGCTGTTTTGGTTACCCTTAATACAAGCTACCAATCCTCTGAATTAGAGTATGTATTGAGGCATTCTGATACAGCAGCGCTATTTTTCATTGATGAATTTAAAAGCACTTCTTATACGTCTATTATCACCGGTATTGAACATAATCTTCCCAATCTAAAACATCTTATAAACTTAAGTGAATCAAGCGAACATACTTCTTGGAACGAGTTCTTAATGAGTAGCTCAATGGTATCGGATGAGGTGCTCGATAAGTATGAGCAATCCCTACATATCCATGAAGTTATCAATATGCAATATACTTCCGGAACAACGGGTTTTCCAAAAGGAGTTATGCTAAGTCACCATAATATAGTAAATAACGGCTTTTTAGTTGCTCAGTCTATGAAACTGACTAACGAAGACCGCTTATGCATCCCAGTTCCTTTCTTTCATTGTTTTGGATGTGTACTGGGCGTTCTAGCATGCGTATCCGTAGGTGCTACTATGCTACCGATTATTGAATTTCAGCCTTCCTCTGTTTTACGCACCGTAGAGAAAGAAAAATGTACAGCGCTTCACGGTGTACCAACTATGTTTATTGCGGAATTAAATGCACTTGAGTTTAATCAATATGACTTATCTACTCTTCGCACAGGAATCATGGCTGGTTCTAATTGTCCAGCAGAAGTAATGAAACGAGTCATAAATGACATGGGTATCAGCGAAATTACCATCGCCTATGGTCAAACCGAAACATCTCCTGTAATCACCCAAACAACCCCAACTGATTCTATCGAGCGGCGAGTACAAACGGTTGGCAAAGTACATGATCATGTACAGATTCAAATTATTAATCCAATTACAGGTAAACAAGCTTCTTTTGGAGAACAAGGAGAACTTTGTGCAAAAGGATATTTAACAATGAAAGGATATTACAAAATGCCGGAAGAAACAGAAAAAACAATTGTAGAGGGCTGGCTACATACAGGAGATTTAGCTACCATCGATAAAGATGGCTATGTAAAAATTACAGGACGTCTAAAAGATATGATTATTAGAGGTGGAGAAAACATTTACCCAAGAGAAATTGAAGAGTTTTTATATAGATTACCCGAGGTAGAAGATGTGCAAATTGTCGGTATTCCTGATCCAAAGTATGGAGAACGAGTTGCTGCATGCATTAAACTCAAGCAAGATTCTTTTCTTACCGCTCAAGAAATCAAAGACTTTTGCAAAGGTAAGCTTGCTCATTTCAAAATTCCCGAACATATTTATTTTATAGACGACTTTCCCATGACGGCATCCGGCAAGATTCAAAAATATAAATTAAAAGAAACGATCGTAGCGCTTTATAAATAATCAGATTTTTTCGAATTTCACCTGTCATTATGAAGAAAAGTTTACTATACTGATACATATCTGTTTTTCTTCTTTCATACAGATATAAACAACAATGTCTATTGAAATAGGTGAAAATAATGGAAAATGAAATGTTGCTCAAATTAGGTATTTCTGCTGTACTTGGTCTTATTATTGGAATTGAAAGGGAACTAAAACGAAAGCCTGTTGGTTTAAAAACATCTCTCGTAATTTCCATTATTAGCTGTTTACTCACGATTGTTTCGATTGAGTCTTCTCAAATTTTTAATAAAGGTGATCATATCACAATGGACCCGCTTCGTCTGGCTGCTCAAATTGTTTCTGGAATTGGTTTTTTAGGAGCGGGTGTTATTTTACGAAAAGAAAATGACAGCATCTCTGGGCTTACAACAGCCGCTATTATCTGGGGGGCAGCAGGTATAGGTATTGCTGTAGGTGCAGGGTTTTATCCCGAAGCTATTACCGGAGTTGTACTGCTCATCATCAGCGTTGAACTTCTCCCTTTCCTTATTACTATTCTAGGGCCTAGGCAACTGCGCGAGAAAGAGCTTATTCTTCAACTTAAGCTGGCTGATAAGCACAATATTTTTGATACAACTAACAGCATTAGAGAAAAGAATATTACAATAAAAAATATTCGAATCAAAGATTTAGACACCAATGAATTATATATACGTATGAAAGTGTCAGTTAATAATCAGCGTCCTACTACAGAAGTGTATTACGAGATTCAAAAAATCAGCGGTATTCGTAGCATTGAAGTTGAAAATGTATAAATGAAAAACGGCCAATTGGCCGTTTTTTTATTTATATTTTTCAATCTGTTGTAAAAATTCCCTCTGTTTTACTAGAGACAGCCGGTATTGATCATCGATAATTTCTGTTAACAACTCATGTTTACGGCTCTTTGACACATTCAATCTGTGGATAAGAACTCTGCATTCGTACAAAAACTGTGTATACTGTGTGTAACTCTCATCATAATTCGAAGATAATTCTTCTTTTATTCGTTTTGTCAACAAAGGACTAGCGCCATCTGTGGATATTGCTAGCGATAATCTCCCTCTAGAAAACTGTGCAGGAATTTGAATATTTCCATCGGAAAAACTGCTGGCCATATTAACCAACTGATCATTTTTAATATGCTGCTTAACGAACTTATTCACAGCTTTATCATTTGTAGCTACAACAATAAAAAAAACATTAAGTAAGTCTTCTTCTCCTACTTTTTTTCTTTTTACACACAGCTGATTCTTAGCTTCCCACTCATTTATTTCAGCTGAAACAGTTGGAGCAACCACTGTAATGGCTGCTCCTTCTTGTAAAAAACCTTTAATTCTACGAGTTGCGATTGTTCCGCCTCCAACTACTAAGACCGAACGATCCTTTAAATCAAGCATAACGGTATACATCGTATTGATTTCCTCTACTCGATAATAACGTTTTTACTTGATGACTTAAAATGTGTGCAAGTCCATCATGATAACCTAGGTAGTTTGCTAAGATAAACTGCTGGTCATCTGTTGATAACTGCTCCAACTCTTCCTTAATTTCGTTCATTAAAATACCGGTAAACAAAAGGTACGGGAGAACGAATACTTGCTTATACGAAGTTTGTTTAGCAAGGTGCAGGCCTTCTTTTAAATTAGGGGCAGCGGCAGCTAAATAGCATGTGCTCACTTCTTTAAAAGCTCCTTTACCTTTTAGCAGTTGAGCTATTTCGTTAAAATCTTTTTTTACAGCAGGATCACTGCTTCCTCTGCCGACCAGCAATACCATCGAATCTTCATGCTTATCCACATTGGTTTCATTGATTCTCTCTACTAAGATATCAACAATTCGTTCGTCTACGCCGAACGGTTCTCCGTACAGTACTTCTACTTGTGGATAGCGTTCATATACTTTGTGTATTTCTTCAGGTATATCATGTTTTGCATGGGCAGCTGTTAATAACAGCAGCGGCACAATGGCAATACGAGTAGCACCTTGTTCAATACACGCTTCAAATCCTTGTTCAATAGTAGGGTAAGCTAGCTCTAGGAAACAAACTTCTTGAATCGGTACATCTAGATTTTTTTTACATCTTTCAATAAAAGCAACTGCCTGATCAGCGCCTTCTTTTACGCGGCTGCCATGGCAAACATATAAAACTGCATCCATATAATCAACCTCTTTAGTAAGCTTCTTGTGCATACGAATAGTAATGCTGTCCAGTCTTCTCAAACCAATTCAATCGGTCATGAAAATTTACAACTTCACCAACGATAATCATACTGGGATTTTCAATTTGTTCTTCTTTAACAATATCAACAATTGTACCAAGAGTTCCAGTTACAGTGCGCTGGTCCGCACATGTGCCCCAGTGAATCAATGCAATTGGCGTAGCTGAGGTTTTTCCATGTTCCATTAACTGTTGGCAAATGTACGGTAAGTTCCTCACTCCCATATAAATGGCAAGAGTATCTACACCTTTGGCTAGGCTATCCCATTTGATTGCATCATGCTCGCTGTCTTTACGGTGTCCTGCTACAAAAGCAAAGCTTGCGCTGTATTCCCGGTGAGTGACAGGGATTCCTGCATAAGCAGCAGCTGCGATACCTGATGTAATTCCTGGAACAATTTCAAATGAAATGCCCTGTTGCACGAGAGCTTCTGCTTCTTCCCCTCCGCGTCCGAAAACAAATGGATCTCCGCCTTTTAAGCGCGTTACAATTTTCCCCTTTTTAGCGAATTTCACTAAAAAGTTATTGATTGTTTCTTGCTTGAGGGTATGGTAGTTTGGAAGCTTTCCGCAGTAAATAATATCAGCATCACTTTTAGCATACTCCAGCAGGTCCTTATTCACTAAACGATCATATAAGATAACATCTGCTTGCTGAATTGCTTTCAACCCTTTTAATGTAATTAAATCTGGATCTCCTGGTCCTGCACCGACTAGATATACTTTCCCCATGAATGCCTTTCACCCTTCCATCATTTCCACGTCTCCGCAGCGCTCCCAAATTTTAATTTGAATTAGAACAGCGGACAAAGTCCGCTGTCATTTAGATGAATTTTCGGTTAGATAAATATTCAATAACAGTTTGTACACATTCTTCTACAGACTGTGTGCTTGTATTAATTGTTACTTCAGGATTAGCAGGTGACTCATAGGGAGAATCAATTCCTGTAAAATCACGGATTTCTCCGCTTCTTGCTTTTTTGTAAAGGCCTTTTGGATCTCTTTTTTCACATTCTTCTAACGGACACTCTACGTATACTTCCAAAAATTCATTCCCCTCTAAGATCTCACGCACTTGAGCGCGATCTTCTTGGAATGGAGAGATAAATGCTGTTAGTACCACTTGACCGCTGTCTACGAACAGCTTAGAAACCTCACCGATACGGCGAATATTTTCTGTACGATCTTCAGCAGAAAACCCTAAATTCTTGTTTAAGCCAAAACGAACATTGTCACCATCTAATACATAATTGCGAATATTTTTATCAAAAAGCGCTTTTGCCACTGCGTTTGCTACGGTAGATTTACCTGAACCCGAAAGGCCCGTAAACCATAATACAAAACTGTGATGATTATTTTGCTCGCGTCTTTCCTGTTTTGTAATTCCAGCATCATGCCACGTAATGTTTGTTGATTTACTCACTTCAACCGCTCCTTATTTTGAAGATACTTTTTGTTTTGCTAATCCCTTAATTAACACTTCAATTACTTCTTTACGGCTGAATGTGCTTGGTGGCACTTCTCCGTTACGAAGCATTTCACGTACCTTGGTACCAGATAGAATCATATGATCTTCCTTGCTGTGAGGGCATGTTTTCGTTGATGCCATCGCTTCACACTTCTTGCAGTAGAAGCTGTGTTCAAAAAATAAAGGTGTAATTCCTAATTCATCTGCCGTAAAGTTACTGAAGATTTTTTGTGCATCATATGTTCCGTAGTAGTCACCAACACCAGCGTGGTCACGGCCTACAATGAAATGCGTGCATCCAAAGTTTTTTCGAACCATTGCATGGAAAATAGCTTCTCTAGGTCCAGCATAGCGCATTGCAGCAGGGAAAACTGCCAAAGCTACACGATCGCTAGGATAATAGTTCTCTAAAAGTACTTCATAACTTTCCATACGGATATCTGCTGGGATATCATCTGACTTTGTTTCTCCTACAAGTGGATTTAAAAACAGGCCGTCTACAATTTCTAATGCTGTTTTTTGAATATACTCATGCGCACGGTGAACAGGGTTACGAGTTTGGAATCCAACAACCGTTTTCCAACCGCGCTCTTCAAATGCTGCTCTTGTTTCAGTTGGATCTAGGTAATACTTTTCAAAACGCGTTTTAGGTGTACGTTCTACAAGTACGATTGGACCTGCTACATATACATTTGGGCGTTCCATCATTTTCTTCACACCAGGGTGGGCAAGTTCTGCTGTGCGGTACACATTTTCCGCTTCTTTTTCTTTATTTGGCGTATATACTTCAGAAACTTCTAAAACACCATATGTCACACCGCTTTGAACTAGTTTTACTTTGTCGCCAATGTTTAATTCTTTAGCCTGCTCTTCTGTTACGGGAAGAGTAATAGGAATACTCCATACAGTTCCATCTGCTAGACGCATATTTTCAACAACTGATTGATAATCTTTTTCTCCTAAAAACCCCGTAATTGGGCTATAAGCACCAATTCCAATTAGTTCTAAATCGCTTAGAGCCATGTTGTCTACTTCAATTTCTTTTGTTAGTGACGTGTAGTCATATGTTGGTTGATATAAATTAATTAATTCTCCACCGTGTGCTTGAATTGTTGTCATTTTGTAAAATCCTCCTTAAGTAATTAACACAATATAATAAAAAGCACTTGAATCACGCAGTCATTTTTTCTTTTTCCGACTGCAGGCTTGCTCTTTTTCTTCTAGTCGTTCTAGCTAAGCTTAGAATACCTCCTGTAGCAATACATCCACTAGCTAGCACCACAAATGAATATAAGTCGCTTTCAAGTACTAATTTCACAAGAACATATGAGATTACGAGTGAAAATACAGGGGATACCACCCAAACCTTTAACATTTGAATGACCACTTCTCGCTGTTCTTTCGTAAATCCCGTTTTCGCTGCGCCTATTCCAATAATAGAAGACGTAGTGACCTGTGTAAGCGGTACTGGCAAACCAAACAGTGAAGCGACTGTAACAAGAGAAGCACCAGTACCCGAGATAATACAGCCTTCTCCTACAGAATAGCGAGTAATTTTTTTTCCGTTTGTTTCAATAACTCGGCCTCCTAGTAAAAGAGCTCCGAGCGCCACCGCCAATCCTCCTGCTATGACACCCGTTGTAGCATCCATTAATCCAGCTCCTACTAGAGGACCGACAGCATTTGCCACATTGTTCATTCCAGCTGAGAAGGCTTCAAAGAATCCCGTTGCAATAACTAAAATCGTTAAAACTCTTTTCCACTTTCCCTCTGCTTCTTTTTTATGCGCTCTGCGCTTTATCACTTTCCCAATCAAAAAAGCAATAACAAATGAAACTAGCGGAACAATAATCCAAAAAGACATGACAATTAAAAGTTTTTCTACATACAGAGATTGATAAGCTACCCCTACTCCAACAACTGAGCCAACTGTTACTTCACTTGTTGATAAAGGGATACCAATCAAATTCGCGAAAAAGAGTGACAGCGTTGCAGCAGCCAGAATGATAATAACTAATTCTACTGACAGCAGTTTTTCAGGTATGATACCTGAACTGATGGTTTTTACCACCTCACCGCCTCCGGTAACAGCTCCGAGCACAATTCCTACAGCACAGATGAACAGGGCCACTCTTCGCTTTTTAATTGCACCGGAGCCGTATGAAACGCCCATAGCAGCTGCTGCACCGCTTGCCCCAATATTCATTGCAAAAAAAAGCGCAATGATAAAGGCAACATATAAAAGCATCATTTATTCAGCTCTTTCGTATTTAAGATTCGTGTAATCCGCACTCCACTTTTTGTGTACCTGCCCATCTTCCTGAACGTAAATCGTCTACATTATAGGCAGGTGCGGTACAGGGCTCACAGCCGATACTTGGGTAGCCTTGATCATGAAGTTTGTTGTATGGCAAATCATGCTTATACACATAACGCCAAATTTCTTTCCATGACCAATGAATTAACGGACAAACTTTCACCTTCTTGAATTTCTCATCTTTATTAAAATAATTCGTGTTGGCACGAGACTCAGACTGCTCACGTCTCAAACCGGAAATCCACGCATCATAAGGAGCAAGGGATTCTCTTAGCGGAATGATTTTTCGAATTTGACAGCATAGGTTAGGCTGACTCTTCCAAAGCTCATCTCCATGTTTTTCAGCTTGTTCTGCAAGAGTTAAATCCGGCTTTTTCATATGAATACGTAAATCAGGGAAGCGTTCTTTAATTGCATCAATCACTTCATATGTTTCTTTAAAATGAACCCCTGTATCTAAAAAGACAATTTCAGCATCTTTTTTCACTTTTGAAATTAAATCAATTAACACGATTCCTTCGATCCCAAAGCTTGACGCATAAATAATTGAATCTCCGTAGGTATCATACGCCCACTGCAATGCTGAAAGGGCTCCTTTTGTTTCATCTTTACTGTCGAACTCTGGAAATGTATCGCTCCAGTTTTCGTACGTATATAAGTCTGCCATTTTCTCCACTCCAATTCTTAGTTATCCGCGTTATCCAATAAAAAAAGACGGTTTTACCCACTAGAATTGGATAAAACCGCCTCTAGTGTGTCTAGTCAGCGAAACTATTTAATTCTTACTTTGCTTCGGCGTGTTCAAAGGTTTGTTTTAAGTCGGGGGTTTACAGTCATCGTTGTCCCTCCTCAAAATATCTCTTGCGCTATATCAAAATAAAAAGTCTTCCGTATTGAAAGACTGGGTAGGCAATAATTTTCACCTTATCTTTCAAAATGATACACACTTTGCTGGAATTAGCACCTTGCTAAGCAGGTTGCCGGGGTTCAGCGGGCCAGATCCCTCCACCACTCTTGATAAGCATTTTTTAAAAATTTTAGCATATTTAGAATATTTGTCAACATTAAAAATTATATATCCGATAAGAAAACTATACTTTAAATTCACAGAAATATCTATACTTTTATTTAAAACAACATATGTAAATTTAACCCAAATGTGAACATATCAGTTTATAAAACGCTTTCTTTTTTCCCGACTTTTTATGTTCTCTTGCTAAATAAAATGCAAAATCTCTCTATAAAATTAATAACGGATTTATGAGCTTTACGGATAATTCACCCACATTAGCACACATTACAGATAACACTGACTGACAGATAGGAGCTATATAAGATGGAGAGACAACCCTTTCAATTAGACGATACAATTAAAAATAATGTGCGAACATATTTACAGCAGATTTCAACTGAAGCCTCTAATTTAATTAAACATTTAGACACGAGTGATCATTGTATTTTATGTGATTTTGAGGAGATGAGAAGGTTATTTCAAGATGTTCAAGCTACGGCCGCCTCTTATTACTTGCGTCATTACTTATCGCCTTATACATTTGAATACGCTGCTCTGTCCCTAGCTATTCATAACCTCTCTGAGAAACGTCACGGCGCTTTAATTGTCATTGAAAGGGAACAAAATGTTGATCCTCTTATTCAAAAAGGAATGCCTATTCAAGCTCCTGTCAGCGCTACGCTAGTTGAGACACTGTTCTATCCAGGGACACCCTTACATGACGGAGCCGTCCTAATTAGAAATAATCAGCTTATTTCAGCTGCTAATGTTTTACCTCTCTCGTCTATTATTTCAACGAACAAAAAGTTGGGAACACGTCACCGTGCAGCAATTGGAATGTCGGAAAAATCGGATGCATTAATTTTAGTTGTATCTGAAGAAACAGGTAAAATTTCGTTTGCTCTTGATGGAAGCCTCTACCCTATTCACTCCAGCAAAAATATGATTTAAGAGCCCTTTCCTGATAAGCAGCCCTATCTTGACTTATCTATCCTTTCTCTTTAATATATTTCATAGTTTTTACATACTATAGATACGGGTGATGCATATGGCAATTTTAAAATTTGAACATGTAGGCGTTCAAGTAAAGGATATAGAAGAATCTATTGAGTTCTATACACAAAAAGTGGGATTGGAGCTCATCGAAACACTACCACATACCGATCCGTCTTTGAAGCTAGCTTTTCTAGGTTTAGAAGGCAATGTAATCGTAGAGTTAATTCAAGGGTATAACTCAAGCTTACCTAGTGAAGGTAAAGTTCACCATTTTGCGCTGGCAGTAGATGGAATTGAAGAGGAGTTTGAGCGTTTAAAATCAGCAGGCGTTTCATTTGTGGAAGAAAACATTGTAACTTTGCCAAATGGAGCAAGATACTTATTTTTCTACGGTCCAGACAAAGAATGGATTGAATATTACGAAGTAAAAAGATAAAGATATCTTATACCTTCAGTGAAAAATGGTCATACTGTGGCTATGACTAATCACTGGAGGTTTTTTTATGATGGAATGGCTATTATTCCGACTTTTTCGTCGTTCTATTTTAGTGCGGCTTCTTTTTATTATCGGCTGCCTTGTTTTACTTTTCGGCATGCTTATACATTTCCTAGAGCCGCAAACGTTTGGGAATGTGTTTGAAGGAATTTGGTGGGTTATTATTACAATCTCTACTATAGGATACGGTGATTTTGCTCCCACCACTACGATTGGAAGGTTAGCTGCAATTATTTTAGTCCTGGTTGGAACGGGATTTATTACTACTTATTTTGTCACGCTTTCTAAAATTGCTGTTTCCGCTGAGAGCGCTTATTTGGAAGGGAATTTAAAGTTTTATGGAAAAGATCACTTCATCGTTGTGGGGTGGAATGAGCGCGCCAAACTCGTGCTAGAGTCTTATCGCGACGCATTTCATAAAGAAGACATTGTTCTTATCGACGACTCTCTGACTAAAAACCCCATGATCTGTGATCGCGTTCATTTTATTAAAGGAAGTCCCTCTCACTATGAGGTATTAGAACTTGCCAATGCTCGGTGCGCAAAAAAAGTGCTGATTACTGCCGATCAGCATAAGACAGAAGAATATGCAGACATGAATACGATTGTTACGCTAGTCGCTCTGCAAGGATTGAACCCTTCTATTTACAGCATCGTTGAACTGTTAACAAAAAAGCATATTCAAAATGCGCAAAATTTGGGGGTAAATGAAATGATTAAAACAAACGAGTTGATTAGTCAGGTCATGTACGAACATATTTTTGTGAAAAAATTAGAGAGTTTAAGAAAAGAATAATCCTTTCAATTATTGAAGCAGCGCCTCTTCTGCCTCTCTAATTAGCTCTTCTCCTAAGCTGATATACTTTTTTGGAAATGAAGCGTCTGCGTCTTGGGGTTCTGCAAACTGGTTAAATGAAGCACCCACGTTTCCATTGTGAACATTGTCATCTAAGCCAATTTGATACTTATGTGAAAGTAAAAATGGCGTACCAATCTGTACGGTTGTTCCTTTAGAATCCAGTTCTCCATTCGTAGCTGTAAACGGGATACGTAAAAACTGATAGCCGACTTCATCATTCATCTTATAGTCGAATGAACCATGATCATAATCCCAATTTCCTCCAATGTTATACCCAAGCGGCTTAAGCGTTTTTTCTAATTCATAAAGCTTGAATAATGTGCCGTCTAATCTTGAAGATAATTCAATCATCTTATCCCTCCTCTGTTTTAACATGTCCTTTTTCCAGCTTTTTATCCTTTATCTCAAAAGCAAAAAAGTTCACCTTCTAACAAGAAGGTGAACTTTTTATTTATTTCAAACGCTTTTCTAATTCTGCTTTTTTCTCTTCAAAACCAGGTTTTCCAAGAAGAGCAAACATATTTACTTTGTATGCTTCTACTCCCGGCTGATCAAATGGGTTTACGCCTAATAAATAGCCGCTGATTGCGCATGCTTTTTCGAAGAAATATACAACATATCCAAATGTATACTCATCTAGCGCTGGAATGTTCACAACTAAGTTTGGAACGCCTCCGTCTGTGTGAGCAAGCATTGTACCTTGGAACGCTTTTTTATTTACAAAGTCAACTGTTTCACCAGCTAAGTAATTTAGTCCATCTAAGTCCGCTGCATCTTCTTCAATTGTTAGCTCATGACGAGAATCTTGAACTTGTACAATTGTTTCAAAAATATCGCGACGACCTTCTTGTACATATTGACCTAAAGAATGAAGATCCGTTGAGAAGTTAGCAGATGAAGGGTAAATACCTTTTTGGTCTTTTCCTTCACTTTCACCAAATAACTGTTTCCACCACTCAGCAAAGTACTGAAGAGCTGGCTCATAGTTAATCAGCATTTCAATTGTTTTTCCTTTATTATAAAGAACATTACGAGCTACAGCATATTGATAAGCTGGGTTCTCTTCTAGCTCTGATGATGAAAATGCTTCTTGAGCATCAGCTGCCCCTTTCATCATTTGTTCGATATCAAGACCTGCAGCGGCGATTGGTAATAAGCCAACCGCTGTTAATACAGAATAACGGCCGCCTACATCATCTGGAATAACAAATGTTTCATAGCCTTCTTCGTCCGCTAATGTTTTTAATGCGCCGCGCGCTTTATCTGTTGTTGCATAAATACGCTTGCGTGCTTCTTCTTTCCCGTATTTCTCTTCTAATAATTTACGGAAGATACGGAAAGCAATCGCCGGTTCTGTTGTTGTACCAGATTTTGAAATAACATTAATAGAGAAATCTTTATCTTGTAAAACATCCATTAGGTCTTTCATGTATGTTGAGCTGATGTTGTTACCAGCAAAAATAACTTGCGGAGTTTTACGCTGTTCTTTTGATAATGTGTTATAGAATGAATGCTGAAGCATTTCAATAGCAGCACGAGCACCTAAGTAAGATCCTCCAATACCAATAACAATCAATACATCTGAATCCGATTTAATTTTTTCTGCACTTTTTTGAATGCGTGCAAATTCTTCTTTGTCATACTCCGTAGGAAGGTCTACCCATCCTAAAAAGTCGTTCCCAGCACCTGTTTTTTCATGAATTGAATGGTGAGCTACTTTCACGGCATCACGTAAGTATGTAAGTTCATGTTCACCAAAAAATGATAACGCGTTTGAATAATCAAAACGAACATGTGTCATAATCTGTTCCTCCATTAAAATATCTTTATTTTCCACTTTATCGAAACTGTTAGCTGAATTCAAGGGAATCCACTTACAATTTGACACAATCATTATAGTTTGTTGAAACTGCAATCATTGTATGTACCCTTTTATTTAACGATAAATTCAGTTATGAAGTCAACTAATGTTCTTTGATTAAAAAACGTAATTCATGCACGATGACGCAAATAATAAGCAAATAAAAAACGACTAAAGAGTGGTCTTCAATCGTTTTTCATTTACTTACCGGATGGTGCAATATAGTTCATTTCACCTATCTTTACATATTGTCTCGGTTTATAAGAGGCTTTTAACAGGGAAGAGTCTATTGATATAGAATTTTCAGCTTCACTTTTAGAAGTGATTAGCATCCTGTTTTCTTCTTTCATTTCCAAGTGATTATTCAGTACAAATCCGCTCATACATAATGCGCTAAAAATGAGAAAACTGATGGTTATTTGTTTCCTATACATTTCCATCACCTCACTCTTAGAGTGACAATTTCACCTGATTTTTATACGTCTAAAAAAATTTTTTTATGTTTTTTTTATGGATTTTGTGACGAGTTTCTATTTATTTAATAAGGTTTGAAAAATCCGCTGATACTAAGAATTAGCATGGATGCATGCATAATTAAATTATTATATAATCGGTTACAGAATTGAATATCACAAGGAGGTTTGTCTTTTGTCGTGGTTGCACTTGGTGATTTTATCGCCTTTTTTATTAGCCTTTTTTGTCCCGCTTCTGTATAGGAAATTCCAGCGTATTCATACAGGGTGGTTCGTTTTACCTCTCCCACTTGTGTTGTTCATTTATTTCACACAATATATCAGTGGTGTTTCTAAAGGGGAAACCTACCTACATTCAATGAAATGGATACCTAGTCTGGGCATTAACTTTGATGCTTATGTGGATGGACTCGGTCTTCTATTTTCTCTGTTAATCACTGGAATTGGGACACTTGTTATTCTTTACTCCATTTATTATCTTTCTAAGACAAAAGAAGCGCTGCATTCGTTTTATGTCTATTTGCTTCTTTTTATGGGGTCTATGCTAGGAGTTGTATTATCAGACAACTTAATGAGTCTTTACAGCTTTTGGGAATTAACAAGCCTTTCATCTTTTTTATTGATTGGTTATTGGTACAAACGAGAGAAATCTCAATACGGAGCCTTAAAATCTATGCTCATTACCGTATTCGGAGGACTTTCCCTATTAGCAGGAATTGTACTTTTATATGTCATGACAGGTACTTTCAGCATACGCGAAATTATCTCAAACGTAGATGTGGTTACATCAAGTCATCTATTTATTCCAGCTCTAGTCCTCATTTTATTAGGGGCCTTTACAAAATCTGCTCAGTTTCCTTTTCATATTTGGCTGCCAGATGCAATGGAAGCTCCAACCCCAGTGAGTGCATACCTTCATTCAGCTACAATGGTAAAAGCGGGAATTTATCTTTTAGCAAGACTAAGCCCTGTTTTTGCTATAAGCGCCACTTGGTTTTTTGTTATTTCAATCATAGGACTAATTACACTGTTTTGGGGCTCGTTTTCAGCAGTAAAGCAACAAGACTTGAAAGGGATTTTAGCTTTTTCAACAATTAGTCAGCTTGGGATGATTATGTCACTTATAGGAGTAGGTAGCGCAGCTATTCACTATGATTTTTTAGACGATAATATCTACTTAGTGGCTCTTACTGCAGCAGTTTTCCATTTGATTAACCACGCTACCTTCAAAGGCAGCTTGTTTATGGTAGTAGGCATTGTCGATCATGAAACAGGCACGCGTGACATTAGAAAGTTAGGCGGGTTAATGAGCTTCATGCCTGTCACATTTACCATTGCTATCATTGGGGGATTTTCAATGGCAGGTCTCCCTCCCTTTAACGGATTTTTAAGTAAAGAGATGTTTTTTACAGGCATGGTAAACGTGACAAAAATGGATATGTATAGCATGCAGACGTGGGGAATTTTGCTGCCTATCATCGCTTGGGTGGGAAGTATTTTTACGTTCGTCTATAGTATGATTCTTGTCTTTAAAACCTTTACAGGCAAATACCAGCCCGAAAAGTTGGAGAAGAAGCCGCATGAAGCACCAATAGGCATGCTGATTTCACCGGTTATTTTAGCATCATTGGTTGTTATTTTTGGCTTTGCTCCTAATTTATTAGAATCAACTCTTATTGAGCCAACAATGGCCTCTATCGCACCTAGCCTGCTAGAGGCAGGTAAAGAATATCAAGTGCATATTAAATTTTGGCACGGTTTTACGCCAGAATTATTTATGACGCTAGGAGTCATCACATTTGGTATTTTGTTGTTTATGACGCTTCAAAAGTGGTCAAAAATTTATACACGATTCCCTTCTTCTTTAACGCTTAATAACGGATATAATTATGGCATTAAAGGGATGGAAAAAGGCTCAACGCGCATCATGAAAACATTAATGACAGGATTTATTAGAGACTATCTTTTAATCATTTTTACTTTCATAGGCATTTTACTTCTCGTAACCCTCTTTTCTCAGAATGCCTTTGCGATTGATTTAAAAGATACTGCTTCTATCGGCGTTTATGAAGCCATACTAGCAGTTGTAATGGTTGCGGCTACTATTACAACTTTATTGGCAAAATCACGCCTCACAGCCATTATTTCGCTGGGAGTTGTCGGGTATACGCTTTCTTTATTTTTCGTATTATTCCGTGCTCCTGACTTAGCTTTGACTCAATTAGTTATTGAAACTGTATCAGTATCACTGTTTTTACTATGTTTCTACTACTTGCCGGAGTTTCGGAAGCGAAAAGTAAGGGTGAAGTTTCAACTGCCAAACTTACTGGTTGCCCTTCTTGTAGGAACGACCGTTACATTGCTTGGCATATCAGCAAACAGTACAAAACTATTTGAATCGATTTCACATTACTTTATTGAAAACAGTTATGAAAAAGCAGGCGGCGAAAACATGGTGAACGTGATTCTTGTTGACTTCCGCGGATTTGATACATTATTTGAAATTACCGTACTTTGTATAGCAGCTCTTGCTATCTATGGCATGATTCGTCTTCGGTTAACAAAGGAGGAAGAAGAGTGAAAAAAAATGATTTGATACTACAAACAACAACGAAAGTAGTCACATTCATTATTATCATTTTTGCCATTCATCTTTTCTTTGCAGGTCATTATACACCTGGAGGAGGGTTTGTTGGGGGACTTACTACCTCAGCTGCCCTTGTATTACTACTGCTGGCTTTCGATATAAAAACCGTATCGAAAGTCATCCCATTTGATTATAAGAAGGTTGCGGCTTCCGGTCTGCTGCTAGCTATTTTAACCGGGCTGGGATCATTTATTTTCAAAGTTCCCTTTCTCACTCACACGTACAGCTACTTTAACCTTCCCCTTCTCGGGAAAACATCTTTAGCTACCGTTGTACTGTTTGATTTAGGCGTATATCTAGTAGTTGTTGGTGTTACGATGACCATTATTCAAACGATTGGAGAGAGTGAATAGTGGAAATATTAATGTCCGTAGTGGCAGGGATTCTATTCACTGCCGCTGTATATCTCATGTTATCCCGCAGTTTACTGCGAATTATTATTGGAACAGGCTTATTAAGCCACGGTGTTCACCTGTTGATTTTAACGATGGGCGGATTAAAAGGGGGGAGTGTTCCCCTTCTGGGAGAAAAGGCTTCTTCTTATACAGATCCTTTACCTCAAGCCCTCATTTTAACTGCCATTGTCATAAGCTTTGGCGTCACTTCTTTTTTCCTTGTACTAGCTTACAGGGCTTATCAAGAACTCGGAACAGACGATATGGACAAGTTAAGGGGAAATGAACATGACGAGTAATTTTGTAATCATCCCACTGCTTATCCCGTTTGTTGTAGGTGTTGTGCTCATTTTTTTCAAAGACAATATTAAACTTCAAAGGATAATCAGTGTTTTATCATTAATCACCACCACTGCTTTTGCTGCATATTTGGTACAGTTGGTTCAATCAAAAGGTGTTTTAACTCACGAGCTTGGGAACTGGAAACCTCCTTTTGGAATTATTCTAGTAGCGGACATGTTCGCTTCCCTTCTCGTACTTACTGCTAGTATCGTAACACTATGCTGCGTTCTTTTTGCTTTTCATACAATTGGCGAAAAACGTGAACGCTTTTACTTTTATTCGTTTGTACAGTTTTTATTAGTAGGCGTATTTGGCGCTTTCTTGACAGGTGATATCTTTAACTTATTTGTCTTTTTTGAAGTCATGCTTATGTCTTCGTACGCTCTCATTGTAATTGGCGGTACAAAAGCACAGCTTCGAGAGTCTCTTAAGTATATTTTAGTCAATGTCATTTCATCTGCTTTGTTTGTAATTGCTGTTGCTTATTTGTACGCCGTAACAGGAACTCTCAACATGGCAGACCTTTCGCAGCGAATTGCAGAGGCTAATCAGCCGGGAATTTTAACAACCATTGGCATGCTTTTATTTATTGTATTTGCATTAAAAGCAGCTTTATTCCCAATGTATTTTTGGCTTCCAGGTTCGTACAGTGCGCCTCCACCCGTTATCATCGGGTTGTTTGGTGCATTGCTCACAAAAGTAGGCGTTTATTCGATTTTCAGGACTTTCACTTTACTGTTTTACCATCATCCTGAATTCACTCATCAAATTATCGGCTACGTTGCGCTTTTGACTATCGTTGTTGGTGCAGTAGGCGCCATTGCTTATTCGGATGTGAATAAAATTTTAATTTATAATATTATTATTGCTGTCGGAGTCATTGTCTACGGTGTAACTTTAACAACAAAAGCAGGTTTTGAAGGAGCCATTTATTATTTAATTCACGACATGATTATTAAAGCAGCTCTCTTCCTTCTTGCTGGAAGCATCATTCGAATAACTGGAACAACAAAATTAAAGAAAATGGGTGGGTTAATTAAAGACTATCCGCTGCTTGGCTGGATGTTTTTTATCGCTACTATTTCGTTGGCAGGAATTCCTCCCCTAAGCGGCTTTATTGGAAAATTCCTTTTAGTTCAAGGCGGTTTAGAATCAGAGAGCTACACGTTTGTAGGAGTTTTACTCGTTTCAAGCCTGCTCGTTTTATATTCTGCCATTAAGATTTTCATGAGCTGCTTCTGGGGTGAACCTACGCTTTCTTCTGAGCATGAAAAAGTATCCCTTAAAGGTATTCTATACCCATCCGCTATCTTACTTGCTGTTTCTGTCTTTTTAGGACTAGGTGCAGAAGCTGTTATTCCTTATGTGTCGACAGCCGCTCAAACGCTTATGGATCCTTCAATTTATATCCAATCGGTGTTAAAGGAGTAGATCTGCATGTCATTTCAACTATTATTAAACGTAATCATTGCATTCACATGGATGTTTTTGAGAGGGATTTGGACACTACCTTCCTTTATTATAGGATTTTTCTGGGGAGCGGTACTGCTGTTTGTTTTCCGCCGTTTTTTTCACAGACGTTTTTACCTGCATAAAGTATATGCGATCATTAAGCTGCTGTTTATTTTCATACGAGAATTATTCAAAGCCAATATTGCAGTGACGAAAGACGTATTGCGCCCTAAATTAAATATTCAGCCAGCCATCTTTGCAATGCCAACCCGTCTGGAGAGTGAATGGGAAATTACCATTCTTTCTCTTTTAATTACGCTAACGCCAGGCACACTGGTAATGGATGTGTCAGATGACAATTCTACTATCTATATTCATGCAATCAATACCGACGATATTGATGACATTATTACAGATATTCAGCAAACATTCGAAAAAGCTATTATGGAGGTGAGTCGTTAAATGCTCGATATTTTTCTAAACGTTTCGCTCATTCTCATTTCTGCTTCAACTATTGGGTTTGTTTACCGAGTGGTAAAAGGTCCGTCAACTGCTGACCGAGCAATGGCCCTTGATGCTATTGGAATTAACATCATTGCTATCACGGCCATCATCTCGATTATTTTTCGAACTCAGGCTTTTTTCGAAGTCATTTTACTGCTAGGCATCATAGCCTTTGTAGGTACCGTTGCTTTTTCTAAGTTTTTAGAGAAAGGAGAAGTGATTGAATATGAACGTGATCAGTGAAATCATTGTAGGAGCTTTGGTACTAATAGGGTCTCTTCTGACAGTTGTGACCATGATTGGGCTTATTCGTTTGCCTGATACGTACACAAGAAGTCATGCTGCCTCCAAAAGTGCTACCTTAGGCGTCCTGTTTATATTAGTGGGCTGCTTACTCTACTTTTGGATTGACACTGGCCATATTAGTGCACGGTTAATTTTAGCGATTGTTTTTGTGTTTATCACCTCTCCTATTGCTGGGCATTTACTAGGAAGAGCAGCTTATTACAGCGGAGTTCCTCTTTCTGATAAAACCGTTCGGGATGATTTGAAAACCAAACAGCAGAAAAAGCTTACCCATCATGAATAAAAAAAAACGCCGTGCGGTTTGCACGGCGTTTTTTATCGAGAATCTTATAAAGAAGCGCGTAGGATTGCTAGTACATCTTCTTTGTTTAATTTTTTAAATTTACCAAATTCACCTTTGGCCATTGCACGATCAGCCATAAGATCTAATTTGTCTTCGCCAATATCATAATCAGCTAAGCGAGTTGGTGCACCTAGGCTTGACCAGAATTCACGAAGCTTATCTACACCTTCAAGTGCTACTTCTTTATCTGTCTTACCTTCCGTATCTACGTTAAATACGCGTACAGCTACTTGCTTGAAGCGATCTACGTTCTCATCCATTACGTGTTTCATCCAGTTCGGGAATAAAATTGCGAGTCCACCCGCATGTGGAATATCATATACAGCTGATACCGCATGCTCAATATTATGAGTAGCCCAATCGCCTTGGTGTCCCATTTGTAACATACCGTTTAATGCGATGGTACCATTGTATAAAATCGTTTCACGTAACTCGTAGTTTTCTAAGTCGTTTAATAATTTTGGTCCCGTTTCAATAACCGTTTGTAGCACACCTTCACACATACGATCTTGAAGCGGCGTATTTGTTGCAGCATGGAAATATTGTTCAAATACGTGGCTCATCATGTCAACCATACCATAAACTGTTTGATTTTTTGGTACAGTAAATGTATTAACCGGATCTAAAATAGAGAATTGAGGGAATGTTGCCGGACTGCCCCAGCCGTATTTTTCTTGTGTTTCCCAATTTGTAATAACAGAACCAGCATTCATTTCTGAACCTGTTGCTGCTAATGTTAGCACTGTTCCAAATGGAAGAGCTTCAGCTGCGAATACGTCGCGGTTAATGATGTCCCATACGTCGCCATCATATTTTGCGCCTGCTGCGATTGCTTTTGTACAATCGATTACGCTTCCTCCACCTACTGCAAGTAAAAATTCAATACCGTTTTCTTTACAAATATCGATTCCTTTGCGAACAGTTGTCAGACGAGGATTCGGTTCTACTCCCGCTAACTCATGTACTTCTGCATTCATGTCATTCAGTACATCCATTACTTGATCGTATAAACCGCTGCGTTTTACACTTCCTCCGCCGTATACTAATAATATCTTTTTACCAAAGCGACTTGCTTCTGTTTTTAATTGCTCTAATTGACCTTTACCAAAAATTAATTTTGTAGGATTATAAAATGTAAAATTGTTCACTATAAACTCCTCCTTACGAGCTTGATTACATGCATCATTATGAAGAACAACTTTTTGATTGTAAAGAAAATTGACTTCCTAAAGATTATTCCCTGTTGGCTAGATGCTCACCCCATCCAAATGAACGTTTATTTGTCTGTATCTTCCAAAAGCAAATATGCATATTTCCCTCTAAAAAAAGCAGGCTAATAAGTGAACTACAAAACAAGGAGGGTTCATCATGAGTGGTATTCAACGTATTGCGCTCGTATTAACGATTATTGGAGCAATTAACTGGGGACTTATTGGCTTTTTTCAATTTGATTTAGTAGCAGCAATCTTCGGCGGTCAAACATCTGCTTTCTCCCGCATTATTTATGGATTGGTTGGAATCGCAGGACTGATTAACCTAGGTCTATTATTTAAACCTTCTGCTGAAGTAGAGCGTACAGAACCTAGAACGGAACATTAAAAAAAGAAGGATAGCTAAGCTATCCTTCTTTTTTTCTTATTTCTTATTTCTTAATTAGATCTTCGCGGTTTGATTGCTCAATCCACTCTTCTAATTTTTCTTTTAATGTGTTGAATCCTTGAGTAGATTCAGTATGAACTGTTGCTTGACCTTGACGCTTTTTAGCAGGTTTTTTAGGTGCAGAAGCTTCAGTTTTTTCTGGAGCTGGCTCAGTTGCACGAATAGATAAACCAATTTTACCAGTTGACTCATCAACAGATAAAACTTTAACGTTTACTTCGTCTCCTACTGATAAATGTTCGTTAATATCTTTAACGAAGCCATGTTTTACTTCTGAGATATGAACTAATCCTTGAGTTTCTTCATTTAATGCAACGAATGCACCGTATGGTTGAATTCCTGTTACTTTACCTTTTGTAACAGTACCGATTTCAAATTTTGACATATAAACACTCCTAGATACCTTATTATTTTCACCATTATAGCCAATTTAAAATTATAGCACAGTTCATAGATTGAATCAAAAAGTAGTTATACTATATTTATTATTTACCAATTTCGTCACAAATATAAACTAACACTACATTTCATCATAGCAAAAAAGATATTATATCAAACCGTCTATACGATATGACATAATATCTTATTTTTATTATAACTTATTTTCAACAAAACGGCTAATCCGTTTTATGGATTCTTCTAATGATTCCATTGAAGAGGCGTATGAACAGCGAATATGTCCCTCTCCGCCTTTTCCAAATACATTGCCTGGCACGACGGCTACTCGTTCTTCAAGCAAAAGCTGCTCAGCGAATTCTTCCGATGACAATCCCGTTTTCTTGATAGACGGGAATACATAAAACGCTCCTCCGGGAGAATGGCATTCCAGACCAATTTGATTTAATGACTTCACCATATAGTTCCGTCTTCTGCGATAGCTTTTTCTCATCTCTTCTACGTCATGCTGCCCGTTTTGTAGTGCTTCAATTGCTCCATACTGGGCCATGGTAGGCGCGCACATCATTGTATACTGATGAATTTTCAACATTGCTTTAGCAATCTCAGTTGGTGCACATATGTACCCAAGACGCCATCCAGTCATAGCAAACCCTTTAGAAAAGCCTGAAATAATAATAGTTCGTTCTTTCATTCCTTCTAAAGAAGCAATAGATGTAAATTCTTCATCATATGTTAATTCTGCATATATTTCATCCGTGATAACAAGCAAGTCATGCTTGATTACAATATCCGCAATAGCCTGCAACTCTTCTTTAGATAGCGAACTTCCTGTTGGATTATTAGGAGAACATAAAAGAAGGGCTTTCGTGTTACTTGTAATGACTTCTTCAATCTGTCTAGGCTGTAGTTTAAACTCTGTTTCCGCCGTTGTTTCAATTGCCACAGGAACTCCTCCTGCTAGCGAAATTAACGGGCTGTAAGACACAAAGTTTGGCTCCACGACAATAATCTCATCTTCAGGGTTAATCAAAGCTCGCATTGTAATGTCTAAAGCCTGACTTCCTCCAACGGTCACAATAATATCATCTTTATAATCATACGAGACGTTAAAATTTCTTTTCATATACTTCATAATTTCAAAGCGGAGCTCTAAAAGCCCCGCATTTGCTGTATAAGAGGTATATCCTCTTTCCAACGATAAAATACTCGCTTCTCGAACAGCCCAAGATGTGACAAAATCAGGTTCACCTACTCCAAGAGAGATGACGTTATCCATACTTGCTGCTAAATCAAAAAAGCGGCGAATACCTGAAGGTTTCAGCTGTTGTACAGTTGTTGACAAGCGCTCTTTCATTACGGAGACACCACGATTCTGCGATCTTCATCGCCTTGGTCGTAGATGGTACCATCGTGCTTGTATTTTTTCATAATAAAGTGAGTCGTTGTAGATAAAACAGAGTCTAGCGTAGAAAGCTTTTCAGAAACGAAAAATGCTACTTCAGACATTGATTTTTCTTCAATAATAACAGACAAATCATATGCTCCTGACATTAGGTACACGGATTTTACTTCTTGAAAACGATAGATGCGCTCCGCAATCTCGTCAAAGCCTACTCCTCGCTTTGGTGCAACTTTTACATCTATCATAGCTGTGACGCCCTCATGTCCATCTACTCGTCTCCAGTTAATATCAGCTGAATATTGCACAATTACTTTTTCTCTCTCTAGCTTTTTAACAATATTAGAGGTTTCTTCAAACGTTAAATCCACCATTTTTGAAATACTATCTATTGAAATACGGCTATTTTTTTCTAGAATTTCTAAAATTTCTAACTCTTTTTCTTCTAAGAACACCGCGTTCCCCTCCTACACCGATTAAATTTTTTCACTTTTTCCATTATATCAAATTTAAACACATCTTTAATGTGAAATCTATACCGGTAATTGAGTTTCATTTTATAGATTGCTGGAAATTAGGACAGACTAGAAAGAAAAAGATGGAGTGAAACAAATTGACTGACTCTAAAATTACTTGCCACCAGCGTACTTTTAATGGCGTCAATGTTTACTACGAATGCCATAACTATCACCCTGATAAACCAGCTATTGTATTTATTCACGGCTTTTTATCATCCAGTTTTAGCTTTCGGCGTTTAATTCCTTTATTTGAAGATACGTTTTCTATCATTACGCTGGACCTTCCGCCATTTGGGCGAAGTGAAAAATCGTTAACCTTTCAATACTCGTATAAAAACTTAGCCAAAATTGTCATCGAGTTGATTGAATACTTAAAATTGAAAGATGTTGTACTATCGGGACACTCAATGGGAGGACAGGTTTGTTTAAACGTAGCAAAATTAAAGCCTTCTTGTGTATCAAAACTCGTTCTTCTGTGCAGCTCAGCTTATTTAGGCCCTTCACATTATGGGTTGGTCATGTCTTCTTATGTTCCCTTCTTTTATCTGTGGGTAAAAACGTGGCTGTCTCGCAAAGGTGTATTAGGTAACTTGCAAAATGTCGTATATGATCATCAGTTAATCGACGAAGAAATGATTGATGGCTATACTGAACCCTTTTTGGATGACCGTACGTTTATGGCTTTAACAAGAATGATTCGTGATCGAGAAGGAGACCTCTCCTCAAAGGATTTGCAGCACATAAAAAAACCAAGTTTACTCATTTGGGGAGAAGAAGACCGAGTTGTCCCTTTACATCTCGGACGTAAATTAAAAGATGATTTGACAGACTCTACCTTTATCTCGTTAAAGGAAATTGGACATCTTTTACCAGAAGAGTGTCCCGACATTGTGCAGTCTCATATGGTCGATTTCTTGTACAGTGAAAAAGCCCTGTCTCAATAATGACGGAGCGAGTTCATATATTTCACACGAGGCGCTAACTTTAATAAAAAATTTATTAGTGGTGCTTCAGCCAATTTTCCCACTTTCTTTATTGACTTCACAAGTTAACTTCGTTGACAAACGTATTAAAAATAAGCAAACTATTATATTAAAAAAGGGGGTACTTTTATTGTCTACTTTTTCTTTTGATCAATTAATTAATCGTACAGGTACGCAGTCCGTAAAGTGGGACAAAACGGATCTCGTTTTTGGAGCAAAAGATGTTCTGCCTTTTTGGGTAGCTGATATGGATTTCCAAGCGCCGCCTAATGTTCTTCAAACCATTAATGAGCGTGTCAAACACGGTATTTTCGGCTACACTTCCCCTACTGAATCTACGGCAAATGCTTTATCATCTTGGGTAAAAAACAAGCATCAGTGGACCATTGATCATGAATGGATTACATACAGTCCAGGAGTTGTATTTGCCCTGAGTATGGCTATTCAAGCATTTACGGAACCTGGAGATTCAATTTTAATTCAACCGCCAGTTTATACTCCGTTTTTCAACATGATAGAGGTAAATGATCGAGAAGTTGTTGAAAATCCGTTAAAACTTGCGGGCGATAAATACGAAATTGATTTTGCAGATTTAGAGAAAAAATTTGCAGAAGGCGTAAAATTAATGATTCTTTGCAGTCCTCATAATCCAGTAGGACGCGTGTGGACAAAAGAAGAACTGAAGAAGCTTGCCGATCTTTGTCAAAAATACAATGTATTAATTGTTTCAGATGAAATTCATTCTGATCTAATTTACCATCCTTATAAACACATTCCCATCAGCATGGTGAGTGAAGATGCAGCCAATCGAACCATTACGTGTATGGCCCCTAGCAAAACATTCAATATACCAGGACTTCAAGCTTCAGCTATTATTATTCCAAATGAGAAGCTGCGCACACAGTATGTTCAGCAGCAGCAAAAACAAGGTTTCTCTAATTTAAATACATTTGGAATCATTGGTTTAGAAGCAGCTTACAGCGAAGGTGGCGAATGGCTAGAAGCACTGCTTGTGTATCTGAAGAAAAATGTAGATCTCGTGACAGGGTTTATAAGTGAACACTTACCTGAACTGCGAGTCATTCAGCCGGAAGGAACTTATCTACTATGGATTGACTGCAACAAGCTGCACTTATCAGAAGAAGAATTACATGAACGTTTATTAGAAAAAGGCAAAATCGCCGTAGAAAAAGGCGAAAAATACAGTTCCACATATGGAAAAGGTTTTATTCGCTTGAACATTGGCTGTTCACATGAACAACTTCAAGAAGGATTAAATCGCTTAAAAATAGCTTTAACGTAAAAAACAGCGTTCTTTCTCACGAAAGAACGCTGTTTTTAATGTTTTTTTGAAATAACTCCGCACGCGATTCGCTTGCCAGAATTACCTGATGGCTCTGTCATTCCATCATCACCTTGTTCAGTAATGACAAGAGAGGAACCATCCATACGCTTAACGAGAGACGTCTTTCCTTCTTTTAACGTGACTTGAGGAACCATATCCGTTCCTTTATACGTCTGATCGTCTTCTACCACAATATTTTTCATATCGCCTAAATGTGGTCCTTTTGGATTTAACAGTCCGTGTTTCTTTTTATCAGGATCAAGGTGATTTCCTGCACTTTTAAAGTTAGGAGCTTTGCAAATCCCCATTTCATGAATATGTACGCCGTGTTCGCCAGGTGGAAGTCCGCTTAAATCGTACGTAAACTCAATTCCATCAGCCTGCTCTTTCAATTTGACTGTACCGATGCTATCTCCATCTGCGTTATAGACTTTGACTTCTTTATTGGATATTTCTTTTTCCATACACCCCGTTAACAAGAAAAAAGGCACGGTTCCAATGAGTAGTAGTTTTTTCATGTTGCCCTCCAATCGCATACGCACTAGCGAAAGTTTTAGATGTCTTTCCATAGATTGTCCAGCAACATATCATTTTAAACGCTTACATTTTATTTGCATTTCATTAGAGTGACTTCTTATTTTCTTGTTCTTTCAACTTTGCTTCTAATTCCTTCGTTTTTTCTTCTTCTTTTTTAGACACCTTGATGATGAACCGCCAGACTGCAACTGCTGCTAGTACAAAAATCGCCATTGTAGCAAAAGCAGGAATATATTCTGTTTTATCTTCCGGAAAATAAAGCAAAAACATTAAATACATCATGTACAACATCCTTTCATAGAAACGGTAGTAGGTTTTGATTTATACTGTTTATAACAAACACTTTACTTAAAGGAGATCTGGCAATATGACATTTACAATTGGTCAAACCGTTACAGCACTTTATAAAACCGGGAAATACATCGGTGAAATTACACAAGTTCGAGATCTGCATTATGTTGTACGAATTCAAGCTGTGTTGAAGCATCCAGAACAAGGTGACTTACATAATCCTGGACAAGTGGACGTACCTTTTTTTCACGAGCGAAAAGCACTTGCGTTTCGAGAGCAGGCCAACATTCCTCAAAAAATGGTTCATCTCTATGAAGACAGCGTTCCTGATTATAAGCATTCACTAAAAAAAGCCCTTGAATTAAAGATAGCTGAACAACAAGCCAAAGATAGCGCTTTTGCTCAAGCAAGTATTGACTGTTTAGAAGAGTTAAAAAAAGAGTACGGTATTCATTAAGCAAAAAGCCAAATTCACATAGAAGTGATTTGGCTTTTATAATGCAAATTTATTTAATACTTTTGAAAAATCGATTCGATCTCCTATGGTCGTTGGCTCCGGCTTTTGAAGGTACCGCTTATCTTTTTCTACAAGCTTAAAGATGTTGAGTGTCGTCATCGCATCATCAAGCGCGCAGTGGTGCTTTCCAGTTCCTTCTTTACCATACTCTTGCACAGCTTTCCAAAGGCCGGTTTGATTTTGATCTCCAAAAAAGCGCTTATACTCCATCGAAAGATCAATTTCTTTACCTGTAAAAGGAAACGGCACCTTATTTTTTTGACAGCACTGCCTTAATACTTTCATATCCATGTTTCCCCATGTAATAATCGTGCTGTTTTTATACATGCCCAGTCGCTGTACAAGCTGCTCTAGCGTAATTCCTTCATTTACTTGATTTTGTTCGATATGGAGAAATGATTTACAGCGCTCAGTTAATTTTGTAAAGTGTGTAGGCTGTACGTAAGAGGAGAAACGATCAATGATTTCTTGATTTTTAACAAACACCAAACCAACTTCAATGATTTCCGGAAAAAAGCCTTTTGGAAAACCTTTATACTCTGGCATTGTAAATTCAAAATCAATGAATAAATACTGAGAGTTCTTATCCAATATTATCACCCCTTTGTAAAATAAACCGCCCTACTATATTAATGCTATTATAGCACGATTGAACAATCGGAAGGTCTATTTTCTGTTCTTATTTTTAATATTATGAATATTCTAGTTGCTGAATAAAAAGAATACTTTACTACTACTATATTCTAGAGCATGTCTCTATGCGCAGGGTAACTGTCACGAATAGACATAATTTCGCTTCTTTTTTTTACCTATTTTTTCACTTTTTTATGTATCCGCTCTTCCAAATTCTCTTTAAGCTCTCACATCAGTGTGTGAGGTGCTCCTCCTGACTTCAAAAGCATACCTCACACCTTTTAGACTAAGCCTTTCTTATATTTAAGCTTTAGGCAGAATAGCAAGCGTGCACCGGGATATACAGATTAAATTCTCTTCTTCATCTTGAATTTTCACTTCCCAAACCGCTGTTTTTTTTCCTTTATGTAAAGGAACGCCTATAGCTGTAACTGTTCCATCTTTTTTCCCTTTGATATGATTAGCATTAATCTCTAAACCCACGCAGATTTCTTTTTCAATATCTACACTTTTAATAGCACCTAGACTAGCCACAGTTTCGGCTAACGCCACCGATGCTCCTCCGTGCAAAAGCCCGAATGGCTGACGCGTTCGCTCATCAACAGGCATCGTCGCTTCCACTCTTTGTTCACTTGCGCTAATAATCTCAATTCCTAATGCTTCTAACAGCGTATCTTTTGTTTTCATATACATACCTCCCTTTGTATCTAGTATACAATAACGGTTTTGCTACAACATATACGAACCCTCTACATATACATAATAAAAATCCGTTTTTTAGGAGGATTCTTATATGAAACCATTTGCTCCCTTGTCTTACTACTGGCCATCGTACTACATGCCTCACCCTTATACATACAGGGTACCTAGCTTACCTGAGGCGGACATAGCGACTTTCCAGCAATCTCTTAAAGTGATTCCCTCTACCATGCAAAGCGCTACCATATTTATTCAAAGAGCTAACGCTTCGCCAGCTTTAATAAAAAAAATAAAAGCTGCTGCTCAAGAATCTAAAATGAGTGAAGTAAAAAGACTCATTCTTTCAACAGGCGTTAAGGCCAAAATTGATGTTTTTTATACGCCAGACTATATTAAAATTACGTTTATTCATCCCGATAACCAATTTGACTGCTGTCACGTTTCGTTAAATATTAAATGGTAAAACACAAGGAAAAAAGTCTTATTTTCTTTTGAAAAAGATGTACATGTTGTTTTGTTTCGAATATTATAATATATGCCGTTTTTGGATGTAAAAACAAATTACACGATAATTGTATTTAGGAAATAAATATGATATTGTATTTGGAAATATATTTTTTCTTTAGGAGGGATGACATGATGAGACATGTTACGCTAGTAGAAATTTTCACGCATCCTATCGCTCAAAAATATTTAACACGATCTGGCGTTGCGCATGCTGTATCGGTCGCCTATCATGCGTTTCGTCTATCTGTACAGCATAATGTAAACCCTGATTTAGCTACAAAAGCAGCGCTGCTTCATGATATTGGCCACTACGAATGGTACACAAATGGTCAGTGGGATTATGAGAAGTATCGTCAAAATGATATTCACGCTATTAAAGGTGCTGAACGTGCACATAAATTACTCATTCGTTTAGGCGAGGAACCTCAGGCGGCAAAAGAAATTGCCTTAGCTATTTTACTACACACAGACTCCTATTTGCCTGAAGGAACCATTCAGCAACGCCCTCTTCAAAAAGTAGTCAAACTAGCTGATGAAGCTGATGAAGAGCCAGGCGGCAAACATCATTACCGTGAAATGGAATACAATTTGGCTGTAAAGAAAATTAAGGAGCTTGATAAGAAAGTGCTTGAACTTCTACATTCCAACCAATTTAAACAGTTAGGCTGACAGGATTAACTCCTTTCATAAGAGTTAATCCTTTTTATTATTTCTCCTCATAATTCCCTGCAAATTACTCATACTACTTATTGATTCTCATTTTTGGTTAGTTAGGAGGAAGAAGAATGTCTAAAAACGCTAGAGGTTACGTGCAGGATTCTTGTACGTCATTAAATCAGGCAAAAGCAAGCCTTGAACAAGCTCTTCAAACAGTAGAGAAAGATTCAAATCGCGAACATATTGAACAATCTCTTCAGGCTGTAGAGCAAGCATTAGGAGCTTGTGACAGCACTGCTTCTACTCTTTCTCAAGCATGAAAAAAAAGCAGCCGGTTTTGATCGGCTGCTTTTTTTTCATTAGAGACCCTCTATTTACAAGATAACTGAGGCAACCCACCCAAAAATAATGAGTGGAATGTTATAGTGAAGAAAAGTTGGTACACACGTATCCCAGATATGATCATGTTGACGATCGACTGCTAGTCCAGATGTTGGTCCAAGCGTACTGTCTGAAGCTGGTGAACCAGCGTCTCCAAGCGCTCCTGCTGTACCAACAATACAAATCGTTGCCATTGGACTCATACCAAGTTCTAAGCAAAGAGGAACAAAAATCGTCGCGATAATTGGAATGGTAGAGAAAGAAGAACCAATGCCCATTGTGACTAAAAGCCCGATGACAAGCATAAGAAATGCACCCAGCATTTGGTTTCCGCCAATAAGAGCAACAGAGCCTTTTACAAGTGCTTCTACATCTCCAGTTTCTTGAAGAACTTTTGCAAAACCAGAGGCTGACAGCATAACAAATCCGATGAAAGCCATCATTCTCATTCCGTTCGTTAATACTGGATCTGCTTCATTCCACTTCAAAGCCCCGCTGAAATAAACGACCACAATTCCTGCAAGCGCTCCGAAAATCATAGAATCTACTAAGAGCTGCACAGTTAAAGCCGCTACAATCGCAAGTAACGCTACTATAATCCCTCTTGTTGTGTAACCTGTACGCTCCTCTGCGCCTTGATCAATGTCAATGTCTTTATAACTGCGCGGCTTACGGTACGAAATAAACACAGCAAACAATAAGCCCGCTACCATTCCTAAAGCTGGAAGAGCCATCGCCGTGGTAATATCTCCTTTATCAATCGTTAATCCACTTTCTTTGATGTTAGTAAATAAAATGTCGTGATAAATCTTACCGAATCCTGCCGGCAAATACATATAAGGTGTAACCAATCCAAATGTAATAACTGTTGCGACTAATCGGCGATCTATTTTCAACTGATTAAATACTTTTAATAGCGGTGGAATTAAAAGCGGAATAAATGCAATGTGAACCGGAATAACATTTTGAGAAAAACACGAAATAATAAGGATGATCAATAAAATCAGTACTTTTGACAGTGACTTCTTTTTCGTTTCTCCTTCTTTTCCTACTATTTTCAACGCTAGCTGAACAACGGCATCAGGCAGCCCTGTCCGCGAAACAGCCATTGCAAATCCTCCAAGCAAAGCATAGCTTAATGCAACAGAAGCACTGTTTCCAAGACCATCTGTGTATATACTTACTGTATCTGTGAGGCTGATACCGCCAACAAGTCCTCCAATTAGCGCTCCGACCGCTAAAGAAAAGACAACGTTGATACGCAATAAGCTCAAAATCAGCATCACGAGCACAGCTATTAATACTGCATTCATTTTGAAACCTCCATTTTTCTTTTTACTTTATCTCATTAAAACATTAGAGAGATAAACAACATGTTCATTATATTAGGTATAGAAAAAAAGTCAATCATCTTACTAAATAAACGTTTGTTTAACTTCTCTACATCCTTAACAATATAAGGATTTTTTTAAACATTTTTTTCTTCCTAAAAAGAAAAAAATGTTATGTAAACATATTAAAAAAGAAGCATCTTCGATGCTTCTTTTTACGTTTCTTTCTATCACTGCTATGTTCTTTTTATTAATTGGCTTCAAATGAACAAACCATCGCAGCTAGTGTTCGCACCATCACGCCTGTTGCACCTGAAGGTCCTAACTCATGAGAAGCAGCGGATGTTGCAGTTCCAGCAATATCCAAGTGAACCCATGGTGTTTGCTCTGCAAACTCACCAATAAAGGTTCCTGCCATAATTGCGTGCCCCTCCCGTCCAGGAGAGTTATTTAAATCTGCTACCTTACTTCCCCGAACACGCTTTTTGTCTCGTTCTGTAATAGGCAGCTCCCAAATCGGTTCGCCTGTCTCAATGCTCGCTTTCGCTATTTGCTGCAATAAAGCAGAATCATTCGTCATTGCCCCAGTTGTGTGTGTACCAAGAGCTACAATTACACCACCCGTTAATGTCGCCACGTCTACTAAATAATTTGCTCCATGATGCTTGGCATATGAAATACCATCAGCTAGTGCTAAACGCCCTTCAGCATCTGTGTTCAGCACTTCTATTGTCTTTCCATTCATTGCTGTAATAACATCATCTGGTTTAAAGGCACGCGCGCTAATAACGTTGTCAGTTGATGGAATGACCGCTACTACGTTTTGATGAGGTTTTAATTCTCCAATCGCTTCCATTGCACCAAGAACAGATGCAGCTCCACCCATATCTGTTTTCATGCCTACAATCCCGTCTTTAGATTTGATAGAGTAACCACCTGTGTCAAAGGTAATCCCTTTTCCTACCAACCCAATAACGTCTTCCCATTTTTCTTTACCTTGATATTTCAGCACAATCATTTTAGGAGGCTCTGCGGAACCTTGATTGACTGCGAGCAACGCGCCCATTCCTAGCGTTTCCATCTCTTCTTTTTCTAAAATTTCATATTCAAAACCATATGTATGTGCCATTTCTACTGCATAATTAGCTAAATCTGTAGCCGTTAGCATATTGCTTGGTAAGTTAACGAGGGTGCGGGCTGAGTTTGTTGCTTTCCCGTACGTATATCCAACCAACGCAGATTGTAAAACGTCTTTATAACAAGAAAACAGTTCAATTTTCTCAAGCTGCTTGTCAGGCTCATTTGATTTCTTTTTGTAGTTTTCAAACTCATACATAGCAAGCTGTTGAGCTTCTCCTAGTAAAGCTGCAGTTTCTTGCTCTGACCACTCTCCTGTATCAAATGTAGGAAGGACGACCGATGCGTTTGAAATTTTTGCTTCTTTTAACTTTTTAAATAAAAGGCCAAAGCTTTCTTTGAGCCCATTTTTAGTTAACGCTTGCTTTCGTCCGAGCCCTACAAAATAAAGACGTTTTGCTCCTAATTTTCCTAGTGTATGAATCGTTGATATCCGCTTTTCCTGTACGCGAATATCTCCTTCCTTAATCAAATGAATGAGCTGTCCACCTAAAGCATCATCAATTTCTTTTAGAAAGCCTTCAAACTGTTGATTTTGATTAAATAACCCGATTACGAGCGCTTCTGTTTGATGATCAACACCATATGTTTCTACGTGCGAAAACATAAAATTCCTCCCTTTTACGTATAGATATTTTATTTTTATTTATCATCTGCTTTGTTTAATCTATTCAGCAAGTGGAATATATATCATATTCACCACTGTTTTCATCTATATACATATGATAGCAGAAATACAATTTTTAATCACAGTTCAAAAACCTTAGTTTCACACATATACTTTCATCTACCACTGTTTTCATCATACGGATTTATCTTTTTAGACATTTTAAGTTGAGGGAGGACATCTCAATGGAGTTATTCTCAAATTTTCCACTTTGGAGTTCATTAATCGCTATTTTCTTTGCTCAATTTATTAAGATTCCCCTTTCTTTTGTAGCTACTAAAAAAATAGACGGCAGCTTATTTTTTAGTACGGGGGGCATGCCAAGCTCTCACTCCGCAGCCGTAACTTCCTTAGCAACTGCCATTGGGCTAGCAGAAGGTCTTAAATCCCCTATTTTTGCTCTATCCGCTATTTTTGCCATCATTGTCATGTTTGATGCTAAAGGAGTAAGAAGACAC
The DNA here is from genome assembly GCF_038005965.1 of Priestia sp. FSL W8-0524. Taxonomy (NCBI): domain Bacteria; kingdom Bacillati; phylum Bacillota; class Bacilli; order Caryophanales; family Bacillaceae; genus Priestia; species Priestia sp. FSL W8-0524. Next base: position 4,599,825 of record NZ_JBBOUG010000001.1, read on the forward strand.
GCAGGAGAGCAAGCAACAGTTTTAAATCGTTTGGTTGAAGACTTTCAGCGCGCAGTAAAAGAGGCAAAGCTGTGGACGACCAATGAAGAGGACGAAAAACAAGTGAAGCTAAAAGAACTGCTTGGGCATAAGCCTATTGAAGTTTTCTTTGGAGCCTTAACAGGAATAGCAGTTGCTTTTGTAACGTATTATGTATGGCCATAAAACATAAGAAAACACATGAAGAATGCTTCATGTGTTTCTCGTTTATTTCACCTGCTGACGAAAAACTTGCATCGATTTCTTTTCATTCAGCATTGTTAACTCTTCTTCAGTTAAACGGCCGTCTCCTGATTTGACTACATAGACGTTTAATTCTTTCTTACCCCATATGTTATACACATCAGAAACAGTTTCAAAGTATAAATCAAGATGATTGCCTTTAATAGCCCCACCTTTATCTGCTACCACTCCGTACCCATAGCCCGGAATGAACAAGATCGTGCCGATTGGAAATATGGTTAAATCAGCAGCGATGGTTGAATACAAGTCACGTTTTACTTTAACGCCCGAATATGTAATACCATACCCTGGATGATTGGGATTTTTCCCAGTTGATTCGTAACCAGCTGTGTAACCCGTAGCCAATACATTCTTAGTTGGATAACGCGACCAATCAAATGCTTCTTCAATTGTCAGACGCTCTCTGTCATTGCTAGCTGCTTCAACTCTTAGTGGTTTTAGAAATGATGGTAAGAGCCTTTCATTCATTAGAGGATGCCCTGTACTGTTTATAAAAGGCATATATTTGATGACCGTGTTTATTGGGACGCCAGTAATTGCTTCATATGTTGTAAACAGCGCTCCGACCAGTAGTAGGCACATAATGAATCGCTTTGCTATTTTTCCAATCATTGTGATTTCCACAACTCCTCTCACGAATCTATTTGTTTCCAACATAAAAACAAATTATTCGTTCGCGAGAAGAATTTACATTCAAAACATTTGGTACCCTCTTGTTCGTAAAGATTTAATGGTAATACCTGAAGCTAGTGCACCTATAAAACCAGCCATTAAAATCGCAATGTCAGCTGTGGCTAAAGATAGCACTTTTGTACCTAGCTGCTGAAAGGAGTGAGCGGGATGTTGAATGTAATCAACCGCTCTTACATCATCAATAATAAGAATAAAAATTACGGGATAAATAATGGCCATAATCCAAGACATGCGAAGCAGCATATTCAACAAGAAACCGATTCCAAAAAACAACACAAAAAACAACAAGATGGAGATAATTAGGACAGGCACACTCATTTCCATTGCTTTTCGCCTCCGTTACTCTTTATACTCTCAGTTTACTTAAGAGTAATCAAGGCGTCAATCACAGAAAAGTAAGTTAATACCAAAAAAAGCAAAAGGTTTGAAGACCTTTTGCTTTTTGTTTTAAAAGAAATTAAATTTTCCCTTTTTCAATACAAGACCTGCTCCGCCTTGAAGGAAAAGCGAGCGATTATCAACAACTTTTTTCATAAAAGATGCGCTTGAACCAAATAGTTTTCGACCGTATACAACGCCAATTGCGTCATCATGCCCTAACGAACATACCGTTCCTTTAATATCTGGTTTGAACTCGCTTAATTCTTTTTGCCCTTTCATCAAACGGCTAATATTTTCAGCGCAGGTACCGCCTTGTTGCATAGCGATTTGAGCTGTTGGCGGATAAGGACGTTCTGTTTCTGGGTTAATCATTAGTGAACAATCTCCAATAACAAACACATCTTCATGCCCTGGTGCCAGCAAGCTATTGCTTACTTTTACACGTCCGCGCATGTTCTCAAATCCAGCTTTTTCAATTAAATGACTGCCTCGAACACCTGCAGCCCATACAACTGTTGCTGATTTGATTTCTTCCACTTGGTCATCTTTTGATACAATAATTCCTTCTTCTGTACACTCTTTAATCGCTGTTCCAATCTTGAACTCGATTCCTTTTCGTTCTAGCTGTGTTACCGCATATTCTACAAGTTCCGGATCAAAACCTGGCAAGGCCGTAGGCGCTGCTTCTACACAAATAACGCGTACTTTTTCACGCGGGATATCAAACTCTTTGCAAAGCTGAGGGACTCGATTTGCTAATTCTCCCACAAATTCAATGCCGGTAAAGCCAGCACCTCCAACAATGATTGTCAGAAGTTCGTCTCTTTTTTCCACTTCATTGTTGTACGTCGCAAACACATAATCAATATGCTCACGAATTTGACGTGCTGCATTAATGCTCGTAATGGTAAATGCATGTTCTTTTAAACCTTTAATTCCGAAAGTTTCTGCTTCATACCCTAAAGCAACAACTAAATAATCGTACGTTAGCTCACTGTTTTCAAGAAGAACACGCTTTTCATCTAACTTAATATCTACGACCGTGTCTTTAATAAATGTAACCTTATTCGTGTTAATTAAATTTTTAACAGGAACACGAGAGCGATCTTGATGAATTGTACCTGCCGATACTTCATGAAGCCATGTCGTTTCGTAATGGTAATCGTTTTTATTTACCAAAACAATTTCCGCATCACTAGCACCCAGTTTCTTTTGTAAATTAACAATTGTCATAATGCCGCCATACCCGGCACCCAAAATGACGATTTTAGGCTTTTTCATAGGAATGTCATCCACCTTTTTTAGTTATAGTCACAAGTATGTCTTACAAATATAATGATAAGAGCAATTTTATTTGGTTTGCTTTTTTATGTTAGTTTGAGCAAGAACGATCATCGCTATCCATTTATTATTCATATAAGAAAAATAATGTGAATCACTTCACGTTCTTTTTTAAAAAAATACATTTTTTCTTTTTCAAAAAAATGTAAGCATAAGTCCTAGCTTGATTTACACAAACATCTTATGCTTTTTTCATCGGTTTTTCAACCCTTCACTTTGTATTTACAAGCTTTTAAATTTTCAATTACTTTCCTGTATACCCAGTTTTATATTTGACCAAAACGTGTGGTTATGTTAATGATTGCAAATACTGATCTTTAAGCTGAGAAAGTTTCTCAAACATTCCAGCGTGTTTTAATGATATTTTATAATTTACTATGCTATCATAAAGTAGAATATGCATTGGCACAGAACAATCTAGAGGTGATTATAAATGAAAGAAGATAAACAAGTATACGATATTACCATCATCGGAGGCGGCCCTACAGGCTTATTTACAGCATTTTATGGCGGTATGCGTCAGGCGAGCGTAAAAATTATTGAAAGCTTACCACAGCTCGGTGGACAGCTTTCTGCTTTATATCCTGAAAAATATATTTATGACGTAGCTGGGTTTCCAAAAGTACGTGCTCAAGAATTAGTCAATAACCTAAAAGAGCAAATGGATCAATTTAAACCTGCAGTTGCACTAGAGCAAGCAGTAGAAAAGGTAGAAAAACAAGCGGACGGTGTATTCCGATTAACTACTAATTCTGAAGTCCACTATTCAAAAACAATTATTATTACGGCTGGAAACGGTGCATTTAAGCCCCGTAAAATTGAGCTAGAAAACGCAGAACAGTTCGAGCAAACGAACCTTCACTATTTTGTGGATGATATGAATAAATTCAAAGGCCGCAAAGTATTAGTATGCGGGGGTGGGGATTCTGCTGTAGACTGGTCTCTTATGTTAGAGCCGATCGCAGAAAAAGTAACGTTAACGCATCGCCGAGACAAGTTCCGCGCTCATGAACATAGCGTAGAAAACTTGCATAATTCATCAGTTGATATTAAAACACCATATGTACCGGTTGAATTTATTGGAGATGACCGTATTACACAAGTTGTGTTAGAAAATACAAAAGGTGAAGAAAAGACAGTAGTAGACGTAGATGATGTTATTGTAAACTTTGGATTTGTTTCTTCTCTAGGTCCAATTAAAGAATGGGACTTAGATTTAGAGAAAAATGCAATTGTTGTTAATTCAAAGCAAGAAACAAATATTCCTGGCATCTATGCAGCAGGTGATGTCTGCACATATGATGGAAAAGTAAAACTCATCGTGGCAGGATTTGGCGAAGGTCCGACTGCCGTTAATAACGCTAAAGCATACATTGACCCAAAGGCTCGCTTACAGCCTATGCACAGTACGTCAATGTTCTCATAAAAAAAGCAGGCTCTCGCCTGCTTTTTTTCATTGCTGGATTGGTGTAACCATTCGATGAATGATTTCACTCATCATTTCTGCATCACTGCTTATTAAACAGATTTCATAAAAGGAATGGTTTCCTTCTTGACTAGTTACGCTCATTCTGTAGGCCTTCAAGCCTTCGAGCTTGCTTAAATATTTTACTACCTCTGATTGACCGACAATACGTTCAATCAGCAGAATATGCTCTCCTTCCACTGCTCCATAGCTTTCGGCCAGAGATGCATTAGCATTTTCATAATAGCGAATGTAAGGTTCAGAATGGTTAAGAGGCGCAGAGGACGAGTTTTGATGACAGACTTCACCTGAGGAAAAAGGCAAATGTTGAACAAATAAATGCGATTCACTGAAGTGAATACTTTTTGCATCCTTAGACTCCATTTTCCTATTTTCAAGTTTTAACCAGTTTATAAACCCCTTCCATAGAATAGGCAGGGTATTTTTTTTACGAAAACTGCCATAACCTCCTACTTGTTCTGCGTCGTAACGAGTCGCATCTATCAAATCCGTTCATCTCCTCTTTTTTATTGAGTATAAAAAAGACTGATTATTCGGTCAATAAGTTTGGTAGATGATGTAACATACAAAAATTTCTCACTAAAAAAGCTTTCTTCACCAGATGAGGTGAAGAAAGCTTTTTTATAAAAATATACTTAGCACTCTTCAGGAGCACCTGCGTTGCTTGCTGTACGGAAAGAAGAGCCGCAGCCGCATGCTGCAATGGCGTTCGGGTTATCAATTGTAAACCCTCCGCCTAGCATAGATTGCTTGTAATCAATTTTTACATCTTTTAAAATTGGAGCACTTTCGCTATCTACAAGAATCTTAATGCCATGTTGTTCAAACAGCGTATCGTTTTCATTTACTTCGTGTGCAAAACCCATGCCGTAAGAAAGACCTGAGCAGCCTCCTCCATTTACAGTAACACGTAAATAAGCATTTTCTTCTTCATGTTCTTTCATCATATCTTTTATTTGAAAGCTTGCAGCTTCTGTAATTGTTAGGATATCTTGACTCATTTTTAAACAGACCTCCTTTTTTGTTTAGTATACGACGAAATGTCTGTGACGACAAATCGTCTGCTTCTTCATTTTTAATAATAATACGTGCCGTCGCAAATCACGTTGGCTGGACCTGTCATTAACACATTGCCTTTATTTTGCCAAACAATCGTTAAATCTCCTCCAGCGAGGTGTACAACAGTAGGCACATCTTTTTTCGTCTTCTCATTTAACACAGAAGAAACAACAGCAGCGCATGCTCCTGTCCCGCATGCTTGAGTGATACCCGAACCTCTTTCCCATACGCGAAAGTTCAGCTCTCTTTCGTTCACTACCTCGACAAATTCAACGTTCACTCCTTCTGGAAAACGCGCATCTTTTTCAACTACCGGACCTAGTGTAGTAAGAGGCGCTTGTTCAATATCATTTACATAAAAGACGACGTGAGGATTTCCCATTGATACAGCCGTCCCTTTTAACCGTTCTTTTCCAAATTCCATCTCTTCATCAACAACTTGGTATTGGCTTGTTCCCGTCATTGGAATTTGTTCTCTAGCTAAAATAGGCTCTCCCATATCGATTGTTACTTCTGGAACTTCATTTCCCTGCGGATGTACCGTTGCTTCTACAACTCCAGAAAGCGTTTCGATAAAAAACCTTTCGCTTGTTACTAAATTATGTTCGTATGCATATTTAGCTACACATCTTAAACCGTTTCCGCAGTTTTTTGCTTCCGAGCCGTCATTATTAAATACGCGCATTTTCACATCTGCGCGTTCAGATGGACAAATAAGAATCATTCCATCCGATCCGATTCCCGTATAAACATTTGAGACTTTTACAGCAAGCGGTGCTAACTCTTGCTCTTCTATATGTTCTTCAAACATATTTACGTAGATATAGTTGTTGCCAAGTGCATGCATTTTTGTAAACTGAAATTTTTTCATATTATCACCCATTATTTTTTTATGTAGCTCTAGTATAAAGTGATTCTCTTTTGTACACAATAATATCATCCCCCGTTTTTTTAGCTCCTTAATCATAAAGATTAAGGAGTTTTTTATTTTGTCCTCCTTTAGAGTATTAAAAATCAAAAGAAGCTTTATGATTACAAAGAGGATGGTTAAAGCGCATATATTTGCGCAAAAACGCATAAAAAAGCACGGCAAGACTAGCCGTGCTTACATCATCTATTCTATTAGCCTCATGTCCCTCTCCTGCTAAAAAGAGATACGACAGCGGGGATAGTTTAAAACATTGGGTTTTCTTCTAAATGAATGTAGATATTATCTACTAACTGTTCAGGTGTTTCCGCCGTAACAATCTCTCCATTTACCAAGGCAAATAAAGATTGTGAACATTTCCCGCAATAACCTAAACATCCGTATTCAATAATATCTAGATTTGGATCTTTTTCAAGCTTTTCTAAAGCTGCTTGAGAACCGCTGGCTAAATTGCTAACGCAAAATTCAATAATTGGCTGTATCACGTTTTTTCACCTCTCTACTATTAGTTTATCCTATCTCCTTTCATTTTCAACGTCAACTTTAGAAATTCACGTTCATTTCGCGCGCGCTTTTTAGATTTATAGACTTTTTTCAAAAACGCATAAATAAGCTTTATTACGTGGATAGCTTGAAATTATGTTGAAACATATTGTGGTTTTTTATTAATTTAGTTATACTTTTATGTATAGAAAACCAAACGAGGTTATATTAAATTATTATTTAAGTAAAATATGTTATCTTATATAGCCTTTCATATCTTTTTGGCAACCATCCTTATTAACGGTAATTTGTACCCTCCTATTCTTAAAAGCAAGAATAATAGAGAGAAAACAAAAATGCATGAAGCTAAAGGGGAAATTCACATGAAGAACCTTGTCATACTGGGCGGCGGATACGGTGGTATGCGCATTTTGCAGCGCCTTTTTCCGAATCAATTGCCTAACGATGTAGAAGTAACGCTTATTGACAAAGCACCTTATCACTCACTAAAAACTGAATTCTATGCACTTGCAGCTGGAACAATCTCTGATCAACATGTCCGTGTTGCTTTTCCTGAACACCCTCGCTTAAAAATCCGCTACGGCTGTGTAAAACGAATAGACCTGAAAGAGAAATGCGTCTATGTGGATGATCAAATGATCGCTTACGATGACCTGATTGTAGGACTCGGATGCGAAGATAAATATCATGGAGTTCCCGGAGCTCTTGAGCATACATACAGCATTCAATCCATTGATGCTTCACGAGCAACTTATCAGACATTAAACAACTTACCGGCCCACGCTACTGTTTCAATTGTCGGAGCTGGATTAAGCGGAGTAGAACTGGCAAGTGAGCTAAGAGAAAGCCGCCCGGATTTAAAAATCATCTTATTTGACCGCGGTAAATTAATTTTATCTGCTTTCCCAGAACGTTTAAGCAATTACGTTCAAACTTGGTTTACTTCAAACGGTGTCGAAATTGTAAATAGTGCTAATATTACAAAAGTAGAACCGAACATTCTTTATAATCATGATGAGCCCGTTCAAAGCGATGCAATCGTGTGGACAGCAGGCATTCAGCCAAATAAAGTGGTACGCGATTTAGACGTGGAAAAAGATCCTCAAGGACGCGTCGTATTGACAAAATACCATAACTTGCCTGACGATGAAAATGTCTACATTTTGGGTGACTGTGCAAGCCTACCGCACGCCCCAAGTGCTCAGCTTGCAGAAGGTCAGGCTGAACAAATTGTGCAAGTGCTTCTTCACCGCTGGAAAGGCGAAGCGCTTCCTGATGAATTGCCAACTATTAAATTAAAAGGCATACTTGGTTCATTAGGCAAAAAGCATGGGTTTGGCTTAGTTGCCGAACGTCCGATTACAGGACGCGTAGCTCGATTATTGAAATCAGGTATTCTTTGGATGTATAAACACCACAGTGGATAAAACAAAAGCCGTTAGATGACTGACAATCTAACGGCTTTTTTCGTTATGATGCGCGGAAACCATACTTCTCCATTTCCTCAAATACGCGCTTTAATTTCGGATTGCCTTCCCCAACAACCTCTCCATTAATGACCACTACAGGATAGAATAAATCTTCTTCAATCACACGCTTGGCAAAAGCTGCTTTTTCCGGATCCGTATGCGGCTCGTTTATATCTACATACGTGATAGCAAACGGTTGGTTCGGATATTTACGAGAAATAGCTGCCTCTAGCCAATCATAGGTGTCTTTTGAAGACGGCAGGTTAACACAGCTTGCACAAACAATTTCAGCTCCATAAATACACACTTCTACCTCAGTTGACTGCATAGCACATCCCCCTTGAATCTTTACATATAAACTGTACGATTATTCACACTTTTACTTCATTATGAATACTATTTTACACAAAACTGATTCATTGCACATCTTTTTCTTTTAAGGTAACATTACGATGTATACTCCAATAGATTTTTCATGAAAGACCGTTTATAATAAGAGTAGAAGAAAGGAGTCGATAGTTATGTCAGAAATGCACGAGCAAGTTCAAGAAGTATTAGAAAAACTTCGTCCGTTTTTACTTCGCGACGGTGGAGACTGTGAGCTAGTAGACGTAGAGGATGGTATTGTAAAATTACGTCTTTTAGGCGCTTGCGGAAGCTGCCCAAGTTCAACAATTACGCTAAAAGCTGGTATCGAACGTGCCCTTTTAGAAGAAGTACCTGGTGTAGTTGAAGTAGAACAAGTATTCTAATCTCTTTGATTTTATTATAAAAGCAACCTCCCATTTTATTGGGGCTTGCAAATGAAAAATCCTCATTCAAATGAATGAGGATTTTTTTATTAGCTCGTTGTGACTTCAGCTTCTACAAATACACCTTTGCGGTCAATTTGTAAAACATCTATTTCACAGTTCGGCAGTAAAGCATACATATGTTCAGCAATCGCTTTTCCTTTTCCTTTTGGTGCTAAACATAATACACTCGGACCGGCTCCGCTTAGTGACACACCGTATGCGCCGAGAGCTTTTGCTTCTTTTCGCACAAGAGAAAGTTCTGGCACGAGTCTCATGCGATATGGTTCGTGATATAAATCTTTCTCCATAAATTCGCCTACCAGAGGCAAATCTTTATTTAACAAGGCTGCTACTAGCATGTTGCCTATTGCTCCAGCTTCTACTGCATGGCGATAATTAATATCGGAAGGCAGCACATCACGGGCATCCGTTGTTTTTAATTCATATTCTGGAATAGCCATCACAATATCGACATCAAATTCAGGTATTTGAGCAATATATGTTTCCTTTTCATGATGGTAACCAACAACGATGCCGCCGTAAATAGACGGGCTGACGTTATCGGGATGTCCTTCCATTAAGCTGCTGATGCGAAGCTTTTCTCTTTTTGATAAACGCAAGTCACACAGTACATTGGCCAGCTCGATTCCAGCTACGATAGCCGATGCACTGCTTCCAAGTCCCCTTGCTAATGGAATGTTGCTCCAAACATTGACCTTCGCACTTGGAAGATCAATGTTAAATTGACGAGCCACGTCTTGTGCCACTTCATACATTAAGTTATCTGTACCTGTAGGAATACTTTGCACTTCTTTCGTTTCAGGGATAAAAACCCATTCGTCATGACGCTCTACTGTTAATCTTAAGTAGCGGGATAAAGCCACTCCAATGGAATCAAATCCTGGCCCTAAATTAGCAGAGCTAGCTGGGACCGTAATGACAAAACGCTCATTTTCTAGCATGAAGCAACGACACCTTGGATATACTCAAATACCTTTTCTTCATCATTTGGTAAAACCACTGGCTTTACGTTATGAGCATCGATTGCTACATTTGGATCTTTTAATCCATTACCTGTTAGTACAGCTACAACCGTTGAACCTTTTGCAATTTTACCAGAAGCTACATCTTTAAACACACCAGCAATTGAAGCGCAAGAACCTGGCTCTGCAAATACGCCTTCTTTGCGTGCAATTGTACGATATGCTTCTAAGATTTGTTCATCTGTCACTTCATCAATTTTTCCGTTTGATTCTTTTGCTGCGTTTACAGCATAATCCCAGCTTGCTGGATTTCCGATTCGAATAGCCGTTGCAATTGTTTCTGGATTTTCGATAACTTGATTACGCACGATCGCCGCTGCACCCTCTGCTTCAAAACCATGCATGTGAGGAAGAGACGTTTGGTGACGCTCACTGTATTCTTTGAATCCTTTCCAGTAAGCTGTAATATTCCCTGCATTCCCCACTGGGATAGCTAAAACGTCCGGCGCTTTTCCAAGCTGTTCACAAATCTCGAAAGAAGCTGTTTTTTGCCCTTCAATACGGTATGGGTTCACAGAGTTTACAAGTGCAACCGGTGATGTTTCACTTAGCTTACGAACCATAGAAAGCGCTTGGTCAAAGTTTCCTTCAATTGCTACAATTTCTGCACCATACATAACAGCTTGAGCTAATTTCCCCATCGCAATTTTCCCATTTGGAATAACAACGATACAGCGCATGCCAGCGCGTGATGCATAAGCTGCGGCAGCTGCGGATGTGTTACCTGTAGATGCACAAATAACCGTATTGCTTCCTTCTTCTTTTGCTTTTGCTACAGCCATTACCATTCCGCGGTCTTTAAATGACCCCGTTGGATTTAACCCTTCTACTTTCACATGTAAATCAATGCCTAGCTCTTTTGATAAATGAGCAAGATGAATTAAAGGCGTATTTCCTTCATGTAGCGTAAGCATAGGTGTTTTCTCTGTTACAGGTAAAAATTCTTTATATTCAGCTAATAGACCTTTCCACATCATACTGTGCCAACTCCCTCTACGCGGTAACTGCTTTTTACATTTTCTACAATTGGTAAATCCCGAAGCTGCTGAAGGATTTCCTCATAATCTTTTTGAGACGTTTTGTGTGTAACAACAACAATCTCAGCTAATTCGCTTCCTTTCACAGGAAGTTGGATAATTTTTTCGAAGCTCACGCCACGCTCTGAAAACAGTGTTGTTAATTTTGCAAATGCGCCAACTTGATCTTTAACGTGAATACGTAAGAAATGTTTTGAAAACATTTCATCTTCTGCTTTTAACTGTTTTGGATACTGAGGTGTTACCGCACTTTTACCATTTACACCTAAACGCATGTTTTTCATAACGCCTACTAAATCGGATACGACAGCAGTGGCAGTTGGCAGGCTTCCTGCCCCCGGTCCATAAAACATCGTCTCTCCGACAGCTTCTCCGTATACATACACAGCATTGTACTCATCGCTTACTGAAGCAAGAGGATGTGTATCTGCTAAAAGAGTTGGCTGAACACTCACTTCTACATTGTCACCGTCACGATGTGCATATCCAATCAGTTTCATCGTATAACCTAGTTGTTTACTATATTGCAAGTCTTCTTCCGTTACTTCTGTAATACCTTGAACACGAACATCATCCAAATCAATTTTCATTGAAAACCCTAGTGTAGCCAAGATTGCCATTTTACGAGCAGCATCTAAACCACCTACGTCAGAAGTTGGATCCGCTTCAGCATATCCTAAATCCTGCGCTTCTTTTAACACTTCATCATAGGCGCTTCCTTCTTTTGTCATTTTCGTTAAAATGAAGTTTGTTGTTCCATTGACAATTCCCATCATCTTCGTAATACGATCAGATGCTAACCCATCTGCTAATCCGCGAAGGATTGGAATACCGCCAGCTACACTTGCTTCATAAAATAAATCACAATTATTTTCAGAAGCTACTGTTAACAATTCTGAGCCGTAAACCGCCATTAAATCTTTGTTTGCCGTTACCACATGCTTTTTATTACGAAGGGCTGTTAAGATATAGTCTCTTGTTTCTTCAACGCCACCCATTACTTCAATGACAACGTCAATCTCCGCGTTATGTAAAACGTCTTCAACATTCGTTGTTAATTTATCTTCACTGATCTCCACGTCACGTTTCTTATCAATATCTTTAACTACTACTTTTTTAACTTCTACAGGACATCCGACTTGATGACTTAATTTATCCTGATGATTTTCAATAATTTTGACTACTCCGCTTCCTACCGTTCCTAACCCTAATAATCCTACTGAAATACTTTTTGTCATATTCCTCACCTCTGTGTTCTTTCTACGTATACATTTGTTCTCTTATAGAGGACATTATAGACCTTATTTTTCTTTTTTACAAGGTTTACTGGCCATCTTTTCTCGTAAACTTGTTAAAAAAATTGGTATATAAAGATAAATGTAAATTTTTAAAATATTTCATTTTATTATCATAACATGGCTACCACTGTTTTTTAATAAAAAAAAGACAATTTCACTGAAATGAAATTGCCTTTTTCCATTATGATTTTTTCGCAAACGCTTCTTTATTTACAATTGTAATAGGAGACTCGTTTGTGAGCACTGCTTTAATGTTTTTTACGCATAAAGAAATCATTTCCGTGCGCGTTTCGATACTCGCACTGCCGATGTGAGGAAGCGCTACAACATTAGGCAATTGAAGAAGAGGGTGAGAAGCAGAAATAGGCTCTTGATCGAATACATCCAAGCCAGCTCCGGCAATTTCACCTGATTGAATTGCATGTAACAGTGCTTGCTCATCAACCACTGCTCCTCTTGAAGCATTAATAAAAATCGCTGTTGTTTTCATCTGTTTAAATGCTTCAGCATTAAATAAATGTTTGGTTTCGTCCGTTAACGGTGTCAAACAAACAATAAAATCAGATCGCTCAAGCAGCTCATTTAACTCACAGTAAACTGCATCGAGCTTTTGTTCTGCTTGGAGGTTGCGGCTCCGATTGTGATACAAGATTTCCATATCAAAACCTGTAGCACGTTTCGCAAGCGTCTCTCCAATTTTCCCCATTCCAACAATACCTAATGTTTTATGATGAACATCTCTACCCGCTAACAAAAATGGGCTCCAGCTTTTCCACTGATTTTCTTTCACGTATTCAGCAGCTTCTACTAAACGTCTAGCTACACTCATTAACAAACCAAACGTTAAATCCGCTGTTGTATCAGATAAAACATCGGGTGTATTAGAAACGATAACTCCGCGTTCAGTTGCCGCTTCTATGTCAATATTATCGAATCCGACCGCTAAGTTAGCTACAAGCTTTAAATGAGGAGCTTGCGTAAGCAATTCACTGTCAATACGGTCTGAAAGCATTGTTAATAGAGCATGTGCGTGCTTAGCTTTTTCACAAAGCAGCTCATGAGGAACTGCCTCATCTTCTTTATCCCACATTTCCACATTCGCTACTGCCTTTAAAGGTTCAATTAATTCATTCGGTATTTTTCTCGTAATAAATACAAACGGCTTGTCCATATGTACGCCACCTCTTTATCCTTTTTAAACTGCATGCACAAAAACAAAATAGAAAAACGGGTTTGGATTATCCAACACCTATTTTTCTATTTTATCATATTCTATAGTAATCGCTTTTTAATGAATCCATGTTAATTCAGGAATGTGATAACGAGACGTTGAAATGCCTACCGACTGGTAAAAGCGCTTCAGAAAAGCTTCGTAGTGAGAAGAATGAGCTAATACTCCTTCAAGCTTCTCATAATACTTTTGTTTTTCCCGCTCATCTTGTACACTGTAGTATCCTTCAATGACCTCAAAATAATGAACGGGAAAAAGAAGTCTAGCATATAACAGTCTCCATGAAAAAGAAGAAAGTGGATTTACCTTTTCGTATTCACTTAAAAACTGATGCATGTGCCTTTCATCGACAGCGTATGTTAATAAATATTGTTCCCTTATATATTCAGCTATATCTCTGCTAGGGTGATCGAAAACCCAGTCTGCCGGGAGCTTGTAAACGTGGTCTTCCCCCCATGTTTTTTGGCCGAACCGATGATGACAAATCGTCGCAGCGTCAACTGACCGGGGCAAATCGTCAATTTCCGTGTCTACTAGGTATTGAATAGCATTTTCCGTTAATCCTAGGTAATAAGGAAAAGTTTCTAAAAAACGTTTTTCCATCTCTTGATTAGGTAAAGCACGTAATCTTCCATACCAAAATTGCTCCATCTGGTCGAGACGCTTCTCCCACATGGACTTCCATTGCCCTAGCCGGTTTGCTTTTTCCACTTCATAAGGAAACAGCCTCCCTTTTTGATGAAAAACAGCTAGCTCGTGCCCAGGTGAAAAATTGGGGTTTTTCTCTTCCGCAAGACATCGGCAAATGATAAATTTTTCAGTTTCAGTTTCTGTAATCATTTCTCCATTTAAATTAGGCATAAATGTTGCCACATGGCGATCACCTTGGCCCATCAGAAATTGACTCATTTGATATAGTTCATTTAACTCGTCTTGTTCCATTTGCTTTACACTAATGATTGTATATAAAATATCTCGATACTGAAAACCTTCAAATTTACCAACGGGCATAAATTCATTTGGACGTAATCCGTAATGCTCATAAATGGTTTGTATCATTTTAATCCCTCTCTTCATTCATTCAAGAAATTATATGATGGAAAACAACATTACTTGTCATAATATTTACGGAGGAATGAATAGATTAGAAATACACCATTTATAGTTATTTACTCCGGGTTAGTAGTATGAAACAACTTTAGACTTAAAAATATATAGAAAACAGGTGATGATACTTGGAGAAAAAACATACACAAAGTGAATTAGAAAAAAAAGCAAGAGAATGGTTAATAGAACGCGGCGTGGCTCTTACAGACATTGCTGAACTGGTCTATTACTTGCAAAAAAAGTATCACCCAAACTTAACAATCGAAGACTGTCTATATAACGTTGAGCGCGTCATTTCTAAACGAGAAGTTCAAAATGCTATTTTAACGGGTATTCAACTAGATGTCCTCACGGAAAAAAAAGTGATTGAGCCGCCTCTGTTGGATATTCTTGAGAAAGATGAAGGTTTATACGGTATCGACGAAATTTTAGCATTATCGATTGTAAATGTGTACGGATCAATCGGCTTTACCAATTACGGGTATATTGATAAACAAAAGCCGGGTATTTTAGAAAGATTAAACGATAAATCTACTGGAGAGTGCCACACTTTCTTAGATGATTTAGTAGGCGCAATTGCTGCCGCTGCTTCTAGCCGGTTAGCGCATCGGGCTGCCAGTCAAGAATAGGTTTTAAAAACAAAAAAAGCTGTCAATTGACAGCTTTTTAAATTCGCTCCATCCACTCTTTTAGTGAATCTACCGTATAAGTTGGCTTTTTCTCATATCCTTCTAGTAACTCTCTTGTTGTTACCCCTGTATGGACTAATAATGTATCTAAGCCTGCATTCATCCCTGCTAAAATATCTGTATCATAGTAATCACCAATCATGATTGTTTCTTCTTTTGGCGTACCGATGACTTCAAGGGCTTGCTCCATAATAATACTTTCTGGTTTACCAATAAATACTGGATTTGTTTGAGTAGAAACCGTAATAACGGACGTGATAGATCCATTACCAGGCAGTAAGCCTCTTTCAGTAGGAATCGCAATATCTCCGTTCGTCGAAACAAAAAAGGCCCCGTTTCGAACGTTTAAACATGCTTTTGCTAATTTTTCATATGTAATTTCCTGATCCAAACCAACAACTACGAAATCCGTATCTTCCTCTTCAATAGTAAATCCTTTTTCAAGCAACGCATGTCGGATTCCTTCTCCACCAATTACATAAGCTGAAGCGTTTGCTTTGCGTTCATGCAAATAATTAGCTGTTGCCTGGCTAGTTGTAAAAACTTGCTCTTCTGTTGCAGGAATGCCAAATGCCTCTAGCTTTTCAGCTACTTTATCGGGCGTTTTTGTTGAGTTGTTTGTTACAAATAAATAAGGAATTCCTTTTTCCTTTAATTTAATAACAAAATCACGCGCCTCGGCAATTAGCTCTGTTCCTTTGTACATGGTTCCATCTAAATCAATCAAATATCCTTTATATTCCTTCATGTTGTGTGATCTCCTTTCAAGTCTCATACTTGAAATCATAGCTTATTTTTTATACAACTACAAATTGCTTGCCTTTAGTTACGAAAAGCAGACACAGGTCCTAACTCTGTCTCTAGATATGTCCTTACGCGCTCTGAAAATGCCGCCAGTACGTCTTTATGCTGCATCACTTTTTGATAAATATCCTGATGATTAACATCCACATATTCTTGAACAAGGCTTTTACGCAATTGAACAATCTCTTTTAATGGTGTTTCTTCCTCTTTTTTAACCACTTTCTCATCAACTAAAATGTCAATGATATCATCGTAACTGCCTGGGTCTCTCATAATAAAACCATCAATCATTGCATTTCCTACATCTAAAACGTTTTCAATTAAAAGATGTACAATTCTCTCTAATGCCTTTTTCTCTATTTCTGTGTTCCAGCTCGAATGCTCAGCAAACAAACGAACGTGTTCATCAAAAAAAACAAGCGTGGCTTCTA
Organism: Priestia sp. FSL W8-0524; assembly: GCF_038005965.1. NCBI lineage: Bacteria > Bacillati > Bacillota > Bacilli > Caryophanales > Bacillaceae > Priestia > Priestia sp. FSL W8-0524. The sequence continues at coordinate 4,616,402 of NZ_JBBOUG010000001.1, forward strand.
TTTTTTCACGATCTACAAAGTACATATTATTTCCTCCCTAGTTGTCAGCTCTGTATAAATCTTCTTTCATAAACAAACGGGGTTCCTGTTCTATTTTATCATGACCCATTATCCATTTGATAAATTCATTTTTGTTTTTGACCTTATTTGATATGATACAAATACAACCTATGAAAGGAGTATACCTATGAGCGAACGCTTTTATCTATATGACGATGTCGTCTCTACAAAGACCCGGTTTGTCAGCTTTATGGGCGAAAATCAACGATTTGATTTAGCCATTATCCAAACCGACCGTTATTATGGCAAACAAGTTGTTCTTGATATTCAAGGAGGACGCTTTGCCATTATTGGACAAGACGACCTTGAAGAACCCCACTATCTTGAAGAAGTATTTAAACTAAACAGCGAAGATGGTCAGGAACTTCGCGAATTTTTATATGAAATCATCTAAAAAAAAAGGCAGCGTGAAGGACAATTAGTGTCTTCGGCTTGCCTTTTTTTACTTATGGACTTTTTTTAAGACAAAATACGCACAGCCAAAATTACAATATTCATGTAAATAATCTTGAAGCGTACTAATCTTCGTATCATACGTTGCCTTCTGGTTACGATCATCAAAAAAGCCTCGCAGTCGAAGCTGATTGTATCCCCAATCTCCCACAATATAGTCATAGCGGCTCAGCACGTCGATAAAGCGACCTCTAAACGCCTCTTCATTAAATGCCTCGCGCTCATCTTTTAATACTTCATAACAAATATTATTGATACAGACCATTGCTCACACCTCTTCTCTTAAAATTTACCATACCATAATTATGATGATGAAACCATCAATTAACATGAAATTTTTCACGTATAAGCAGCACTCTAATCCTGTAGGAGTTTTATCGGTATACCTACTGATCTTTTATGCTCCACATGAAGGTTCGCCGGTTTACCTGGCGTACGATATTTAACTACAGGAGGTGGAAATGGTGAAGAAATCTATTCTTGGAATCGCTTTAATAACAAGTATTTTAACCATTGGCTGTCAAAATAAAAACACAGCTGAAAATGAAAATTTATCACCAAACAACCCAGATGCCATTAATGTAAACGAGCCTAATCATTATTATAATCCAAATAATAATAGCGGCACAAATTATGGATATGTCCGATACACTAAAAACACAAATGAACAAAGTTCCAATATGAACCAAGTAGGAACATTTAACCGAGAGGAAGCAGCCGACAATATTAGTAAACTGAGCACCGCTATCCCAAATATTAAACAAGCCGCTACGCTAGTAACGGATAAAGATGTGCTTGTTGCTTATAAAACAGATGCTAAAAACAGGAATAACGCAGCCGATCAGGTAAAACGTACAGCTATGTCTGTAGTCCCTCGTTATTATCATGTATACGTCTCAGATAATCCGAAACAGATGGACCAAATCGAAAATATCAGTGAAATGAATACACAAACAAATGATGCTAGAAAACGAATCGATGCTGTTATTCAACAAATGCTAAAATCTCCCCAAGGGCGTAAAATGAACGGCGGAGAAGATGCAAATGGAAGAGAGAAAAACGAATTGAATGAACCGATGACTGACAAAGATATGGTGGAATAAACAACACAGATAAATTTTACGTTAACCGTAACAAAAAAAACGAACCACTAATCAAACAATTTGATTAATGGTTCGTTTTTCACTTCGGCTAAACTACTTTCGTCCCAGCCTCTTTTTAACTTATTTGCTTTCTTGTGCTTTATTTTTGGCAGCAGCGTTAACTTGCTCATCTGCATGGTAAGAAGAACGTACAAGAGGACCTGCTTCGACATGGCTGAATCCTTTTGATAATGCAATTTCTTTTAGCTCTTCAAACTCATTTGGATGGTAATATTTTTGAACTTTTATGTGCTTTTTAGTTGGCTGTAGATATTGGCCTAGCGTCATAATATCTACATTGTTCGCACGCAAATCATCCATCGTTTCAATAATTTCTTCTTTTGTTTCTCCTAGACCAAGCATGATACTTGATTTTGTAGGGATATCCGGCTGCATTTCTTTTGCACGGCGAAGGAACTCAAGAGAACGCTCATATTTAGCACGAGCACGAACACGAGGCGTAAGGCTGCGTACTGTTTCAATATTATGGTTTAAAATATCAGGACGTGCGTCCATTACAATACGTAAGTTCTCTTCCACACCGCCCATATCAGAAGGCAATACTTCAATTGTTGTGAATGGATTTTTACGACGAATCGCACGAATTGTTTCAGCTAATACGCTTGCTCCTCCGTCTTTTAAATCATCGCGAGCTACTACTGTGATAACCGCATGTTTTAAGTTCATTAGCTGAACAGAATCTGCTACGCGTTCTGGCTCTTCTAAATCTAATTCTGTTGGTAAACCTGTCTTAACCGCGCAAAAACGACAGGCACGTGTACATACTTCTCCTAAAATCATAAAAGTTGCCGTACGACGAACAGCCCAACACTCATGAATATTCGGACATCTTGCTTCTTCACAAACTGTATGAAGGTTTTTCTCACGCATCATTTTCTTTAAGCCTGTGTAATTTTCGTTTGTGTTTAGCTTAATCTTCAGCCACTCGGGTTTGCGGACATGCTCTTCTTTTGTTGCCATATTATCAACTCCACCAATCTAGAAAATGTCTATAACCTATATGCTTAATTTTAACTACATATTAAAAACATAACTATATGTCACTTTATCATAAAAAAGTGAGATTCGACAAGTTGTCTGCTCTTTATTTTCCTCAGTTTTCTTCTATTTTCCATCCAAATGTGTGCGTTTTCATCCTCCGTATAATTTCCATTTATCTTCTGAATAAAATTCTTTTAAAAAGTTTTGAAGCGATTTCCATTAATTAATATTTATGAAATCTTTTTTCTCGCTGCAAACTAGTGTTACACACTATTTTTAGAAAGGGGGAAACACGATGCGCAAAACGATTATCTTACTTTTTATGTTCATGTCTATATTCACAGGATGGCACCACGTAACAGCTGAATCTTCAGCAGATCAAGAAAAAATGCTTATTCAAAAGAGGTTAGAGCTGTATAACCAAATGGAAGCCGCTACTACAATTCCTTGGTATTACTTTGCTGGGATTGACCAGTATGAACGAAATATTCGACGCTCTCATAAAGATATTCCAAGAGAAAAAGGTGCGATCGCCATTTATTATCCTCCAGAAAAATGGTCAGGTTCTTTAAATCCAAATTTGGAAGATACAAACCCACTTACTATTTCTCTTCTCGGGGGAATGGGTAAAGATGGGAACGGAGACAAAAAAGCAGACCAATTTAATGATGAAGATATGCTTTTTACCATGGCAGATTATATTCGGACGTTCGGGGTGTCCGAAGACTATATTAAAATTGCGCTTTGGAACTATTATCACCGGGCTAAAGCGGTTGATATTATTTTAGGGAATGCTAAAATTTTTCGCCATTACGGTCGCATTGATTTAAAAGGTTCTTCATTTCCTGTCCCTCTCCGTGCGAACTACAGTTATCGCAGTACATGGGGAGATGCGCGCGGCTGGGGTGGAAAACGAATCCATGAAGGAACAGACATTTTTGCAGATTATGGAGTTCCAGTAAAATCCCCTTGCTATGGCATTATTGAGCTTAAAGGATGGAATAAATATGGAGGCTGGCGAATCGGTATTCGTGACCTTCATAATAACTATCACTATTTAGCTCATTTAAGCGGATTTGCAAAAAATTTAAAAGTAGGACAAATTGTAGAACCAGGAACACTTATTGGCGGAGTAGGAAGTTCAGGTTATGGACCTCCTGGAACTTCTGGGAAATTCCCTCCTCACTTGCATTACGGAATGTATAAAGATAACGGCAAAAATGAGTGGTCGTTTGACCCATATCCTCAGTTAAGAACGTGGGAAAGAAATGATCGTTTAGAACTAAAGAAAAAATAAAAAAACAGGAAGCTAATGCTTCCTGTTTTTTTATCCTGATGGTTTACTTTCTTTTGCTTTTTTCACAGCATGAGCAATACTCGCGGCCAAGCCGCCCCATATGATGACCATCCCTACAACCATCATTGTAATTGAACTTCCATCCATTATTTAGAAACCCCCTTCTCTTTAACTGACAAACGAGTCGCCCCATCTTTCCATCGTGCAAAAGAAAAAGCAATTCCTAAAATAACAGCCAGAGCTGCCACGCCCCAACCAAAAGGACCTACAAAAGTCGTTGCATACTGCTCGTAATTTTCTGAAATATTTTTTCGGAAGTTATCAAACATCATATACCCAAGTACAAGCGGTGTAACTACTCCTAAACATATCTTCCACCATGAACCGATTCGAATATCAGAAACTTCGTTTGCATGCTGCTGAAGGCTGCTCAGCTTTTTAAATACCCAAGCAACTAATACAACTTCTACTAAGCCTGCTAAAGCAACTCCGAAGTTATTAATGAAATAATCGACCACATCTAAGAAATAAAGTCCGCCCTGTGTTGCAAATAATAGGGAGCAAATTGAAGCGATTCCTCCGCCTATTAATACGGATTTTGTACGTGAGATAGTAAATTTATCTTGAATGCCTGCTACAAATGTTTCAATAATTGAAATAAGCGACGTTAACCCTGCTAATGTTAAGGAAGCAAAGAATAACATGCCAAACAGCTGTTTAAAGGCTGGAAATTCATTAATAATTTGCGGGAAAACAACAAAGGCTAGTCCTACGCCTCCCTGAACCACCTTATCGATTGGGATACCTTGCTGAGTAGCCATAAAACCAAGTGCGCTAAACACACCGATTCCTGCTAGTAATTCAAAAGCGGAATTACCGAATCCAGTAATAAACGCATTATTAGTTAAATCAGATTTTTTTGGAAGGTAACTGGAATAAGTGATCATAATAGCAAAACCAACAGATAAACTAAAGAAAATTTGACCATATGCTGCAATCCAAACCTTTCCATCTCCAATTGCGCTCCAGTTTGGTTTAAAAAAAGCGTGCAGACCTTCCATCGCTCCGTCCAATGTTACTGCTCGAATGACAATGATTAAAAATAGAACAATTAGTGTTGGTAAAAAGATTTTATTTGCCGCTTCAATTCCTTTTTTGATTCCTTTTAATAACACACCTAACGTCACAATCCATACAAGTACAAGCGGAATTAAAACATGTAATACGATGCTTCCTGTTTGTCCTGGTGCTTCGGCTAACTTTAAGTAATCTCCATATAAAAACGCTTCCGTATCCTTTCCCCAGCTTAACTTAAATGAAAAGATAAAATACGACATCGCCCATGCGATAATAACGGAATAGTAAACTGAAATAAAAAAGGAAATAGCTACTTGCCACCAGCCTAGCCACTCAGCCTTTGGACTTAGTCTCGCTAATGATAAAGGAGAAGAACCTTTATATTTATGACCTATAGCAAACTCCATGATTAAAATAGGAATCCCTGCCGTCAACAAAGCAAATAAATAGGGAAGAAAAAATGCTCCTCCTCCGTTTTCATATGCAGTAGCTGGAAACCTCCATATATTCCCTAGTCCAATTGCTGAACCTGCTGCTGCTAAAATAAACCCTGCTCTTGATCCCCACTGCGGCCTATTTTCCACCGTAATTCCCCCTCTTGTTCTCTCCCTACTCTCTTTTTATCGCAGATCAACGAGAATTTTTATAATTTTTAGATTATTCTTCCTATAACTTCCTATCTCAAATTATAGAAGGGAGAAGATAGTATGTCAAAATATTTTTTATAGAAAATTCAGACAAATTAACCAATGAATAAAAGCAGGTATGAAAGTCTTTTTGAACTTCCGTACCTGCTTTTTCAATAATACTTTATCACGTTAATATAATATTGTTAATTTTTCTTCGGAAGTTCAATCGCCGGAGAAGACGAGTTTCCACCGTTAAAATAGTCAGGAACATTTCCAGGAATAACGGTGCCTCCGACTGGGATTGTAGCCGTAACGGTTGTTTTTTTAGTTGCAAATGGGATAATGATTTGCATGTTTACTTTCACTTTGATAGATACTTCAAGAAACGCATTATTTATTCCATACTCCTCGATTTTTCGCACTACGTCTGTTTGAACGTCACCAATAGCATGAAATTTAACCGGAATCAGCGGACCCAGATTTCCAAGCAGCGCATTATTAGTCGCTTGCCCAAGCGGAACTTGGTAGACAATTCCTTGATTCCGCAACTTTTCATTTTTTTCAATACGAATATCTGTTGGAAGTTCAAGTGCATCTAAATTCCCTTTCTCTGCTTCTTTTAAGTTAGCCTGGACAAATGACGTAGTTTGAGCTCTAACTCGGTTCACAAGCGCTGTGTCAATTTTGGCTACTTGACCGTTAGGTGTAGATTCCACTTTAATGACATCTACGTCGAGCTGATCGAGTACCTGTTTATTCACCGCTTTATTAATAACTAAAGTTGCAATCTCTTTTGTTTGTGCTTCAGCATATTTCATCAACGTTGGTTCAATCCCTCTATTAATTAGCCATAATCCTACCCCTGTGGAAAGCATAAAAAAAAGAAAGGTGAGCAACAGAACGTAACGAAAAGGAAGCGGGCCTTTTCTTGTTAATTTCCGACGAAGTTTAACCAAAAAAAATCCCTCCTTACAAGCTATATGTATGCATGTATAAGGAGGTTCACGCTTCTTTTAAAAAGTTTTATCTTAAATTCTCGACTATATTAAAGCATTTTCAATAAAGCATCTTTGCCAATTGTGCCTTTAAAAATCCCTCTTTTTTCAGCTTCAAGCGTTACAGATTCAAGCGGCGCTTCAAGAAGCTGCTCAATTGTACGTACACCTACAGCTCTTCCAGCTATTATTTGACGATCAGCTAATTTATCATTTAATAGACCTACGTCTAGTGCTCCGCACATAATGTAGCCTTTATCTGATGAAATGGTTAACAAAGTTGTTTTTGGCAGCAATACGGTAACTGCATTAAACGTATGACCTTCAATTACGATAGGCGCTAAGGTAATCATAGTAGCTCACTCCTTTCTTAATCAATTTATGATTTTGAAAGAAAAAAGTGAGGTTTTACATATACTTTTCTACCTATTTAACGTTTAGAGTAATCCTTATACATTTTATAGACCTCGGTGCTAAAATTCGTTAAAAAAATCTAGTTGCTTAGGAGCTAAATTCTCATATTCAATATTTAATAAGCTCATGAGCTGTTTGGCATTATGTACAGCATCTCCGCCGGAGTTATTATTAAATAACAGGTAAATGTCCTTCGTTTGTTTTTGCAGCTTTTCAAGACGTTCTTTCCACTCTAGAAGCTCTTTTTCATTGTAGCGATACAAAAACCTTACCGCTCGCCAATTGCCTTCTGCGGGCTTATTCCAACCGTGTACGTTTCGTCCATGAAAACGTATAAGTGTTTTCTGTTTATCTGTAGCATGAATCACAATGGGAATAGATCCTTCTCCTGCCTGCGGTTCATCACAAATACCATGAATCCACTTCTCTTGTTCCATAAACGTTAACGTTTTATCATAGAAAAATGGTTTAAACCAAGATTGATTTCGAAACTCCAGTGCTACTGGCAAATCTCCAAACTTCTCACGGCTATACCTCAAATAGGCTACGTTTTCTTTTGTACAGTCAAACCAAGGCGGCATTTGAAATAAAATCATACCAAGCTTATTTGAACTTACGTACGGCTTCACTGATTCTAAAAATGCATGAAACATTTCTTCTTTGCTATCAAACGGATTTCCTTCTCTCATATGCCCCGTCATGCCTTGATAGGCTTTTACCACAAAACGAAAAGATTCCGGCGTATCATTCATCCACTTTTCTACATTTGACTTAGGTTGAATGGCGTAAAAAGATGAATCGACTTCAACAATTGGAAAATGGCCTGCGTATACGGCAAGCTTGTCTCTTGATGAAACACCCGCTTCATATAATGAATCATGATCTCCCCAGCCTGTAACTCCAATATAAATCATGCCATTCCTCCTCTATTTTCTTAGATTGCTTTTCTTTATTTTAATACAAACGATACAAAAAAACTCGTTTGCTTAAACAGCAAACGAGTTTTTATCTATTATTAACCGATTGAACCTTCCATTTCAAATTTGATTAGACGGTTCATCTCTACTGCATATTCCATTGGAAGCTCTTTTGTAAATGGTTCAATAAAGCCCATTACAATCATTTCTGTCGCTTCTTCTTCAGAAATACCGCGGCTCATTAGATAGAATAATTGTTCTTCAGATACTTTTGATACTTTCGCTTCGTGTTCAAGTGAGATGTTGTCATTTAAAATCTCATTGTACGGAATTGTATCAGAAGTTGATTGGTTATCCATAATTAGCGTATCACACTCAATGTTCGCACGTGCACCTTCTGCTTTACGGCCAAAGTGTACGATACCGCGGTATGTTACTTTACCGCCTTGTTTTGAAATTGATTTTGATACGATCGTTGAAGATGTGTTTGGTGCTAAGTGAATCATTTTTGCACCAGCATCTTGGTGCTGTCCTTTACCAGCAAGGGCAATAGATAATGTCATACCGCGTGCGCCTTCGCCTTTTAAGATAACAGCTGGATATTTCATTGTTAACTTAGAACCGATGTTTCCATCAATCCATTCCATTGTTGCGTTTGCTTCACAAACTGCACGTTTTGTTACAAGGTTGTATACGTTGTTCGCCCAGTTTTGAATTGTTGTATAGCGGCAATACGCGTCTTTTTTGATGATGATTTCTACAACGGCACTGTGAAGAGAGTTTGTTGTATAAACAGGTGCTGTACAGCCCTCTACATAGTGGACGTGTGAGCCTTCATCAGCAATAATTAACGTACGCTCAAACTGTCCCATATTTTCAGAGTTAATACGGAAATAAGCTTGTAATGGTGTATCTACTTTTACGCCTTTTGGTACGTAAATGAATGATCCACCAGACCAAACCGCTGAGTTAAGAGCAGAGAATTTGTTATCCGTTGGCGGGATAACTTTTCCAAAATGCTCGCGGAAAATATCTTCGTTTTCTTTTAGCGCCGTATCTGTATCTTTAAATACGATACCTTGCGCTTCAAGATCTTCTTTCATATTGTGATAAACAACTTCAGATTCGTACTGAGCTGATACACCCGCAAGATATTTTTGCTCTGCTTCAGGAATACCAAGTTTATCAAACGTTTGTTTAATTTCTTCAGGAACTTCATCCCAAGAGCGTTCAGACTTCTCAGATGGTTTTACGTAGTACGTAATTTCATCAAAGTCTAAGCTTGCCATGTCTCCGCCCCACTGTGGCATTGGCATGTTGTAGAAGTGCTCTAGAGATTTCAAACGGAAGTCAAGCATCCATTGTGGTTCCTCTTTCATACGAGAAATTTCTTCTACGATTTCTTTTGTTAAACCGCGTTTAGAGCGGAAAATTGATACGTCTTTATCGGAAAATCCATATTTATAATCGCCGATTTCTGGCATTTTTTTAGCCATCTTTTATTACCCCCTACTTGATAGGATTGGGAATGAATGAAGGTCTTATTTTTGTTCGTTAAGACCTTTTTCCATCGCTTTCCACGCTAGTGTTGCACATTTAATACGCGCAGGAAATTTTGCTACACCTTGAAGTGCTTCAATATCTCCTAAATCTATACTATCATCATACTCTTTACCTTGCATCATGTCAGAGAAGATATGGGCCATTTTAAACGCTTTGTCTACTTCTTGACCTTTAATTGCTTGTGTCATCATTGAAGCTGATGACATTGAAATTGAACATCCTTCACCTTCGAACTTTGCATCCACCACTTTGCCGTCCTCTACTTTTAAAGAAAGTTCAATGCGGTCTCCGCACGTCGGGTTATTCATATGAATGTTCACAGTATCTTCATTCAATGTTCCACGATTACGCGGGTTTTTATAATGGTCCATAATTACTTGACGATAGAGAGTATCTAAATTATTAAAAGCCATTTGTAAAATACTCCTTCGTTTTTATTAATGATGACACCAATTTATCTACTTCTTCTTCCGTGTTATACAGATAGAAGCTTGCACGTGCAGTAGACGATACGTTTAAATATTTCATCAGCGGCTGCGCACAGTGATGACCTGCACGAATCGCAATTCCATCAGCGTCTACTACTGTTGCAACGTCGTGCGGATGCACATCTTCAATATTAAACGTCACAACACCCGCTCGCTCTTTCGGTCCGTAAATCGTAATTCCATCTACTTGCGATAAGCGATCCAGTGCATATTGCGCTAGCTTGTGCTCATGTGCTTGAATGTTATCTAAACCAACTTCTTCTAAGAAATCAATCGCTGCACCTAAACCAATTGCACCTGCAATGATTGGCGTACCTCCTTCAAATTTCCAAGGAAGCTCTTTCCACGTCGATTCGTATAAGTTTACGAAGTCAATCATTTCGCCGCCAAACTCGATTGGTTCCATTTTTTCAAGAAGCTCTTTCTTTCCATAAAGAGCGCCGATTCCAGTCGGTCCGCCCATTTTATGTCCAGAGAAAGCAAAGAAATCACAGTCTAAATCTTGTACATCCACCTTCATGTGAGGCGTACTTTGCGCACCATCCACAACCATTACTGCACCGTTAGCGTGTGCAATTTCTGCAATTTCTTTTACTGGGTTAATTGTACCCAATACGTTAGATACTTGCATAATCGATACAATTTTTGTGTTAGATGTAATCGTGCTTTTCACCTCTTCTAGTGAAAGTGCATGATCTTCTGTTAATGAAATATATTTTAACGTTGCACCTGTTTCCTTGGCAACTTGCTGCCAAGGAATGATGTTACTGTGATGTTCCATATAAGTAATCACAATTTCATCACCAGGTTTAAGATTCGCACGGCCATAGCTTGCAGCTACTGTATTAAGAGCTGTCGTTGTACCGCGCGTAAAGATAATCTCTTCCGTTGATTTTGCATTAATAAACTTACGAACCTTTTCACGAGCGCCTTCGTATCCGTCTGTTGCTCTTGTACCAAGCGTGTGAACACCTCGGTGTACGTTTGAGTTATATTCTTTGTAATACTTCTCAATTGCTTCAATTACAGCAAGCGGCTTTTGTGAAGTTGCTGCACTGTCTAAATAAACGAGTGGGCTGCCATTTACCTCTTGGTCTAAAATAGGAAATTGTTTACGAATATCAGAGATATTCATTATCGAACTTTCCTTTCAATTAAATCCGTTAATTGTTTTTTAACCGTTTCGATTGGCAACTCGTTTACCACTGGTGCTAAGAACCCGTGAATAACTAGACGTTCTGCTTCTGTTTGCGGAATACCGCGGCTCATTAAGTAGTAAAGCTGAATTGGATCTACGCGTCCAACAGATGCAGCGTGTCCTGCTGTTACATCATCTTCATCAATTAGAAGAATTGGGTTTGCGTCTCCACGTGCTTTTTCACTTAACATTAACACACGGGATTCTTGCTCAGCGTTTGATTTAGATGCACCGTGTTCAATTTTACCGATACCGTTAAAGATTGAAGACGCGCTTTCTTTCATAACGCCGTGTTTTAAAATGTAGCCTTCAGAATGTTTTCCGAAGTGTACGATACTTGTTGTTAAGTTTTGAGACTGCTCTCCACGTCCAACTGTTACCGTTTTTGTATCTCCATATGAACCGTCGCCCATTAGATACGTTGTATTTTCTGAAACTGTATTTCCTTCACTCATTAAGCCTAAAGCCCACTCAATGCGACCATCTTTGCCCGCTACGCCGCGGCGGTTCACATAAGTAGTTGTACCTTTAGCTAAGTAGTCAACAGCTCCAAACGTTACTTTTGCATTGCTGTTAGCGAATACTTCCGTCACGATATTGACAACACCGTGTGACTCTTCAGCAGTAGCAATGTAGTTTTCTACATATGTTACTGAGCTGTTGTCTTCAGCTACAACAATAACATGGTTGAATAAAGCTGCTTCTTCATCTTCACGGACAAATACAGCTTGAAGAGGCTCTTGTACTTCTACATTTTTAGGAACGTATACAAATACCCCCCCGTTTAATAACGCTGCGTTTAATGCAGTTAAACGGTGCTCATCTACTTTAACTCCGTCTTTCATGAAGTACTTCTCAACAAGGTCGCTATGCTCTTTAGCAGCTGTTTGAATATCTGTGAAGATAACGCCTTGAGATTTTAGCTCTTCTGTTAACGTTGAGTATGCAGCTGTTTGGTCACGCTGAACATATAGATTCTTAACCGCTTCTGTATCAATCAGTGCTTTAACCACTTCTGGAAGCTCGTCTACAGATGAGATTGTGCTTGCCTGTGAAGTGTGCTTGTCAAAAGCAGTAAAGTTCCATTTCGAAATGTTTGTTTTATCTGGCTTTGGAAGTGCAAGATCTTCTGCTTTCGCAAGAGCTTGTAAGCGAAGATCTAGCAGCCAACTTGGTTCATTAGCTTCTTTTGAAAAGCTGCTGATGTACTCTTGATCAAATGGTAATTTCGTATCAATAGTCATAGAGATCCTCCTAACTCTTAAGCTTCTTGCTCTACAGTTTCGTCTTCAATACCTAATTCTTGTTTGATCCAGTCATAACCTTCTGCTTCTAGACGCTGCGCTAATTCTGGTCCGCCTGATTTTACAACACGACCTTGCATCATAACGTGAACTTTATCTGGTGTAATGTAGTTTAATAAACGTTGGTAGTGAGTGATCATTAAGCAACCAAACTCGCTGCCGCGCAGTTCATTAATACCTTTTGATACAACTTTTAACGCATCGATATCTAAACCAGAGTCGATTTCATCTAAAATTGCAATTCCTGGTTGAAGCATCATTAATTGAAGAATTTCGTTACGCTTCTTCTCACCGCCAGAGAAACCTTCGTTTAGGTAACGCTGAGCCATGTCTTGATCCATTTCTAAGAAATCCATGTTTTTGTCTAATTGACGGATGAATTTCATTAGTGAAATTTCTTCGCCTTCTTCACGACGAGCATTAATTGCTGAACGTAGGAAGTCTGCGTTTGTTACCCCGCTGATTTCACTTGGATATTGCATCGCTAGGAATAGACCTGCACGAGCGCGCTCATCTACTTCCATCTCAAGTACATCTTCGCCGTCTAGCGTGATGCTTCCTTGTGTAACCTCGTATTTAGGATGTCCCATGATTGCTGAAGATAATGTTGATTTACCAGTACCGTTTGGTCCCATGATTGCATGGATTTCGCCGCCCTTAACTTCTAAATTAACACCTTTTAAAATTTCTTTACCTTCAATTGCAACATGAAGATCTTTAATTGTTAAAGTTGACCCTGCCATATTAAAACCTCCAGTTATAGACGTATATAGTAAAAAACGATATACCTATATCTTTTTAATTATTCTCATTTTATTCTCATTACAATCTTATAACAAATGAAAACTTATAGCAACCTTTTGACCCAAAAGGTTTTAAACCATTATGTACGTTTTTTAAGACTAAATCCACTCATAAAAAAGTTGCCTTAAAAGACTCGATAGAGCCTTCTAAGACAAGCTTTTTACCCGCTTTATTTACTTAGTGCGTGTGGCTAGTCAGTTCTGAAACACACTCTTGGACAAGCGTAACGGACTGACTCATCGCTGCGCCTCCGCCAAATGCCGCTGATACTCCGCATGCTTCTAAAATTTCTTGCTCAGTTGCACCTTGATCAATGCAGCCTTTTGTATGATAAATCATACAGTACTCGTCTTGAGCTACTACGCTGATTCCTAGCGCGATTAACTGCTTTTCTTTTTTAGAAAGAGAACCTTCTCCAAAACATGCTTCAGTAAACGCATTAAACGTTTTTGTTACTTCCGGCAATTTTTCGCTAAATTTCCCAACACCCATTTTATAATCATGAAGTGCTTGCTCAGTTGAATGACGTGCTTCTTGCTGCATAACGTCAGCTCCCATCATCAGTAAAGTTTTCACGGTTAGTATGCGTGAGAAAAATAAGAGTTATTCGTTTTGATGCATACAAAAAAGCACTTGCCCAGAGTGGGCAAGCGCTTTTCTTCTATTATTTATTTACCGGCAATACTCCGCCTTTGTATTTTTCTTTAATGTAGTCTTGAATTTCTTTAGAGTGAAGAACTTTTACTAAAGCTTTCACTGTATCTTTATTTTCGTCACCTTTGTGAACCGTAATGATGTTTGCATATGGGTTGTTTTCTTTGCTTTCCACTGCGATTGGATCTTTTACTGGATCTAAACCAGCATCGATAGCATAGTTAGCATTGATAACAACAGCGTCACCTTCATTGTTTTTGTACATTTGAGGTAACAATCCGCCTTCAACATCGGCTTTAAATTTTAAATTCTTAGGGTTTTCTACAATATCTTTAATTTGTGCGTCTGTTTTCTTTACGCCTGGTTTTAATTTGATCACGCCAGCTTTTTCAAAAATCGATAAAATACGTCCTTGCTCTGCTACTGCATCACGCATAATAACTGTGCCGTTTTTCGGAAGATCTTTTAAGCTTTTGTATTTTTTAGAGTAGATACCAATTGGTTCAATGTGAATGGCACCGGCACTTACGAAATCATACCCTTTTTCACCTTTATGATCTTTTAGCACTGAATTCATATAAGGAACGTGCTGGAAGTAGTTTGCATCAATTTCATTGTTTGCAAGAGCTGTGTTCGGTAAGATGTAATCTTGGAATTTTTTAATCTCTAAATCAATTCCTTGTTTTTCCAAAATAGGTTTTGCTTGTTCTAAAATTTCAGCATGAGGCGTATTAGATGCACCCACGACAATTTTCTTTTCATCTTTTGATCCATTGTTAGATCCACACGCCGCTAATCCTACTACTAGCGCAGATGTTAATGCTAAAGCTGAAAGCCATTTTTTCATAATAAATAATCCTCCCTTTATCTTTTATCAATTTTTGCAGTAATCGCATCTCCAATAAGTTGGATAATAAATACAATAATCAAAATTAAGATCGTAGCGGCTAGCGTTACGTCATTATGACTGCGCTGGAATCCTTCTAAATATGCAAGGTTTCCAAGACCTCCAGCTCCAATCACACCCGCCATTGCCGTATAGCCGACTAACGCAATGGTTGTTACTGTCAAACCGGAAATCAAAGCTGGCAGCGATTCAGGTAACAGCACTTTAAAGATAATAGTGCTTGTTGTGGCTCCCATTGATTTAGCAGCTTCAATAACACCTTTATCAATTTCACGCAGACCAATTTCTACAAGACGCGCATAAAATGGTGCTGCTCCAACAATTAAAGCCGGTAACGCTGCATTAGCGCCTAAAATACTTCCTACCAATGCTTTGGTAAATGGAATCAGTAAAACAATTAAAATAATGAATGGAATGGAACGAAAGATATTTACAACCGCCGACACAATGGCATATAAAGGTTTGTTTTGCCAAAGCTGTCCTTTGGACGTTAAAAATAAAAGCAAGCCCAATAAAATACCTAGAACAAATGTGGCTACAACTGAAATAGCCGTCATATATAGTGTTTCATTTGTCGCTTGAATAAAATCATCTAAAATAACGTTTGGAAATAGTTTCTCAAGCATTTGTCATTACCTCCACTTCTACCTGCTGCTCATGAATGTATGCAATGACTTTTTCAACTTCTGTTAATTCTCCGTCTAAATGAACGAACAACGTCCCGTATGAACCTGTTTGTGTATGAGAAATCTTTCCTTGCAAAATATTAATCGTTACATCAAACTGTTTTAAAATCGTTGTAATGAGCGGTTGCTCTGCTTTTCCGCCAACAAACGTCAGCTGAATAATTTGCCCGCTTGGATACAGCTCTTTTACTTGTTCAATCGTTTCAAACGTTTCCTCTGGTTCAGAAATCTGTTGAACGAATCGTTTTGTAATCGGCTGCTTAGGTTTTCTGAATACTTCTAGCACTTGTCCTTCTTCTACTACTGCCCCATTTTCCATAACGGCTACTCGATGACAAATTTTACGAATGACGTGCATTTCATGAGTAATCAATACAATGGTTAACCCTAGCTTCTCATTAATATCTACTAACAGATCTAAAATAGAATCTGTCGTTTGAGGATCAAGCGCTGATGTTGCTTCATCACAAAGCAATACTTTTGGATTGTTCGCTAGCGCTCGAGCAATCCCAACACGCTGCTTTTGTCCGCCGCTAAGCTGTGATGGATAAGCATCTTCACGCCCTTCAAGCCCGACTAGCTTAATAAGTTCGTCTACTCGTTTCATTCTTTTTTCTTTTGAAATCCCTGCTATTTCTAACGGAAAGGCAATATTTTCTCGTACCGTACGCGACCACAAGATATTAAAGTGCTGAAATACCATACTAATTTCTTGTCTAGCTTTTCTGAGTTTTCCGCCTTTAATTTTTCCAATATCATTACCTGCTACTTCGACCGTTCCTGTCGTTGGTGTTTCTAATCCGTTTAGCAAGCGAATCAAAGAACTTTTCCCCGCTCCGCTATAACCAATAATTCCGTAAATTTCACCTTGGTTAACGGTTAGATTCACATTATCAACAGCTGTTACTTGACCGCTTTTGGCCTGATAAATTTTTGTAACGTCTGTTAATGTAATCATATTTCTTCACCTTCTTTAATAAAAACTTAATTATGTTAGGTTGCCCTATAGGATGAAAAAGCCGTAAAACAATTTTCCCCATTAAAAAAGCCTCTCTGCGCATGACAGAAAGGCTCGATATTTAATCCTTTCTCTCATCTTTCAAAGCGCATAGCTTTGCAGGAATTGGCACCATTTCAGTTAGTCTGACGGTTGCCGGGTTTCACAGGGCTCAGTCCCTCCACCTCTCTTGATAAGAGTTCGCAACAATTATTTTGTTTTTGGGAAATATTCATTCATTTATGAACATTCATGAGTGTGATTTTAGCATGTGTCAGATAGGCTGTCAACAGATTTTGTTCTTGGGATAATATCCCAAGATTTCAACAGCCCCAACGGTTCGCTCTCTTTCCACTTCTTCATTTTAAACAAACGTTTGATTATCGAAGCTCCTCGAGTACGTGCTCGATGGAATGAAACGCGTAGAGTTTTTTTACCATTTCACCATTTTCCACTTCAATCAAACAAGGTACGCTTTCAATAGAAAATAATTCTGCTTTTGAAGGCATATAATTTAAATTGCTCATTCCGATGGTTACATCCGGCAGCATCGCTTCTGCCACGGTTAACATTTTTTTTGCCAGCTGACATGTCCCGCAAAAAGGCGTATGGAAAAAGATAAAGGCTCTTTCTCCTTCTTTTAACTGATCATCCAGCTGTTTTTCGCTCCATTCTTGCATGTTGCTCATTCCTTTTATGTTAAAAATTCTGCATTAACATCGATATTGGCACTCAGCAATACTGTTGCTATGTGATGTCTAGGGGCGGCAGCAACTTCTCGGTACATTTTATCAATATATAGATGCTCTGCTTCCGGAAGCTCTCGTTTAAATTGTTTTCTCAGCTTATTCCCTGAATCATCAGAGTCAACGAGTATGTATACCTCTTTGTTAAACGTACAGTCAATAATTTCATCCAGCTTTGATAAACTAATCGTACCGTTTGTACAAATAATTTCAATTGGTTCTCGAATGATATCTTGAATACGCTTTTTATCTGACTTTCCTTCGACAATAATTACTTTTTCAATTTCAATTAGCCCCATTTTCATCACCCATAATCGTCAGTTGTATAGTAACATCATTTCTTTATGCTATACAATATTCGTTAATGTATCACAGTTCACCTGTTTTTTAAAAGAAATTTGCAAGAAAGAACTCTTTTAAAAGGCAGTTTAGGCCATATTATCTCTATAAAACAAGAAAAACAGCGGCAGTTGCCACTGTTTAGCACCATCCTGCTTCTTCATCGCAGTCTGTATATTTTTGCGTTTCACCTTGTTTTTGTACGTCCGCGTATTGATAGAACTTATTATTTTCTTGCGAATATCCTTCTTCAAAGCGGTATTCATTGCCGCTTGTTCCGTAGCTAACTTCACCAATTGGCTGCTTATCAACGTATAATTTCATACCGCCGTCATGAAATTTAGCTGTAACGCGATCTGTAACGTCCATTTTTTGTTTTTCAAACATAAAAAGACACTCCTTTAGCTTGTTTACTAATAGAGTGTCCAGTCAAAAACTTTTCATAAAGACAATTTATGGAGGAATATTATCCTTCGTTTGTCATTTCTTCGTATTGCTCTGCTGTCATCAGCTTGTCTACTTGAGAAGCATCAGATGGTTTGATTGTAATCATCCATGCTTCTTCGTATGGAGATTCATTAACAAGTTCAGGACTATCGCCTAAGTTGTCGTTTACTGCTACAACTTCACCGCTAATTGGTGCGTAAAGCTCAGAAACTGTTTTTACTGATTCAACGCTACCAAACGGCTCGTCAGCTTCTACTGTTGCTCCTACTTCTGGCAGTTCAACGAATACGATGTCTCCAAGCTCAGCTTGAGCGAAATGTGTAATACCTACGCGGACAACGTCTCCTTCTGTTTTTACCCATTCATGCTCTTCAGAATAACGCAAATCTTTTGGTGTACTCATCTTAATCCCTCCAAAATATGTATCGTAATTTGTTTATATAAAAAGCGCCTTCAACGTGGAGAACACTTTCTACAACCTAAAATAACTTCCTATTAACAGTGTAACGTAAAAGGTAAAAATTTTCTATTTGAAAACTTACTTCCACACGTCCTCAAACTGCTCTTCTTTGAAACCAAGCGTTACTTTTTGTCCATCTGTTAGCAGCGGACGCTTAATTAACATGCCATCTGACGCAAGAATAGACAGAAGTTCGTCTTCACTCGCACTGCTTACTTTATCTTTAAGACCTAACTCGCGATATTTTTTACCGCTTGTATTAAAGAATTTTTTTAATTCTAGGCCGCTGTTCTGATAGTAAGCTTGCAGCTGCTCTTTTGTTGGCGGATTTTCTACAATATGAATTTCTTCATATGCTACTCCGTTATCATCGAGCCACTTCTTTGCTTTTCGGCACGTACCGCACTTTGGATATGAATAAAAAAATAATGACATTTCGTCAACCACCCTTTATTTTAAGCTTTTTTCGTATTTTAACACATCCTTTATCATTTACCTAGATAGAGGCTTCTTAAACAAAAAGGAGCTCGCAAAACGAGCTCCTTTTTCCTTAAACTGTGAACTTCTCTACTTCTAGAAGCGTTTTTGCAACCTCGCGCTTTACGCTAATTACATTGATTGGTGTATAGCGAGTTAATTTGCGAAGAGACGAAAGCATGACTCTAAGCGTATCACCTTGTTCAACGCCAATTAACGTTTCTTTTGCATCTGCTTCGATTCGATTAAATGCTTCTTGGCAGAATACTTGCGTGTATTTTAATTTTAAGCTGTTTTGATCTACTCCTGTTTTGGAAATGGCTTTTTCAGTACGTAAAACAGTAGATTCCATTGCATATACGTTACTAATCATATCAGAAATATTAACGAGAATTTCTTGTTCTTTTTCTAATTCTTTGCCATACTTTTGTGCAGCTAATCCCAAAAGCAAGAGCGCAATTTTCTTCCCGTTTTGCACAAGCATTTTTTCTTGATCTAACGGCTCATTTCCTACTTCCTGCGGCATAAGCATCATCAATTCTTCTTGAAGCGTTTGTGCTTTTTGAAGCAGTGGAAGCTCTCCTTTTAGCGCTTTGCGTAAATATGTGCCTGGTACTAAAAGACGGTTAATCTCATTTGTTCCCTCAAAAATACGATTAATGCGAGAATCGCGATACAGACGCTCAATTTCATACTCGCTCATAAAACCGTAGCCTCCATGAAGCTGCACGCCTTCATCTACAATGTAGTCAAGAGCTTCCGTGGCAAACACTTTATTTAATGAACATTCGATAGCATATTCAGCAATGGAAGCAGCAATTTGTTTTCCGTCTTTTTGCTGTTCTTCTGAAAGCTGGCCCATATGGTCTTCAAAAAGTCCTACCGTACGATATACGGAGCTTTCAGTTGCATACAATTTAGAAGCCATTGTGGCTAACTTTTCTTGTGTTAATGAGAATTTAGCAATTGGCGTTTTAAACTGCTGACGCTGGTTAACGTATTGAGACGTAATTTCTAACGCACGTTTCCCTGCTCCAACTGCTCCAACTCCAAGCTTATAGCGCCCAATATTTAAAATGTTAAAGGCAATCACATGGCCTTTTCCAATTTCACCTAGCACGTTTTCTTTTGGAACAAGCGCATCTTCAAGAATCAACGTTCTGGTTGATGAGCTTTTGATTCCCATTTTCTTCTCTTCCGGGCCAACCGAAACGCCTGGAAATTCGCGCTCAACGATAAAAGCAGAAAATTTATCGCCGTCAATTTTTGCGTACACCACGAATACATCAGCAAATCCAGCATTCGTAATCCACTGCTTTTCTCCATTTAACACATAGTGTGTACCTTCTGCGTTAAGGCGAGCTGTTGTTCGAGCACCGAGAGCATCCGAACCAGAACCCGGTTCAGTCAGCGCATAAGCCGCTATTTTTTCCCCTACCGCTAAAGCAGGTAAATATGCTTGTTTTTGCTCTTCTGTTCCAAATAAGACGATTGGCAATGACCCAATTCCTACATGAGCACCATGAGTGATGGAAAATCCGCCTGCTCGAGACATTTTTTCAGCAATTAAAGCCGAGGTAATCTTATCTAAACCAAGCCCACCGTATTCTTCCGGTACATCTGCACCAAGCAAGCCTAATTCACCAGCTTGTTTTAATAGCTTTACAGAACGGTCAAATTCATGCTTTTCTAAATATTCCACTTGCGGAAGGACTTCGTTTTCTACAAATTCATCTGTCGTCTTGGCAATCATCTTTTGTTCAGATGTATAATCCTCCGGCGTGTAGACGCGGCTTGCATCGCCTTCTTCAATTAAAAAACTTCCACCTTTAATCATTTGTTTTGTTTTATTTGACATGTTCATATCCCCCTTTGAAATGATTATGCTAACAATTCAAATACACCAGCAGCTCCCATTCCTCCACCAATACACATGGTGACAATTCCAAACTGCTCATTTCGACGCTGCATTTCGTGCATTAAGCTAAGAGTCAGCTTAGCTCCAGTACAGCCTAATGGATGACCTAAGGCAATAGCGCCTCCGTTTACATTTACTTTATCTTCATTAATATTTAATTCACGAATAACGCCAAGTGCTTGAGAAGCAAATGCTTCATTTAATTCAAACAATCCGATATCAGAAAGCTCCAGCCCTGCTAGTTTAAGAGCTTTAGGGATGGCAGCTACCGGGCCAATCCCCATTACTTCAGGCGGAACTCCTCCAACTGCAAATGAGCGAAACTTAAGCAAAGGCTTTAAGCCTTCTGCTTCAGCTTGTTCTTTATCCATTAGAAAAACGGATGCAGCTCCGTCACTTGTCTGCGAAGAGTTTCCAGCTGTGACGGATCCTTTAACCGAAAAGGCTGGACGAAGTTTCCCTAATACGTCCGCAGTTGTGCCAGGACGAACTCCTTCATCTTGAGAGAACATCAGCTTTTGTTCACGTAGCTTATTGTTTTCATCGATTTTCCGAAGCGTCACTTCCACAGGAACAATTTCGTCGTTAAACTTCCCTTCTTGAAGTGCTTTTGCTGCTTTTTGATGGCTGCGTACGGCAAATGCATCCTGGTCTTCACGTGAAATGCCGTATTTCATCGCCACTTGTTCTGCTGTATGTCCCATGCCCATATAATACTCCGGCGCATTTTCAACCAGCTGAACATTCGGACGCGCTACGTTTCCAAACATCGGAACAAAACTCATTGATTCTGCTCCTCCAGCTAACACTGCTTTGGCTTGCCCTAGCATAATTCGTTCTGCACCGTAGGCAATACTTTGCAAACCTGATGAACAATAACGATTAATCGTTATTGCTGGCACCGTATAAGGCAAACCTGCAAGAGCGCCAATATTTCGAGCCATATTCAAACCTTGTTCTGCCTCAGGCATCGCACAACCAATAATTAAATCATCAATCGGTCCTTCGTATCCGCCTGCTCGGCGAAGAGTTTCTTTAACCGCAATAGCTCCCAAATCATCAGGTCTAACACTTGCCAATGAACCTTTTTTTGCTTTTCCGACCGGTGTCCTAGCACCTGCTACAATAACTGCTTCTCTCATTTTTTCTCCCCCTTAATTGCGCAGTGGCTTTCCTTTAACTAACATGTGCTGCATACGTTCTTGAGACTTCGCTTCTCCAACAAGGCTTAAAAATGCTTCTCTCTCTAAATCAAGCAAATACTCTTCATCCACTTTGGAACCAAACGCTACGCGTCCTCCAGCTAATACAAATGCTAACTTACTAGCAATTTTGTAATCATGTTCTGATATATATCCTGAATATTTCATGGATTGAGCTCCTAGCAGCAACGTTGCATATCCTGTTTCTCCAACGACAGGAACTTTAGTTTTTACAGGCGGTTTATAGCCCGTGTCGTGTAAAGCAAGGACTGAGTTCTTTGCATCATTCAGCAAGTGATCTCCGTTTACACTGATAGCATCATGGCGGTTTAAAAAGTTCAGCTGCCTAGCTTCTGCAGCAGAAGTAGATACTTTTGCAGTAGCAATTGTTTCAAATGTTTTATTGGCAATTTGCTGAAGATCGAGCGTTACACCGTTCGGTAAACCATTTAGCTGTTTGATATAAAGCTCCTTGTTACCTCCTCCGCCAGGAATTAACCCGACTCCTACTTCTACAAGGCCCATGTAAGTTTCAGCAGAAGCTTGGATTTTAGCTGACGGTAAGCAAATTTCTGCTCCGCCTCCAAGAGTCATCGCAAATGGAGCTGCAACAACCGGCTTTTCGTTATATTTCACCTTCATCATTGCCTGTTGAAATTGTTTAATGACAAGCTCAACTTCAAAATAATTGTCATCTTGTGCTTCCATCAAAATCATAGCTAAGTTAGCGCCAACGCAGAAATTTTTTCCTTGGTTTCCTATGACCAGCCCCTTATAATTCTTGTTCACTTCTTCAAGAGACTGATTCAATAAGCTGATAATATCTAGCCCAATCGCATTGTTAGGAGAAGTAAACTGCAGGCATGCCACATCATCTCCTAAATCAATTAAGCTCGCTCCGCTGTTTTCTAAAATGACATTATTTTGAGAGCGTAAAGATGACAGGTGGATCACCTTTTTATTTTCTTTTACTGCTTTATACTCATCCTCTTCGTAGTAAAGCGTTTGACCTTCCATTTCTTTATAAAAGCTTGTAAATCCATTTTCCTGCATTTGTTTTACCCACTGCGGGATGGCTAAGCCAGACTGCTCCATCTTCTCAATTGATTTTTCTAAACCAATTGCATCCCACGTCTCAAAAGGACCCATTTTCCAGCCAAATCCCCACTTCATAGCTTGATCAATGGCGACGATATCGTCGGCGATTTCATTTTTCAACTGTGCTGCATACACAAGAACGGGGCTGATAATGTTCCAAAGAAGCTGTCCAGCACGATCATCAGAATATATAAGCGCTTTCATTTTGTTTTGCAGCCCTTTTGCCTGCTTACTTAATTCGGTAGAAGCTGTTTTTAACTTCTTTCTTTCGACGTATTGAAGTGTATTAGGATCAAGTTCTAAAATTTCCTTGCCTTTCTTTAAAAAGAAGCCTTGCCCCGACTTGCTTCCCAGCCAGCCATTTTCCTGCATTTGTTTCATAAATAAAGGCACGTCGAATACCTCTTTTTCTTTGCCTTCCACTTTGTCAAACACATTGTTGGCCACATGAATAAATGTGTCTAGTCCCACTACGTCTAACGTTCGAAACGTTGCGCTTTTTGGTCTTCCAATTAAGGGACCCGTCACAGAGTCAACTTCTCCCACGCTGTAATTACCTTTTAACATTTCTTGAACGGTCACAAGTAAACCGTACGTACCGATACGGTTGGCGATAAAGTTAGGCGTATCTTTTGCAATAACTACTCCTTTACCCAATACATCTTCACCAAACGTTTTCATATATTCAACAATTTCTGATTTTGTGTCATGAGTTGGAATAATTTCTAATAACTTTAAATAACGAGGTGGATTAAAAAAGTGCGTTCCTAAGAAATGCGCTTTAAAATCTTCTGAGCGTCCTTTAGCCATTTCGTGGATCGATATTCCTGAAGTATTTGAACTTACAATACTTCCTTTTTTTCGTACGCCGTCAATTTTTTCAAACAACTGCTGTTTAATATCAAGGCGTTCCACTACTACTTCAATGATCCAATCGCAGTCGCTTAACTGCTGTAAATGATCTTCAAGGTTTCCCGGCGTAATTAACGATAGTGACGACTTCGACGTTAAAGGTGCCGGTTTTTGCTTCGTTAATTTAGCTAAAGCAGTTGTGCTCAACCGATTTCTGACTTGCCTATCTTCAAGCGTTAGCTGTTTTTTTTCCTCGTCTGGTGTTAATGAAGCTGGAACCACATCTAGCAAAAGCGTTGGAATTCCTACATTCGCTAAATGAGCTGCAATTCCAGAGCCCATAACTCCTGAACCTAAAACGGCGGCTTTTTTTATGTTCATAATTATCCCCACATCCCCTTTGATATATTGAATGAATGGTCATTCATTTTATGTGTAAAAAAAGAGAGTCACTGTTAATCTCTGTTTTTACTATAAAGCATTTTTAAAATTTTCGCAATATATTCACAATATTATCTCTAACTATTTTTAATGTGTTTGGTTATCTTAATACACAGGAGGTGATTTTGTGAGTAAATTAAAGAAAGATCCATCTTCAGCAGGCGTAAGCGCAGCAAGCGTTAAAGGAAATGCTGGACCGGTTAATGAACCGCACGGACGCGGCAAAAAGACATCTCAAAACCAGCAGTACACAAAGCATAATACACAAGGACATTAACCTCAAAATCGAACATGAGTAATCGAATCATGTTCGATTTTTGACTATTTCTTATTCTGTCATCACGACCATTTCATGGTTATTTTTTTACGATTCCTTTTAAGACAAATGCGACATTTGCAGGTCTTTCTGCAAGGCGCCTCATAAAGTACCCATACCAGTCCGTTCCATAAGGAACGTACACTCTCATTTGATATTGTTCTGCTACGAGCTGAACCTGCCTTTCTGGTCGAATACCGTATAGCATCTGGAATTCAAACTGATTCATTGAAATTCCATGCTTTTTAACAAACTCTTTTGTATACTGAATGATTCGTTCATCATGAGTAGCAACTGCTGTGTAGTGACCGTTTAATAAATGAAGTCCAATTATGTTTTTGAAGTTTTCGTCTACGTCTTCTTTATCAGGAAAAGCCACGTCTGCCGCTTCTTTGTACGCTCCTTTTACTAACCTTAATTTAGGAGCATAAGCATCTAATTCGCGAACGTCACTTTCTGTTCGATATAAGTATGCCTGAAGTACCGTCCCTACGTGGTCATACTCACTTTTTAATTGTTTAAACAGCTTAATCGTCTTGCTGCATCGCTTATAATCTTCCATATCAATCGTCACGAACACGCTATATTTTTCCGCTTCATTTAGAATATGACGCATATGATGAAGCGCCAGATCTTCAGAAATATCAAGTCCCATAGACGTTAATTTCAAAGAAATTTCTGAATCTAACCTTTCTTTGTGTATAAGATGGATGGCCTTTATGCATTGAGCCACAGCATTATTGACTTCAGCTTCACTTTCCACAAACTCTCCGAGATAATCAATCGTTACTTTTAATCCCTGTTCATTTAGCTTTTTTATCACACTAACAGCTTCATCGATGGTTTCCCCTGCAACAAACCTTGCTGCCCCAAAACGTAAACCATAGCGCTTAGCCAGCTTTGTTAACTTTTTGCTTTTTGATAACAATAAAAAAAATTTTCTTATCGTTTGTTCCAAAGCAACCCCCCGCCTTCACTTGTCATACACCTCACAAATTTTATCTAATTATCATTAATTTTACCATTTTATCAACCAGATAGATAGGCACCCTTCATTAACATATGCACACTAGATCAAAAAGCTACCTGGAGCTTTTTTGATAAAAAAACATTCATCAGCTTCGTGATGAATGTTTTTATTCTGGTTTTCGCTGTGACGCTCGATGCGCTTCATTCAGCTCTTTTATTTCCTTCACAATTTCAATCATTTCCGCTTTTGCGTCTGGATATAATTGATTCCAATGCTTTGTTAAAGGCGGCATAGATTTTGAGATATGGTTGTAAAGTGCCCACATTTTCACTTTTTCCTGCAGCTGTTCATCACTTTCTCCAACCATTAGTTCCGTATACTTTTCAATCAAACCGTCGAATTGCTCTTGAAAGGTTTTACTCATGCGCAGTCACTCCTTTCTTTGGTTTACAAATAACCGGACACGTTCGACAATAAGTCTCTTTGGCTCCTGTTTGGTAGGACAAACAGCACGTTTTTCGTACTCTTATCTCCTGCTTTTGTTTCTCTATATATTGAGGAGGTGAACTGTACCGAGCAAGCGGATTGTTATGATATGAACCAAAGTGACGTCCCTCAGCTTCTTCTAACACGTATCGTAAATTCTTTTGCACTTTCACATTGTCTATTTCTTCGTTTGCTAAAAGCAAATCATAAAGCCAGTGAATATAAACAGCTACGTTTTCCCACAGCGTCAGCTTTGAGATTTTTGTCACTTTACGCAGTACTGACCACATCGGCTCAATTTGATGAGCAAACAATTCATCAAGAAGTTCATCAAGAAGAATTTCGCGATTATCCTCTGTTACTTCTGTCGTCTCAATTTCTGAGATAAACACTTTTGGAAGCCACATCGTTTCAACTTGTTCGGTATGCAAAGATACATTTTTAGTCGATACATTTATCTTTTTTTGAAACACAATAAATGAATACAAAGCCGCAACCACAACAAAACTATACCGCTTTGCTAACATTGAAGCAGCTGCTCTCAAACTAGCGGCCTCCATCGTCTCTTGAATCCATAATAGCTGCACCTTCACCTTACTTTCATCCATGCAGCTGGCAGGAGAAAACCTGTACAGCGAGTTATCTTTAAACGTACAGCGGAATTTTTCTGCTAACTCGCTTTGCTCATTCCTACTGAGCATGCTGCGTTTCAACTCGCAGCTTATTCACAATACATCGTCCGCGCCCATGAGGAATACAAAGAGGCGTTCCAAATAACGGATCAACCGTCACTTCACAGTTCATATTAAAGACTCGCTGTACTAAATCGCAGTTAATGACTTCTTCTGGTCTTCCCTGTGCATAGATTTTTTTATCTTGAAGCGCCACAATATGATGAGCATAGCGGCAAGCTAAGTTTAAATCATGCAGCACCATTACGATGGTACGATTTTCTTTTTCATTCAGTTCAAACAACAAGTCCAAGATCTCAATTTGATGCGTCATATCTAAATATGTTGTCGGTTCATCAAGTAAAATAATATCTGTATCTTGCGCTAGTGTCATGGCAATCCATGCGCGCTGACGCTGTCCCCCAGAAAGCGAATCAACTTGACGATCTGCCAAGTCTGCTAAGCCTGTTGCTTCCAGTGCATTTTGCACTTTTTCTTCATCCTCTTGAGACCACTGGCGGAACCAATTTTGATACGGATAGCGCCCTTGTTTAACAAGCTGCAGCACAGTCAGACCTTCAGGTGCAACAGGACCTTGAGGAAGGATTGCTAGCTGCTTTGCAATTTCCTTGGTAGGAAGAGAAGAAATTTTAGAACCTTCTAGTAAAATAGAGCCTGCATGTGGCTTCAATAACCTTGCCAGTGAACGCAGCAGCGTAGATTTTCCGCATCCATTACTGCCGATAAAAACCGTAATCTCACCCTTTGGGATGGTAACGTCAAGCTCATCTATAATCATCGCTTCTCCATATGATAATGTTAGCGACTTTGTTTCTAACGAATGCATGCGAATCGCTCCTTCTACAAAGAATGCTATACGTTTCTTTGTTTGTATAGTAAATAAATGAAGTATGGTGCGCCAATTGCAGCTGTAAATACACCTGCTGGCACTTCGATTGGCAAGAAGAATGTTCGGCCAATTAAATCTGCTGCTGTGATTAAAATCGCTCCGATTAGTGCCGATAGCGGTATTAAAGCGCCGAATGACGAACCTACAAGCTTTCGGGCAATATGTGGAGCAAGTAACCCTACAAAGCTAATTCCACCGGCAAATGCAACGGCGCTCCCGGTTAAAGCTGTGCTCATCAGCAATAGTGCCAATCGATTTTTTTGAACGCGACTTCCAACGTTAGTCGCAATTTCTTCACCTAATTCTTGAACATTTAAATTTCGAATCATTAAAATCGTAATTATAACCAGCCCTGCAGTAACTGGAACTAGTACGGAAACACTGGCCCAATTTGAACCATACACCGTTCCGGTAATCCAAATATTTGCCTGGCTAGCGCGGTAGATAGGACCCATAATCATAAACAGCGTGGTCATAGCTTTCGTTAACGCTGTTAATCCAATTCCTATTAATACTAGTGTAATAGGAGAGACACCATTTTTCCAGGCAAACACATAAAGTAAAAGCGCCACTGCCACGGCACCTAAAAATGCGCTAACAGGCATCCAATTAATACTTACGGTTAACGAGTTGCTTTTATCACTAAATAGTGTCAAAAATAACACTACACCAACTGACGCTCCTCCTGTTAATCCAATTAAGTCTGGTGAAGCAAGCGGGTTTCTCACAAGCCCCTGCAAGATAGCGCCCGCAATAGCTAGACAAATACCAGCACAAATGGCAACAATAATACGCGGCAGTCTAAAAGATGTAACAACTAATCGTTCAAACTCCAACCCATGACCCGCTAAAATTTTAATTACACGAAAGGGATTAATAAATAAGTCACCCGTACCTGCACTTAACAAAAAGAGTGCAACAAGGACAGCTGAAAATCCGGTAATGATTAGAGCAGCTTTTATATTAACTAAAAATGAAATTCTCTTTAAGCGAAGAGATAAGTATGTTTTCATGACGTCTTCGCCCCTTTCCTTGCCATATAGATAAAGAAAGGTGTACCAATAACAGCAGTCATGACTCCAACAGGGATTTCTTGAGGCATAATGACGTACCTTGCGCCAACATCAGCTAATAAAATTAAAATCCCGCCGACAACCGCACTATAAGGAAATACCCAGCGATAATCTTGTCCTACGATTGCTCTTACAACGTGAGGAACAATGATTCCTACAAAGCTAATGGGACCGGCTACTGCAACGGCTCCCCCCGCTAAAATCGCAATAATGATGCCGCTTATAATTTTGACAAGAGCTGTTCTTTGACCTAATCCTTTGGCTACGTCTTCACCAATCGTTAAAATATTAATTTTTGAAGCGATAAAAAAAGTAACAATAATTGCTGGCACTACATAAGGCAGTATGCCATACAACATTTCAACCTTGCGTCCTTGCACAGACCCTGCCAGCCAAAAGAGGACTTGATCAAGCGAAGATTCATCCACAGCTAGCAGTCCTTGTGTTAAAGAAGAGAAAAAGGCTGCAATAGCCGCTCCTGCGAGCGTCAGTTTGATAGGCGTTAGCCCTTCTTTTCCAATGGACCCAAGAAAATAGACAACCACTACGGTTAGTGCCGCTCCTACAAATGCAATCCATGTAAAAGCTTGAAGTGAATTGACCGAAAAAATCATCACTGCAACAACAATAAAAAAGCTGGCCCCAGCGTTCACACCGATAATATCCGGTGAAGCAAGTGGGTTTTTCGTTAACGCCTGCATCATTGCTCCTGCAATTCCTAAACAAATACCTACCACAGCACCGATTATAGCGCGCGGCAATCGAATATTTTGAATAACTATGTGCTCATTCGAACCGTTAAACGCTTGAAAAGCTTCAAATGCTGTTTTGATACTTGTATCTGTGTATCCGAGTACGATACTTAATCCAATACAGATTAAAAGCAGCATGATTCCAATGATGAGCCCCATTACTTTCATTTGAACACTGCGTAGCATCATTTTCATTGCTCTCCTCTAAGATGATTCCTATATATCTAACCTTTAGTTTAGGAAACATTGAAAAAAGTGTCAATGATTTTGAGAATCATTTTCAATTTTTAATTGACACCGCTTAAAAGTTAGAATATTATCTTAATTGTTAATGAAAATCATTATCACTTACGAGGGGGAAAAGATGTGAATACATATTCTAAAGGCAAGTTGTCATATTTGTTGTCCATTCTTACCATTATGACACTGCTTGTGCTGGCAGCCTGCGGTAATTCAAACGGCGCTGACAGCGATAAAAAAGAAAAAACTGAGGGTTCTGGCGAAACTTACACAGTAAAACACGCAATGGATAAAACCGATATTAAAGGAACGCCTAAACGAGTGGTTGTTTTAACGAACGAAGGTACTGAAGCTCTTCTTGCAATGGGTGTAAAGCCTGTGGGCGCTGTTCAATCATGGTTAGGAAATCCGTGGTATGACCATATTAAAGGTCAGATGAAAGGCGTTAAAAGTGTGGGTACAGAAAGCGAGCCAAGCTTAGAAGCAATCGCTGCTTTAAAGCCTGACTTGATTATCGGAAATAAAATGCGACAAGAAAAAGTATACGATCAGCTTAGTCAAATTGCTCCGACTGTATTCTCTGAGGAGCTGCGCGGAGATTGGAAATCAAACTTTAAGCTATATGCAAAAGCTGTAAACAAAGAAGAAAAAGGTAAAGAAGTATTAGCTGACTATGACAATCGCGTAGCAGATTTAAAGAAACGCCTTGGAGATCAGTTAAAACAAAAAATCTCAGTTGTACGTTTTACAGCTGGAGACGTTCGTATCTATCATAAAGATTCATTCTCAGGTGTTATTTTAGATCAGCTTGGATTTGCTCGCCCTGAGTCTCAAGACAAGGATGATTTTGCTGAAATGAATGCAACAAAAGAACGCATTCCGGCAATGGACGGCGATCAGCTATTTTACTTCTCTTATGAAACGGGAGACGGTGAAGCAACAAAGCTTGAAAAAGAATGGATAAACGATCCTCTCTTTAAAAAGCTAAAAGTGGCTCAAGAAAATCATGTTCATAAAGTAGATGATGCTACTTGGAATACAGCAGGCGGTGTGTTAGCAGCTAATATCGTCCTTGATGATATTGAAAAAATCTTCTTAGATAAAAAACAATAATAATATGAAAGAAAGAGCTTCGACGAATCGAAGCTCTTTCTTTCATGTATAATGTATTTCCTTTCATCGCACACTAACCGTGGTCTCACTTTATTAAATAGGAGTGGTGAAAATGAATTCAAAAAAACAGCCTAAAAAGCAGCCAGATACAAATGAAATGGCTGACCGTCAGTTCGAAACAGAAGATTATAACCGACAAGATGCACTCTCACAAGGTCTAGCAGAAACACATGAGCAAATAAGCGACGCCTATCAAGAAGGATCATTTGAAGATACAGATCGTTAATAAAAAAAGAGCTGACTCTAAGTCAGCTCTTTTTTATTTTGAATGCTGCCATGCCGTTTTAGGCAATGACATGGACATCCACTGCTGGCGCTTTGATTTATCAATCGTCACTTTCTTTGCTTTAATTCCTTGTTGAATCAGCTGTTTCATTAGTTTATCAATTGACTTCATCGCTATTCACCTCAAAAGCGGAAATTTGTCTTGCTTCTACTCTTTTACTTTTTTGCGCTTAAACTTCATAAAAAACTCATAGACAATTGGAACGATAATGAGCGTAAGCAGCGTAGAACTTGTTAGTCCTCCAATCACGGTAACCCCTAGCCCTTTTGAGATAAGGCCTCCACCTTCAAATCCAAAAGCTAATGGAAGCAGTGCACCAATCGTTGCAATAGCTGTCATTAAGATCGGGCGAAGACGTGTCATTCCAGCTTCTAGTAAAGCTTCACGCGTTGAAAGACCCTCTTGCTCTTTATGAATCACGCGGTCAATCAGAACAATCGCATTGGTTACCACAATTCCAATCAACATAAGAGCTCCAATCATCGAAGAAATACTAATCGTTTCCCCAGAGATTAAAAGTGCCACTAGCGCACCAATGAGTGTAAATGGAAGTGAGAATAAGATAGCAAATGGCGCTAAACCTCCACCAAATGTCAGTACAAGTACGAAGTACACGATACCAATGGCTGCGAGCATGGCAATTCCTAATTGACTAAATGAGTCATTAATTTGCTCTGATGCTCCGCCAAAGTTAATGTCCATATCACTTGGCAAATCAATTTTCTTCACTTCTTTTTGGACGTTAGAAGAAACGCCGCCTACATCGTCACTCTTAATATCGGCACTTACCTCTGCATAAATTTTATTATCACGGCGCGTTACCGTATTCGACGTTTTACCTTTTTTAATATCGACAACTTCATTTAATGTAACTTCCTGTCCAGTTTGAGAGGTCACTTTTGTGCTTGAAAGTTCGGCAAAAGTAGAGAAATCCTCTTTTTCTTTTGGAAGGTATACGTTAATTTCGTTTCCGTCTTTTTGGATAGTTGTTAATACTTCACGCTGTCCAAGGTTGGAAATCTGCATTCCGATTTGACTAGCAGACAAGCCGAGTTCAGCGGCTTTCTTTTGGTTCGGTACTAGCGTATATTCATCAAACGTATCTGAAAGCGTAGAATCGACATTTTTCAGTTCTTTATGCTTTTCTAAAACGCGCTGAACTTTGTCAGCATAAGGTTTGATTTCGTCTAAGCTATCTCCGTAAATAAGGACGTTTAATGAATTATTGCTGCCGCTAGACGCCGTATTCATGGAGCCCCATTCACCTTGATTCGCTTGTTTATTAAGAGCTTTTAATACTTTATCCTGCTCTTTATCAAAGTTTTGTGTATCCTCGTCATATTGCACAAATGTTAAAACATTATTTTTGCTTCCCGGATTAAAAGAGTTACCTTCACCGAACGAATACTGAACCGTTTTGACACCATCTCGCTTCATCAAGTACGCTTCTGCGCGATTCGCTGCTTTTTCCACGTCGCTTTGAGACTGTCCGGCTTTCGGTGTATACGTAAGCGTCAGCGTTTTTTCTTGATCGGATGATAAAAAGCTAACCCCAATAGAAGGAACTAAAAATAAACTTCCTACTAACAGTAGTACGGCTAACCCAAAGGAAATAAGCTTATGGTTTAGCGTCCAGTTCAAAATTCGCTTATATCCGTGCGCTAGTTTGCTTGGCTTTTCTTCTTTGACTTTTACATTTGTTTTAAATAACGAATGAGCAAGCATTGGCACGAGTGTTACCGCTACTAGCAGTGATGCTAACAGTGCAAAAACAACCGTTAACGCAAACGGTAAGAATAGCTCTCCTACCGGTCCTTCTACGAGACCTAACGGTAAGAATACGGCCACGGTTACGACTGTAGAAGAAAAAATCGGAACAAACATTTCTTTCGTCGCCGCGACAATTAAATCTTTTCCTGTAAGCTTTTCTTCCTGATAAGCCATGCGGCGGTAAATATTTTCAATAACGACAATGGAATCATCTACAACCCTTCCGATGGCTACAGTCATCGCTCCAAGCGTCATAATATTTAAAGAGATATCCATTGATTTGAGCGCCAAAATGGCGATTAATAGCGAAAGCGGAATTGAAATAACGGCAATAATCGTTGAACGAATATCACGTAAAAATAAAAGAATAATAATAACCGCAAAGACCGCACCGATAATAGCTTTATTTAGCATCGTATGAACAGAATCTTCAATCGGTTTACCTTGATCAAAAATATTGTCAACGTGAAGGTCTTTATTTTTCTTTTCTAGGCTATTCATTTTTTCTTTAATATCATTTACAACATTTACTGTGTTCGCATCCTTCGCTTTGACAACTTGTACAGCAATTGAAGGTTTTCCGTTCGTGCGAGAAATGGATTCTGCTTTCCCCGTCACTTTAACATCCGCAATTTCTTTTAATTTCACAGTTGGAATCGAAGCTGCGGACGGCGCCTGCTGCACGGCTCCTTGTGTTTGCTGCTGGCTCATTCCTTGTTGCTGACCTTGAGCAGCTCCTTGACTAGGCACAGCTGGAATCTCTAAGTTTTCCAAATCTTTTTCTGTTGTCATCTTTCCGTCTACCACAACAGATTTTTGAGATCCATCCATCGTATACGTACCAGCCGGCACTTTTGCATCGGATGCTTGGATCAGCTTTTTCACCGTATCTTCATCGAGTCCCAGCTGCTTGAGCTTGTCTTGTTTGAATACAAGTTCTGCTTCTTCAACTTGTTCTCCTGACACGCTGACCGAAGAAATGCCTTGCACTTTTTCAACTTGTGGAACAACGGTATTTTTTACATACTTCGTTAAGTCTTCTAATGATTTTTTATCATCTGAAACACTTAATGAAATAATCGGAAAATCACTGATGCTTTGTCTTGAAACATTTGGTTCCTCTACATCATCTGGCAGATCCACGTTTGAAAGAGCTCGTCTGACTTCGTCTTCTGCCTTCTCCATATTTTTACTAAAGCCATATTCAACTTGAATGGTAGCCATATTTTCATAAGAAGACGAGCTAACTGTGTCAACGCCGCTCAGTCCCTGAAGCTTTTGTTCAATTGGCTTACTCACCTTGTCTGCCACTTGTTCCGGAGTGGCGCCCGGATAAGTTGCACTGACTGTTACAACAGGCGTTGATATATCAGGAATGGTCTCTAGCTTCATATTAAATCCTGAATACAGCCCTGCAATAATGACAAAGAGTGTTAACAGCCATACTGCAAATTTATTTTTCAATGAAAATTTAATAAACTTCCCCAATGCATATCCTCCTTCAAATATATGTATACTAATAAAATTGACTGATTGGTCACAACAACTTAAAATATAAATGACTAACCGGTCAGTGTCAACCCTAAGCAGTCTCTCTCCTAATATGTTCATAATAAAGACATATTTACGATAAATCTTTTTTAGAGGAACTGACTCCCGTTCTTAACTTTGATATATACCTTTATCTTTTTTAGTGTATGATACTATTATCTAACGAAATGAATGGTCAAATTGTTCAATAAAGGAGGTAGAATACTTGAAAGAAAAAGAAAAAAGAATAATTGAAGCTTCGATTAAGCTTTTTGCAAAAAAAGGATTTAATGCTACCTCTGTGCAAGAAATTGTAGATGAATGCAACATTTCAAAAGGTGCATTTTACCTGCACTTCAAATCTAAGGATGCACTTTTATTATCAATTCTAAACTTTTACTATGAAAAGCTCTTTAGCTCTGTTTATGCTCTCGACGAGGAAGTAAACGATGCCCGCAGCCGCTATATGAATCAGCTCATCTATTTCTATGAATTTATTACAGAGCACAGAGATTTTATTATCATGCAAATCCGGGAAAAATCGATTCCATTTAACAAAGAAGTGGAGACCTTTGTTCATAAAATGCAGCGAGAAACGTTTTACTTTCATCGCAAAAGCCTCGTTAGCGTATACGGAGAAGACGTAACTCCTTATATCTCCGATTTAACGAAAATGATTGAAGGTATTCATCATTCCTTTTTAGAAATTATTATCTTCAATCAATACGAGCTTACCTTTAAAGAAGTCGCGCAGTACATAATGGAACGAGTTGATGTATTAGTAGAAGATTTATTAGCTAGAAAACCTCGTCCCCTTATTCCCGCTTCTTTTGGTGAAGATATATACGGAAAGGAACGAACGACTTTTCTAAGTAAAAATGAGCAGGTAAAACAAGCTCTTGAGGAAATTAAACATCTGCTAGACACCAGTGATCATATTTCTGATGAACACGCAGACAGCTTTCACATTTTACAAACGGAGCTAAAAAAAGATAAGCCTACCGCTGCTATTGTAAAAGGCATGGTTGGAAATTTAACGGAACTTAAACCGTTGGAAGAACCGCTTAATCTTTTAACAGCTTTACTCCAACAAAAATAACAGAAGGCTTCAAGCCTTCTGTTATTTTTCTGCTTTTGAACTAGATACTCCCCCAGATAACACGAACTTCATTGCTTCTTCCGGCTTAATATCTAACCATTCAATTTCTTCTTTTGGAATCAAAAAAGTAAAACCGGCTACTTGAAAAGTTTGTGGAACATAGACAGCGACATGGTCTTTTAACGAGTGAATAACCTCTTCTACTTCTTCAGAGGTCACAAACCCTATGACTTTCATTGACGTGCCGGGCATTGGCACTAAAGCTACTTTTGAAAAAGACTTTTTCTCTCCAAGAAAAGATTGAAATGTATCTTTAATGACACTATATAGCGTTTTAACAAGCGGTATTTTTTCTAACAATCGATCAATTAAGTTAATAATTTTCCCAGCGAAAAAACGGGTAGATAACCACCCTAAGAACGTAATTAAGACAAGCGTTGCTAAGATTCCAATACCAGGTATATAATCCTGCTTCATATAGGGCTTCAATACGTTCCCTAAAATGCTGTCTAAAAAATTAAATACTCTTACCAAAATATAAATAACAAGGATAATAGGGACAATCGTTAAGAGTCCATTGATAAAACTTTTTATGATTGCTTTCATGCAAACACCTCATTTTTCCTGACATACTGCTGTTCATTATACAATGGATTTGTTTTGCTGCGTCTTTTTATTTCTATTCACATACGTATAAACTAGCGACGTTTTATCAAAATAATAGATGGGTACATGAACATACATACTTATATATTTATTTTTTCGGAGGGATACAATTGGGACGTTTAGAATCAAAAATTGCTGTTATTACAGGGTCAAGCTCTGGTATAGGAAAAGCAACTGCTGAGCGCTTTGCGAAAGAAGGAGCGGTTGTTATTTGTGCCGATATTAATTTGGACGGGGTAAAAAAAGTAGCAAAAGAAATTAAAGACGCTGGCGGCGAAGCATACGCCTACTATATCGATGTAGCTGAAGAAGAAAAAGTAAAAGAGTTCACAGCGGAAATTGAAAAGAAATTTGGAAAAGTGGATATTCTTTTTAATAATGCGGGGACAGACACAGAAGGCGGCAAGCTTCACGAATACCCTGTAGAACTTTGGGATCGCTTAATGTCGGTAGATTTACGTGGAACATTTCTTGTAAGCAAATACGTTATTCCGCTGATGTTAGAAAATGGCGGGTCGATTATTAATAATTCATCCGTATCTGGACTGGCAGCAGACTTAGACCGTTCTGGCTATAACGCGGCGAAAGGTGCTATTACCAACTTAACAAGAACCATGGCAATTGACTACGCTCGTGAAGGTATTCGCGTTAACTCAATTGCTCCTGGAACAATTGAAACGCCTCTTCTTGATGATTTATCAGGCGCTGAAGAAGGAAAAAAATTCAGAAAAGCATATGAATGGGTCGATCCCATGGGCCGTTTAGGCAAACCAGAAGAAGTAGCCGGTGCCGTATTATTTTTAGCATCCGATGACAGCTCATATGTAACGGGTGACTGCATTACGGTAGATGGCGGTCATATGGCGTATACATGGCCTGGAAAAATGCTTTACGATAAAATGTGAGAATACAATTAGCTCTATACCTTAATGTATAGAGCTTTTCCGTTTGCATTTTTTCTTTAAAATAGACGTGACATTATGTCAAGACAGGTGTAAACTTAAAGCAAAATTCTTTGCTTCTAGGAGGAAGACATGAAAACAAAACAATTATCAGAACGTCAGCTTCTTGGCATCGCAGGGCTAGGATGGCTCTTCGATGCAATGGATGTTGGCATTTTGTCTTTTATCATTGCAGCTCTTCACGCTGAATGGGGACTTTCCCCTACTGAAATGAGTTGGATAGGCAGCGTTAACTCGATCGGGATGGCCGTTGGAGCTCTCGTGTTCGGGCTGCTGGCTGATCGAATTGGGCGAAAAACCGTTTTTATTGTGACTCTTGTTCTTTTTTCAGTGGCAAGCGGACTTTCGGCTCTTACTACTACCCTTGCTGCTTTTTTAGTATTTCGATTTTTAATTGGAATGGGTTTAGGAGGAGAGCTGCCTGTTGCTTCTACCCTTGTGTCTGAGACCGTGGCGCCGGAAAAACGCGGTAAAGTGGTCGTCTTGTTAGAAAGTTTTTGGGCGTTCGGCTGGCTACTGGCAGCGCTTATTTCTTACTTTGTAATCCCAGCTTACGGGTGGCAGCTAGCTCTTATCCTAACGGCTATACCAGCATTTTATGCCATTTATTTGCGCATCAAACTGCCAGATTCTCCTCAATTTTTAGAGGCGACAAAGGAAAAGAAACCGTCTATTGCGGACAATGTAAGAAGCGTGTGGTCTAAGCCTTATCGTCAATCTACCGTTATGCTGTGGGTTCTGTGGTTTTGCGTTGTATTTTCATATTACGGCATGTTTTTATGGCTACCTAGCGTCATGGTCATTAAAGGATTTAGCTTAATCAAAAGCTTTGAATATGTATTGATTATGACATTAGCTCAACTGCCTGGCTATTATACGGCTGCTTGGTTTATTGAACGCATGGGCCGAAAATTCGTATTGGTCACATATCTGTTAGGTACGGCTGCCAGCGCATATATCTTCGGAAATGCAGAGTCACTTTGGCTGCTACTAACAGCAGGTATGCTGTTGTCTTTCTTCAACTTAGGCGCTTGGGGAGCTTTATACGCGTATACACCTGAGCAATATCCGACATCTATTCGAGGCACAGGGGCTGGAATGGCAGCTTCTTTTGGACGAATTGGAGGAATTTTAGGACCGCTGTTAGTTGGGTATATGTCAACCCAAGGTGCGTCTTTAACGATTACGTTCTCCATCTTTTGTGCAGCTATTTTAATCGGTGTTGGTTCGGTTGTTTTTCTAGGAAAAGAAACCAAACAAAAGCAGCTCGCATAAAAAAAAGACGCTCTTTTAGAGCGTCTTTTTTTTTGCTTATTATTTATTTTCTACTAGCTCTTTTTCGCCTGTATCTACTTCCACGTCACGCTGAGCAAATACTTTCTTGGCTACGCTTAAAGCATTTAACACGCGAGGGAAACCCGTATATGGAATTAATTGAATGATGCTCTCCACAATCTCATTCGGCTCTAGTCCAGCTGTTAAACCTGTGTTTAAATGCAGCTCAAGCTGAGGCTCTGTACCCTGAGTAACCAATGACGAAATGGTAACTAAAGCTCGCTGCTTATTCGTTAAACCTGGTCGTGAATAAATGTCTCCATAGGCAAATTCAATAATATATTTCCCAACGTCAGGAGCTAGGTCTTTTAAGTCTTCCGTAATTTTTAAATGAGTCGAAATATCATCGTTACTCGTTAACGTATATTCCATTAATTTATCTAAACCTTTTTGATAACTATTTTGTGCCATGTAAAATCAGCCTCCGTATTTTTTACTGACACCGCGCGGAATCAATGTTTGTTTTCGTGTATGTTTTCTACACTATCTACTTTAACGCACATTCTTTCTTTCGTAAAATACATATATTCAATACAACATATGCATTTTATCTATATAAAACAGAATGCTGTTCATTCATATAGTGAAGGAATTGTTTAGAGGCATATGAAATATATTTATCTTTTTTTAAAATCAATCCTAAATCCCATGAAATTGAAGGATTGGTAATAGGAATTGCTTTTACAACAGCAGAATCCACTTTTGCTGCAATGGACTGTGGAAAGATAGATACACCTAAGTTTTCCGCAATCATTTCACCAATAAAATCCCATTGAGAGCTCTCGTAAGCTACGTTAGGTTCAAATCCTGCTTGTTGACACGCCTGAATAAGCCGGTCGTGAAGCGTAAAATCTTCATTAAATAAAATAAATTTCTCTTGGGCTAGTTCATTAATTTCCACATGAGTTTTAGAGGCCAAAGGATGAGAATGGTGAACATATAAAAGCATTTTTTCAGAGATAAAAGGATTAATATCAAAAAGATGTTCATTTACTGGAAGCACCGCTACACCTAAGTCTAACTCTCCTTTTTCTACTGCTTTTTGAACACGATTGGCTCCGTATTCAATAAGTTTAATTGTGATATCTGGATAGAGCTGCTGAAACCCTTTAATAATCTTTGGAAAGAACAGGACTCCAATCAATGGAGGAATTCCAATTTTAATCATGCCTTTTTTCAGATTCATCACATCATATAGATAAGTCGATAGCTCATCAATGGATGCCATAACTTTTTGTCCTTGCGCATACACAACTTCCCCGGCATCCGTTAAATCAATCTGTCTTGCGGACCGATCAATTAATTCTACTTCCAATTCTTCTTCTAAGTTTTTCACCATTTTGCTCAAGGTCGGCTGTGAAATATGAAGACTTTGAGATGCTTTAGTAAAGCTCCTTAATTTAGCGACTTCTAAAAAATAATTAAGCTGACGAATATCCATCTCTGCTCCTCCTATAGATAAAGCGAATATATTTTATCTTATTTATTCATTTTACCTATTATTTTTTAAGATATACAGATAAAAAATATAAAGAAAAGATGGACACATAATAAATCAATTTACTCTAAATAAGGACAAATGGGATAAAGGCGCTAGTATGGACCGCTTGTGACACGGCTGTTGATTTCCGTGCAAGGCTTCGCTTTCCGCGGGCGGGCGCTGAGCCTCCTCGTCACTTGCGCTCCTGCGGGGTCTCACCTGTTCCGCTTTTCCCGCAGGAGTCTTCGCCTTGCCCTCCAATCAACACCTAAAAGCTACTACATGCACGAAACCTACGCTTACCATAACATCAAAAAATCCGAACGATTTATCGTTCGGATATACCTTCACCTAAAATACTTTTGTCCTGTCCTTTTTTACTACGGTTATTTAAAATATTTTGGCTGCTTGTGCTGCTTGTTCTAAGCCACTTTCAATAATTTCTTGAGCACGATCCGGAAACTGATTATGTCCTTCAATAATAACGGAGTTCACGTCCGTGATTCCAAAGAATTGAAGTACGCTGCTAACATATTTAACAGCCATTTCGACCTCAGCTGCTGGACCTTCTGAATATACTCCGCCACGCGCGTTTAATAACATCACCTTTTTATCGCCCAGTAATCCCACAGGACCTTCTGGCGTATACTTAAACGTTTTGCCTGCTTGATTTAAATAATCAAAGTACGTATGAAGCACGGCCGGCACAGTAAAATTCCAAAGAGGAAAGGCAATGACAATTTTATCAGCTTTCACAAATTGTTCTAGGTAACGATTAGCAATTTCTGCTGCTTTGTTTTCCGCTGCCGTCACTTCTAGCCCTCTTGCTAATTTAAACTGACCGTTTATCATGTCAGCACCTAAATAAGGAAGTTCTTCTTTGAACAAATTTAGCTCCATTATTTCTTCACCTTGGTGCGATTGTTGATAGCTTTCTAAAAACGCATCATATAATTTTACGCTGACCGCTTCACTTGCCGATCTGTCATTTGCTTTTATAAAAAGAGTATAACTCATACTAAAACCTCCACTGATTGTTGATACTCTTATTTTATTCGCTTTGTCCTTGCGTTTCGCACGACTTTATAATGAAATACTTTCATACTTTAGTCGGAGAAATCTTATATAAGTAAGAATTTTTAAAGAGCCAAAAATCACATTGACAACGATAATCATTATCATTAAAATTAGAGAGAAATTATTATTTATCATTTAACGTAAGGGGAGCTTTTTATGTGGTCAAGTTTGGCTTTGTCGCTTCGTGAAGGTTTAGAAGCATCGCTTATCATTGGAATTATTTTAGCTCATGTTACAAAAATCGGCCGAAAAGACTTAAAATATTCCGTCTTTATTGGCGCTGCTGCTGGCCTTATTTTCAGCTTAGTATTTGGCTTTATTGGTTTTAATGAGGCGAAAGAGTTAGAAGAAGAGTCAGAAGAAATTTTTGAAGGAGTCATGATGCTTTTAGCTGCAGGCCTTATTGCTTATTTTATTCTGTGGTTGCACCGAAGCAAAGAAGTGACATCTTCAGTTACATCAAAAATTTCCAAAAGCTCTTCCAAGTGGGGATTAATCGTTTTAGCCTTTTTATCTGTCTTTCGTGAAGGAACAGAACTAATCATTTTTAATCTGACACAAGTGAATCAACACGCCTCTTCTATTGTATTCGGCAGTATAAGTGGCATTTTGCTGGCCGTCGTTATTACATACATTTTGTTCAAAACAGCTATTAAGCTGAACCTTTGGATTATTTTTAAAGCGCTTGGTATTTTCCTTATTTTTATTGGGGGAGAGTTATGCGGTGAAGGTTTGGTTAAGCTATTTGAAGCTGGTGGAGAACCCCTTGAGATAATTGGATTTAGTGTATTTACAGTTGCATCACTGTATCTATTCTTCCAAACGGAGTTAAAAAAATTAAGAGTAAGAAAACAAAAATCAGCATCATAATCATAAAAAAGCCCCCTAATGGCGGCTTTTTTAGTTTATAGATGAAACGGGAAGATGAATCACAACTTCCGTTCCTTGTTCTTCTTCACTTTTAATAAAAATCTCGCCTTTATGCTGACGGACAATAGTTTGTGCAATCGATAGTCCAAGCCCCGTTCCTCCCGTAGCTCTGCTTCTAGCTTTATCCACTCGGTAGAAACGTTCAAAAATATGTGCAAGATCTTCTTTTGGAATACCAATTCCATAGTCTTTCACTTTGATAATGACATCTTCCTGCTTTTTTTCCACGGTCACTTCAATTTTATTCGTACTGTATTTAATTGCATTATCAAGCAAAATAATCAGCACTTGCTTCATTTTCAGTTCATCCACTTGAATCATAATGGGCGTTTGATCATAATGAAGAACTAATTCTCTTTTGTATACCTGCTGCAGCTGCTTAACGATTTGTTCAAAAATAAGAACAAGATCTGTTTGCTTCATATCAAGCGTTTGTTCTTTTTCCACACTTGCCAGATCAAGCAGCGTTTCAATCATTTTTTGCATTTTGGTTGCTTCCGCATAGATGGTGTCGATCGCATCCAGCGTAATTTCTTCATTTTTAATCCCTCTTCTTCTTAATAAATTAGAATAACTGCGAATAACGGTTAGAGGGGTTTTTAATTCGTGAGAAGCATCAGAAACAAACTGATTTTGCTTTTCAATATTTTCTCGCAAGCGGTCAATCATATGATTAAACGTAACGGTCATACCCTGCAGTTCATCTCTCGTCTCCGTTTGAATGAGAACTTTTTTAGGAACACCGCTCTCTTCAATCTCTTTCATCGTTGTGACCATATTTTTAATAGGATGCATAATGACGCGTGATAACC
This sequence comes from Priestia sp. FSL W8-0524, assembly GCF_038005965.1. Taxonomy (NCBI): domain Bacteria; kingdom Bacillati; phylum Bacillota; class Bacilli; order Caryophanales; family Bacillaceae; genus Priestia; species Priestia sp. FSL W8-0524. Next base: position 4,659,507 of record NZ_JBBOUG010000001.1, read on the forward strand.
ATCTTCCTCCTAAAAGCGACAGTAAAATGGACACAAGAGAACAAAAAATCAAAATTGATAGCAAAATATCTTTGCGGGTTTCAAAACCAGTCAGGAGCTCACCAATCTCAAGCGTTTCAACGACTTGATTATTGACTTTGACAGGCATGCGAATAACCAATACTTGTTTTTCTCTAATTTTGCGAAGCTTCACTTTTTTTTTCTTTGAAAATTCGGGCTTAATTTTCACCAGATGAGGATCATTTGATACTTGATTAATGACCGTAGAATTTTCTGAGACTGTTCGGATAAATGAATGGTTGGTCAAATAAAATTTTAGTAACTCTGGCGAAAGCTCCACGGAATGATCTTGCTGACCTTTTTGAATAATCTCGCGTGCTTTTTCGAATAAAATGTCCTGTTCCATATTCACCGTAGATTTAGTGAAGGAGAAAAAAACAACGATGTTCATGATTAATAAAATAACCACTAGCCATGCTGTTGTCAGCAAATTAATCTTCGTCGTGATCTTCATGTTTCTCCTCTTTCATCATATATCCTACGCCCCGCACCGTATGAATGAGAGAAGTAGAAAAACCTTCATCTACTTTTTTTCTTAAGTGGCGAATATACACATCAATTACGTTTGTTTCTCCTTCATATTCATATCCCCAAACGTTTGTGAGAATCCCTTCTCTCGTGACAATTTTATTTTTATTCGTAAGCAAATACACGACTAAATCATACTCTTTCGGTGTCAACGTAATGGATTCATTGTTTCTTAGGACTTCCCTTGTTTCAAGATTAATGGTCAAATCACTGATCGTTAAGAGCTCTGCTTCAGCTTCTTTCGTTCCTGATGCTTCTACGAGCGAACGATAGCGAATACAAGAGCGAACTCGTGCTAACAGCTCTTCAATTTCAAACGGTTTTGTAACATAATCATTAGCCCCTTGGTCTAACCCCATTACCTTATCTAACGTCGTATTTCGGGCAGTTAATAAAATAACTGGCGTAAACACTTCCGCTTTCCGAAGTCTTCTTAACACCTCAATACCGCTCAGACTTGGAAGCATCACGTCGAGCAAAATGAGGTCATATTGAGCGGATATTGCCGTCTCTAAACCCGCTTTCCCGTCGTACTCAACATCTACTTCATAATCTTCAAATTCCAATTCAATCTTTAGCACTTTCGCAATTTGCGCTTCATCTTCCACAATTAAAATTTTCTCTTTCATATTATGCACCTCTCACCACATGTCTTAAGTGAAAGAATAGCTTCTTTAGATAAAAAAACAACACCTTTTTCAAAAGATGTTTGTTTTTTTATCTAAACCCTACTTTTTCAACATACTTGTTCTTTAGCTTATCCTTATTGTTTGTAAACATGAATGTTTTACGCATGAAGACCAATCGTTTGCTTTTCACCTAGAATCCAATTGACTACTGCTAAAAGTTCTTCAGGCGTTTGTGCTTCGATTTCTTTATGGTAAGCAGCAATCGCGTTATACAATGTGCTCATTTTATCAGCATCCTGCAGCACTGTCTGCAGCTGACTTTCTAACGATTGATCCGCCTTTAGTTCTTGAACTAAGTTTCGCTCTGTTAAATAGCGTAAATTCACCTCTTCTTGACCCGGTAAAGCAGAATGAACAAAAATCGGTAAATTTTTGCGAAGAGCTTCACTGACCGTGATACCACCTGGTTTTGTTACAATAGCATCCACTCGCTCATACAGTTCATTCATTTCTGTGCGTGATGAAATGTACGGAATTGGTGTAACGTGTTGTAGTTCCCACCCTTTGATTTCTTCATATAACTTTTGATTTTTGCCGCATAAGACAAAGTAATGAAAATGGCGCGCGTCTTTTAAATCATTGTAAAAATCCATAATATTGCCTAGACCGCTGCTGCCTCCGGCAATTAAAATATTTCGGTTACCATGATGCTTAACAGTTCTTGTTTTTGTTATTTCTTCATGTACCGGTATCCCTGTGACCATCATATTTTGAAGTGGAATTTCACTTTGAGCACGAAGCCCTCTTTTTACTTCTTCACTAGGAAGAAAGTGAAAGTCAATCTCTTCTTTTCCCCATAAATTATTAATAAAGAAATCCGTGTAGACATTTATAATAGGAACATTGCACTTGCCTTTTGCTTTTAATTGGCTGAGCAAATAAGAAGGAAATCCATGTGTGCATATAATTAAATCCGGATTTTCTTCTTTAACTAAGTGCTCCATTTTTTTTGCAAATACGTGATGATACCATTTAAATGAATGAACAGGCGGTTCATAAAAGAGATGTTTGTATGCCATATTGTATGTTTCTGGAGCATAACGAATCCATTTCAAATATGTGCCTGTAACCACTTTTTCTAATAGTTCGTTTGTATAACTTAATAAATCTATTTTTTTATAACAAATATTTGTTGTTCTTCTTTCCAATATATCCATTAACGCCTCTGCCACTTGATGATGGCCAGAAGGCATTTTTAGAAGAGGTAAAAATAAAACCTTTTTCAACTGTTTCATCTCCTATTCTAAAAGCAGTTTCTTCCTCTCCTTTTTATATCATTAAATGCCCTTGAATTTCGGATTTTAATTGATTTTTAATGTGAAATTCATCGTTTTTTTAGAGTGTCAATCTAAACTAAGAGTGAAAAGTACTGCATAAGGAGAAAACAAATGAACCTCAATTACGAAGTATTTCAATGGATTAACTCGTTTGCTGGTAAATCCAGCGCAATGGATTCTGTCATGGTTATCATTACGAATAGCGTTCCTTATTTTATAATGGCTTGTTTGCTTTTGCTTTGGTTTAGCGGAAAAACAGAAAGAACAATTTATCACCGTTATACGGCTTTATACATGTTGTTTACAATTGTCCTTTCTCTTTGTATCAATGAAGTCATTCACCTGGTGTATTACCACCCGCGTCCGTTTGTGACTCATCATGTTCATAAGCTGATTCCGCACCCGGCTAATTCATCTTTTGTCAGTGATCATTCGATTTTAGTCTTTTCTGCTGCTTGGATCATGTGGTTACGAAAAAACAAATGGAGAAGCGTCATTTTTATATGGGCTGCCATCTCAGGCCTTTCACGCATTTACGTAGGTGTCCACTATCCAGCAGATGTACTTGGAGGCATGGTAATTGCGGGAGCTATCAGCTGCTTTGTTATCTATCTTTCAGATAAAACAGCTCCTCTTATCCAGCGATTATTCTGGATTCACGATGTGATTATCAAGCGTATTCCGTTTCTGTCTCCTTACACGCATGAACAAATTAGTAAAAAAAATCATTCAGCTTAAAGACGCTGAGACAAAAATAGTATAGTTGAAGTGAAAAACGAACCACTAATCAAACCGTTTGATCAGTGGTTCGTTTTTTTTGGTTACAATGAACGTAGATTTTATCTGTTTCGTTCCTTCTGGCAGTTGATTGGAGGACAAAGCGAAGTCTTGCACGGAAATCAACTACCGTGTCACAAGCGGTCCATACGAGCTCATTTATCCGATTTGTTCGTCTTTAGATTGCATTGATTTCGTTATATCTCAATCTCTTTTTATTATTTATAAAAAAAAGATTGTTCACTTTCTTGACTTTCACTTTTATTTATTTTATATTAGTTGATGTATCAAACATTGATGTATCAAATATTAATCCATCAATAAATATCATAGAAAAAAGGGAGCGACTTTCTTGTCACATTCATGTTCTGAAAAAGCAAATGTTCTGTATGCTCTGCAAGAAGTTAATAAACAAATTAATCAAAAGTTTGAGCATTGTACCGGTGTTAGCCAATCACGTCTTGATATTTTACATCAGCTTTATGAAACAGGTGAAATGAGTCAAAAGGCGCTTCAACAGCAAGTAAACATTGATAATGCTGCAATTACAAGGCATTTAAAGCAGCTAGAAGAAAGAGATGTTGTATCACGCCGTAAAAATCCTGATGACAACCGCGTAACATTTGTAAAGCTTACGAAAAGCGGACATGAAAAAATCGGTGCATTTCGAAACGAAAAAGCTCGCTTTATTGATGAAGCATTTAAAGATTTCAGCGAAGAAGAACAGCTGCTGCTTTCAAAAATGCTTGAGCGTTTAAAAGTAAACATTTCGGCCATTGAACGGTCATAACATTTTTAACATAAAGGAGAGTTCATCATGACACAAACAAAAACACTAAACAATGATTTCCAAGATATTATTACAGGGCGCAGATCTATTCGTTATTACGATCCATCTGTCAAAATCAGCCGTGAAGAAATGAAAGAAATTTTAACAGAAGCGACGCTAGCTCCATCTTCTGTTAATGCACAGCCTTGGCGCTTTCTAGTAATTGATAGCCCTGAAGGAAAAGCAACACTAGCTCCGCTTGCTAAATTTAATCAATCACAAGTAGAAACATCGGCAGCTGTTATTGCGATATTCGGCGATTTAAAAAGCGAAGAAAATTTAGATGAAATTTACGATAAAGCTGTTGAACTAGGCTATATGCCACAAGAAATTAGAGATATGCAAATTCCAAAAATCAAAGCGCACTACGCAGCTGCTTCTGAAGAATTAAATAAAGAAACGGTATTAATTGACGGCGGTTTAGTATCTATGCAGTTAATGCTTGCTGCACGTGCTCACGGTTATGATACGAATGCTATTGGCGGTTATGAAAAAGATCAAATTGCCGAAGCATTCGGTTTAGACAAAGAACGCTATGCACCGGTTATGTTACTTTCAATCGGCAAAGCAGCAAATAGCGGTTACCCTTCTGTACGTTTACCAATTGAAAAAGTAGCTCAATTTAGATAATAAAAAAGGTGCTGTGTATTCAGCACCTTTTTTTATCCTCCACTAACGGGTGGAATAAATGCAACGGTATCTCCCGTTCCAATGATTTCTTCATCTGTTACAAACTCTTCGTTGACTGCCGTCATCGTTTGATTCAGAGAGGACAGCTTATATGTTTTTTGTACATATTCCTTTAATTCCTTCACTGTTATATCTTGCTTATCAACTGTTACTTGTTCCACTCCAGCCTCTTCACGTATAGCAGCGAAAAATAAGACGTTAATCATTTTTACATCTCCTTCAATGGCTTTCCTTCAGGATATTCTTTTGTTTCTAACTGATCGCCAATCCATTTTGTTCCATCTTCCCAAAATTCCTTTTTCCAAATTGGCACAATTTGCTTAATACGTTCAATAGCATACTCATTTGCTTCATAAGCTGTTTTGCGATGCGGAGAAGAAACCGCAATAACTACTGCGACTTCTGTTATATCAAGCTTTCCGATTCGATGAGTAATAGCTGTCAAAGCATCCGGCCACTTTTCCTGAATTTCGTCACCAATTTGGCTGAGCATTTTCACTGCCATTGGCACATAGGCTTGATATTCAAGAGAGAGCGTCTTTTTGCCTTTTGTAAATTCTCTTACCGTTCCAATAAATGTCGTAATAGCTCCCGCGTCTCTTCTAGAAACTTTTTTAATTATTTCATCTACCGCAATTGGCTGATTTACTACTTCAAATAAGTGCTGGTTCATCTTCTTTCCCCCACTTCTTTCAATAAAAAATTAAGATAAAGCTCGTCTTCTTGTAAGTGAAACATTGGATATGCTCGCTGCACTTCGTTTTTAAGCGGAATGTGACTAATCACGCATATGATATTGGTTAGAGAGGAAAGCAGAACAAGATCTTCTTCACTTCGAATCAAGACTGCTTTTGGATAGGATTCTTTTTTATATCCTTCAACAAAAATGACATCTGGCGAGAAAAATTGATAAAAATCAATCAGCTTTTTTAGGCTCCAGTCTTTACTGTTTGCCGTAAGCTGAAGGATCCCACCTCCTTCTACACCTGCCACATCGGCACCTGCTTGCTGGTGGCGATGACTGTCTTTTAGCTCACTGCTGCTATCTGGAGGTCCGCCGTGTCCATGGTGCTTAATAGAACCTACACGTAGATCGAATTGTTTCGCTTTTTTAATTAGCTTTTCCACTAAAGTCGTTTTTCCGCTGTTTTGAAATCCAACTACTTGTAAAACGGTGCAACTTGCTACCAAGGCCATTCACTTCCCTGCACGTCATCTAGCAATAAGACGTCAACCAGCATTCCTTCTTTGTACCCTCTCGTCCCTCCGGGAAATATAATTAACGTATCCGCATGAGCTAAAGAAGAAACAGCACTAGATTTTGTAAAGCTTAATGGAGAAGCAATCAGCTGTCCTTCCCTGTATGAAAGCCTGCCAGATACAAATCGCATAAAAGGATTTGGCTTTAAGAAGTCTTTTCCTAACAAAGCTTTTTCTTTCCGGAGGTGAGGGGTTCTTTTCCCCGCATATGTACTGATGACCGGACGAGCTAGCAGTTCAAAACCAACGTAGCAGGCCGTAGGGTTTCCCGATAGACCAAATAAAAGCTTGTCTTCCATACGTGCAACTGTTGTGACACTGCCTGGTCTCATCGCTATTTTATTAAAAAGAACTTCGGCCTGTAATTGCTTATACACCTCTGGTAGATAATCATAATCTCCTACTGAAACGCCCCCCGTTGTAATCAGCATGTCCACTTCTGATAGCGCAGATTTTACCGCGCTGTAGCACTGACTTAAATCATCGGGCATAATACCAAAATAGTTTACTTCTCCTCCAGCTTTTTCAATTTGGGCACGAAGCATATGAGCATTGCTATTACGAATTTTCCCTCGCTGAACAGGATCACGTACTTCCACTAGTTCACTTCCCGTTGCAAGTAATCCAACTACAGGCTTTTTGAAGACAGCTACGTTACTATAACCAAATGTGGCTAGAAGAGCAGCTACTCCCGGAGTGATATACGTTCCTTTTGAAACTAACATAGTGCCTTTTTTTGTTTCTTCTCCTTGAAACGAAATGTTATCTCCGCTGTTAAACGACCGCTTGATTTGAACGACGGGCTGGTTGTCTTTTGTATATTCTTTTGTTACTTCAAGCATTGCCACCGCATCGCAGCCTTTTGGAATAGGAGCTCCTGTCATAATACGCACAGCCTGCATCGCGTTGACTGTATGTTCAAAAACAGAACCCGCTCCTATCTCTCCTCGAACATCCAGTTCTACTGGATGAAGTGATGATGCTTTTTTCGTATCTTGTGACCGAATAGCAAAACCATCATATGGAGAACGATTAAAAGCAGGAACATCATGATCTGCCATTAAATCTTCTGCTAAAAATCTGCCGTGAGCTTCTTCAAGCGCAATGATTTCTTGCTTTCCGCTTTTGACATACTGCATCACTCGCCCAACGCATTCTCCGACAGGGATAGGAGTTCGCTTTTCTCTCATTTTTTCACTCCTTTACTCATCCTAATAAACGATAATATAAACTTCTCGCAAATTGAATATCATTCGTTCCATGAATAAATACACGGCCATCTTGAAAAATAACAAAGCGCTGCTCTGGAAGCTGACATGACAGAAGATATGGGTTGCGGTCTACTTTCCCTTGGTTTTTTAAACGCTTTTCCAATTCATCAAAGTTGTGTAAATGCTGCTGCGAGGGTCTGATCTGAACCGTCTCTCTGCCGCAAAGAACTTCTGTTTTAAGCTGATTTTCATACGCTAAGTACGGATATGTGCGTGCCGATCCGCAAGAAGAACATTCATAACTTTTCATTTTACCCGTCTTAAATTCAGCGTGCTGATTATTCCAGACGTCAAAAGTTAGAAATGTGTGTCGCAAAGCTTCAACGTCTCCCACTAAAATTTTTAATGCTTCGGTTATTTGATAGGCTGCCACAATTTGAACGGCTGGACTGATAATTCCTGCTGTCTCACACGTCGCTCCTCCCACAGGCACTTTTTTCAATATGCAGTGCAGACAAGGGGTTACGTTTGGGATAACGGTATAAGTGGTGCCATAACTCCCTACACATGAGCCGTAGATCCAAGGAACTTCATACTTATGTGACAAATCATTTAAAATAAAGCGAATGTCGAAATTGTCTGTCGCATCGATAATCAAATCAGCTGTTTGGACGATACTTTCTAAATTAGCAGGCTGAGCATCCATCACCAGCGCTTCGATTTTCACTTCTGTGTTTATTTGACGCAAACGATTTTTGGCTGCTACAGCTTTAGGCAGTTTGTTTTGCGCATCTTGTTCTGTATAAAGCTGCTGACGCTGCAGATTACTCCATTCTACATAATCACGATCTACAAGAGTCAATTTTCCAATTCCAGCACGCACGAGAGCTTCTGCACTAGCGCTGCCTAGAGCCCCTGCGCCTACAACTAAAACATGCTTACTTCTAATTTGCTGCTGCCCTTTGTTTCCAATGGGCTGGAAAAGCTGCTGACGTGAATAACGTTCTGTCACTCTTTTCTCTCCCTTTCTCGTTCAATCTATGACTTCACTATCTATTCCTTCGTCAAAGATATTTCTTTAAAAACATGCTATTATACACATAAAGCTAAGCTGCTTTACGGACGCTTATGTGCATAAATATACAAATATATTTTGATGGAGGTATTTAATAAATGTCCATTGCCGGCATTGTATTAGCAGGAGGAAAATCTTCTCGCTACGGTCAACCAAAAATGTTTGAAACCTATAACAAGAAATCATTTTACGAATATAGTATAGATGCATTAAAAGAAAATTACGTCACACCTATACTTGTGTCTACCAACCAAGATTTACTTCCTTATTTTCAAAGAAAAGATGTTTCATTTGCAGTTGAAAAATGCCCGTATCAAGGACCTTTGTATGCAATTCATCATGCTTTAACTGCAATTGATTGCCGTGCTGAATGGTTCTTTATTCTTTCGTGTGACATTCCTTTTGTTAATGCTGAGTTTGTTCATAATATGATTACCCTAACTCAGGCGAACTCAGCTGATATTGTTCTTCCTGTTCAGCCAAATCACATGCACCCGCTTCTAGCCCTCTATCACCGTAGAACGCTTCCTCTTATTGACCAACTCGTTACACAAGGTGAAAGAAGGCTTACAGGATTGTTGAATCAGGCAAACGTCCTTCGCGTGCCTTTTTCAGCAGAAGATCCTACTTTTATAAATGTGAATCATCGCAGTGATTGGCATTTATAAGGCTTTTTTTGAATTATCCACCAATATGAGACATTTCCACTTTCTCAGCGCCTTGGACCTGTCTTCCGTTAGCCCGCTCATCTGAGTAACGATCTTTCCGATGATTCCAGATATCAGAAATGGTGTCACAAACAGTATGATCAGATGCTTGTGATCGTATCAGTTTCCGGAGGTCGTACCCTTTTGACGCAAACAAGCAGGTATAGAGCTTTCCTTCAGCCGATACTCTTGCGCGTGAACAAGTCGAACAGAATGAATCTGTCACGGATGAAATGATACCAATTTCCTCTTCTGTCCCAACATACCGATACCTGGTAGCTACTTCTCCCGTGTAATGAGGCGGAATTTCTTCAAGAGGCATTTCTTGTCCAACTATATCAAGAATTTGTTTCTTTGTTATAACCTGATCCATTTTCCATCCGTTTGAATTTCCAACATCCATGTATTCAATAAAGCGCAGCGTATGTTTTTTGCCTTTAAAATATTGGGCCATCGGAAGGATATCCTGCTCGTTCTTGCCTTTTTGGACAACCATGTTTATTTTGACTGAAATCCCCGCAAGAGCTGCTGCCTCTATTCCTTCTAACACTCGTTTGACGCTTCCTCGATTTCCGTTCAGCTCTTGAAATCTCACTTCATCAAGCGAGTCTAAGCTGACGGTTACTCTTGATAATCCCGCTTTTGATAAGGCTTCTGCATGCTTCTTTAACAGTGAGCCGTTTGTTGTTATGGCAATATCATCTATACCCTCAATTTGCTTCAGACGATTGATTAGATCTGGCAAGCCTTTTCTTAGCAGTGGCTCTCCTCCCGTTATACGCACTTTTTTTACTCCTAGCGATGCGAATAATCTCGTGAGTCTCTCTAATTCATCAAACGAAAGAATATTTTCGGCAGGTAAAAATGGATAGTCTGCCCCAAAAATTTCTTCAGGCATACAATATCGACAGCGAAAGTTACAGCGATCTGTTACGGACAAACGCAAGTCTCGTAAAGGGCGCTTTAACGTATCAACTATAGTGTATGACATCTGCCTCATCTCTCCTCTCTAGCTGTCAGCTTCTCCACAGCAGATTAACTTTCTCTTAAAATTCTTTCCGGGCATGTATAAATATTCAACGAATCACTTCGGATAAACCCTACCGTTGTAATTCTCAATTCTTCTGCTAGATTTAAAGCAAGTTCAGTCGGAGCGGATTTTGAAAGAACCACTTCACACCCGATCTTCGCTACTTTCAACAAAATTTCTGAAGAAATACGGCCGCTGAAAACGACTACTTTATCCCTAATTGAAATATGGTGTTTTAAGCAATACCCATATAGTTTATCTAGAGCATTATGCCTGCCAATGTCCATTCTGCTAAGCATGAAACCATTTTTATCACAAATGGCAGCGTTATGAACGCCACCCGTTTCTTGAAACGTAGCAGCAGATTGCTGCAGCTTATTCATGAGTTGAAAACAATCCTTAATTGAAAGTTCTACCGATATATCATTCATTTTTTTAGCAGTCAGCGCATCATTTATAAAGACAAACCCTTGTCTGCTCGCCCCGCAGCAAGACGTGATATATCGTTTATTTTGAAGGTTTTGAAAATACGGGTTTAATTTATCTATTGTAACATGAACATACCCTTCTTTTTCTTGAACCCATATGTTTTTAATGTCTTTGTATTCTCGAATAACCCCTTCAGATGCTAAATAGCCAATTACCATATCTTCAATGTATTGAGGGCTACATACCATCGTGACAAACTCTTCTTCATTAATTTTCACAGTCACAGGAAACTCCGTTACAATTTTATCTTCCACGCTTTCCATTTCACCATTTTTAAATCTAAGAACTGTACGCTTCTTAACGGTCGAATTCATGTGATGTCTCCTTTTTTAAATAATGTTTTTATCAAAAACAAATACGGAAACCGCTATATTTTCTTTTATTTTCATATCTGAAAATAAATTAACCAGCTTTGCTCCTACCAATTCTTCTAGCCCTTCCGGCGGATTCGATGCATATACATCTTGAATCATTTTTGTTCGAGCTAAATGAACCATGTCACACCCTTCAGAAGTGCTTGCAATAAATGTTTCTGTCGGAGTTAAATTTCCATACAGTGTTGAGACAGCCATATTTTCAACAAAAACCGTATGTATTCTTTCCGGTCCTTTTCCAAATAAATCTTTTCGAAGCTTCCGAATAATATCATTAAATTCATGAATTGTTTTTGACATAATCAACGCTCTCCCACCGATTAAAATTAAATTGTGCATTTTATTCCTACAGTTTTTTTATCATAAATCAACACTTCAAAAAATAAAAGCCTAAAATCTTTGTAGCAAAACTTTTGAAGAGAGTTGGGTATTTAAAAAAGTTGTGCATTTAAAAACGTAGCGATATAATTATAAATAACCGAGATGGAATAATAATAATAATGAATTGTTATTACTCTATCACTTTTTCTTAACGATATAAATGGGCCGGATTGGCATATTAGTAAGACCTGCTAGTAAACTATTCCACCATGATTGCACTTCCCTTATTTAATTAGGCATGTGTATTCATGGTGGTTTTTTGTTTTATATAAAGGAGGAAAACAAATGAGTCGTGAAATCATCACTGTTCATATAAATGGCAACGAATACAAGGCAGCTTCAGGTTCTACCATACTCGAAATTATTAACCAGCAAAACATCGAGCATCCTCAGATTTGTTATGTGCCTGAAGTAGACCCTATTCAAACTTGTGACACATGTATTGTTGAAATGAATGGCGAGTTAGTTCGTTCTTGTTCTACAAAAGCTGAAAACGGCATGAAGATTGAATTACAATCAGCACCCGCAAAAGCGGCACAGACGGAAGCAATGGATCGCTTATTAGAAAATCATTTGCTATACTGCACCGTTTGCGATAATAACAACGGAAACTGTAATTTACATAATACAGCCGAAATGATGGAGATTGAACATCAAAAATACCCCTATACGCCAAAGGCCTCAGAGGATGAAGTCGATATGTCTCATCCGTTTTACCGTTATGACCCTAATCAATGCATTGCTTGTGGACAATGTGTAGAGGTTTGTCAAAATCTTCAAGTTAATGAAACGCTCTCTATCGACTGGGAAGCGAAACGTCCCCGCGTTCTCTGGGATGATGGTGTAGCAATCAATGAATCTTCTTGTGTGAGCTGCGGTCAATGTGTAACAGTATGCCCTTGTAATGCCTTAATGGAAAAATCTATGCTCGGAGAAGCTGGATTCATGACCGGACTTCCAAAAAGCGTTTTGAATCCAATGATTGATTTAGTTAAAGAAGTGGAACCAGGGTACAGCGGAATTTTTGCTGTTTCAGAGGTGGAAGCAGCTATGCGTGAAACTCGGACGAAAAAAACAAAAACCGTCTGTACATTTTGCGGAGTTGGATGTTCATTTGAAGTGTGGACAAAAGGCCGCGAAATCCTTAAAGTTCAACCTAGCTCAGATGCTCCCGCAAACGCTATTTCAACCTGTGTGAAAGGAAAATTCGGCTGGGATTTTGTAAACTCTGAAAAACGTATTACTAAGCCTTTAATCCGAAAAAATGGCGCATTTGTAGAGTCGTCATGGGAAGAAGCGCTCGATTTAGTAGCAAGCAGGTTAAACTCCATCAATCAGCAGTACGGACATGGATCCGTTGGTTTTATCTCTTCTTCTAAGATTACAAACGAAGAAAACTATGTTATTCAAAAGCTGGCTCGCCAAATGTTTGAAACAAATGACGTAGACAACTGTTCTCGCTACTGTCAGTCTCCTGCAACCGATGGATTATTTCGAACAGTCGGAATGGGAGGCGATGCCGGCACGATAAAAGACATCGCAAAAGCTGGACTGGTTATCATCGTTGGAGCTAACCCTGCCGAAGGTCACCCTGTATTAGCAACTCGTATCAAACGCGCGCATAAGCTTCATGACCAAAAACTAATCGTCGCAGATTTGCGCAAAAACGAAATGGCTGAACGCTCTGACATTTTTATCAGTCCAAAACAAGGTACGGACCAAGTATGGCTAATGGCTGTAACAAAATACATGATTGATCAAGGATGGCACAACGAAAAATTTATCCAAGAAAACGTCAACTATTTTGAAGACTTTAACTTTTCACTTGAAAAGTACACGCTTGAATATGCTGAACAAATTACGGGTATTTCAGCAGCAACACTCATTCAAATAGCTGAAATGATTCGAGACGCCGATGGAACCTGTGTGCTGTGGGGTATGGGCGTGACGCAAAATACAGGAGGCTCTGATACATCAGCGGCTATCTCAAACCTGTTGCTTGCTACTGGAAACTATCGACGCCCTGGTGCAGGCGCTTATCCACTCCGAGGCCACAATAACGTGCAAGGCGCATGCGATATGGGAACTCTTCCCGCTTGGCTTCCAGGTTATCAGCACGTCACGGACTCAGTCGCTCGAGAAAAATTTGAAAAAGCATACGGCGTGAAAATTAAAGACAAGCCGGGTCTTGATAATATCCAAATGCTTCATTCAATTGATGAAGGAAAAATGAAAGCTATGTACCTTGTAGGAGAAGATATGGCTCTTGTCGATTCGAACGCTAATCACGTACACGAAATATTATCAAATCTAGATTTTTTTGTTGTCCAAGACATTTTCCTTTCAAGAACGGCTCAATATGCTGATGTTGTACTCCCTGCTGTTCCTTCTCTTGAAAAAGACGGAACGTTTACCAATACGGAGCGACGCGTACAAAGATTGTATCAAGCATTGCCAACGCTTGGTGATTCGAAGCCGGATTGGTGGATTGTTCAAGAGATTGCAAACCGCTTAGGTGCAAATTGGACGTATACACACCCTGGTGACATCTTTTCAGAAATGGCTAGTCTATCACCTCTGTTCAGCCAAGCCAGCTACGAAAACCTTGAAGGCTGGGATAGCTTCTTATGGGGGAGCTTAGAGGGGAAAAGCACGCCTTTACTTTACGTCGATGGGTTTAATTTCCCAGATAAAAAAGCGCGCTTTGCTTTATCAGATTGGGTTCTTCCTGCTGAATTTCCAGAGGAATATGATTTGCACATTAATAACGGACGAATGTTAGAACATTTTCATGAAGGGAATATGACCAATAAATCGAGCGGTATTCAATCAAAGGTACCGGAAGTATTTGTAGAAATTTCACCTCAGCTTGCCAAGGAGCGTGAAATTGAAGACGGTTCGCTTGTCAGATTAATCTCACCGTTTGGAGCAGTAAAAGTACAGGCATTAATTACAGAGCGAGTAAAAGCAAATGAGCTGTATCTTCCGATGCACTCCGTTCATAAAGATTCGGCTATTAACTTCTTGACGGGACCTGCAGTCGACCAACGAACAAATACGCCGGCTTACAAACAAACAAAAGTACGGATGGAAGTATTAAGCAAAGGTGGAAAAACGCCTTTACCGTCTACAAATCCGCGTAACAAAAAACGTCATCCTCAAAATGGGGTCGAGGTTCAGCGTAAATGGAATCGTCCTGGCTACGTCCATTTAACAAGTAAATAGGAGGAGAAAAGATGGCACAACCTATTACAGAAATTAAAAAGCCTCTTCTAAGCGAGGAAGAAAAAAAACAGCAAAAATTAGAAGACTTGACTTCTCTGCTGGCAGATAATGAAGAAGCGCTGAATCGTATTCTCGGTATTGTCGGAGAACTTAACGACATGGGTGTTCTTGAAGCTGCTGATTCAATGATTCAAGCAAAAGAAAAAATCTCAAAAATTGCGCTTCATCAAATTTCTAGAGAACCCGTAACCAATTTAATTAATACCCTTATGGGTGCAAGCAGCGGTTTGATGAAGGCAGACCCAGAGGTAACTGCTAAACTTGTGAACAGTGCAACAGCTGGTATGAACGAAGCAAATGAATATGTAAAAACAGGAAAAAAAGTAAGTGCGTTAGCTCTTATAAAAGCGCTAAATGATCCAGATGTTAATCGTGCAATTGGATTTGGACTTCACTTTTTAAAAGGAATGGGCAAAGCGTTGGAAGAGTAAATAAGGCAGCGACTTGAAAGTTTTTCCCTTTCAAGTCGCTGTTTTCTTTTTAGGAAGTCCTTTTCTAAGTGAACGTGATATAGTTATACTAAATTGCTCTACTAAAACTAATTGAGGTGACACGATGCAACAATACTTTAAACCCTTATTCGCACTATTATTTTTAATTATGTTTACTGCTGCTTGTTCGAACGGAACAAATACGAGTCAATCAGCGGCTCAGCACCAAAACGTCAGCTTAACGATATCCGCTGCAGCCAGCTTAAAAGATGCGCTTACCGATATTCAAAAGCAATATGAAACAAAGCATCCGAATGTCGACTTAAAATTTAATTTTGGGGCTTCAGGCTCGCTGCAACAGCAAATCGAAAACGGCGCACCGGCTGATTTGTTTTTTTCAGCAGCGGAAGATAAGTTTGATGCACTGGTAAAGTCAGGAGTTATTTCTAAAGAAAATGGAACTGACTTGGTTGGCAACGATCTTGTGCTTATCGTCCCAAAGAATAATTCGGCTGCCATCAAAAATTTTGAAGATCTATCAAAGCCTGCTGTTCAAAAAATTTCACTTGGCATACCGGAATCCGTTCCTGCCGGACAGTATGCAAAAGAGACTTTTGAACACATGAATCTGTGGACAAACATTGAGCCTAAAACCGTCTATGCAAAAGACGTACGCCAGGTGCTTTCCTATGTGGAGACAGGAAACGTTGAAGCTGGAGTTGTTTATAAAACCGATGCGTTGATTTCAAAAAAAGTGAAGATTGTCGCCACTGCAGATCATAGCACTCACAAACCAATTGTATATCCTGTAGGCGTTATTAAGGATTCGAAACATCCACAAGAAGCAAAGGATTTTTATCAATTTTTACAAAGTAAGACGGCTCTTAACACGTTTAAAAAATACGGTTTCACTGCGAATTGAGATTGCTATGATTCAAGAGTTTTTATCTCCTCTTCAGCTATCGCTTAAAATTGCATTAGTAGCGGGATTTGTCGTGATTATTCTAGGCACTGTTATAGGAAAACTGTTATCAAGGAAACACTTTAAGGGAAAAGTGATGGTTGAAACGGTGTTGATGCTACCATTGGTCCTGCCTCCGTCCGTTGTTGGGTTTTTATTGATTGTCATATTCGGAAAACACAGCCTACTCGGCCGAGCAATTGAATGGGTCTTTCAACAACCCGTTATTTTTACGTGGTGGGCAGCTGTTATTGCATCCGTTGTCGTTGCGTTTCCCCTTATGTATCAATCTGCCAAAACGGGCTTCCAAGGCGTTGATCATGAAATTGAAGACGCAGCTCGAGTAGATGGTGCAAGCGAATGGAAAGTCTTTTTCTTTATTTCCATTCCTTTAGCTTCTAAAGCTATCGTAACAGGAGGTGTGTTAAGTCTGGCAAGAGCACTCGGAGAATTTGGAGCCACTTTGATGTTTGCTGGCAATATTCCAGGTGAAACTCAAACTGTTCCTACCGCTATCTACGTCGCGATTGACTCTGGAAACATGAATCTCGCTTGGCTATGGGTTATCTCGATCGTCTTTCTTTCCTTTCTTATGCTGCTTTTTGTTCAGCTTAAACAAAAGTAAAAGGATGCCTCTTACACAAAGAGGCATCCTTTTACTTTTGTACCGCTTTTTCAATTTTACATACATCATAAATTAAAAAGGAGCTAATCAAATGTAGATCATACATTTGATTAGCTCCTGTTATAAGTAAGGTAAGCCACCAAAAATATGTATTTGGTGGAGACGGTGGGAGTCGAACCCACGTCCAGAAATATCGCCACTTAAGCGTCTACGAGTGTAGTTGGCATATTGATCATTCGCGAGCTGTTCTGCCTACCAACAGGCGTCCCAGTCGCTAGTCTGATTATTCTCTTCCTTCGTCCTCAGACGGCGAACTCCGGCGTAGCCCACTTAAAGTGAGTCCCTTACCCTACCACATGGGCGATGGAGGGAGGAACCGCTAAGCTACTATTATGCAGCTAAAGCGAAGTTATTGTTAGATTTGCCAGTTATTATTGGCGTTGATGTTTTAACGAGGCCATCTCCTCGACTCGCAACCTAAGCTCGAACTATCCCTGTCGAATCCGTAACGTCCCCATATAAAAGGGAGTCGGAATGTGTAAGAAAAATTCTTACATCAGATAGCGACTTCAGTGTGCAAAATGAAATCTAACTGATAACAATATTTATTATATCACAAAATGAGCATTTTGCAATTGTAAGATTTTGTAATTTTACATCTTTTGACGATCACGAAATGCTCGTTCGATATCACGCTTGGCTTCTTTACGCTTTAAGTCTTCACGCTTATCATATTTCTTTTTACCCTTACCAAGCCCTAGTAAAACCTTTGCGTATCCATTTTTCAAATACACTTTTAACGGAACTAGTGAATAACCTGTTTCTTTTGAATAGCCAATTAGCTTGCTGATTTCGCGTTTATGCAGCAATAGCTTTCGTGTACGAAGTGGCTCATGATTGTATCGATTTCCTTGTTCGTAAGGACTAACGTGCATATTGTGTAAAAATACTTCTCCGTTTTGCACACGAGCAAAAGAGTCCTTTAAATTCACACGACCATTACGAATTGATTTAATTTCCGTTCCTTGTAGAACAATACCCGTCTCATATGTTTCTTCAATAAAAAAGTCGTGGCGGGCTTTTTTGTTTTGTGCAATTAATTTCCCTTCACCTTTTGGCATAAAACGTTCCTTCCCTTCAGCCGTACTTACGTATATGTATGATATTATGTATCATTTTACTGTATGGAAATCTAAACAACAACTAAAACGTTTAATAGAGCTGTTTTGAAGCAGAAGGTCTATCCTTCTGCTTCACTGCTGTCGATTATTTGCGCTTTTTCTTTTTACGCTTAACGTTTGGAGCGCCTTCGAAGAATCTTTTTTTCTTTTTCTTCTTTGGTTTTTGAGTAGACCACTCTTCATTTTTGCTTCGGCTGCCCTCTCGACCTTTTCCTTTATCGTCTTTGCGTGACTTTTGTTTTGCCTTAATCACTTTAGGACGATCTTTAGATAAGCGTTTGCGGCCTTCTTTCATTCCCACAATAACAAAGTCCACTGAACGCTCGTCTTTATTCACATCGGCAACTTTCACTTCAATTTCGTCTCCAATTCGGAAGACGTTGCCCGTTCTTTCTCCAATCATCGCATAATGACGTTCGTCGTAACGATAATAGTCATCCGTTAAGTCACTAACATGAACTAACCCTTCAATCGTATTTTCTAGCTCCACGAACATCCCAAAGTTTGTAACAGAGCTAATAATACCATTGAATACTTCCCCAACTTTATCAGCCATAAACTCAGCTTTTTTCATATCGTCCGTTTCTCGCTCAGCGTCAACTGAACGACGTTCCATATTAGAAGAATGCTCAGCAACATCAGGCAGAAGCTCGCGCCATTTTTCTTGCGTTTGCTGATCTGTTTTTCCTTCAATTAAATACGTACGAATGAGACGATGAACGATTAAATCCGGATAACGACGGATTGGAGACGTAAAATGCGTATAGAATTCAGCTGATAAACCAAAGTGGCCTAAACTTTCTGCTTCATATTTCGCTTGTTTCATCGAACGAAGCATAACAGTTGAAATAACCATCTCTTCAGGCGTACCCTTTACTTCTTCTAAAATATCTTGCAGCGCACGCGGATGAATATCGTTGCCTGTCCCTTTCACTGTATAACCAAAGTTTGTAATAAACTC
Source organism: Priestia sp. FSL W8-0524 (assembly GCF_038005965.1). Taxonomy (NCBI): domain Bacteria; kingdom Bacillati; phylum Bacillota; class Bacilli; order Caryophanales; family Bacillaceae; genus Priestia; species Priestia sp. FSL W8-0524. The sequence continues at coordinate 4,678,328 of NZ_JBBOUG010000001.1, forward strand.
TAAGAAACGAGTAAGCTTCTCTGCATCTGGATCTTCATGAATACGATAAATAAACGGTACGTTCATCCAGTGAAAATGTTCTGCTACTGTTTCATTCGCCGCCAGCATAAATTCTTCGATTAGCTTTTCAGCAACTGAACGTTCACGCAAAATAACATCGTGAGGATGTCCATCATCATCTACCAATACTTTTGCTTCTTTGAAATCAAAATCAATGGCACCGCGATCCATTCTCTTTTTACGAAGAATAGCTGCCAGCTTTTCCATACGCTCAAACATCGGAACGATTGGCTCGTAGCGTTCTAACACTTCTTCATCTTTATCCACTAAGATTTTGTTCACATCTGAATACGTCATTCGTTCTGTCGTTTTGATGACACTTTCAAAAATCTCATGTTTTACTACTTCACCTTGTGGATTAATTTCCATCTCACAAGAAAGTGTAAAACGGTTAACTTTTGGATTTAATGAGCAGATTCCGTTAGATAAACGGTGAGGAATCATCGGAATAACTCGGTCTACTAAATAGACGCTTGTTCCGCGCTCTGCTGCTTCTACATCAATCGGAGAACCTTCTTTAACGTAGTGACTTACATCTGCAATATGAACACCTAATTTGTAGTTTCCGTTTTCAAGCTCTGTAACCGTTACAGCGTCATCCAAATCTTTTGCATCTGCTCCGTCAATGGTTACAATAACTTGATCCCGAAGATCGCGACGGTTACCGATATCTTTTTCATCAATCGTCTCAGGTGTATCAATTGCTTGCGTTAAAGCGTCAGCAGGAAATTCTTGAGGAAGACCGTGCTTATGGATAACAGAAATGATATCGATCCCCGGATCGTTTTTATGTCCAAGAATTTGAACAACTTTTCCTTCTGCATTCATGCGGCCTTCCGGATAGGTTGTGAGCTCTACTACTACTTTATGGCCTTCAACTGCACCGTTTCTTGCTGCTTTGGGAATAAAGATATCACCTGCAATTTTTTTGTCATCCGCAATCACAAAGCCGAAATTCTTGCTTTGCGTATACGTACCTACAATTTGCTGGGTACCTCGTTCTAAGATTTTTACAATGGTTCCTTCACGACGAGCACCTGATGATTCTGATAACACTCTTGCAAGCACAATATCTCCGTGCATAGCATTGTTTGTTTCAGTAGGGGGAATAAATACATCACCCGCATCTTTTTCTTCAGGAACTACGAACGCAAACCCTTTTGCATGTCCGCTTACTTTCCCTTTGACAAAATTCATTTGTTCCGGCAGCCCGTAGCGGTCATTTCTTGCTCGGATAATTAAACCCTTCTCTTCCATAATAACAAGTGCCTTAACAAACTCTTTGAATGACTCTGCATCCTCCGTATTAAATTCTTTTGCAAGCTCTTGGACAGTCAAAGGTTTGTAATTATCCCTTTTCATAAAATCCAATATTTCATTCATATAGGGCTGATTTTCTTCTTTCACATCATGTCCCTCCTTTTTCCTTATTCGTATTATCTCTATTACCAATCAAGTGATTCCAAAAATGCATATACATCCTCGTGAAGCTGATCTCGCTCTTTATCAAAGGTAATGGTATGACCAGATTCTTCGTACCACTTTATATCTTTTGTAGGAGACTCGACGCTATTATAAATAATATTGGCGCTGTCTGTATTAATCATATGATCATGACGACCTTGTACAACAAATGTCGGTGCATAAATCATATCAACTGAATTTCGCACTTCAGCGATTAATTCCTGTAAAGACTTTAACGTGTTCATTGGTGTTTGTTTGAACTCTTCCATTTCTTGTTCAATCTGTTCAGACGATTTACCTTCACGCTTTTTATATTCGCGTGCATACGCTAAAACACCTTCATACATGACTTCTTCACTCTTTATATACATAGGCGCGCACATAGGCACAATACCCTTTATAGGTACAGTGTAACCTAATTTCAGTGAAAATACGCCACCTAGTGAAAGACCTACAGCGGCAATACTTTCATGGCCTTTACTTTTCAAAAACTCATAGCCTTCCATGACATCTTTCCACCAATCTTTTGGACCAGTATGAACAAGCTCTTCAGGCGCTACACCGTGTCCTTTATAGTGAGGTGCGTGGCATGTGTATCCTTTTTTCTCTAAAAAACGACCTAACATACGAACATCAGCAGAATTTCCGGTAAAACCGTGAAGTAATAAAACAGCCTTTTCGCCGCCTTCAAATGTAAATGGCTTTGGTTGTGCAATTTTCATATATCATTTAACTCCTTTTAGTTATAATATCTGCAGTCATAATAGAAAAAAACATGTATTTATGTGACGGTCATCACATATCAAGAGATGTGTCCGTCAACTTTTACGCTTTTATACTATATTTAGTACTTTTTTCTAAAGCTATATTATATCATTACTTAAAAATGAAATTAAAGTATTCAACACGCCCATTAAAAAAGCCACCTAATACATAAGTTGGTATACACCAAGTACGTATGCATTAGGTGGCAGTCTATCCAGTAACATATTAAAGTTTGAAATAAGATACAGCAAGTGTTAACGCAAAGAATAAGATAGATAACACTACTGTCAAACGGTGTAAAACTAAGTCAATTCCACGTGCTTTTTGTTTTCCAAATAACGTTTCAGCTCCACCGGAAATAGCTCCAGATAATCCAGTAGTTTTGCTTGATTGTAAAACGACCACAACAATCAATGCAATTGAAACAATCACTAGCAAAGTAATCAGCAATGTATGCACTAAGACACACCTCCTACACCAAGTAATAGTCAATCAGCGGGGTTTCTTCATCCCTTCTGATTGGCATTACCGGGGATAAAGTACGCGCACTACGCTAAGGTTAATTTATCATAAAAAACCCTCTCATACAAGTAATGACAGCGAAATACACCGGATTTTAACATAAAAAAACGGATGACAATCGTCATCCGTTTTTTATGATTTCAACTTATTTTTTTAAGTTGTAGAAAGATTTAGCGCCATCGTATACAGCTAGAACACCTAGCTCGTCTTCGATACGTAGTAATTGGTTGTATTTCGCAATACGGTCTGTACGGCTCATAGAACCAGTTTTGATTTGACCAGCATTTGTTGCAACAGCGATATCAGCGATTGTTGCATCTTCAGTTTCACCAGAACGGTGAGAAACTACTGCTGTGTAACCAGCACGTTTAGCCATTTCAATAGCTTCGAACGTTTCAGTTAATGTACCGATTTGGTTAACTTTGATAAGGATAGAGTTACCTACGCCTTGTTCGATACCTTGAGAAAGTTTTTTCGTGTTTGTTACGAATAAATCGTCACCAACAAGCTGTACTTTGCCGCCAATGCGCTCAGTTAATAGCTTGTGACCATCCCAGTCATTTTCGTCTAAACCGTCTTCGATTGAAACGATTGGGAATTCGTTAACTAACTGCTCGTAGAAATCTACCATTTCAGCAGAAGTTACGCCTGTACGACCTTCGCCTGCTAAGTCATATTTACCAGTTTCTTTGTTGAAGAATTCAGAAGAAGCAACGTCCATACCTAATTGGATGTCTTGACCAGCTTTGTAGCCAGCTTTTTCGATTGCTTCAACAATTACTTCTAATGCTTCACGGTTAGAACCAAGGTTTGGAGCGAATCCACCTTCGTCACCTACAGCTGTGTTTAAGCCTTTTGCAGATAAAACAGATTTTAACGCGTGGAATACTTCAGCACCCATACGGATTGCTTCTTTGAATGTAGGAGCTCCTACAGGTAAAATCATGAACTCTTGGAAGTCAACGTTGTTATCAGCATGAGAACCACCGTTGATGATGTTCATCATTGGAGTTGGTAATTGCTTCGCGTTGAATCCACCAAGGTAACGATATAATGGAAGACCTACGAAATCAGCTGCTGCGTGAGCTACTGCCATAGATACACCAAGGATAGCGTTAGCACCTAATTTACCTTTGTTTTCCGTACCATCTAGCTCAATCATAAGGCGGTCGATACCGATTTGATCAGTTGCGTCCATACCTACTAATTCAGGAGCGATAATTTCGTTTACGTTTTCTACTGCTTTTAATACACCTTTACCTAGGTAGCGAGATTTGTCACCATCGCGTAATTCTACTGCTTCGTGTTCACCAGTAGAAGCACCACTTGGTACGATTGCGCGTCCGAAAGCGCCTGATTCAGTATATACTTCTACTTCAACTGTTGGGTTACCGCGAGAATCTAATACTTCGCGTGCATAAATGTCAAGAATTGTTGGCATTTTAAAACTCTCCTTTATAATTAATTATTTAATTAATGTTTTACCTGTCATTTCTTTTGGCTGTGCTACATCTAGAAGAGTAAGCATTGTAGGAGCTAGATCCCCTAGAATACCGTCTTCACGAAGCTCTAAGCCTTGTTTTGTTACAATTACCGGAACAGGATTCGTTGTATGAGCCGTCATTGGATTACCTTCAAGTGTAATCACTTCATCAGCATTACCATGGTCTGCTGTGATAATTGCTGTACCGCCTTTAGCTAAAATTGCATCTACAATTTTGCCTAAGCACTCATCTACTGTTTCAATCGCTTTTACCGTTGGTTCTAACATACCTGAATGACCTACCATATCAGGGTTTGCAAAGTTTAATAAAATAGCGTCCTGCTTGTCGCCCTCGATTTCTGCAAGCAACGCGTCCGTCACTTCATAAGCACTCATCTCAGGTTTCAAGTCATATGTTGCTACTTTTGGTGAATCGATTAAGATACGTGTTTCACCAGGAAACTCTGCTTCACGTCCACCGCTCATAAAGAACGTTACGTGAGGATATTTTTCCGTTTCAGCAATACGAAGCTGCTTTAAGTTATTTTGAGATAATACTTCACCAAGCGTATTATCTAAGTTAATTGGCTTAAAGGCTACATATCCGTCAACTGTTTCGCTGAAGTGAGTTAGACATACAAAATGTAAGTTTTTCGGATGTTTCTCACCGCGATCAAATGAGCGGAAATCTTCGTTTGCGAACGTATTTGAAATTTGAATTGCGCGATCGGGACGGAAGTTGTAGAAAATGACTGCATCTTCGTCTTGAATTGTCGCAACTGGCGATCCGTCTTCCTTTGTAATAACAGAAGGTAAAACGAATTCGTCATAGATTCCATTTTCATATGAATCTTTTACGCACTCTTCAGCGCTTGTATATGATGGACCTTCACCGTACACCATTGCGCGGTATGATTTCTCTACGCGCTCCCAGCGTTTGTCGCGGTCCATTGAGTAGTAACGTCCTGAAAGTGTTGCAATTTCCCCAACGCCGTACTCTTCAATTTTTTCATTAAGTTCTTTTAAATACGTTTCAGCAGATTGAGGTGCTACGTCACGACCATCTAAGAACCCATGAATGTAGACTTTTTCTAAGCCTTCACTCTTAGCTAGACGCAATAATGCATAAAGATGTTCGATATGACTGTGTACACCGCCATCAGATAAAAGTCCGAAAAGATGAAGGTTTGTACCCTTTTCTTTTGCGTGCTTTACAGCTGCTACAAGCGTTTCGTTTTGTTCAAACTCGCCTTCACGAATTGCTACGTTTACACGAGTTAAGCTTTGGTACACAATTCGGCCTGCACCGATGTTTAAGTGACCTACTTCAGAGTTACCCATTTGGCCTTCCGGTAAGCCTACAGCTTCTCCAGACGCCTGAAGTGTAGCATGAGGATACTCGTTCCAGAAACGGTCGAAGTTTGGTTTTTTTGCATGTGTTACCGCATTACCTTTATCTTCATCGCGTAATGCAAAACCATCTAAGATGATTAATGCTACTGGCTTTTTACTCATTACTTACCAGCCTCCAAAAGCTGTAAGAAAGAATCTGCTTCTAAGCTTGCTCCACCTACTAAAGCTCCGTCAATGTCTGATTGAGACATATATTCTTTAATATTAGCAGGTTTTACGCTACCGCCGTATTGAATACGTACAGCATCTGCAACATCTTGAGAGAATTGTTCTGCAACAACGCTACGGATGTATGCACAAACTTCGTTTGCACCTTCAGCAGTTGAAGATTTACCTGTACCGATTGCCCAGATTGGCTCATATGCGATAACCGTTTGTTTTACTTGCTCATCAGTTAGACCAGCTAATGCTTTTTGTACTTGATTAGCTACAACTGTTTTTGTTTGGTCTTGTTCATACTCTTCGTTTGTTTCACCGCAGCAAACGATTGGTGTTAAACCGTGTTTGAATGCAGCAATTGTTTTTTGGTTTACTGTTTCGTCCGTTTCAGCAAACATTTCACGACGTTCAGAGTGTCCTAAAATTACGTAGTTCACACCTAGGTCTGCTAATGCAACAGGGCTCACTTCTCCAGTGAACGCACCGTTTTCTTCGAAGTGCATGTTTTGTGCACCAATTTTTAAGTCTGTGCCTTTAGTCGCTTCTACTAAACGATCTAAAAATAGTGCAGGTGCACATACTACTGAATCTACGCTTTCAGGAGATGGTACTGCTCCTTTTACTTCTTCAACAAAGCTAGTTGCTTCAGAAAGTACTTTATTCATTTTCCAGTTTCCTGCAATAATTGGTTTACGCATGTGTAACACCGTCCTTTGTTTATTGTGGGTTTTCACTTCACGCGTTAGATGTCCAAGAGGGTGCTGTTAAAAGTGATTCGGTCCCTTTTATCTCTTGGTCATCCTTCTTCGCTGCTTGATAATTATTTATATTATCAGTCGTCAGGTCGGTCCTCCGTCTTACTGAAACATAAACTTACTTATCGTTTAGTGCAACTACGCCTGGAAGTTCTTTACCTTCCATAAACTCTAGTGACGCACCGCCACCTGTAGAAATATGGCTCATTTTATCAGCTAGGTTGAATTTTTCAACAGCTGCTGCAGAGTCTCCTCCGCCGATTACTGAATATGTGTCAGTTGCTTCTGCTAAAGCTTCAGCTACTGCTTTTGTTCCATTAGCAAATGCGTCTAATTCAAATACACCCATTGGTCCATTCCAAATAACTAACTTAGAGTTTTTGATTACGTCAGCATAGATTTCACGCGTTTTCGGTCCTGCGTCTAAGCCTTCCCAATCGCTTGGAATGTTTTCAATTGATACAACTTGAATATTAGCATCATTTGAGAAGTCATCTGCTACTACCACGTCCACTGGCATGTAGAAGTTTACTCCGTTTTTCTTAGCTTTTTCCATGAAAGATTTTGCAAGTTCAATCTTGTCTTCTTCAAGAAGTGATTTACCTACTTCATGGCCTAGCGCCTTAATAAATGTGTAAGAAAGTCCTCCACCGATGATTAAGTTATCTACTTTATCAAGTAAGTGGTCAATTACACCGATTTTGTCTTTAACTTTTGCTCCACCAACGATTGCAGTAAATGGACGTTCTGGGTTCGATAATGCTTTTGAAAGCACATCAAGCTCTTTTTCCATTAAGAAACCTGCTACTGCTGGAATGTGTTGAGCAATTCCTTCTGTTGAAGCATGCGCACGGTGAGCTGCACCGAATGCATCGTTTACGTATACATCTGCTAATTCAGCAAACGCTTTTGCTAATTCAGGATCGTTTTTCTCTTCGCCTGGGTAAAAACGTACGTTTTCAAGTACTAAAACATCGCCTTCGCTCATGCCGTCGATTGTTTTCTTTACTTCTTCACCAAAAGCTTCGTCAGCTTTTGCAACGTCTTTACCAAGAAGAGCTTGTAAACGTTCTGCAACAGCATTTAGACGTAATTCTTCAACAACTTCGCCTTTTGGACGTCCAAGATGGCTAGCTAAAATTACTTTTGCACCTTGTTCTACTAAATATTGAATAGTAGGAACAGCTGCACGAATACGAGTTTCGTCTGTTACTTTTCCGTCTTTCATTGGTACGTTAAAGTCTACGCGACAAAATACTCGCTTTCCTTTTACATCGATGTCTTTCAACGTTTTTTTGTTCATCGTTAAAAGGCCTCCTTAAGTATTTATGGTACTAAGCAAGTAGGCTTCTATGTAATCATCAATCCACAAACCAACGTACATTTCATTTTATATATTGGCGCCTTTCTATATAAAGTGAAACTCGAGTTAGCTGTTTATGACGCTTTTTCATGTAGAAGCCAATACATAAATCAAGGAAGAGGGGGTATGCCCCTCTCTTCCTTAGCAAGTCTTATTATAGTCGTTCTATTTTCAGATATCCAATAAAAAAGGAAAGTCTAGTCGATTTCTGTCTTATTGAATCAAATAGAAGCGAATTTTAAGTTATTCTTATAGTCCTTTAGCAGCGATGTATTGAGCAAGGTCTACTACACGGTTAGAATATCCGCTCTCGTTATCGTACCAAGAGATAACTTTAACCATGTTACCTTCCATTACCATTGTAGATAATGCATCGATTGTAGAAGAGTTGATGTTACCATTGTAGTCACCAGATACTAGTGGCTCTTCGCTGTAACCAAGGATGCCTTTAAGATCGCCTTCAGCAGCTTCTTTAAGAGCGTTGTTTACATCTTCAACAGTTACTTCTTTATCAAGTTCAGCAACTAAGTCTACTAAAGAAACGTTTGGAGTTGGAACACGCATAGCTCCACCGTTTAATTTACCTTTTAATTCAGGTAATACTAGAGATACAGCTTTAGCAGCACCAGTTGAAGTTGGGATGATGTTTTCAGCAGCTGCACGAGCACGACGGTAATCTTTGTGTGGTAAGTCTAAGATTTGTTGGTCGTTTGTGTAAGAGTGAACTGTTGTCATCATTCCGCGTTTAAGACCGAACTTGTCGTTTAACACTTTAGCAAATGGCGCTAAGCAGTTAGTTGTACAAGAAGCATTTGAAATTACGTTGTGGTTAGCTGCATCGTATTTGTCTTCGTTAACACCCATTACGATTGTGATGTCTTCATCAGATGCTGGAGCAGAGATAATTACTTTTTTAGCTCCTGCTTCTAAGTGTTTTGCAGCGTCAGCGCGTTTTGTGAAGAATCCAGTAGATTCAACAACAACTTCTACGCCTTGTTTGCCCCAAGATAATTGAGCTGGGTCGCGTTCAGCAGAGATTTCGATTGTTTTACCGTTTACTACTAAGTTGCTACCATCTACTACTACTTCTGCATCTAATTTTCCGTGTACAGAATCATATTTTAAAAGGTGAGCAAGCATGTTAGCATCTGTTAAGTCGTTGATTGCTACTACTTCAACGTTATCATTTTTTAAAGCTGCGCGGAATACATTACGGCCGATACGACCAAATCCGTTAATACCAATTTTTACTGCCATGGGTATTTCCTCCTTGAATGTAAAAAGTATTTTTTTATATGAGGGATTAATTAAAATCCCTTACTAACTCTTTTGCGGCGCCTTCATCTGTAATGAGAATCGAATCATGCGCTTGTTGCATAAACGCTTTAATTGCCTTTGCTTTTGATGAACCTCCTGCAACAGCAATAACACATTTATTGTTCTTTAAATCATCGAGTTGTATGCCAACTGTTTTAACTTTATGAACAACTTCGCCTTGATGATTAAAATAGTATCCAAATGCCTCACCTACAGCATGTCCATTTTTCACTTTTTCTAAGTCAGCTTGTGGTGTTTTACGGCGTTCTGCCATTGTCATAGCGTCTCCTATTCCGTGAACAACCATACCAGCGGACTTGATTAAATGAAGCATGTCTTTAATAGATGGCTCACCGATAATGGATCGGTATGCTTCATCACTAAGCTGATCTGGAACATGAAGCAAGCGATAGTGACTCATGGACTTTTCAGCCATCTTAGCACAAATCGTGTTTGCTTGGTTTTGTACATTTTCACCTAGCCCTCCGCGAGCAGGTACAAAAAGTACATCAGGGTGTTTTGAATCAGGTGTCATCATTTCGGCAACGGCGGCAAGCGTTGTACCACCTGTAACAGCAACGGTATTTTTTTCACCAACAAGGCGCTCCTTGATACACGAAACAGATGCTCGACCCATTTCATTTTTGACCCAAGGAGACTGATCACTATCTCCAGATACAACAACAACTTCTGATAAAGAAAACGCCTCTTTTAATGTTGTTTCCAATAATCGAAGTCCTGAAACTTCCTTCATTACTTCTTCTAACTCAGCTAGAAGTAGTTCTCCCTCGTTTGTAAGCGTCATCCCACTAGGGTAAATGTCAATCAAATCTTGTTCTTTTAAGAATGTTACTTCGCTTCGTAACACACGCTCTGTTAGCCCAAGGCTTACAGCTAAGTTTCTGCGGCCAATCGGCTGCATTAAACGTATGTATTGCAAGATTTGATAGCGCTTTTGCATAACTGAGAGAAGTTCAGGTAATAATTTTCGTTGTACTTCTATTAAAGAACGCATGTTAAAATCCCCTTAAGGCATAAACTTGCTGGACATATTTTGTCCCATATAGACATATTATGTCCCACCTTGCGTAAAAAAAATTCACCCCGCTACAAAATCTATTCTAACAGGAGTGAATCCTTTATTCAACTCATGTGTTGCCTATTTTTAAAAGTAAGCGTTTTCTTAATGGAATACCTGTTATTTTTCCATATTCCACTTCTTCTCCATCCATTTCTACTACAGGAATCGCAAGGTGATACTTTTCCAGCCACTCATCGTTTTTGTAAATATCTCGTTCCATAAGCTGAAAGGGAAACTCAGACTGCATCTCTGCAAGCAGCTTCTTTGCATCATCGCATAAATGACAGCCATTTTTGGTATATAGTACGACTTCCACATTCCCACTCCTTTACTGCGTGACAAAAAGTTTTCGTTGACTGGATGGTAGAACGTTTAATTGGTCTCGATATTTGGCTACCGTTCTTCTTGAAATAGTAACGTTATAATTGCTTTGCAAGACGTTAGCCAACTGCTGATCTGAAAGCGGACGCTGTTTGTTTTCTTCTGATACTAGCTTTTTAAGCAGTTCTTTTACGTGAGTTGTAGAAGTCGCTTCGTTGTTGCCCAGTTGAATACTAGTTGAGAAAAAAGATTTCATTGAAAAGGTGCCAAAAGGCGTTTGAATATATTTGTGCCGAGTAGCACGGCTAATCGTTGATTCATGCACAGAGGTTTGTTCCGCTACTTCCTTCATCGTTAACGGCTTCAAATACGAAGGGCCCTTTTTAAAAAATGCTTCTTGTTCAACGAGTAAAGTATTCATTAATGCGTTTAATGTGTCTTTGCGTGTGTGTAAACTTTTCATAATCCATTGAAATTCACGATATTTCTCTTGCAAATAAGAAAACATTTCTTGGTTCTGCTTATTTTTCAGCTGAAGTTTGTATTGTTCGTTCACTGAAAGACGAGGTTCCAAATCCTCATTTGCATAAGCAACGACATTTCCATCTTCAATTTTCACAATAAAATCCGGTACAATGAATCGTTCATTGGACTTCATATAAAATGATCCAGGACGAGGATTTAATTTCTTAATCTGTTCATGTAATTGTTGAAGAGCTTCAAGTGAGATTTGACATAACTTTGAGATTTTCATCCATTTTTTATAAGCAAATTCCTCAAAGTGATGTGTCAAAATTTGCTCTATTTTTTCTGTCCATTGATTACTTCTTTTTAATTGGAGCATTAAGCACTCCTGCAAACTTCTCGCCCCTACTCCTGCCGGGTCCATCTGCTGCACAAGTTGAAGAGCCTTTTCAACCTGCTCTTGATCTTGGCCAAGCTGGTTAGCAAGTATGATTAACTCATCGTGCAAATAGCCAGCATCATCCAGACTATGAATAACAAACTCAACGGCTGCCTGCTCACATTCATCTAATTTTAATAATGCGGATTGATTCATTAAATGTTCGTACAGCGTTTCTTTAGGAGCTGGTATACTGCTCATATAATCTGTTGAATCAGAAGTTGCATGATTTTTTTGATTGTGAGATGTATTGACGGGCAGCTCTGAAAAATCTATAAGCGGATTTTGAAGCGCCTGCTCATGTAAAAACGCTACAATATCCATCGATGAATATTGTAAAAGAGAAATAGCTTGTGATAATTCTTTTGACATCGTCAGTTTTAACGACTGCTGCTGAAATAATCCAATCTCCATTATTTCTCCCCTCCCCTTCATCTATTTTACTATAAAAACGCTTTCAAAGAGCATGTAACTATTTTTTATATGTAATTTTTTCATCAAAAAATCTCCGTCAACCTTTGTTAACGAAGCATTTCATCCTATTTTTAGTTACTAACCATCAAAAAAGTAATAGAGCTATACACCTTTATAACTTTTCATTATAATTCGCGCCTACTACATGATCCGAGTACTAATTCGACATGACGTTTTCTTCGTCATGTCGAATTTTCTGCATTTGTATAATATATAGAAGAATTGCTTATTGAATAGTTTGTGCCATTTGCATAAACTTGTCTAAGTTTTCTGCGTCATTTTTCGTAAAAATGGTTAGCTTCATTGGTTTCTTTCCTTTAACCAACACGGCGTTTACCGTATGATCGCCAGATGTGGCTTCATACCAAACAGAATCTTTGAAGATTCCATTCTCTTCAAGATTCTTTTTCTCTGCTGCATTTTTATTAACTGCTGTTGCCGTTTGTTTAACAGATTGAGCAGCGTCATCCAGCGATGCTTCTGATGAAAGCATTTCAATACGCATAAATTGAGAATCATCTGAAGTTAACACTAACGCATCTTTTCCAGGTTCTTCACCCGTTAGTTTATAGCCGTCCATTACTTGAATAGAATAATCTTGTTCTGGGCTTTTTGTTAGTTTTGTTTCTGAAGAAGACCTTGACTGTCCACCTTCCGCCGTTTCGCTAGTCGATGATTGACTTCCTGAAGGTTCGGCTGAGACCTCAGCAGAATCCGCATCTTTTTTCGACTCTTCTTTTGCAGCGCCTGATGTTTGATCAGATTTAGAAGCTGTATCCTGCTGAACATTTTCTGCTTGATCATTAGACTTCGGCTGAGCAGAATCTTCGTTCGTCCCGCATGCAGATAGTAATAGGGCTACCGATGCACTGACAATGAAAAGTTTGTTCATGTATTTCATATTTATTCCTCCTCCGTGTTTCTTTTCCTTATATACTGTTTTATAGTATTCTGACAAATTCCGCAACCGGTACAATGGAATTAATTTCTTGCTTCCTTACGCGTATAAAGGGTTATAGAAGGAAAATAAATATTATTTTTTGAGAAGATGAGCCTTTTTACTCAAAATAAAAAACGTTGCGTAATCCGCAACGTTTTAAGACGCCCTCGACAGGATTCGAACCCACCCTAAGAGAACCGGAATCTCTTGTGCTATCCACTACACTACGAGGGCATATTTGTCACAACTTCCATTATAGGAGAGAAAACTTCTCTTTTCAATAGAATACTACGTTTATTTTTTTTAGAAGGGGGAAAAATTTTAATAATGTTAAAGAGGAATACATAGTCTTTTAAGCGAATATGTGTAGTAGAGGTTCTTTTGTTTGACCTTTATTGACCATACGTGTATTATAGGTACATAACAAATTATTCTTGTTAAGGAGGAATTTAATATGAACTTAATTCCTACAGTTATTGAACAAACAAACCGTGGTGAACGTGCTTATGACATTTATTCACGTTTATTAAAAGACCGCATTATTATTTTAGGTAGTGCTATTGATGATAATGTAGCTAACTCGATCGTTTCTCAGCTTCTATTCTTAGCTGCTGAAGACCCAGAAAAAGATATCTCACTTTATATCAACAGCCCAGGTGGCTCTATTACAGCTGGAATGGCTATCTATGATACGATGCAATTCATTAAGCCAAAAGTTTCTACAATTTGTATCGGTATGGCTGCATCAATGGGTGCTTTCTTACTGGCTGCTGGTGAAAAGGGCAAACGTTTTGCTCTTCCAAACAGCGAAGTAATGATTCATCAACCTCTTGGTGGTGCTCAAGGACAAGCTACTGAAATCGAAATTGCGGCAAAACGTATTCTATTCTTACGTGAAAAACTAAATTCAATTTTAGCTGAGCGTACAGGTCAACCGTTAGAAGTGCTACAACGTGATACAGATCGTGATAATTTCATGACTGCTGAACGCGCTTTAGAATACGGTCTAATTGACAAAGTATTAGAAAACGACCCTAAATAAGAAAAAAGCCTTTCCCACTTTGGGAAAGGCTTTTTTATGCATCGTTCTCTACGTAAGCGACTAACGCATCCATTGCTTCTTTTTCATCTACCCCTTCAACAATGAGCGTAATAAGAGAACCGTTATTAATCGCTAAGCTCATTAACCCCATGATACTTTTAGCGTTGACTACTTTCTCATCTTTCTTCAAGTACACATCAGATGTAAAACGAGTTGCTTCTTGCACGAATAGTGCCGCAACACGAGCTTGTAATCCCGTTTTTAATTTTACTTCTACTTGTTTTTCCATGATAAAATCCTCCCCCTTGCAATTCCCCTTATGTGACTGGCTGACCGGCGCGAAGCTTGTCTGCTATTTGGTCAATTTTACGCAATCGATGGTTAATGCCTGATTTGCTAATTTGACCTCCAGATACCATCTCACCAAGCTCCTTTAACGTAACGTCTTGATATTCCACACGCAAACGAGCAATTTCTCTCAGCTTTTCTGGTAAGATATCTAATCCAGCTGTTTCATCAATATAACGAATGTTTTCCACTTGACGAATGGCCGCTCCGATTGTTTTGTTTAAGTTAGCTGTTTCACAATTAACTAAGCGATTAACGGAATTTCGCATATCTCGGACAATTCTTACATCCTCAAACCGTAAAAGAGCGTTATGGGCTCCAATGATATTTAGAAACTCCGTAATTTTTTCAGCTTCTTTCAAATAGTTAATATAGCCTTTTTTCCGTTCTAATGTTTTACTATTCAATTGAAATTCGTTCATTAAATTGCATAAAGCTTCGTTGTGCTCTTCATACAATGAGAAGATTTCAAGATGGTACGATGATGTCTCCGGGTTATTAATAGAGCCACCGGCTAAAAATGCGCCTCTTAAGTAGGATCGCTTACAGCATTTCTTTTGTACTAGCTCTGGTGAAATACGATGTGTAAACGTGAATCCTTCTTCTACAATTTTTAAGTCTTCCAAAAGCATTCTTGTTTTCTCTACTAATCGAACAATATACACATTGTTTTTCTTCAGCCGCATTTTCTTACGTACAAGCAGTTCTACTGACACATCATAATTTTTCTTAAGCAGGACATAAATGCGTCGAGCAATCGCTGCATTTTCAGTTTGGACATCAACTGTGAATTTTTTATTCGAAAAAGAAAGTGAACCATTCATTCGAATTAATGCAGAGAGCTCTGCTTTTGCACAGCAATCCTTGACTTCTAAATTCGTTAACTCTTTTTTTGTTTCTGATGCAAATGACATAACTTCACCTCCAATCTACATACGGAAATAGTGTTAAACACCAGTATTCGCTTTACCTTGCAGCGATGTCAGCATAGAATACACAAGCTTTGCTACTTTTTTTGTATCATGCCTAATTACGCTGCCGTCATACTGAATAATTTGATCTTCAATCACTTCTAACCCTAATTTTAGCAATACTTCACGGTCATATTCTACAGGCTGAGCCTGCTCTACTTGATATTTCTTTTTTAAAGGTGCCGGAATAGGTGCATTATTGACAATAATCGCATCTAAAAACGCACACGGCATATGGTTGTAAAGCGCTTTAATATGATCACTTGCCTTAAAACCCAATGTCTCACCCGGCTGCGTCATCACGTTGCACACGTACACTTTCTTTGCTTTTGTCGAACAAAGCTCATTACAAATATCTTGCACCAGTAAATTCGGCAAAATACTTGTATAAAGACTTCCCGGCCCCAATACAATTAAATCGGCGCGTCGAATAGCTTTTATTGTCTCGACAAGCGGTTTCACATCGGCAGGCGATAAAAACACTTTATTAATTTTTTTATTAACTTCTGGAATTTTAGATTCACCTGTTACGATGGATCCATCTTGCATCTCCGCATGCAGCACAACACTTTGATTAGCTGCCGGAAGCACTTTCCCTCTGACGTTTAGTACTTTGCTCATTTCTCGTATAGCATGCACAAAATCGCCAGTAATAGACGTCATAGCTGCAAGCAACAAATTGCCAAGAGAATGGCCTGTAAGCTCATTTCCTGTATCAAATCGATGTTGAAAAAGCTCTTCAACTAGTGGCTCTACATCAGATAAAGCAGCTAGCACATTTCGAATATCACCAGGAGCAGGGATTTCAAGTTCATCGCGCAATCGGCCAGAACTTCCCCCGTCGTCTGCTACGGTTACGATAGCTGTAAGATCAAGAGGGTATTCCTTCAACCCTCTTAACAGCACTGGTAAACCCGTTCCTCCCCCAATGACGACAACTTTTGGAAGCTGTTCACTGCTCATCTATGATTTTCCTTTCTCCTCTCAATGTCACGATGAGAAATATGAGTTTTGTATTCATTCTGGAAATGGTGACCTAAATATTCAGCTAATGTGACGGAGCGATGCTGTCCCCCTGTACACCCTATAGCGATGACCAGCTGGCTTTTACCTTCTCGCTTGTACTGCGGAAGCATAAACGAAAGTAGGTCTACTACTTTTTCAATGAACTTTTGAGTTTCCGTCCATTTTAATACGTAAGAAGAAACCTCTTCTTCAAGCCCTGTTTTAGGACGCATATGGTCAATATAGTGAGGGTTTGGCAAAAAGCGCACATCAAAGACTAAATCAGCGTCAATAGGCACCCCGTATTTAAAACCAAATGACATCACATTAACAGTAAAAACTTGTGAAGCGTGCGAAGAAAACTGAGTTAAAATCTTTTCTCTAAGCTCTCTTGGCTTTAACTCTGATGTCTCATAAATAAGCTGAGCTCTTCCTTTTAACTCCTCAAGCAGCTCCCGTTCCATACCAATTCCTTCTAACGGTAAACCCGAAGGAGCTAGCGGATGTGAACGTCTCGTTTCTTTGTAGCGCGTCACCAGTACAGAATCTTTTGCATCTAAAAATAAAATTTGTGGCGTGACCCACGTTGTTTCACTCATGTTATCTAATGCTTCAAATAGGCTTTCAAAAAACTCTCTGCCTCGCAAATCCATAACAAGAGCAACTTTATTCATTTTATTCCCTGACTCTTTCATGAGTTCCAAAAATTTCGGTAGCAATGTAGGGGGTAAATTATCTACACAAAAGAACCCTAAATCTTCAAAACTCTGAATTGCTACTGTTTTTCCTGCACCTGACATTCCAGTAATAATCACTAATTGAATATCGCTTACAGACCCAGTACTCATTTTTCATCCCCCTCAATCTATGCATACATGTCTATTTATCATTAACAAGGATCAATTCGATAAGATAATAACTCGAAATCCGTTGTATACGTAAAGTTGCCATAAATAACACCCGACCCTTTTGCTACATAATCGATAATGTGATGATCTCCCGGGGCCATCGGCAATTCACTTACTTCACTCAAATTATGCCAACCGAGTTTGCCTTCTTCTGATTCTAGCACATTTGTCCCATCAAAATCTGTAGCAAAAAAAGTAAACATCATCCACTCAGATGAAATTTGATCGTTTTCTTTCATCGTAAATGTAAAAATACCTTTTACAGTGGGATTTTTCAAATAAATTCCTGTTTCTTCACGAAATTCTCTTACAACAGAGTCTTTTACAGATTCTCCTTGCTCCATTTTCCCACCCGGGGCCACCCACCAGTTTCTTCGTGGCTTTTGAAGCAACAATACTTTATCGTCTTTCATTAATACACAATTTGTGACCCTTTGCATGTTTTCCACCTCATCATATGTATACTGACATTTTCTTTTATTATACTACGAAACAAACTTCTCTCACAACGGAGATGAACTAACTATTACTAAATTTTCTGAAAATAAACGCTTGCTGTTATATACGTAAATTCAATCTGTTATAGTCAAAAAAAAGAGGCATAGGAACACGTCCTATGCCCGACATACATATATTTTATAAAAGGGGGTCAATTACTATCTATATAGTACCCCATCAATGTTTCACAGGTGTTACAGAACAGTTAAAACCGAATTACGTTTTGTAAACGATTGATTTCAGCCTTATTGCTGAATAGCTTTTAACTTTTCTTTTAACTCTTCTACATAGTGCTGAGCCGCTTGAGCAGCAATGCTGCCATCACCTGTAGCTGTTACAATTTGACGAAGAGCCTTTTCACGAACGTCTCCAGCTGCGAACACACCTGGTACTTTTGTTTCCATTTGCTCGTTCGTTTCAATATATCCTTCTTTATTCGTGATGTTTAGGCTTTCGAATGGTTTTGTTAGTGGAACCATTCCAACATAAATGAATACGCCGTCCGCACCAAACTCGCGCTCTTCACCTGTTTTTGTGTCTACTAACGTTACGCTGCCTACTTTACCGTCTTTTTCATTTACTTCTTTGACTGTTGTATTCCAAATAAAATCAACTTTTTCGTTGTCAAATGCACGCTGCTGTAGGATTTTCTGCGCGCGAAGCTCATCGCGTCGGTGAATAATTGTTACTTTTGTTGCGAAGCGTGTTAAATATACGCCTTCCTCAACCGCAGAGTCTCCACCGCCTACAACGACTAGCTCTTTACCTTTAAAGAATGCACCGTCACATACAGCACAATAAGATACGCCGCGGCCGCCTAGTTCTTTTTCTCCTGGCGCACCTAATTTTTTATATTCAGCACCAGTAGCAACGATTACTGAACGTGTTTTATATTCTTTGCTGCCTGCACGAACTGTCTTGTATTCTTCTCCGTCGATGATTTCTTTAATATCACCGTACGCATATTCCGCACCGAATTTTTTTGCATGCTCAAACATTTTGTTAGAAAGGTCAGGACCAAGGATATGATCATAACCTGGATAGTTTTCTACATCTTCCGTATTAGCCATTTGACCGCCTGGAATTCCGCGTTCAATCATTAGTGTTGATAAATCTGCACGAGATGTATATACAGCAGCAGTCATACCTGCTGGACCTGCCCCAATAATAATGACATCATAAATTTTTTCTTCTGTCATTTCTTTACACTCCTTTTAGGAAATTCCTTCGTAGTTGATTCCAAATTTATGGATAATTATTTCGTTACCACTATCCTAATATGTTCTTCCTATTATCGTCTATTTTTTTGCTCAATTTAATAACGTATTCACAATTTTACTGTACTTTCTAACTGTTGCAGCCGAAATGGAATATTGTTTTGCCGCATCGGCTTGAGTAATAGACTGGTTTTGTTCTTTCGCCCATATATATGTGACGGCTGCAGCCCATGCATTTACGTTCACATGCTGAAAATCATAGGATTGTTTATATACCTGTACATATACATAAAACCAAAAGCTTAAAAGATCCTGGGTATCACTTTCAGTCTGCGATTCCATCTCCAGTTCAATAACATCTGCCACCTCAAAAATCACATGTTGTTTATCCTGCCATACATACGTATATACTTCATCCAAAAGTGTACTCATATGTATGGACGATTTGATTTCTTCTAAAAGAAGCAGACGCTGCTGTTCAGGAAGCTTTTTTGCCATATACAAGCTGTAAAGCTGATCGTGAACATTGTTTGTTGCACACTTCTTTTTCGCTGTAACATCCACTTTCGATTGAAAAACCTTCGCAGCTTTTTGACTGATGCGCCAAGGCTCCTCTCCTTCTTTATCAGGAACGTCTTCCAATGCCAGCTTCCACATTTCTTTAGAGAAGGCTTCATGTCCAGTATAGTAAGAGGCGTATGAAAGCCAATAATGAAATGAGTTGTCTCCTTGAAAACCTTGTGTATAAAGCTTTTTTAACCATCTGTATGATAGTTTGTATTGACCAATCAACGCAAATGTTGCTCCAAGCTTATAGCGGTGTTCAAATGACATCGGATAAACGCGGCTAAGCCCGTCTGTAAGCTCCTCAACTTCTTTATGCTTATGGCAATAATAATAGAAAATCAGCTGATTGCATAACGCATGAAGATTTCCAGGGTTTTTCTCCAATACTTCATTCAGCAAATCCATTGCCTCATCAATTTTATTTAAATAAAAATAAGCTAACGCTAAATTATTATATGCAGACCAGAATTCTGGATACTCATCAATTATTTCAGTTAACAAATCCACTGCTTCTTCAAAATTCGTTGCTTCAAGCAGTCGTTTTGCTTGTTCTTGTTTTATAATCAGCATGTCGCCTAGCTGATTTTTAGGCTCTTCATCTTCTTCATCCACATCAATTGATAGTAAATCTAACAGATCTGTAGCCGATCGAAAGAGGTCACCATTTGGAAAATGCTCAATGTAATACATCGCGTATTTTTTTGATTCTTCAAACAGTCCAAGATGCGCATAGCTGTTGGCTATATAGTAGTAACAGCTTCCTAATGTATCGTCCATATGATGAATCACATGGAGAAAAAGCTCGTTGGCATCTTGATAATCTCCCTGCTCCGTTAAAGCTACTCCAACGTTTGTAAGAAGCTGTGGATTACGGGCATTTTCTTTGTTTGCACGCGTTAAATACTTGAGCGCTTTATCTGACTCCTCTTCTTCAAACGCCTGCAGCGCTTTTTCGAAATAGAAGTCACCCGTTTGCGAAAATGGAATTACTTGTGCCATTTTTTGAATTACTTTTGAGTGTTTTTCCATTAAGCCCTCCAAATAAGTTGATAATTTCGACGTTCGTAGTATATCACATTTGCCAAGAAGTTTAATACCTCTATTCAAAAAAGGAGCCTGCAAGCAGTCGTTTCTTGACGCAAATAAGAGAAGGTTTTGCCTCTTTTATCTAAAATGAGACAACTCCTTCTCTCCTTTCACTATGTAGCTATTAGCTAGAGTGACGTTCCTTTAATACTGATAGGACATCGTCCAAAGGCAGCTTTTGCTCACGAAGTAAAACAAGTACGTGGTACAGTAAATCCGCAACTTCCCACTTCAGCTCATCATGGTCACGATTTTTTGCTGCAATAATCACTTCACCTGCTTCTTCTCCTACTTTTTTGAGGATTTTATCTACGCCTTTATCGAATAAGTACGTCGTATAAGCTCCTTCTGGCATTTCAGCTTCACGCTTAGCAATCACTTCTTCTAGCTCATTAATAATAGCAAACCGATTATCATTTTGTTTATTTTCGCCAAGAATTGTTTCATTAAAACAGCTGTAAGCCCCCGTATGACAAGCAGGACCTTGAGGCTCCACTTTTACAACAAGAGAATCAGCATCACAGTCATATGCCATGCTCACAATTTTTTGTGTGTTCCCAGAGGTTGCGCCCTTGTGCCATAACTCTTGTCGAGAACGGCTGTAAAACCATGTTTCACGTGTATCAATTGATTTTTGAAGTGATTCTTCGTTCATATAAGCCAATGTTAAAACTTCTTTGCTCACAGCATCTTGTACAATAGCTGGCACAAGTCCATCACTGTTGAATTTAATGTTTTCAATCGTCATCGAATGCTCACTCCTTGTTGTTTTGCATAGCTTTTAATTTCTTTTACAGATGTTTCTTTATAGTGAAAGATCGAAGCCGCCAAAGCCGCGTCAGCTTCTCCTTTTTCAAACGCATCGACAAAATCTTGACCATTTCCTGCGCCGCCAGAAGCAATAACAGGAACGCTCACCGCTTGGCTGACTGCTTTGGTTAACGCTAAATCAAACCCTGACTTTTCGCCGTCTTTATCCATGCTCGTTAACAAGATCTCACCCGCACCGCGCTTCACTGCTTCTCTTGCCCAGTCGATTACTTCCCAGTCCGTTGCATTGCGGCCTCCGTGTGTATAGACTCGCCATGATTGTAAGCTTTCATCGTACTTAGCATCGATTGCTACCACAATACACTGAGCTCCAAAAAAGTCGGACCCTTCTGTAATCAGTGCTGGATTGAGTACGGCCGCTGTATTTAATGACACTTTGTCTGCACCAGCACGAAGCATTCTCTTCATATCTTCTAATGCATTAATTCCTCCGCCCACCGTAAAAGGAATCGCTAGCTGAGATGCTACTTCTTCTACAACATGTACCATTGTTTTGCGTCCTTCATGAGAAGCAGAAATATCTAAAAAGACTAATTCATCTGCGCCTTCTTCATCATAAAATTTCGCCAACTCTACAGGATCTCCTGCATCTCGAAGTTCCACAAACTGAACTCCTTTTACCACACGGCCGTCCTTTACATCTAAACAAGGAATGATTCGTTTTGTAATCATTACGCTTTCACCTCTTGAAGTGCTTCAGCTACTGTAAACTTATTTGTATAAAGTGCTTTCCCTACAATCGCACCAATAACGCCGTCAGCTTCATATTTCTTTAGTGCATCTAGATCAGCAAGCTTACTAACTCCCCCTGATGCAATCACACCTTTTCCAGTAGCCTTAGCCATTTCAACAATTCCTTCCACATTAGGACCAGACAGCATACCATCTGTAGAAATATCCGTGAAAATAAATGTTTCCGCACCAGCATTAGCCAATTCTTTTCCTAGTTCTGTCGCTTTGATTGTAGATGTTTCCACCCAGCCTTCCGTCGCAACATAGCCATCACGTGCATCAATACCAATAGCAATACGCGCACCATATTCCTTCAACATTTTTTTCACAAATTCAGGATTTGAAATAGCTGCACTTCCTAAAATAACGCGGTCAATTCCGTTTTCTAAATAGTAAGCAACGTCAGCTTCTGAGCGAATGCCTCCTCCAATTTGCACACGTACATTTAATTTCTTTTTCACGCCTAGCACAAATTCATCATTCACGCGCTTAGCCGCTTTTGCGCCGTCTAAATCAACCATGTGAATCCACTGAGCGCCTTCACTTGCGAATTGTGTGGCCATATCTACCGGAGAGTCTCCGTACACCGTTTCTTTTGTGTAATCTCCTTGAAGCAAACGGACGCACTTCCCTCCGCGCATATCAATGGCTGGATATATTTCAAATTTGCTCATACGATGGGCTCCTTTTCTCTACGAAGTTTGCATAATTTTGAAGCATTTGCATTCCGATTGCACTGCTTTTTTCAGGGTGGAATTGAGTGCCAAATACGTGTTCTTTTCCAACAACTGCTGGAACTTCAACATCATAAGGACTTGTTGCTAAAAGCACGTCTTGGTCGTTTGTTTTTACGTAATAAGAGTGAACAAAGTACACGTGACCTGCACTGATTCCATCAAGCAGAGCGGACTGCTGATGAAAATCTAAAGAGTTCCAGCCCATATGCGGAACTTTATATGTCTGTCCTTCGGCAGTAATGCCGGGAATACGCTCGACTCTCCCTTTTAACAGTTCCAGCCCTTTTGTTACACCGTTCTCATCGCTTTCTTCAAATAAAAGCTGCATACCTAAACAAATTCCAAGCAAAGGCATTCCTTTTTCTACTTCTTCTTTAATAAAGTCCGTCAGCTTTGTTTGATTCAGCTGTTCCATCGCATCTTTGAATGCTCCAACTCCAGGAAGAATCAGCCCTTTTGCCTTTCTTAGTTCTGCAGGATCTGCGGAGATGATATAGTCATAGTTTAATCGTTCAAGAGCTTTACTTACGCTGTATAAGTTTCCCATCCCATAGTCAATAATGCCAATCATTTACAACATCCCTTTCGTCGAGGGCACACCTTTGACACGCGGATCAATCGTTGTCGCTTCGTCCAAAGCACGTGCTAATGCCTTAAATACCGCTTCAATAATGTGGTGCGTATTTTTACCGTAGTGTACGATTACATGTACATTCATGCGAGATTCTAATGCAAATTTCCATAAAAATTCATATACAAGCTCTGTATCAAATGTACCGACGCGCGAAGCGGGAATGTCACCTTTAAATTCAAAATGAGGACGATTGCTTAAATCTACTACGACTTGGGCTAACGCGTCATCCATTGGTACAAACGCATTTCCATAGCGTTTAATTCCTTTTTTATCACCGAGCGCTTCTTTGAAGGTTTGACCAAGGCAAATACCGATATCTTCCGTTGTATGGTGATCATCAATCTCCGTGTCTCCATCTGCTTTTACATCAAGGTTAAACTGTCCGTGTTTTGTAAATAAATCGAGCATATGATTTAAAAAAGGAACGCCTGTATCAATGTTCGCTTTTCCTTCTCCATCGATTCCAATCGCTAATGCAATATCCGTTTCGTTTGTTGTACGTTTAATACTTGACTCTCTCATTGTGAAACTCCTTTCAACTGTGCATGTAATAAGTAAAGAAAAGAACATTTCTACTCTTTTTTTTAATCTCCGCCTTATTTTTTAAAGCGTTCTTCAACCGCCCTTGCATGAGCTTCTAGCCCTTCTAAACGAGCAAACGCTGCGATTTTTGAGACATTTTTATGCAGGGCTTGTTGGCTGTATGAAATAATACTAGACTTCTTCACAAATGAATCAACTGATAAAGGACTTGAGAATTTTGCTGTCCCATTGGTTGGAAGAACATGGTTTGGTCCAGCGAAATAATCGCCAACAGGTTCTGAACTGTATCTTCCTAGAAAAATAGCACCGGCATGACGAATGGAACCTAAAAGTTCAAGCGGACTTTCAGTCATAATTTCTAAATGCTCAGGGGCTAATTGATTCACAGCTTCAACCGCTTCTTCTAATGACCCGGTCACATAAATAGCGCCATGGTTATCAATAGAAGGTTTGGCAATTTCTTTACGTGGTAAAGATTCTACTTGCCTTTCCACTTCTTCTTTAACAGCTTCGGCTAACTTCATAGAAGGCGTAACTAAAATACTTGAAGCTAATTTGTCATGTTCTGCTTGAGACAATAAATCAGCGGCCACTTCGTTCGGCTTAGCCGTATCGTCTGCTAGTACGACAATTTCACTAGGTCCAGCAATTGAGTCAATGTCTACTAAGCCATATACTTCTCTCTTCGCCAATGCAACAAAGATATTACCAGGCCCTACAATTTTATCGACGGGTTGAATTGTTTCTGTTCCATAGGCAAGTGCTCCTACTGCCTGAGCTCCCCCTACTTTATAAATCTCTTCGACCCCAAGCTCACTCGCTGCTACAACTACTCCAGCAGGAAGCGCGCCGTCTTTTCCTGGAGGTGAAACCATCACGATACGTTTTACACCTGCCACTTGAGCAGGAATGACATTCATTAAAACGGAAGAAGGATACGCTGCAAGACCTCCCGGTACATAAACACCTACTGCATCTAAAGGCGTTACTTTCTGCCCTAAAATGGTGCCGTCTTCTTTTGTTGTCATCCAAGACTGCTCGACCATTCTTTCGTGGTAATCACGAATGTTGTCAGCAGCTTCACGAATGATTGACAGCATATCTGCATCAACCAGCTCATAAGCACGCTTCTTTTCTTGTTCTGTCACAAGCAAAGAAGAAAGCTCAACGCCGTCAAATTGGGCTGTATATCTTTTTAAAGCTTCGTCTTTTTGCTCTTGCACTTGTTTTAAAATATTTACGACAATTTCTCTTTGAGCACTCGTCCCTTGATCAATCGTACGCTTTAAGCTCACTTGTTCTGTTACACGTGTAATTTTCAATGTATGTCACCTCTTTTATACAGGTTGAACCACTTGGGCTAAACGATTCACTAAATCATCAATTCGTTCGTCTTTTAAACGATAGCTTACAGGGTTCACAATCAAACGCGATGTAATATCTTCAATGTGCTCCAATTCAACAAGTCCGTTCTCTTTTAGTGTTTGTCCTGTTGATACAATATCAACAATCCGATCAGCAAGGCCGATTAAAGGCGCTAATTCAATCGAACCATTCAATTTAATAATCTCTACTTGCTCTCCTTGCTCCCTGAAATAAGTAGATGCTACATTTGGATATTTGGTTGCCACTTTTTGAGCAATTTCTGATTTTTTAGCATTAGGCAAGCCGGCAACGGCCAGATGACATTTACTAATATTTAAATCCAACAGCTCATAGACATCTCGTTCTTCTTCTAACATTACGTCTTTGCCTGCAATACCAAGATCCGCTACTCCGTATTCTACATAAGTAGTAACGTCCATTGGTTTCGCTAAAATAAAGCGCATGTTCTCTTCAGGAATGTCTACAATCAGCTTGCGCGAATCGTCAAATTCTGGCGGCAATTGAAAGTCTGCTTGACGCAAAAGTTCAGCTGCTTCTTCAAAAATACGTCCTTTTGGCATTGCAATTGTTAATAGTTCACTCATTATTGTCCCCCCTTGCCTCGTTTTCCAATTAGAAACGTGACTTCTTCAAACTGTGCAGTAAATACATCAACATCATCAACGCCCGCAATTTCCTGAGTCACTACCCGGTATCCTTGCTTGCGCTGTTCAGCAGCTAAAGCTAATGCCTCATCTAAACGCTCTTGACTATATAATATGCCGTATACTACTGAAGGCTCATATACTTCTTCGCCCAGCGCTTCAATTAAGCGGTCGAGCTGAATTCCAAATCCTGTAGCTGGTGTTTTAGACGCGAATTTTTCAAGAAGCTGGTCATAACGTCCTCCATTACCGATATGGAAACCAACGTTTTCAGCAAAAACTTCAAATAAAATACCTGTGTAATAGCTCATATGACTGACTAAGTTAAAATCAATTTTAATTTCATCCGTTACACCGTACGCATCAAGCATATTCCATAGCTTTTTCAAATCACCAGCTGCTTTTTGCCCAGCTTCGTTTTCAACGAGTTCAACCGCTTCTTCAATCTTCTTTTCATCTCCACGCAGGTTAAGCAGCTGAAGGAGACGCTGTTTATCGATAGAAGATAAATTCAAATCTTTTACATGATTACGATAACCCACGTAATTTTTCTCATATAAAAAGCGGCGAAGCACGTTAGCACGTTCTTCATTTCCGACAATCTCTAAAAAAAGCGAATTAACGAACCCGATGTGGCCAATTGCGACTTTAAATGATTTAAGTCCCGCTCTTTTTAATGCGCCGATCATGAGAGCAATGACTTCAGCATCGCTGCTCATCGTAGCATCTCCAATTAGCTCAACGCCTATTTGTTCAAACTCCGCCGGGCGGCCACCCTCACGCTGCTGAGCTCGGAATACATTTGCTTCATAAGCTAAGCGCAAAGGAGAATTATTTAAAAGTTTTGAAGCGGCCACACGTGCAAATGGCGTTGTTACATCCGGTCGCAGCACAAGCGTATGCCCTTCTTTATCTAAAAGTTTAAACAATTGTTGATCTAAAATAGCTGATGCACTTCCTACCGTCTCGTAGTATTCCACAGTAGGTGTTGCCATATATTGATAGCCCCAGCTGCTGATTTCATCTGCCAGCTGACTGCGAACTTGTTTTTTTCTTTCAAAAAGAGCTGGCAGGGTATCTCTCATTCCAAGGGGTTTTTCAAACATAAATAACTTTGACATTCTGACACGTCCTTTAAGCTTGATTTTATCTATTAAGGAACCATTGATAGGTTGATTTTACTTTATCGCGCTAATGTATTAGCGAAATAACAAATTAAAGTTATTGATAGTTTACACCCGATAAAGTCAGCCGTCAACCGCCAGCTGTTCAAATTTACAAAAAAAACCACAGCTTAGTTCTTGCTAAGTTGTGGCTTTAGGTTCTGCTTCCCTGCGCTTTTCCATTTCTTCTTTTGTATAGATGACACGCATAGGGTTACCTCCAACAAAGAAACCGGGTGCTACATCTTTATGAACCACCGTTCCAGCCGCTACAACCGCTTCGTTGCCGATTGTTACACCTGGAAGGATGGTGCTATTTGCTCCAATCATCACTTCATCCCCAATGATGACATCTCCAAGACGATATTCCGTTATCAGATATTCATGAGCGAGAATAGTGGTATTGTATCCAATGACCGTATTGCGTCCTACTTGTATTTTTTCAGGAAACATAATATCAAGCATCACCATAAGGGCAAAGGATGTTTGAGGTCCTACTTTCATCCCTAAGCACGCTTTATACAGCCAGTTTTTCATCGAAAGAAAAGGCGTATAACGAGCGCATTGAATGATGAGGAAGTTGCGCACTACTTTCCAAAAAGGCACGGTCTTATAGACATGCCAAAGGGAGTTAGCTCCTTTAACCGGATAGCGCGTTGTTTTTCTCACTGACGTTCTCCTTTTAATATATCAATTAAATCCGTCATATTTTCTAAAATAATATCAGGGTTATAAGAAGCGATATGATCTCTTCCTTTTGCACTCCAAGCAACTCCAGCTGTTTTCGTGTAAGCTCTTTGGCCGGAAACGATATCGTGATGGTTATCTCCTACCATCAGCGCTTCTTCAGGTTTAGCATCAAGCAGATTCAGCGCTTTTTCGACCGGCTCAGGATGCGGCTTTGCATTTGTTACGTCTTCAATTGCGACAATCGTATCAAAGAACTGATCTAACTTTGTTAACTTAAGCCCCATCATGACCGTATTTCTTTGCTTAGTTGTGACAATACCTAATTTATAATTCTGCTCGTGCAGCCATTTAACTGTTTCAAGTACGCCTTCAAATTCTTTCACAAGCAAATCATGATTGGCTAGATTATGCGTGCGATACATCTCAATCATTTCGTTTACTTTCGTTTTATCCATTTCTACAAACGTGTCGTATAAAGGCGGACCCATGAACTGTAAAATATCTTCACGAGTGTATTGTTCAGGATAATAGTGATTAAGCGTATGAGTAAACGAAGCAATAATTAATTCATTTGTATCAATTAACGTACCGTCTAAATCAAACAAAACCGTATTAATCGTCATTATTTATTTCCTTCCCTTGCGTCAAATCAAATTTGTCTAAACCTTGTAGCTTTTCTTCATTTACGCCTTAGATTGTGTTTCTTCATTCTCTAAGTATTTCTGTTTACTCATTCCCGTCACGCGGCGGATAATAATTAAAATAATGGCTATGACAATCAGTGCAAGTGAAACAACTTGAGCGATTCTGAGTGTATGCGTCAGCATTAAACTATCCGTGCGAAGCCCTTCTACAAAGAAGCGTCCAACTGAGTACCAGATTAAATAAGATAAGAAAATTTCTCCTTTTCGCAGACTGGTGCGGCGAAGTACCATCAACAGGATAAATCCGGCAAAATCCCATAATGATTCGTATAAAAACGTAGGGTGATAATATGTACCATTAATATACATTTGGTTAATAATAAAATTTGGAAGGTGCAACCCTTCTAAAAAAGCACGGGTAACCGGCCCCCCATGTGCCTCTTGATTCATAAAGTTGCCCCAGCGCCCAATGGCTTGGCCAAGGATTAAACTAGGCGCAGCAATATCAGCCAACTTCCAAAATGAAATCTTTTTTACTTTCGAATACACAATGGCAGTTAATACGCCTCCGATTAAGCCACCATGAATGGCGATCCCGCCTTGCCAAATCTGAGGTATTTCGTTCAAATGCTTTGAATAGTATCCCCATTCAAAGGATACATAATAAATTCGTGCACAAATAATAGCTATTGGCACAGCAAATAGAATAAGATCAACAAATGTATCTTTTGATAAGCCTCTTCTTACGCTTTCTCTTGTCGCAATATAAAGACCCAACAGAACACCTGCACCGATAATGACACCATACCAGTAGACCGTTAGAGGGCCAATTTCAAGGAAAACGCGATCTAACGGCTGAATAGTTGCTTCCACAAGTTAACACCCTTTCTTATAAATCTTCACGGTCTCCTTCTTCAATTACATCTGTTAGACGTGCAGAAAATTGTTCTGCTGCGTTAATACCCATACGCTTTAAGCGGAAGTTCATTGCTGCCACTTCAATGATAACAGCTAAGTTTCGTCCCGGACGTACTGGCAATGTAATTTTTGTAACGTCTGTATCAATAATTTTCATTTTATCTTCTTCTAAACCAAGGCGATCATAATGTTTCTGCTGATCCCATGTCTCTAACTGAATAACAAGTGAAATTCGCTTATAGCTTCGTACAGCTCCTGCGCCGAATAGCGTCATCACATTGATGATCCCTAGTCCTCGAATTTCAAGCAAATGCTCGATTAAACCAGGCGCATTTCCTACAAGGGTGTCTTGATCTTCTTGACGGATTTCCACACAGTCATCGGCTACTAGACGATGCCCCCTCTTAACAAGCTCTAGAGCTGTTTCACTTTTACCAACGCCGCTTTTTCCCATGATTAATACACCAATTCCGTATATATCAACTAATACGCCGTGCAGGGCAGTCGTAGGT
Organism: Priestia sp. FSL W8-0524; assembly: GCF_038005965.1. Lineage (NCBI taxonomy): Bacteria > Bacillati > Bacillota > Bacilli > Caryophanales > Bacillaceae > Priestia > Priestia sp. FSL W8-0524. The sequence goes on from NZ_JBBOUG010000001.1 coordinate 4,708,425, forward strand.
GCTAGCCTGCTTTCAAGAAAATTCGTTAAATGGCTGGAAAGTCGCGTTGTTTTAAAGCTTGAACGCAGCACGGGAACTGATTCACGCTCTGAAGCTTCGATAAGTTCTTTCGGTACATCCATTTCGCGGGAAACAATGATAGCCGGCGTGATATCTGTACACATTTTTTCCATTCGAACTTTTTTTTGTTCCTCATCTAACTGTTTAAAAAATGATAGTTCTGTTTTACCTAACAGCTGGATACGTTCTGCTGGGTAGTATGTAAAATAACCTGCCATTTCAATACCTGGACGTGAAATATCACTCGTTGAAATAGGGCGGTCGATTCCTTCTTCTCCGCTAATAAGCTCTAATTTAAATTTCTCAATGATGTCTTTTGTACGTACTTTAACCACCGTGCATCCTCCTTTTATAAACAGTCATATACCTGTTCATGTCTACAGTATATCCAACTCTCGCTTTTATGTCGCGTTTGGTTCTACTAGCCACTTTATTTTATCATTAATACAGAAAGAAAAGAAAAAAAAGATGGCATAGGCTGCATCGCCTTACCATCTTTTTTAGAAAATTAAATATTGCAAGAAAGTTATCTTCTATTTTGAAGCGGTTCAACAATCACTCGTTGAATAAGCGCATTTAGAAGCGACATAATTACCGAGGCTAAAAGCGCTGTACCAAACCCGTCAATATTAAAAGAATCTCCCATAACACTTTGTGTAATCATCAGCGTAATGGCATTAATGACGAATAAGAATAGGCCAAGCGTAAGAAATGTCACCGGCAGGGTAAGTAAAATTAAAATCGGCTTAACAAACACATTCAAAATCGATAGAATTAAGCTCGCGATAATAGCTGCACTGACCGATTCCAAGTGAAAGGTGTCAATATAACCTGCGATTACGATTAATACGAGGGCATTGATTAAAATACTAATGATTCCACGCAATAACATTTTTAGAAATCTCCTTCTTCATTTGGAACTAAAAACACAAAAATCATATATAAAATGACCGGAGTACCTACTGTAAAAAATAAACTGATGATAAACAATACGCGGAGTAGTGAAGCATCTATTCCGATATACTGAGAAATACCGCCGATAACACCCGCAAGCTTGCGATTTGTTCGCGAACGATACAACTTTCGCACGTTAATCATCTCCTTTGTTTTTTTACTAAAACAAGCATTTTCTATTTTATAACAATTGAGCCTGTTTTGGATTCAGCTAACAATTTATAGCCTTTCGGCGAAGCGACATTTGCTTTGAAACGAAGTTGTTTCATCACCGTTTCTTTTTTCTCATCTACTATTTCCATCTCAGGAAGTGTACACGTAAAATTCCCAAAGTTAGATTTCAAATCTCCATCAACGGAGAGGTGGGACGGCGTATAGAGCGTAATGCTTCCTGTAGTCGTTTTGAAAAATGCTTTTTCAATGCGCTCTCCTTTTAAATACGTATCAATATCCCCGTTAAATGTCTGAACATCAATCTTTTTTGTATCTCCATCAAATTTAACCGTTCCATTGATTGTTTCAAGCTCACATTTCGAAGCGAGTATTCGAGAAAGTTCCATATGCCCGTTTGATGTCTCCATTTCAAGAGAATGGCTATTCACATCGTAAAAGCGGATGGTGCCATTAGCTGTTTTGGCTTTCAGGTCTCGTACGCTTAGTCTTTCCCCATCGATTGAACCATTAAACATACGGAGCTTGACGCGTTCATATTCCATTTCTGGAATATAAATAATCGCTTTCACCTTCATTTGCTTTTGCTGAATTGCAAAGCGCAGTTTGCCATTTTCGATGGAAAATGCGGTATGCTGCAAGAAAGTGCGGCGCGCTTCATCCGAATTCTCTACTTTGTAGATAGCAGCTTCACACTCTATTCGTACTTCTGTACTTCCCCAAGGTCGGAGTTGAACGCTTCCATTTGCTAAATCTACGTCAATCTCTTGAATATATGCTTCTGATTGCTGAAAGATGTGCTGAACGTCAATCGAAGGACCAAAGTTAAAATCTAAATCTCCTTCTTTTACTTTTTTTACCGTTTGATCTACAAATGTAAATAATTTTTCCTTTAAAGAGCTTTGAGATGACTTAGAAGCGTACGTTTTTTTCTGTTTTCCTCCTACATAAGGGGATAGCTCAGCTTTATCAGGCGTAGCATAGTAAGAGTCATTAGCTGAGTCTTTTTCCAGTGAATTCAGCAAGGTTAAAGCCTCATCTACGCTAAGTTTCCCTTCTTCTACCATCTGTAAAATTTGTTTGCGCTTTTCACTCATACCTTCCATCTCCTCTTTACGTTTTAGTCATTTAACTTTTATCTGCTTAATATTTGTATCCCTTTTACAATATTCCATACAAACACAACAACATTAACTAAAGAAACAACAACTAAAGCTACAATTAAAAGAATAAATACCGTTCCACTAGAGCCAGTAAGAGCAGGAAGCAAGAAAAATAAGAACAAGATCGCTGTAGCGATAGGTAATAAATGTGACAAAAATGCAGTTTTTGCATGTTTCTTTACTTCTATGTTATGAACAACAAAATAAATAATAATAGGTAATAAAAATGGTGCAAAGAAAACGCTAAAATAATTTAAGGAAGATAGTATGCGATTTCCTTCCATAATAATCAGCTCCTTATATCATGTATTACGTTTTAATGAGTTAAAAAGTTTCATTCTTTATAAAAAAGACACCAATGCTGGTGTCTTTTAACGAGTTAATGCCTCTGCTTTTTCAACTTTTTTCTCCATACGCTTACGGTCACGTTCTAAAATTGGCTTCAAATAATGGCCCGTATAGGATTCTTTTACTTTCGCCACTTCTTCTGGCGTACCCGTAGCCACAATTTGTCCGCCTTTATCTCCACCTTCAGGCCCTAAATCAAGTAGATAATCAGCTGCTTTGATCACGTCTAAATTATGTTCGATCACTAGAACTGTATCTCCATTTTCAACTAAACGCTGAAGCACTTTTAATAAACGTGCGATATCATCGACATGAAGACCGGTAGTCGGTTCGTCTAAAATGTACAGCGTTCTTCCTGTTGAGCGACGGTGAAGCTCTGAAGCTAACTTTACACGCTGGGCCTCTCCACCCGATAAAGTAGTGGCCGGCTGTCCAAGCGTGATATAGCCAAGTCCTACATCGTAAATGGTCTGCAGCTTCCGCTTAATCTTTGGAATGTTTTCAAAGAAGTGAAGCGCGTCTTCAACTGTCATATCCAACACATCTGAAATGTTTTGATCTTTGTATTTTACTTCTAAAGTTTCCCGGTTATATCGTTTGCCGTGGCAGACTTCGCAAGGAACGTATACATCTGGCAGGAAATGCATTTCGATTTTAATAATACCGTCTCCTCGACAAGCTTCACAGCGGCCGCCTTTCACGTTAAAGCTAAAGCGGCCTTTTTTATATCCGCGCACTTTTGCTTCGTTTGTTTGGGCAAATACATCTCGAATGTCATCAAATACACCTGTATAGGTTGCAGGGTTTGAACGAGGCGTACGGCCTATGGGAGACTGATCAATATCAATGACTTTATCTAAATGTTCAATGCCTTTGATTTCTTTATGTTCTCCTGCTTTGCTTTTTGCTTTATGCAGCTTTTGCGCCAATGATTTGTGAAGGATATCATTTACAAGCGTACTCTTACCTGATCCAGATACACCTGTAACAGCTGTGAATACACCTAACGGAAGCTTTGCTTTTACATTTTTTAAATTGTTTTCTTTTGCTCCTATAATTTCAATCATCCGATCTTTATCTATCGAACGTCTTTCGGCTGGAAGTGGAATAAACTTCTCTCCTGATAGATATTGACCCGTTAAGGAATTTTCATCATCCATCACTTCCTGAGGCGTGCCTTGAGAAACAACGGCACCCCCGTGTACGCCCGCTCCTGGTCCGATATCAATTAAATAATCAGCTGCCATCATCGTATCTTCATCATGCTCTACAACAATCAACGTATTCCCAATATCGCGCATGTCTTGCATTGTGCGAATTAAGCGATCGTTGTCACGTTGATGAAGACCGATAGAAGGTTCATCTAAAATATAAAGAACCCCCGTCAAACGAGAACCGATTTGAGTAGCCAAGCGAATGCGCTGCGCTTCCCCTCCTGAAAGAGTTCCAGCAGAGCGGTTCAATGTTAAGTAATCAAGTCCCACGTTAATGAGAAAGCTTAGACGCTCACGAATTTCACGCAGTATCATATCCGCAATCTTCATGTCTTTTTCAGATAAACTGAGACTTTCAAAAAAGTCATATGCTTCTTTTACTGAAAAGCGTGTTGTATCTCCTATATGCTTTTCGTCAATAAGCACCGCTAAGCTTTCGCGTTTTAAACGATTTCCTTTACATTTTGGACAAGCTTGCTGAGCCATGTATTTTTCCATTTGCTCACGGATATAATCAGAACTTGTTTCATGATAACGGCGTTCTACGTTCCGAAGCACACCTTCAAATTCGATATGATTTTCTCTTACTTGGCCAAAATCATTTTCATAGCGAAAGTAAATTTTTTCTTTACCGCTGCCATATAATACTTTATCAAATAAATGTTCCGGGATATCTCGAACCGGCACATCCATGTCGATGCCGTAATGTGTACATACGGCTTCAAGCAGCTGCGGATAGTATTGAGAACTTGTTGGCTCCCAAGGTGCAATTGCGTGCTGATGAAGTGTTAAGTCATAGTTAGGAATCACTAAATCTTTATCCACTTCCAATTTCGTTCCTAACCCGTCACACGTCGGACACGCCCCGTACGGACTATTAAATGAAAACATGCGGGGCTCAAGTTCTCCAATGGAGAAGCCACATTTTGGACAAGCATGATGCTCGCTAAAAAGTAATTCTTCCTCACCTATTACATCAATAATTACTTTCCCATCTCCAAGGCGAAGAGCTGATTCCAAAGAGTCCGACAAACGAGCGGCTACACCTTCTTTGACAACAACGCGATCAATCACTACTTCAATGGAGTGCTTTTTGTTTTTTTCCAATTCAATTTCTTCTGTTATTTCACGCATTTCTCCGTCTACTCGAATGCGAACGTACCCTTCCTTTTTAATATCTTCTAATACTTTTACATGGGTGCCTTTTCGGCCAGATACCACAGGGGCCAGTACTTGAAGTTTTGTACGTTCAGGGTACTCTAAAATTCTATCTACCATTTGCTCAATCGTTTGAGACGTAATTTCAATTCCATGATTAGGACAAATCGGCTTTCCTACACGAGCAAACAAAAGGCGCAAATAGTCATAGATTTCGGTCACAGTTCCGACGGTTGAACGAGGGTTTCGGCTCGTTGTTTTTTGATCGATTGAAATAGCAGGCGACAATCCTTCGATCGAATCTACATCTGGCTTATCCATTTGACCTAAAAACTGTCTTGCATACGCCGAAAGTGACTCGACATAACGTCTTTGTCCTTCAGCATAGATTGTATCGAAAGCTAAAGAAGATTTACCAGAACCTGACAACCCTGTTAATACCACTAATTTGTCTCGCGGGATTTCAATATCGATATTTTTCAAATTGTGGGCTCGTGCACCTTTTACCACGATTTTTTCCATCGCCATGTTTTATCACCCTTCCGCTTTTAATTCTAGAATCAAGTCACGAAGCTCAGCTGCGCGTTCAAAGTTAAGCGCTTTGGCTGCTTCTTTCATTTCTTGTTCCATTTCTTCTACGAGCTTTGCTTTTTCTTTTTTATTGAGTTTATCAAATGCCGGTGCTTCTTCATACGTTTCTGTATCTTCTGCTACTACTGTTGCACGAATTGAGCCTCGAACTTCTTTTTGAATCGTTGTCGGTGTGATACCATGCTCTTCGTTGTAAGCTTCTTGAATACTTCTACGACGCTTGGTCTCATTGATAGCAATGTCCATGGAGTTTGTGATGCGATCTGCATACATAATGACATGTCCATTAGCATTTCGCGCAGCACGTCCGATGGTTTGAATAAGCGATCGTTCTGAACGCAAGAATCCTTCTTTGTCCGCATCTAATATGGTTACTAACGAAACTTCTGGAATATCTAAACCTTCACGAAGTAAGTTAATCCCTATGAGCACATCATATTTTCCAAGCCGCAGCTCTCGGATAATTTCAATACGCTCGAGCGTCTTCACCTCAGAGTGAAGATATTGAACTTTAATGCCAATTTCTTTTAAGTAGTTCGTTAAATCCTCAGACATTTTCTTTGTTAACGTCGTGACGAGCACTCGTTCATTTCGCTTAATCCGGTCGTGAATTTCTCCAATTAAATCATCAATCTGCCCTTCAATTGGTCGAACTTCAATATTTGGATCTAATAATCCCGTTGGACGGATAATTTGTTCAATCACCTCAGGCGCCTTCTCAAGTTCGTAAGGACCTGGTGTTGCTGAAACATGGACGATTTGTTTAATATGCTGTTCAAATTCATCAAATTTAAGCGGACGGTTATCTAATGCAGACGGCAAGCGGAAACCATGGTCCACCAACACTTGTTTACGCGCTTGGTCTCCATTATACATTCCTCTAACTTGAGGAATGGTAACGTGGGATTCATCCACCACAAGAAGGAAATCTTCCGGGAAGAAATCCAGCAGTGTATAAGGTGTAGAACCAGCCGGACGAAGCGTTAAATGACGAGAGTAATTCTCGATTCCTGAACAAAATCCCATTTCTCTCATCATTTCTAGGTCGTAGCGAGTGCGCTGCTCCAAGCGCTGCGCTTCTAAAAGCTTTCCTGCTTCTTTTAACTTCTCTAGCTGTTCTTCTAGTTCTTTTTCAATGTTTTGAATGGCCACACGCATTTTTTCTTCCCTCGTGACGAAGTGAGATGCCGGGAAGATAGCCACGTGTTCACGATCTCCAATAATTTCTCCTGTTAAGGCGTCGACTTCGCGAATGCGGTCAATTTCATCCCCGAAAAATTCCACGCGAATACAGTGTTCATCTCGAGACACAGGGAAAATCTCAACAACATCACCGCGAACGCGGAACGTTCCGCGCTTGAAGTCAATATCGTTTCTTTCGTACTGTACATCCACTAGCGTACGAAGCAGCTGATTGCGTTCTTTTTCCATTCCTACTCGAAGAGATACGACCATTTCTTTGTATTCTTCCGGAGACCCTAATCCATAAATACAGGATACGCTGGCAATAATAATGACATCTTTTCGTTCAAAAAGAGCAGAAGTTGCCGAGTGACGAAGTTTATCAATCTCGTCATTAATGCTTGCATCTTTTTCAATAAATGTATCTGTTTGAGGTACATAAGCTTCAGGCTGATAGTAATCATAGTAACTGACAAAGTATTCGACTGCATTATTAGGAAAAAACTCTTTAAACTCACTGTACAATTGACCAGCAAGCGTTTTGTTATGAGCCATAATTAATGTCGGCTTATTTATTTCCTTAATAACATTAGACATAGTGAAGGTTTTTCCCGTTCCTGTAGCACCTAATAATACTTGATGCTGCTTACCTTCTTTAATTCCTTTCACAATCTTTTCAATTGCCTTTGGCTGATCACCTTGCGGTTGATATGGGGATACTAATTCAAACTGATCTTTCAAATGAAGGCCTCCGTTTCTATTTTCTTGTTTTATCTATTTTTATTACGATATGTAAAAACCGAAAACACGAACTGATATTCGTATTTTATCACTTTATACTCATAAATGAAACTAATGAGTATTAATCTTATATAGTGTTTGTTTGTTTTGATTTTTTACCCTGTTACTTTATTACCCACTAAATTCTTATACTACCCTTTTCGAGGGGAATACAACTCTTTAGATGAAAGCAATAAAAGAAAGTAAGCTGCCTAATTGTTTGAAAAAGATAGGCTTTTGCGCCAATTTCTAAATTATGATACAGTATAAAAAATATGTACTGAGAGGGGTTTAGTATGGCAAGCGTTGATCAAGTTCTTATAAATAACTCCTTTATAACAGTTGAAGAATCAACTTCTTTAGCTAAAGTGAAATCTGAACTTTCCAACTATGATTTCGTTGTAGTCACAGCAAGTACCTTTTATGTAATACAAAAAGATGAACGATACCTTTTAACAGGTCATGACGAGGCATCGTCCATTAAAAAAGTAATAGCGGACACAAATTGGCCTTCATCTTCTACTTCTACGTTAGCCAATTTACAAGCCAACACAAACTGGAATAGACCAGTCCTCATTCAAGCAGAAAACCAAGAAACCACAATAGGACTTGTAACACCTTCACAGTGGATTACACATTTGCATAGCCAAAATGAGATATTAGCTTCCTATTTTGATACATTGGCAGAAACCATTAATGATGCAGTGACAGCGGTCGATCATGAAGGAAATGTAATCTTGTGGAATACTGCTGCGGAACATACGTATAAGATTCAGAGAGATAATATTATTGGTAGAAAAATCGGAGAGCATTTTAAAGATGAATCCATCATTCTACATACGATTCTAAATGAAGGGCGTCCTGTGCGCGGAACGTATCATCGTCCTAATGAACAAACTCACGTGCTCATCAATGCATCTCCTATTATAAGAAACAACCGAGTCATAGGTGGAGTCGCAACCGAACATGACATTACCAATATTGTAAGACTAAATGAAGAAATTGATGTATCTCTTCTCATTCCGAAAGATAATCCATTTTCTTCTTTTGCGGGTATCAGTCCTGAAATTAAGCAAGCCGTTGACATTGCCAAAAAAGTGGCATCTACAGATATGCCTATTTTATTAACAGGAGAACCTGGTTCTGGGAAAGAAATGCTGGCTCAGGCCATCCACTACGGGGGATCCAAACATAAAGAACCTTTTTTATCTTTAAATTGCGCCACTATTCCATCTGGACTTCTGGAAATTGAACTCTTTGGTCATCAAAAAGACGTCTTTTCAGAAGATCCAACGACCATTGCAGGAAAACTGGAGCAGGCTCATAACGGGACGTTATTTATTGAAGAAATTGATAAAATGCCTCTTGAAATTCAAGTTAAGTTTCTCCGTTACTTGGAAGAACGAGCCTTTTATCACGTTGGAGGCACGGAAGAAATTCAAGTCCAAACCCGAATTGTAGCCTCTACTACGACGCCTTTGGAAGAGTTGCTAAAAGCCGGTGAATTCCATGAAAATCTTTACTATTTGCTGACCGTCATTAATATTATCATTCCGCCGCTTCGAGACCATAAAGAAGACATTGAAGCATTAACGCAGCAATTTGTACAGGAATTTAGTAAAAAGTATAAAAAGAAGGCTCCTTTCATCAGCTCTGAAGTTCTCGAAGCCTTTATGCAATACGATTGGCCAGGAAATATTCGCGAGCTGAGAAATACGATTGAACGAATGATTTTTCTTAGTGATCAGTCGTTGATTACCCTTACGCACCTTCCTGACAATCTGAAGGATGCCAGTTCTTTCACAGAAGTTCAAAAAGAAGAAGATTCTCTCCAAGAAGCTAGGCTAATAGAAGAGACTCTTCAAAAAACCTATGGAAACAAAAGTGCAGCAGCAGATCTGCTTGGCATTTCGCGCGGCACCCTTTATAACAAAATCAAAGAATACGGATTAAACTAATTAAAAAATTCGACACGAAGCTCAGGATACTTGTGTCGAATTTTTTATGTTTCTTGGACTGAACTTATTTGGAGAAATTTTTTAATACGAACCATACGTTGGCGGGGCGTTCGGCTAGGCGTCTCATGAAATACCCAAACCAATCAATTCCGTAAGGAACATAAACCCTGACTTTATATCCTTCTTTGACCAGACGATCCTGTAGCTCTACGCAAATTCCATAAAGCATTTGGAACTCAAACTGATCATTTGAAATGCCGTTTTCTCTTACTAATCGTTTTGTATACTGAATCATTTCCTCATCATGACTTGCTACAGCTGTATAGTGTCCATTTAATAAATGCATTTTAATGATTTTTTTATAGTTTTCATCTACGTCTTTCTTTTCCGGAAACGATACTTCTGGCGATTCTTTGTAAGCTCCTTTTACCAGACGTAAATTGGCTTGATATTGATGTAAGTCATTCATATCTTGTTCTGTACGATAAAGATACGCTTGAATCACAATTCCAATATTATCAAATTCTTTGCGTAATTCTTTATACATATCAAGGGAGATTTGGCAGTGCAAGTAGTCTTCCATATCAATTCGAACAAAAATATCATTCACTCTGGCTGTGTGTAGAATTCTGCGCATATTTTCCATACAAAGCTCTTTGCTAATATCCAATCCTAAAGAAGTCATCTTTAATGATAAATTTGATTGAACGCCCGATGCTGCAATGGCTTCTAGTGTCTGAATGCACATGGCTGTAGATAACCTAGCTTCCTCTTCTGTAAAAACAAATTCGCCTAAATGATCGAGTGTCACAACTTTCCCACCATTGTTAAGCTCCTTGGATGTTTGAATTGCTGATTCAATTGAGTCTCCAGCAACAAAACGAGCTGCCCCCATCCGCAATCCATACTTTTTAGCTAATTTATTCATTGAATGATTTTTGCCAAGCGACTGAAACATCGTTCTCATTAACACTTCCATCGATACTAAACCTCCTTCTATTTTTAAAAATCAAAATAAATATAATTTTCAGATTAATTTCTTTATTTTTCTATACCCCAACTACATATTTGTACACACATTTAAAATAATTTACACAAAATTGTTTAAGTTATTTTATTTACAAACATATTTGTATAATTAATTTAATTATACTCATTTATCGATGGAACCGTAACAACAGTGTTATGAGTTCTAACTCGTTTTTCGACATAAAAAAGCTCTCCACATTTCGTAGAGAGCTTTTGCGTACGTTTTGATAATAGGACGATTCACTTATCATCAAAGCAACAATCTTTATTTTCCAGCTGCTAGCATGCCTTTTGCATATATAAAACCAATGGCTGCTGAAAGTAAATCTATTAAAATAATAAGCGGATAATCTGCGTACCCTTTATATACAGAAACAGCTATCAACAAAAGCGTCAGCGCTGTGGCAACATATAGGTTATATGTTACTCTAGCAAACAGAACAAGCAATATGGCGGGTAGAAAAACTGCGGCAATCGTTTTGACTTCCACAAACATTTCTCCTTTTTATCCGTCTTTTAACCAGCTTGTGAATTACGTTTTGTATAATTGTGTACAAACAAAATACCTAGTTCATGATGTTCGTTGTCATACAATGCTCGCTGAGTAAAGCGAACTTCTCCATTTTCGTCAATAACTTCTAGCTTACAAAAAGCACGGTTATTCACTTGTAATGCTTCATAAAATTTATGGACTTCAGATATAGCGATTCCATTTACTTTAATAATCACTTCTCCTACTTTCAAACCCATTTTCTCTGCCGGAGAATGAGGGATGATTCCTAACACAACCAAACCTTGTGTACGCTTAGTAAATAGTGCGGGCGCTTTTTCATCGCTTCGACGCTGCTGCAAACGAATCCACTCTCTTCCTATGATCGCTAGAATAACAACAGCGACAGCGGCAGGAGGATAAAAAATAGCAGCAATTGTAATAATCGTTAATCCCACGCCTAATGCTAATACACGCTTACCGGTAAATTCAATAGATTTAAATGGAACCATACTTTGAATTCGCTGATAAAAACCGATAGCAAAAGGAACAAAAAACAGGCTAAATGATGTTCCGTCAATAGATAACACAGGCCACCATGGAAACACAGACGTAATGGCGCTGCCTGGAATTAAGACAAAAAGCGGAACAACCCATAATTTTTGAGAATAATGAGCCCCAATTTCCTGCCCTCTTTTACTTTTCACAATGGCTGGAGACGTACCTTTTGCTCCAAACTTCCAAATTAAATATCCTTCTGCTAATACAAGCAGCGACATTAAAATAGTAAGAGAAGGTAAATCTGCGTTATGAGCTTGCACAGACCACGTTTGAATAAATCCTTCACCGAAACCAGCTGCAGGAATAAGCAAGGTCGCAAGCACAGCCAGTCCTACGGTATAAGAAGGAGAAAGCCATTTAAACGTCCACGGGCCGCTTATGATAAAAGTTAAAACAGCTACAAGTACAATCGTTCCTATAGATACATAGACACCTAGCAACACGGTAACAACGGATAAAATCAAACCAATAATGATACCTGGAAAAAATAAATATTTTGCTTCTAAAATAAAATCAAACACGCGAACATGAAAATTCTGACGCTCTCTCTTGACGCGAGAAAGACCTACAAAAAACGAGACGAGCAGAAATAAATAAGTTAACGGGTGCAAAAATAAACGCCCGATACCTTTTAAAAGCTCTAATGCAAAATCCATTTTTTCACCACCTGTATTTTTCACATTTTTATTACAACATTTACGATTGATTGTTATGTATCATAGGCTTCTTTATTTTATCAAAATGCATCACTAACCGACAATGTTGTTTTTACTAAAAAAAGTTCCGTGCTTTGGAAAAGCACGGAACTTTTTCTGCTTCTTATTGACTAGCTAGCTTTAAAGCCGTTTGAAGCTGACGATCTTCATCTTTGGATTTAATTTTTTCTAATAGTTTTGTTTGTAAAAGCGCTGCTGTATCTTCATCAATTTCACCTGTAGCTTTTTGCTTATTGGCTTTTTGGAATGCAGTTACAGCTGTTTCTGTCTCTTTACTAAAATATCCGTCTGTACGTCCAGGTTCAAAGCCAAGGCCTTTTAGCATCACTTGAGCATTCTTCACTTGGTCACCTGTCATATCACGTGTTAATGGCTTTTTATCAACTTGAATTGGATTTGCATAATAGTAATCCGGCTGCTTGACTTCTACCGTTGGTTTTATACCTTTTTCGTTAATCCAGTTTCCATCAGGCGTTAGCCATTTATAGAACGTTAATTTTAAATTACTGCCGTCTTCCATTGGAACAGCTTGTTGAACCGTTCCTTTTCCATAGGATTTTTCACCGACTAGCTTGTATCCGCCTGCTTCTTTTAATGCCCCGGCAAGAATTTCAGAAGCAGATGCACTTCCTCCATCAATCAAGGCCACAATTGGATAATCCTTTTGCTTTTTCATTGAAGAAACCACTTTTTGACGTTCACCGTTACGATCTTCAATTTGAATGTATGGCTTTTTATTCGTTACTAATTTATCGAGCATTTTTTCAACACTCGTTAAATAGCCACCAGGATTTCCACGAACATCTAGAACTAAACCATCAATATGTTTATTTTCAAGTTTTTTCAACTGTTTCGTAAATTCGTCTCCCGTTGATTCAGAGAATGACGTAATTTCCATGTAACCAATTTTTTTATTGTTTACATTTTTAACAGAAGAATAGACGGTTTCAATTGGAATCTCATCTCTTACAACTTTTACTTTCATCGTTTCTTTCACGCCTGGTCTTTGAACATCTAATGTCACGGTAGAGCCTTTTTTACCTCGAATTTTTAATACCGCTTCATTCAATTCAAGACCCGCGATACTTTTACCATCGATCTTTAAAATCTGATCATTTGGTTTTAATCCTGCTTTTTCCGCAGGAGATTGTTTAAACGGAGCTACGATTGTTACTTTTCCATCTACCATGCTTACTTCAGCACCAATCCCCTCAAACGATGAATCAAGAGACTGCGTGAATTGCTGTGCCGTTTTCTTATCCATGTAAGATGAGTGAGGGTCTCCTAAGGTTTGTACCATTCCTTGGATTGCGCCATCTAATAATTTTTTGTCATCTACATCTTTGTAATATTTTGAAGATATCAGTTCGTAAGCCTGCTTGATTTTGTCTAGCTCTTCCTTTTCCACTTTACTATCATTTGAAGAAGTTGTAAGGGGGGTACTGACCGTTCCAGCATTTGCATACTGAATGCCAAAATATGTACCTGCTGCTCCAACAACTAAGGAGAGTGCCATTAATAGTGCAACGATTTTCCGATTCAAGTTCTTTCATCCTCCTCAACCTTAAGCCATCTCTTCTTATTATAATAGATACAACCAAAACTATGTAATAAAAAGGATGCATGTGTTATTTGTAGCAAAAGGCACCACACAAATCAAGTGCGATGCCTTTTTGTTAAACTATATGTTGAGCTTGTACCACGTATGCTAGGAACTTAAAATTTAATATAACGTTCAGGGTTTACAGCAGAGCTTTTGCCTTTCCAATCGCCCTTATGCAATTCAAAATGCAGGTGAGCACCAAACGAACGTCCTGTGTTCCCTATATAACCTAATTGTTGACCTTTATTGATAGATTGACCACTTGAGACGCTGTAGCTCTCTAAGTGAGCATAAACTGTAACCCACGTCTGACCTTCGACATTGTGACGAATAAATACGGCATTACCAAAAGAAGAAGAATGATATGCTCTAATTACTTTTCCGCTTGCTGCGGCTACAACTGGCACACTTTCTCCTCGCTTTCCAATATCAATACCGTAATGTCCTCTTCCAAACGTTTCTCGATATCCAAAATGAGATGTTACCGGGCCCTTTGCCGGCCTCATAAACGACCCGCTTGTAACAGGTGGTGCCTCCTCTGTTGCCCCGGCTTTTTCAATTTCTTGCTGTTGAGCTTGTGCTGCATTTTTTTGATCGGCTAAAATAGAAGCTTGCTCTTCTAATCCAACGGCTTCTTCATTAAATTCTTTTTCCTGATCTTTGAGCGTTTGCATGAGGTGATTCTTTTCATCCACTTGTTTTTGCAGCTGCGCACGAAGATTTTTAAGTTCTTCAAGCGCTTGATTTACTTCCGTTAGCTTGTTTTGAACTTTTGTTTCTTTCTCTTCTTTTGCCTTTTTATCAGCTTCATGCTGCATTAACAAATCGCGGTCAGCCCCTACAATTGTCGAAACCGCACTCACTCTGCTAATAAAGTCTCCGAAGCTTTCAGAGCCTAGCAGTACATCTATGTAATCCACAGACCCGCCGTTTTCTTGTAAAGCACGAGCACGCTTTTTTAATAGCTCATTTCGTTTTTCAATTCTTTTTTTTACAACGTCAATTTCATTTTTCAGCTTTTCGATGTCTTGCTTTGCTTTTTCTACTTCAGCTTCACGGCTGCGGATGTCTGCATTTGTCTGTCCGACTTCTGAATCCAAACGCGCAATCTCAGCTTCTTCGTTTTTTTGCTGTTCTTGAACTTCTTTTAATTTCTCTTTATTTTGATTAATATTTTGGTTCACATCGTTACTTTTTTTCTCTAAATCACTGAGTTTAGTAGTGCTGGCACTTTCTGCATAAGCAACTTTTTCATTACCTATCCAAGCTGTACCTAGTCCAACTAAAACTGCTGCTGTCATTACTAATGTCTTACGTGTCATTTGTTTCTCCCCATTTGCACATATTTCCCCGTATAAACGGGCATTAGCAAGACCCCCATTAGCACTTTTTTCTATTTTTATCTGTAATTACACAACAACCTCACATCTGATAAACATCAAATGTGAGGTTGTTATAATCTATTATGTTAAAAATCTATCTTTATTTTCGTAAGAATTTACGGATGGATAATGTACTTCCCCACATCCCAATTAGACCACCGATTACAAGTAGTAATAGCGATACTTGAAGCACGAATGGAAAAGCAGGTAAAAGTTCAAAGAATCCATCGAACTTAGGCTGAACTTCATTATATAAAACGCTGTACACACCGATAATAACAGCAATTGGCACAATAGAACCAAGCACTCCTAAAAACAGACCTTCAATAAAGAACGGCCAGCGAATAAAGGAGTTTGTGGCTCCAACTAAGCGCATAATTTCAATCTCTTCACGGCGAGCTACAATCGTAATTTTAATTGTATTTGAAATGAGGAACATCGCTGTAAATAGAAGCCCTAAAATCAGTACTACTCCGATATTACGAGCTACTTTCAGCACTTTAAATAACTTTTCAACTTGATCTTGTCCGTATTGAACTTTTGCTGCATACGGATATTTCTCAATTTGTTTAGCTACTTTTGCGACATCAGTCGGCTCTTTTGTTTTAACAACAAACACATCATTTAATGGGTTTTGCTGCTCAAACGGTTCAAAAGCTTGTCCTTCATCACCCATACTATTAATTAAATCTTTTAACTCTTTATCTTTAGAAGAAAACGTCACCGTATCAACTTGCTTAATTGCATCTAGCTTTTCTTTCATTGCTTTTCGATCATCCGCTGTCGCTGCAGCATCAACGTGAACGCGAATTTCCACATCATTTTCAATCAATTTAGCAATGTGGTTTAAATTCATCATCAACATAAAAAATACGCCTACAAGCAAGAGCGTCACGGTAACCGCGCTTGCAGATGCGAATGTCATCCAGCCGTTTCTTCCTAAACTTTTAGATCCTTCACGTAAGTGGCGACCGAATGTCCTAGCCTTCATATCCGTATTCACCTCTTACTTCATCACGCACAACATTTCCATTTTCAATCGCAATTACGCGCTTTCGAATTGTATTTACAATTTCACGGTTATGCGTTGCCATTAAAATAGTCGTACCGCGTTTATTAATCTCCTCAAAAATATCCATGATTTCCCACGAAGTCTCCGGATCAAGGTTCCCTGTCGGTTCGTCGGCGATGACAACCTTAGGACTATTCACAATTGAACGCGCAATAGACACACGCTGCTGCTCTCCTCCAGATAATTCATCAGGGAAAGAATCCATTTTACCCTTTAACTTAACAAGCTCTAGCACCTCTAGCACTCGCTTTTTAATTTCTTCGGGACTTTGCTCAATTACTTCTAGTGCAAAAGCAATGTTTTCATAGACCGTTAATTTTGGAAGCAGCTTGAAATCTTGAAAGACTACACCAATATGACGTCTAAAGATAGGAACTCTGCTATCTTTTATTTTTGCTACATTTGCACCGTTTACAATGATATTTCCTGAAGAAGGCTTTTCTTCACGATACATCATTTTAATAAAAGTGGATTTTCCTGCTCCACTTGGTCCTACGATATAAGCAAACTCACCTTGATTAATCTTGATGCTAATGCCATTGATTGCTTTTACACCGTTCGGATACGTTTTATATACATTTTGCATTTCAATCATAAGTAATCACCTAATCAAGTGTGTTATTTTAATACTATGTAAAACTTGTCAAAATACGACAAAACTCTACAATTCAAACCAAAAATTCGACTCTTCTCACGCGCTTTCTCATTATAACATCACTCTTCGTGAAAATAAGCCCCAAAAATATTACATTTTTATTCAAATATGACATAAGTAGGATATTTTTAGCAGGGTATGAGAATTTATCCTTATTTTTAATTCTGTTGTTTTTTGCTGTTCATTTTTTTACGAATATCGTTAGACAAAGCACATTCATGTCTACTTTTTTACAAACAAGGTATGATAAATAAGAAAAACGATGAGGAGAGATAACATGATCACTATTTATGGAAGTTCACGGGAAAACGGAAATACGGAAGAATTGGCTAAAGCAGTCTTAAAAGATATCAATACTGAAGAAGTTTACTTACGTAGGCATACCATTAACCCCATTACTGATATGCGTCACGATGAACATGGATTTACCAATCAACAAGATGATTATTATGATATAGCGAAAAAGATGGCAGCGCACGATACTATTTTATTTGTTACGCCTCTTTACTGGTACGGTATGAGCGGATTGATGAAGAACTTTGTGGATCGTTGGTCTGAAAGCCTTAGAGATTCGACAATCAACTTTAAAGAACAAATGAAAAATAAGCGCGTCTATGTATTAGTAGTCGGGGGCACAGGCGCATCTGTAAAGGCCCTTCCTCTTATTATGCAATTTCAATACATTGTCGATTTTATTGGTTCTTCCTTTAGCGGATACATCATTGGAGAAGCCAATGCACCTGGAGACATAGCAAAAGATGTCAAAGCTCAACAGCAAGCTATTGTCTTAAATGAACAATTAAAGCAGCTTTAACACAAAAATAAGACGGATACCCGTCTTATTTTTTCTTTGCCAGCCAAGCCGCAACTTTTTTGGCATCTTCTTCATTAATCAGTCCTTTTGGCATACCGCCTTGACCATTGTTAATAATGTTTTCAATTTCAGCTTCTGAGTGCTTGCTGCCTACATGCTGCAAGCTTGGCCCATTTGCTCCTCCTAAATCTACACCGTGACAGCCTGTACAGTTTTTCTTCACAATATCTTCTGCACTCGCTGAAGATTCACCGGCAGATTCATTTTTGGAACTGCCTCCGCCGCACGCGGACAAAACAAGCGCTAGGCCAATTGTTAACGTTAATAATACTTTTTTCAAGCCTTCTCCCCCTTGCTGTAGAGTTTTCACTCTATTATAACCTACTCAAGAATGTTTAAAACACTCTGTTTACAAGGACTTTGTTTCAATTTCATGAATTCTCTCATCGTATTTATGTATGAGGTCAAGCAATTGATTCGTTTCCTAAACGTTTTTTGTATACTACGCGTGAAATTGTCACACTGAGCTCATATAAGAGCAGAAGCGGGACAATGACTAAAATATCCGAAATAAAATCAGGAGGAGTAATAAGCACAGATATCACAATTAAAGCAAAATAAGATAACTTCCTTGCTTTAGCTAACCTCACTGGATTTAGAACCCCTAAACGCGTTAAAAATAAGACAACTAAAGGCATTTCAAATAAAAAACCAAATGGTAAACACAGATTAAGCATAAAACGGAAATAATGCTCCGCCGTAAACATGAGTGAAAACTGATCATTCGACAAACCTGTTAAAAATGCTAAAACCATTGGAAATAAAACAAAATAACCAAACCCCAAGCCACTTACAAATAAGAGAAAAAAGAATGGAATGAAGGTAATCATAATCTTATACTCTTCCTTTTTTAATCCCGGTGAAACAAACCGAAATACTTGATAAGCAGCTACTGGAAGTGTAAAAGCAAGCGCAAAAACAAATGCAATCACCATATAAATCCATACAATTTCACTTGGTCCAAGTACAGCAAGCTTGCCGTCCAAATCTTTCACTAGCCACTGATAAATATCTTGTACAAATACAAAACTGACAATAAGTAAAACTACAAATGCACAAAGTGTTTTAATAATACGAACACGCAATTCTTCAAGGTGCTCCATCAAGCTCATTTCTCCCATTGTCTATTTCTCCTTTCTGACAAGTAGAAATAGACGAGTTTCCTCGTCTATTTCCTTACTTACAATGTCGATTCATTCCTTTTTTGTTCAGAAACGGTTGCTGCCTGCTTTTCTTTAACACTTTCATCATCTGATACGAGCCCTTTTGCTGCTCCTTTAAATTCAGTTAATGTTCGCCCAAACGCCCGTCCAACTTCCGGCAGCTTAGACGGCCCAAAAATAATTAACGCAATGACCAAAATAATAACTAAACCAGGAATTCCAATATTAGAAAGCATACTTGACCTCCTTTCCATTACTCAATTTACTGCTGTACTTTTTCTTTCTTTTTCAACTCTTGTTTTTCATGTGCTTTCCCGTGTGCCCGCATACGATCTTCCTCTACTTCCTTAGAAATCTTTAGCCCACGCGGCACGTTATTTACTTCAACTTCTGTCATACCTTTTCCATCTTTTTTATATTGAAAGGAAGCTCGAGTTGAAATTTCCGCACCAGGTTCTGTTACAAAAGGCACAACGCGATAATCAGCTTGCCATATATCAGAAGTGACCGTACACCTTACATATCCTCTGTAATCATTAAAGAATGTGAGATGTGGATTTTGACTTAAAATTTTATCCGTATCAGCTCGTTTATCTGCTCCGTTCCCTCCGGAAGTGATGGAGGTGCCAACGAACTCTGCACCAATAATTCTTGAATTAAGATTGGCAAAATCCGTGTGTAAATTAGAAGCCCAGTTAGCGTGCACATCTCCAGTTAGTACAATGACGTTGTCCAACTTTTTCTTTTCAATAAAATCAATAACACGCTGACGATTCGCCGTATACCCATCCCATGCATCCATGCTGTATGTAGGCTTAGCCGCCGTTCCAAATTTTCTGGGAGCAAAGAAAATTTGTTGAGCCAGTACGTTCCAATGACACGCTGATTTTTCAAGATTAGTAAAAAGCCATTTTTCTTGTTCAATCCCTAATAGCGTACGTTTAGGATCAAGAGATTCTGGCGTTTGCGGCTTTGTTCCGTCTCCATTTGCTTGATCGTCTCTGTATTGACGCGTATCCAACACTTGAAAGGAAGCTAGTTTCCCATATGAAAAGTCACGATACAATCTCATATCCGTTCCGTGAGGCAAGGATGTTTGACGCAAAGGCATATGTTCGTAATAAGCTTGATAAGCTGCCGCGCGGCGTTGAATAAATGCTTCTACTGATTGTCCTTTTTCAGGAATTACATTTGCATAATTGTTTTCTACTTCATGATCATCCCACGTCACAATCCAAGGAAAAGCAGCATGAGCAGACTTCAAATTGGCATCTGACCTGTACTGAGCATGCCTGTTTCGATAGTCTTGAAGCGTTTGAATTTCTGCGCTGCTGTGAGTACGAACATTTCCGCTTGCAGCCACATACTCGTTTGGTCCATATTCATAGATGTAATCGCCCAAATGAACCACAAAATCCAATTGTTCTTTAACCATATGTTCATAAGCTGTAAAGTAACCATGTTCATACTGTTGACACGAAGCGAATGCAAACGTCATGCTGGCTACTTCTGCATTTGCTGAAGGAAGTGTTTTTGTTTTTCCAACCGGGCTTAACTCATGACCGCTTTTAAATCGATAATAATAAATACGGCCTGGCTTTAATCCTTTTACATCAACGTGAACAGAGTGAGCAAGTTCAGGTCTAGCTATTTCTGTTCCTCGTTTGACAATTCGATGAAAGTCTTCATCTTCGGCAAGCTCCCATTTTACTGGAACGGGTTGATTAGGCATTCCCCCGCCATTCAATGGGTCTGGTGCTAATCTTGTCCAAAGAACAATACTATCTGCTAAAGGATCTCCCGATGCGACGCCTAAAGTGAACGGATAACTTGAAAATTTAGGCGCTGCCGCTGAAACTTCTACTGCATTTAAACCGATAGACTGAGCAATTGTTAAGCCAAGTGATACTCCTGCTACTTTTCCAGCTCCTTGTAAAAAACGCCTTCTATCAAACCCTTTACTCGAAGAAAAACTGTTCTGTTTTACTTGCTCTATTAATTCGTGTAACGATTTATTTGCCACTGCACATGCCCCTTCCTCTTGATTTAACTCAAATTATAAAAGCTGTTTGTAAAAGAGGTATAAAGGATTGTAAAGAAGCATTTACCATAAAATAGGTATTTTAAACCATTTTATTTCATTGACAAAATAAGCGAACGGACGACAGCAACCTTTAAATTTCTGCATTTTCTTAATTTTCTATCTACAAATAGTTCTTTACGCTCGTTTTTCTTCATTCAAATTTTACAAAGTCCTAACAACTAAAAAAAGGCAGCATACCGAGGTATACTGCCTTTTGATTAAATATGAGAACGTAAATACGCATCAATAAACGGATCTAGATCTCCATCCATTACACTTTGCGTGTTTCCGACTTCGGTATTTGTGCGGTGATCTTTTACTAACGAATACGGATGGAATACGTAAGAACGAATTTGACTTCCCCATCCAATATCTTTTTGTTCTCCGCGGATTTCAGCTAGCTGTTCTTGCTGCTTCTCAATTTCTAACTGATACAACTTAGATTTTAACATCTTCATTGCTTGCTCACGGTTTTTAATTTGTGAACGTTCCGTCTGACAAGATACGACTACATTAGTTGGGAGGTGAGTAATACGAACAGCTGAATCTGTTGTATTGATATGCTGACCTCCGGCACCGCTTGCACGGTACGTATCAACCTTCAAATCTTCCGTACGAATATCAATTGAAATTTCATCGTTAAATTCCGGCATTATGTCGCACGATACGAATGACGTATGGCGACGGCCTGATGAATCAAACGGAGAAATACGAACGAGACGATGAACGCCTTTTTCAGCTTTTAAATACCCGTACGCATTATGGCCTTTAATTAAAAGCGTTACACTTTTAATACCAGCTTCATCCCCAGGTAAGTAATCAAGTGTTTCTACTTTGAAACCTTTTTTCTCCGCCCAGCGCGTATACATACGTAGTAACATTGAACCCCAATCCTGTGATTCTGTTCCACCAGCACCTGGGTGCAATTCTAAAATGGCGTTATTTTTATCATACGGCTCGCTTAAAAGCAGCTGTAATTCAAAGTCGTTCATGCCTGAAATAAGCTCTTTTAGTTCACTAACTAGTTCTTCTGCTAAATCTTCATCGTATTCTTCTTTTACAAGTTCATGAGATATCTGTAAATTTTCGTATGTTTCATCTAAGTGGTTAAATTGATTTACTGCATCTTTTAAACCATTGGCTTCATTAATAACAGTCTGAGCTGCCTGCTGGTCATTCCAAAAATTTGGATCAGCCATAGTCTCATCTAATTCATCGATACGAGCTTGTTTTGTATCGAGGTCAAAGAGACCCCCTAAAGTCCGCTAATCGCTTAGCTGTTTTGTCAAGTTCTTGCTTAATTTCTACTAAATCCATGAGTTAAACACCTCTATTTTATTTTTGACGCACAGGAAGGAAATGAGAAGACTCATTTCCTTCCTGTACTAGTTCATTCTATACTAATTGACTCTTATTTTATGATTCTTTACCGCAGCAGTTTTTATACTTTTTGCCACTTCCACAGATACAAGGATCATTTCGGCCAACTTCTATCGCATTTACTTTTGGCTTCTTCTTAGCCGGCGCGTCTCCTTCTTTTGGATGAACAGCCGCCTGACCTTGCGCTACTTCTTGACGCTCAAGGTTGTTGTTAATTTCTGCTTTCATGATATACTTCGTCACTTCTTCTTCAATGGTTGCAATCATATTTTCAAACATCGCAAAACCTTCCATTTGGTATTCGCGAAGAGGATCTGTTTGACCGTACGCACGAAGGTGGATACCCTGGCGAAGCTGATCCATCGTATCGATATGATCCATCCATTTAGAATCAACTGCTCTAAGAACAACTACTTTTTCGAATTCACGCATTTGTTCTTCAGGGAGCTGCTCTTCTTTTTCATTATAACGAGCTTTTGCATGATCTACCAGCAGTTCTACCATTTCTTCAGGCTCTTTACGGCGAAGATCTTCTTCTGTGACTTCGCCTTCCTCAAGAACATTAGCATTTACGTAATCAATAATCGCTTGTAAATTCCATTCTTCTTCTAATTCTTCACGCGGTGTATTTACCTCAACCACACGCTGTAGCGTTGATTCAATCATACGTTCTACAATCGCACGTAAGTTGTCTGAATCAAGCACTTCAAAGCGTTGTTTGTAAATAACTTCACGCTGCTGACGAAGAACATCATCATATTGAAGCAATTGTTTACGCGCATCAAAGTTATTACCTTCAACGCGTTTTTGAGCGGATTCAACAGCTCTTGTTACAATTTTACTTTGAATTGGCTGTGAATCATCCATACCAAGACGATCCATCATCGCCATCATATTATCAGAACCAAATCGGCGCATTAATTCATCTTCCATGGATAGATAGAATTGAGACACCCCTGGGTCCCCTTGACGTCCAGCACGTCCGCGGAGCTGATTATCAATACGGCGTGATTCATGACGCTCTGTACCAATTACAGCAAGACCTCCAGCTTCAACGACACCTTCACCTAGTTTAATATCCGTACCACGACCGGCCATATTCGTTGCGATTGTTACCGCACCTTTGTGACCCGCATTCTCGATAATATCCGCTTCACGCTCATGCTGTTTTGCATTTAAAACGTGATGGCGAATGCCTTTTTTCTTTAATAATGCTGATAAAACTTCAGATGTTTCAATCGCAACTGTACCAACAAGAACAGGCTGTCCTTTTGCGTGGCGCTCGGCAATATCTTCCACTACCGCATTAAACTTGCCTTCCATTGACTTGTAAATTAAATCCGCTTTATCATCACGTGAAATTGGCTTGTTTGTCGGAATAACGACAACGTGCATGTTGTAGATATTACGGAATTCTTCTTCTTCCGTTTTAGCTGTACCCGTCATACCTGATAATTTTTCATACATACGGAAGTAGTTTTGGAATGTAATTGTAGCTAACGTCATGCTTTCATTTTGAATCTCAACGTTCTCTTTAGCTTCGATAGCTTGATGCAAGCCGTCACTAAAACGTCTTCCTTTCATCAAACGACCAGTAAATTGGTCAACGATTACGACTTGATCTTCATCAATTACATAATCCACATCGTTTTGCATCGTTACATGTGCTTTAAGCGCTTGGTTGATGTGATGGTTTAGCGCTACGTGTGAAATATCAAATAAGTTTTCAATGCCAAATGCGCGCTCGGCTTTTGACATACCTTCTTCGGTTAGCTGAACGCTTTTTGTTTTGATATCAAAAGTAAAATCGGTTTCTTTATCAAGCGTGCGAACGAATGCATTAGCTTGAATATAAAGCGCAGTCGATTTCTGTGCGCTGCCGGATATAATAAGCGGCGTACGTGCTTCATCAATTAAGATAGAGTCAACTTCATCGATTACAGCAAAATGAAGCGGACGTTGAACCATTTGTTCTTTATAAAGCACCATGTTATCACGTAAATAGTCAAATCCTAGTTCATTATTTGTACTATACGTAATATCCGCTGCATATGCTTCTTGTTTTTCTTCACGCGTTAAATGGTTTAAGTTTAACCCTACTTTCAAGCCTAGGAATTCATATAAACGACCCATTTCACTAGCATCACGGCTCGCTAAGTATTCATTGACTGTTACTACATGTACACCTTTGCCTGTAATGGCGTTTAAGTATACAGGCATAGTAGCTGTCAACGTTTTACCTTCACCCGTTTTCATTTCCGAGATATTCCCTTCATGCAGAGAAATACCCCCCATTAGCTGAACTTTGTACGGATACATGCCTAACACACGTTTCGCTGCTTCACGTACAACCGCAAAAGCTTCATCTAATAGGTTATCGAGCGATTCACCATTTTGGTAGCGTTGTTGAAATTCAGCTGTTTTTTCACGAAGCTGATCGTCCGTTAAAGACGCTATTTCAGGACCTAACGCATCAATTTGGTCCGCCATTTTTTCTAAACGGCCGATTTGGCGCTGATTGCCGTCAAACACTTTTTTAAATAATCCAAGCATATTAAAACGCTCCTCTATTTATAATCAGTACATTTTATACTATTTTCATTCATATCTGTATCTTTCATTATAAAACATTCTGAGTAAAATTGTAACATTGCAGCTAAACAAGTAGCAACTTGTACCCTTTTTCGTCTGTCTCTTTACTAGTACTACTCTATTAAGGAGTTATTTTCTATTGTGATTTTCCCTGCCTCACTCTTACAATAAAAAAGGGGAATGTAGAATGAACGTTCAAACGATTACGAAAGAACAAGCTTGGGAAGTCCGACATATCGTCATGTGGCCTCATAAAGATTTCAGTTATGTTCAGCTGAAAGAGGATCCATCAGGCATGCACTATGGACTGTTTTCAGAAGGAGAGTTAAAATCAGTTGTTTCCTTATTTATAACAGGTGATGAAGCTCAATTCCGGAAATTTGCTACGCTCAAAGAAGAACAAGGAAAAGGGTACGGCAGTCATTTGCTAAAAGAGGTTTTGTTCAAACTCAAGAATCTTGGGATACGAAGGGTCTGGTGTAACGCACGAGAAAATAAAGTATCTTTTTATCAGGCATTCAAAATGAAAGAAACCACGCGTGTATTCACCAAATCTTCTACACGCTATGTAGTTATGGAACTATTTTTTTAAACAGCTAAAAAAGCAGCGTGCGGAAGCACGCTGCTTTTATTTTGCTGCTCTTATTTAAGAAAGACTGTAACCTTTAGTTTGGTTCAATCAATCCATATCGGCCATCTTTTCTTCGGTACACAACGTTTGTAATGTTTGTCTCAGCATTTGTAAATACAAAGAAACTATGTCCTAACATATTCATTTGTAAAATAGCCTCTTCGCTATCCATTGGTTTTAAATTAAATCGTTTTGTACGAACTAGCTCTAATTCATCCTCTTCAGTTGCAACAGCTACGTTCGCTTCACTTTCTAATGCTGCAAATAGATACTTCTCAGCACCTTTTTCACGCATTTTTCGATTCACTTTTGTTTTATGTTTACGAATTTGACGCTCTAATTTATCTAGGACAAGATCGACAGCTGCGTATAAATCACTGTGGGTCTCTTCAGCTCTCAATACGAGATCATTCATTGGGATTGTGACTTCTATTTTTTGATCGTTATTGTAGACTTTTAAGTTTACATTTACGTCAGCAGTTGGTGTCTCGTCGAAATAACGCTCTAACTTACCAAGCTTTTTCTCTACGTATTCCCTAATTGCTGGAGTCACCTCAATGTTTTCACCGCGAATGTTATACATCATGTTCGAACTCCTCCTTTAATCCATTGCTATACCTCTACAATTCTACAATACCCGACACAATCCCTTCCTAAACTATTAAAATTTTTAGAAAATTTAGTGAAAATTTTTGGAACCTGAGAAAAGTTTATGAAAAAACCAAAAAAATAGACCTTCTTCATAAGAAGAAGGGTTGTATTTTTTACGCAAAATTAATTTTTTTTATCGTAAAACATCCCATCAAACGATTTCATTTCATAAGGGTTTACATAGCTGTTATTATGCTTTTTTTTCACTTTTAGCAAACGGAGATCTTCCATGATTCGATGCCGGATGAAGATCAGATTTTGATCAATCGTCTTATTCATTTCGACAATTTTCTTACCCATCCATTCATGATCTCTACTTTTTGGCGGCAGCTTCTCCATGAGGTCACGTCTTTTTAATAGAAGATACTCTAATTTCTGAATGTCCTCTTCTCGATTTTTGTCAGAAAATATTTGAGTAAGTCGGTAAATCTCGTCAGTTATCTGATACAGTTCGTTTATCATATTTATGCTTGGCCGCCGCTTCCATGGACTTGCTGGCGATGAAGCTGCACAACTTGCTTCCACGTATCGCGGAACTCTGTTACATATTGTTCGGCTTCATCCAAGCTCTCTATGTCATTTTTTGTGTTCGCTTCAATTAAACACTGGTTGATATAGTCATACATAGTCATCATAGACTTAGCAACTTGCACGTTTGTATCAAGGGTAATCATTAATTCTTGAATAATATTTTGTGCTTTTAACAAATTCGTATTTTTTAGCTCAATATTTTTTTCCTGTATGCCTGTTCGTGCAAGTTTGATAAATTTCAAACACCCGTTATACAGCATAAGCGTTAACTCTCCTGGAGAGGCAGTCTGAACAGCTCCCTGCTGATACGCTTGATATGGATTATTTGCTGCCATAAACGTTCACTCCTTCTTAACTAAAATATTGCGATAACTGCGCGCTTTGAGCATTTGCATTTTGAATGGCTTTCTCCATTGCTGTAAACTGACGATAATACCGGTCCTCTACTTGTGTGAGCCTGCTTTCAAAACTAGTAATTTGGCTGTTTACGCTTTTTAAATTCCGCCCAAGCAAAAATTGTTCACTTGTCCATGTTGAACGGCCAGCGCGCTGCTCAACTTTGGATACGGTTTGAGTAATCGTATCTCGTAAACGTCGTACAATCCCTTTTTCACTTGTTGTACTTCCACTTTTCATAAATAAATCCATAACAGACTGCGGGTCTTTTTCAATTGCTTCTTTTAATTTAGTCCCGTCACCTTCAATCACTAGCTTGCCTCGATCACTATAGTTTGCGCTAGTTGAAATACCGATGTCCGTTAGCTGTGAAAATGCTCCGCTCACTCCTGATACAGAGGCATACCAGTTAGAACGCATTTGATTCAGCCCGCTTGATAAAATTGTGTCTCCTTTTAACAAACCGCTTTTTGCTTTATCATCCCACTGCTCAGCTTGTTTGTCCGTTAGCTTTTCTCTTTCTTGATCCGTCAAAGGCTGATAGTTTCGGTCTCTTTCTTCGGTAATCTTTCCATTAATTTTCTCAATCAGCTCATTATATTTAGTCACAAAATCTTTGATTGTATCAAATACTTTTTGCGTATCATTGCTTACGTTAACGCGCACATCTCCTGTGAAATTATTTTGAAGGGTATAGGTAACGCCTCCCGTTGTAAATGTATTAGACTTACGAGTTGTTTCTAGACCGTTTAGCGTAAATTTTGCGTCTGTTCCGCCGGTTTCTTTTTGAGTATTTAATTTCAAGAAATTGGTTAAAAACTCTCCTGAGAACACCATTTTTTGACCGCCTGCACTACCGGTTTTTGACAAATCTCCTGTGTCTTTGCGAGTAAAGACAACTTTATCTGTTCCTTCATCGTAAAAGGCTGAAATACCTACTTTTGAATTACTAAGTTGGGTCAAAACAGTATTTAATGACGCTGAACCATCAAATTCAAATGACATACTGCCGCCTTCGTTATCTCCTGTTGCTTTTCCATTGCTATCATACGTTGTAATAGAAAACTGGAGGACATTTTGCTTATACGTAAATCCTTGAACAGTACTACCGTTTGCTAACGTGGAACCGAATGTCATTTCGCCCGTATTCATATTAACGAATACATCATTCTCTCCTATTAAAGTAGGATCACCTGTAGTTTTTATATTAAATTCTTGAGAAGATTCTCCATTATTCACTTGAATAGAGGAAGGCAGGCTTCCCTCAAAAATGGCTCCTTTGGATAACTTGGCAGTCTTTGTATCAGCACTTATTGTAATGTCAGGTTGCTTGACCTCTTTTCCACTCCACGCACTGCCAAGCAAGGTTTTTTGTTCCCATAAACTTTTAGTAGGGTCAATAGTGCCTTCTGAAATTTTCCCACTACTGATATTTTGCGCAGCAGTCGCCATTGTCACGTTTGAAAGGGTATAAGACGCATTTCCTGCTGAGGAAGTAGCTGCTGCTTTTACTTTTGTTTCATCTGCTGAAGATACCGTTTTGGACGAATAAGAAGACTGCAAGGTCATATTAAAAGCAAGATTATTAAAGTCTGATAACAGCAAATTCATAGAGCGATAATCGTCGCGCTGCCACTCTAACGTTTGCTTTTGTTTTTTCATCTTATCAATAGGCATTCGTTCAGCCTTCATTAAATCACTGACGATTTGATCAATATCCATCCCACTTGCTAATCCACTTACTCTTACCACTTACCATCACCACCGTTTTTTTATTCATCTATCCATCAACTGCTAGCCATAAAATATAAGTATATTTTTTCGAATCTCCCTATTCGTTCATAGGTTCACCACTTCTCTATTTTGTATCGGTAAAACGAACATTTTTTTCATAGGTCAAAGGGTGCAAGATAGAAAAAGCTCACTTATTTTTTTACAATAAGTGAGCTTTTTATTATTGGCCAAACAAGTTCAGTTTTTGGGATAAATTCCTTTGAATATCCTTAGGAATAAGGTATGGTGCTAGATTTATAATATCTCGTAACGAATCAATGGTTACAGAGGCAGATAAATTTATATATTCATCCGTTGTATCTGCTTGCTCAAACGAAATGGAATCTGGCAAATTATTGAGCAGAGTAATTTCATTCATTTCTTTATCGACCGTGACATCAGAAGACTCGTTAATATTTAAGCGATCCCATACAAGAGACCTCGGAATCGGCATTCTTCCTAAATGCACACTATTCACCTTCAAAACAAGCTTTCCATTCTCGGCATTTGGTGTTACATCAACTACAAACTGTGATTCCATAAAAGATACTACATGTTTATTAATATAAAATTTTATATGTTCCGGAAGCAACTCCGCTTCTGCTCCCTCAACCGTTTCATCATTTTCATAAAGGTAGCTGCGCAAATAATCGTTAACATCGCTCTCGCTCAATCGGTAGCCTAAAATAGGGGAGCCTCCGTTCAGTTCTAGCGACGTCGCACGAGCGGACTTTTCTTGTGCTAGTGAAGATAATGAAGCAGTCTGATCAAGCTTTTCAACATTTCTAACTGGACTAACGAAAAAATACAACCCAAATAAAAGGATAATAAATAGAAAAATAACAGCTATAAATTTTCTCAAACACACGCACCCTTTCAAACATTCTTCTTGGAACATAATACTGATTTATCTTTTATCATACAAGATAAATAAGATGTATGTCGAAAACTTGTATAAAATGTACGTATATACTCGACATCCCAAATGGCGAATAAGTCTATAGTGAATAAAACGAGTCTTTTTCGACTTAAAATGCGTCGATTTTAGTAACTTAAAGTCGATTTTTATAGGAATTTGATAATTGGCACACTTCTTGCTTATTATAAAGGTAAGGGGAGGAATTTCTATTTATATTTTCAGAATTTACTTTATTTTCTAATAGTCTTTCGATAATTTTAAAGGAGTGAATACGATGGGAAACAAAACAGAATCACACGGAAAGTTAAAGCAACGTCACGTTTCCATGATTTCCATTGCAGGTATTATCGGGGCCGGCTTGTTTGTAGGAAGCGGATCCGTTATTAACGCAACAGGCCCAGCAGCAGTAGTTTCATATGCAGCAGCCGGACTGTTAGTCGTTCTATTAATGCGTATGCTCGGTGAAATGGCTATGGTAAATCCAGATAAAGGTTCATTCGCGACATATGCTCAGCAAGGAATTGGCCCGTGGGCAGGTTATGCTGTTGGATGGCTTTACTGGTTTTTCTGGCTAATTGTAATTGCAATCGAAGCCACTGCAGGAGGAGCAATTGTTCATGAATGGCTCCCTTCCGTACCAATTTGGCTTTTAAGCTTAATCTTAACCTTTGCATTAACCTTAACAAACTTATTCTCTGTCAAATCATTTGGAGAATTTGAATATTGGTTTGCAATGATTAAAATTGTGGCAATCGTTGCTTTTATGGGAATCGGTTTAGCTATTATTTTCGGATTAATCCCAGGTACATCTTCACCTGGTTTAGCTAATTTAACGGGGCACGGAGGCTTTATGCCAAAAGGTACGAACTCTATCTTTTTAGGAGTTATTACCGTTATTTTCTCTTATTTTGGAGCTGAAATTGCGGCTATTGCAGCTAGTGAATCAGAAAATCCAGCAAAAGCTATTACAACTGCTATTCGCAGTGTCGTATGGCGAATTTTAATTTTCTATATTGGTTCAGTTGCTATTTTAGTAACTCTTTTACCTTGGAACTCAGCTGATTTACTAAAAAGTCCGTACGTCACAATGTTAGAAATGGTCAACATTCCAGCAGCTGCACAAATTATGAATTTAGTCGTATTAGTATCCGTTTTGTCTTGCTTAAACTCTGCTTTATATACGAACTCGCGAATGATTTTATCATTAGCTCAAAAAGGACAAGCTCCTCGTGCTTTAGCAAAGGTAAGCAAATCAGGCGTGCCGGCAAGAGCCGTATGGATTAGCACAGCTGCCGCATATGTATGTGCTATCTTTAGCTTCGTTTCGCCGGATAAACTCTTTTTATTCTTAGTTAACGCATCAGGAGCCATTGCTCTTATTGTGTACTTAGCTATCGCTATTTCGCATTTACGCCTGCGTAAGAAAATGATTCAAACCAACCAGCCAATTAAAGGAATGAAAATGTGGTTGTTCCCGTATTTAACATACGTAACAATTGCTGTTATTACCGTGATCTTCTTATCAATGGCATTTATTGATTCGATGCGCTCACAGTTTTTCTTAACTCTTGGATTAACCGCTGTTGTTCTTCTTTCATACTCGTTCATCAAAAAAACAAATAACAAGCGACCTGACGATCAATTTTCCGAGTCAGAAAATATTGCAAAATAAAAAAAGCCGCATCTGCGGCTTTTTTTATTTTGTTTTTGATTATTTCTCAACCGATATGTCACGATGAAGGTTTCGAAGCGGCTGAGGAGGGCAAATACGTCGCGTTGCGTAAGAAACAATAAAAATAGTTAACAACCCGCCTACCATCGCAAATGTACGAAATGGAAACATGACCACCCCGTCTTCTATCATCGGATACGGAAGCAGCGCTTTTAAATGAAGCAGCGGTTCCCCTCCACCGATTCGAAGAACAAGAGACACAATGAATCCAGCCAAAGATCCGTACCAGTTTGCTCCTTTAAAGAACAAAGCGCAAACCAATTGTGGAAAAAGAATACAATACACTAGGTCCCCTGATAAATACCATAAGGAGTAGACACTCTCAGAGTTTAAAGCAATTAAAGTTGCTCCAGTTCCAATGATAATGATAGAACGTTTGATAACTTTATCTAACTGCGCCTGTGTCGCATTTGGTTTTACAATCGGACGATACACGTTCCAAGCTGCCATTCCCGAAGCTGAAAGTAACGAAGCCGCTACTGCAGCCATGACGGCAGCAGCTAGTCCTCCAAGCGCAATCGCTCCTACTAAATCAGGCGTTAGATATTTAAATACGTATGTTAAAATCATAGACGCGCTCTCAGGGCTTGACGCTCCAAATGAAGACCAGTCCGCACTGTAACCAATCATTCCTATTAAAGTTGGAGGCAAGGCCGCTAGAGCGCAAAAAATGCCGGCTGTAATAGATAGCCACATTGCTGCTTTTTCATTTTTAGCAGATAACACGCGCTGAAAATAAATCTGCCATGGAATACCACCAAAAATAAGTAAAAATGTGCTATCCCACCATTGCCAATATGTATTTCCCCATTTTGGATCTTCCCAGCCTTTTAATGGAGGAAATAAATGAAGAGAACCAGTCATACCTTCTGAATAAGTAGAAAAAACGGCTCCCACCCCTCCCGTATTCGAAAATGCAAAAGGAAGCACCAGAAATAATCCTAAAAACATAATAGAAAGCTGTAAGATATCGGTATGTGCTACTGCCCACAAGCCGCCAATCACGGTGTATGCAATGGCAATAAGTGCGGAAAGAATGATGGAAATTGAAAAACTGAGGCCTAAAATCACACCGAATGTTGTTCCTAAAGCAGTTAAGATAGCTGCGCTCCAAAACAGCTCTCCTAATATAGCTGGAAAATAAAGAACCGTAGCCATTTTCTTACCGAAACGAGATTCTAGAGGATCGAGCATTGTCATAAACTCAAACCTTCTCATCTTTCTAGCAAAAAAGATACCGCCTAAAATTAAGCTGATTGAATAACACCATGGCGCTTGCGTCCAAGTCAGTCCTGAGGAATAAACAGTTTCGGCCGTTCCAGCAATATACCCTCCACCTACCCAAGTAGCGGTCATTGTGAACATTGAAATCCATAGCGGCATAGATCTTCCCGCAACAAGCATATCATCTGATTTTCCTTTTTTACTTGCAGCAGCTCGAGCACCAATAAAGTAAATAACACCATACATAATGAACATTAAAATGAGGCCTGGCCAATAGAGATCTGGATTATAGAGAGAATAGATAAATGCGACAACCATAAAGATGAAAAATCCTATAATAGTTGTCCATAAGGGGGTTAGTAGACGGTTGTTTCTGTTTGATTTCCCTGAAAAGTCAGAAGTCTCATTCGACTTTTCAGGCCTGGCTTGTTGTGTGTCTGAACGAAATGGCTTTTTAGCATTTTGCATCGTCTCACATCCTTTAAATTGATAAAGAAATCTAAAGACATGACTGTCCTCTATTCCTTTTTCCTACCAGCATACAATTAAACCTAAAAATAGATTTTTTTAGAATAAACTATAAATAGTTGGATTATAAATACCAATACGAAGGGGAGAAATTACGTTTATATAATTATATTAAAATAATTTAAATTGACTTATTTTATTATTCAGCTAAAAATTCATAATTATTTTCATCTTCTCTCTAAACTCCTTTCTTAATTTCCACATTCAAAATCCTTTGTTTCTCAAGGTTTGTATGCAAGCAGATATCGTACTATGGTTAATATATCTGAATGTTTAGGATATTGTCAAAAAAGTTTAAGGGTTTTCATATAAAAAAAGAATAATATTCTCATAGCTCATACATAAAAAAACCTTTTGTATCAAGGGACATAGCAATCAGTATTTTTTAATTACTTTTTGTTAAATTTTTTCTTAATATCCGAATAATCAGCTCTTAATAGAGAAGAAAATCAATTTAAATTCAGAACATTTAAAGTTTTTGGATTTGACTAAATTAAATGGCCGATGCTATAATTCAAATCGTTAAGAACGTTAAATATAAATTTAACAAATTCTATTATTTGGAGGTCGATGCTATTGGAACAAACACTTATGCTTGAGAAAATGCACATAAACGGCCAATGGGTTGAAGCACGCAGCGGCGAGAAAAGAGAAATTGTAAACCCCTTTAATCAAGAGGTTATCGCTGTCGTTACAGAAGGAAATCGTGCTGATGCCATAGAAGCCATTGAATCAGCTAGAAAAGCTTTTGATGCAGGTGAATGGTCTAAATTTACAGCGGCCGAAAGAGGTTCTTTGTTATTTAAAGTAGCGGAAGAAATTCGCAGTGATCGCGAGGAACTAGCAAAGCTTGAAACCTTAAATACCGGAAAAACCCTCGTTGAAAGCCTAGCAGACATGGATGGAATTGCTGATGTCTTTCAATACCATGCTGGATTAGCAGATAAAGATGGCGGACAGATGATTGAGTCACCTAATCCCGATTCTGTTAGCCGCGTTGTCCGTGAGCCTGTAGGCGTGTGCAGCCAAATTACTCCTTGGAATTACCCGTTATTGCAAGCCTCTTGGAAATTGGCTCCCGCACTTGCTGCTGGGAACACAATTGTTATTAAACCAAGCGAAATCACCCCTTTAACAACTATTCATATGATGAAAATTTTTGAAAGAGTTGGCTTTCCAGCAGGCGTCATTAACATTGTGCTCGGTCCAGGTGCGACCGTTGGACAAGAAATGGCAGAGAGTCACTTAGTAGATTTAGTTTCCTTTACAGGTGGCGGAGTATCTGGACGTAAAGTCATGCAGGCTGCCGCAGGCAACTTTAAAAAAATTGCTCTTGAACTCGGAGGGAAAAATCCGAATATCGTCTTTGCTGACGCTGACTTTGACACTGCGGTTGACTATGCATTAAATGCGGTCTTCTTTCATGCTGGTCAAGTTTGTTCAGCTGGTGCGAGATTACTCGTTCAAGATGATATTCACGATAAATTTGTTTCAGCAGTTATTGAACAAGCCAAAAAAATTAAGCTAGGGGACGGCATGGACGAAGCCACTCAAATGGGACCCGTTATCTCAAAAGAACATCTAGCTAAAGTGGAACATTATATTGAGCTAGGGAAACAAGAAGGTGCTTCTCTTGTTTTAGGAGGCAAGCGTCCAACTCAGGATTCTTTACAAAAAGGATTATTTATCGAACCAACTATTTTTACAAACTGTCATGGAGACATGAAAGTTGTCCAAGAAGAGTCATTTGGTCCGATTATGACAATTGAGCGCTTCAGTACTGAAGAAGAAGCAGTCGCACTTGCTAACGATACGATCTATGGATTAGCTGGAGCTGTTTGGACAAGTGATATGAACCGAGCTGAACGTGTAGTGAAAGCACTCCGTATGGGAACAACTTGGATTAACGATTATCATCCCTACTTCCCGCAGGCTCCTTGGGGAGGTTATAAGCAATCTGGGATTGGAAGAGAGCTTAGCCATATCGGTCTAGAAGAGTATACGGAAATTAAACATATTTATACCAATACAAATCCACAGCCAATGCGCTGGTTTCAATAAAAATTAAGGGGGAATTTAAAGATGTTTATGCGATTTGAAAGAATGGAACGTTTAAAAAGTTTTGAGATGCCAACGGTTGTAAAACATGGAATTGGTGCTGTAAAACATACTGGAGAGGAAGTAAAAAACCTAGGTGTGTCTAAAGTTTTATTAGTAACAGATCCTGGTGTAAAAAAAGTAGGTTTAGCAGATCCCGTAATCGCTAGTTTAAAAGAAGCGGACGTAGACGTTATTCTATTTGACCAAGTAGAAGCCAACCCTTCTATTCACGTAGTAGCAGACGGCACAAAAATGTACAAGGAAAATGGATGCAACGGACTAGTAGCTGTTGGAGGCGGAAGTTCAATGGATACGGCAAAAGCTATTGGTGTAGAAGTAGCTCATAATGCTCCCGTCTTAGATTATGAAGCAGCTGAAGGAAAAAAACCTTTAACAAAACGTATCCCTCCTTTAACAACAATCCCTACAACTGCGGGTACAGGAAGCGAAGTCACACAATGGGCCGTCATTACGGATCCTGTTCGTGAGTTTAAGTTTAATACAGGTGGACCTTTAATTGCTGCTCACTTAACAATTATTGATCCAGAACTGCACGTATCTATGCCTTCACATATTACGGCCGGTACAGGAATTGACGCATTAGCTCATGCAATTGAGTGTTATACATGCCACTTTGCGCAACCAATGACAGACTCTGTTGCTTTATTGGCTATTGAGTACGTTGGAAAATACTTACGACGTGCAGTTGCAAATGGACAGGATATCGAAGCACGCTATGGAATGGCGCATGCAGCTATGCTTGCTGGCCTTTCATATGGAAGTGAATCTGCAGGAGCAGCTCACGCGATGGCTCAAACATTAGGAGGCATTTATCCAATTGCCCATGGCCCTTGCGTAGCAGCAATGCTAGGTCCTGTAATGGAGTATAACTGGATGGGTGAGCCTGAGAAATTTGCGCGCATAGCTCAAGCTCTAGGGGTTAATACACATGAACTAACACTTGAAGAAGCAGCTCAAGCAGCTGTTCGTGAAGTATATCAATTAGTTAAAGATGTACAAATCCCTTCTTTAGAAGAACAAGGTGTTCCAAAAGAAGCGGTTTCTCGCTTAGCGCAAGAAGCATTTAATGATCCTCAAACAGTTGGGAATCCTCGTGATTTAACTGTAAAAAGTTACGAATGGATTTATAACCGCTGTTTTGAAGCTACACCATTAACCGTATAAAAATGATAAAAGGCTGTTGATTTTTCAACAGCCTTTTTTATGTTACTCTTTCGCTAATTCTTCATTTAAAATATCGATGATTCTTCGGTCGTCAAAAACTTTCACTACTTTTTTCAAGAAATGATAATAATGTTTGGACTCTATAATCTGCGCTAAATTACGCTTTGCTTTTACTGCGATCTCCTCAGGTACATCTTCATCATTTAAAAGAATCTGCAGCTTGTTTTCCGCTTCTTCGATTGCCTCTAAATTAACTGAAATTTCTCTTTGCCACTTCTTACAGAAAAAGGAAAAAAAGGACTTAGAAAAATCTTTTTCTGCTTCATATAAGTCTTTTCGAACACCTTTTTTCCACACTTTGTGGACCATGTCAATATTTTGAAGCGAACGAATAGATGTACTCATCGTTGGTTTACTCATACCCAATTCTTCACTCATTTGATCTAATGTAACAGGTTCATCCATAAAATAAA
This sequence comes from Priestia sp. FSL W8-0524, assembly GCF_038005965.1. NCBI lineage: Bacteria > Bacillati > Bacillota > Bacilli > Caryophanales > Bacillaceae > Priestia > Priestia sp. FSL W8-0524. The sequence goes on from NZ_JBBOUG010000001.1 coordinate 4,745,747, forward strand.
GCATGCCATACAGCCTTCCTACTGAAGGTGTAACACCATATAAATCCATCGTATCAGCTAAAGCACTGACAACCACATCTTCGGCTTCTTTTAATAAATCATGATACTCTTGAACATCACTCATTTACTCTTCTCCTCTTTTGTTAAATTTATTTGAATTATACTTAATAAATTTAATGATACACGATAAAAAGGAAAAAAACAGAAATTCAGTTCAATTTTTTGATAAAAAAGAAGCCTTCTCTTAAAGAGAAAGGCTTAAGACATAGTGGGGAATACTATATGTTTATCTTTCCCGATTTAGATATTATTTATACGGTATATTTTTAATTATTTTCAACCTGATTGTTTTATTTCTTTTTCGGTAATTGTTTCAGCATATCAATAGCATGTAATGTAATTTGAGAAGCACTTTTATTTTCGTTACGTATTTCTTCATAAATCTCTTGTCTATGAATATCTACAGACTTTGGAGCTTGAATTCCTAACTTTACTTGATCACCATTAACTGCAAGGACGGTCACTTCAATTTCATCACCTATTTTGATTGTTTCATGTAACTTTCGTGTTAAAACAAGCATGGACTCACTCCTTATCTATTCCTGTTACTCAAATAACCTGTGCTTCGTTTCGTAAGCTGTATTCATTAAAATCACTTGCTTAGCAAGCTGTTGCTTTGTATTAATAATAACAGGAGCCTGCAAATTAGCCGTTATCTTTTCCACAGAATCTGACATCGTAAGCAATACGTAAACAGCTGCATCTTCCGCTTGTTGTAATTGAAGCTTTTCGATTTCCTGAGGTTCTAGTTGAAAATCATAATCTAAAAAAAACTGAAATGGATCCGTGATAATAAAAGCTAATTCTTTGGTTTGAGTAGACTGCAGAACTTGGAAAGCTTCGGCTTCCGGAAGTGGTAAAATAACAAATTCAGTTTCTTCCAAAAATCCTGGAATCCCTTGATTAAATGTCAGTGTTTGCTGATTATCTATTTCTATATCTCCATGATAGCTTGTGGAAATTTTCATCTCATCACACCTTTGCTAATTAATTTTTTCTTGTTATCTTTTTTCATTATAAAAAAGCTCCTTCTGTTCAGAAGGAGCTTTTTAACGCAAGAAATCTAGCAGCGTAGGCTGAATAATTTGAGCCCCTACTCCTAAGGCAGCACGATGCAAGCTTTCTTGTACGGTTAGATCCGTAATAACCTTTTCAATTTCTGCATCTTCATTGTCTGAAAGCATCTTAGTAGCCGTAATTTCTTGTGAATCAAGACGATTTCCAACCAGCTCGAGTCGATTGCTCCTTGCTCCCAATTCAGATCTCTCTGCTAATAACGTAGATATCTGAGTATCTAACTGGGTCGAGAGGTCCTTTAGCGAGCTTACATCATCTTGTTCAAAGGCGGTTTGGAGATTGTTCATTAAGTCAAATGAATCTTGTCCAAAGATGTTTTCAGAATGAATATTGACTCTCAGCTGGATACCTTTTGATACCTCAACTGAAAAAGGATCTAGGTTAATAGTTGACTTGATTGTACCACTTGCGTCCTCACTAACAGGTGGCGCTCCTACATTTACACCGTTAAAAATGTAGTTCCCTGCCACTTGCGTATTACCTACTTGCATATAATCCATCTTTAACTGTTCAATTTCACGTGCAATTGCTTGTCGATCATCGCTTCCATACGTCCCGTTTAATCCTTGTACAACCAGTTCTTTCGTACGCTGAAGAATAGAGTTCACCTGTTCCAGTCCCGATTCTGAATTATCAAACCAAGACTGGGCTTCTGTTAAATTACGTTTATACTGATTTACTTCTGAAAGATTCGAACGATAAGCCATTCCTTTCGTAGCTACTACTGGGTCATCCGAAGGACGGGTGATTTTCTTTCCCGTTGATAATTGATTTTGAAGTGTTTCTAATTTATTGTAGCTATTGCTAATTTGTTTTAACGAATTAGCCCCTAACATTCCTTGTGTGACACGCATCTTTTCCCCCTACCTTCCTCCAGTTCCAAGACCGTTTACAATTTTATCAAGCATTTCATCAATCATCGTCACCATGCGGGCACTTGCGTTATACGCATGCTGAAACTGAATCATATTCGTCATCTCTTCATCTAATGAAACTGCACTTGTAGACTGGCGCCTTTGCTCTACAGCTCCCTGAAGAGTTTCTGAATTACTTTTTAAACGATTCGCTTGTTGGGCATCTACTGCCATTTGTCCAATAACAGATTGATAAAATCCATCTAGTGAAACATCTCGGTTCCCGGAATGAATAAGCACGTCTTGACGAAATTGAGACAATGCCTGAGCATTTTTCCCATCCCCTTTGCGGCCAGTTTCATCATCACTAAGAGCAGACGAAGAAGCGGCAGCAACATTGTTTGTGTTTTGTTTAATGATATCAGCAATCACGATTCCAGTTGCAGCTCCTTCTTTCTGAGAAATCTCATTAAAAAAGGAAATACCCGTATCACCATCTAGCGTGACACCTTTTTGGTGCTCATCATTAAACCAGTTTACGAATTCATATGCCATTTCATCTAAACCATCAATCATTGAAGCGTAAACACCTGCTTTATTACCATTATTATCTACGTATCCAGAAGCCTCAATTAACCCTTTAAGTTTTCCTTGAGGAAATGACTCAGGGTTCCGTATCTCATTCCCTATGTGAATTTCGGTTACATAGGAATCTTGATTTGTTGTCAAGCTGATAGCATTTACTTGATGCGTTTTCCCATCTAAAAGAGTAATAGGCCCTTGAGACGTTTGAAGCTGAACAGTTACTACTCCTTCTGACGGCGCAGAAGCGTTCCCGCTGCTTTTTGTATACTCTAAAGAAACCGGCATAAATTTAGAAATCTCATCTAGCAGCCGATCTCTTTCATCATACAAATCATTAGGTAAATAGCCATTTGGTTCTACGTTTTGTATTTGTTGGTTCACATTATTTATTTGCTCTAGCAACGAATTTACTTGTGTTACGGCTACGTCACGCTCGTTTTGTAAATCACCTTGAATCGTTTTTAAAGAAGTAGATAAATAAGAGAAAGTATCGCCTACTGCTTCAGCTCGTTCAATCATAACAGACCTGGCTCCTGCTTCTGAAGGGTGTGAAGCTACATCTTGAATGGACTCAAAGAATTGATTAAAAACAGCTGAAAGTCCATCTTCAGTAGGTTCATTCATAATTTCCTCCATTTTTTCAAGAGCACCAGCGCGTGCATCCCAATACCCCACTTTAATGGTTTCATCTCGATACTGGGTATCTAAAAATGTATCACGTATTCGCTCTACCGTGCTGGCTTCTACTCCCATTCCTATTTGACCCGCAGTCCCAGTCTGATTCATCCCTGGGGCCGGATAAGCTGGGAACGTTTCTAAACTTACTCGCTGACGCGTATAGCCCGGCGTATTTGCATTAGATACGTTATGGCCAATCGTGTAAAGAGCCGCTTGTTGGGCATCCATTCCTCGTTTAGCCACCTGCAAACCATGAAATGTTGAACTCATTCTGCTTTCCTCCGTTCTTTATGCCTTCGAATTAAAAATAGAGTTGGACTGAAACGATCTATTATTTGTTTTTGTGTAATTGAACGAATCCTCTCGCTTCGATGGAACAAGAAGGTCTAGTTCGGTATGAATCAGCTGTAAAGACTGTGTGAGTAGCTGATTGTTTAAGTCATTTGCATACTTTATATCTTGAATGATATCTATTAGCTGTTTTTGAAAGGGTATCAAGATGGAGTATTCAGAGAATGAGCCTGCTATTTCTTCAATGGAGCGAGCAGTATGTCCGCTTTTTTCCATTGCTTCTATACGTTTTGTTTCCAGTGCAGAAATAGCAGCTATATGAGATTGCTCTTTTTGTAAAGAAGCCGTCAATGCTTTTACATCTTGTTCAATAATAAAACCCGTCTTCTCTTTCACAATAACAGACAAACTTTTGTGAAGTGTTATTTGTTTTTCTAGTATCGTTTGAATTTCTTGCACGTTCAAGAAGTGTCAGTCCTTTTATTTTTTATAGAAATCTACAATACTTTTAGCAATTTCTTTTCCGTTAATTTCGTATGTTCCGCTGTTAATTTGCTGTTTGAGCTTCTCCAATTTTTCAAGTCTTTCTGGAGATGGTTCATTTCCCTGAAGTTTCTTCGCCTCAGATGAAATATGAATCTGATCTTGTGGATTTTTTTTAGAGACCTGTTCTGTTTTTTCTGATTGTTTTTTGTACGGATTTATTCCAAATAAGTTCGATGGGTTAATCTTCATCTCTCTCACCTCTTTTTATATTTGTATCCGTTATCTCTATTCATTATATCGGAATTTCAACCTAAACCTTTAGCGTTAGCAAGGAAGTTGAGACCATTTTCACATTCCATCTTAAACATAGGTCTATAGATAGAGAATGGGCAAAGTTTCAGTCTCAGCATCGTTTTATTTTTTTTTCTTGTCGTGAGAACGATAGGTTGCACGCGTCGTCTCTTCATTTGAGCGAAGCTGCTCACGATTATGCTTTTCCAACCCTTGTTTAATTTCTTGAGAGCATGAATGACAAAGTTTCCCTTCCCGAATCTGAGCGTTGCATTGTATGCATGGATAGCTTATATTTGGAAAGTTATTTAGCACTAAGCGACCTTGTCGAATAAACTGATGAATTAATGACTCTGAAACACCCGTTTCGTTCACTACTTCTTCTGTGCTTGCCGTGCGATTTGCTCTTTTTTTTAAGAAAGAAGAAACACGTTGAAAAAGGATTTCCTCTTTTTCAAAACATGACTTACATATGTTCATTGACCCACTCTTTACAAATAATTGACCGCATTCACTGCAATTATCTAACATTTCCATATTCCAAGCTCCTCATTTGTTTTTTATTTTACTATCGGTCAAAGTTTTAAATTATACATCTTCATGCACGAATTAAAGTGAGCGAACGAACTGAACGTGCCCCAGCTTCCTGCAAACACTTTGCCGCTTGGCGCACGGTTGCTCCTGTTGTATAAATGTCATCAATCAAGAGAAATTCTTGATTCGTAACCATTGAGGAGTCGACTACTTTAAATTCCAGCCTTTCTGTCAGCCGACTTCGCCTATTTTTCTTTGATTGCTTTGTTCCTGAACAACGAACAAGAGGCATTTCTATGTTGTCACTGATCAGTTCAGCTAGTGCTAAAGATTGGTTAAACCCTCTTTCGTATAATCTCTCCTCCGTTAAAGGTACAGGAACTAGTATAGCTTTTGGGTTACATTCTTTTTTATAGAACTTATACCACTGCTCCTTGAATGCTTGGATAATTTCATAGTCTCCTTGAAATTTAAAACGCTCTATTATGCTTTGCATAAAATCACTGTACGTATAAAGAGAACGGTTAAAAAAAGAAGCATCATTCCATTTCTGACAGTCCTTACATGTGTCTAGCTCATAATGAGAAGGAGCCAGGTCTGCAAGAGAGCGGCCGCATCCCCTGCAAACGCTACTGGTGATGATGGGACATCTTTGCAAGCAAACAGTGCAAATCCTATCCGTTGAAGAAGATTTTAACAATGACCTCCAATCGAAAGAAGAGACAAGAGGTTCAAAACAAATCAGACATATTGTCATCGATCAATCAGCTCTTCCTTATAAGCTAGAGCATTCATATGTTCAATATGTCCTTTTGCTTTTCGCATAGACAGAGATTGTCCATAATGAAAAAAGACCACGTCTCCCGTTGGAAATTGAGCACTCCTCCCCACCCTTCCTGAAATCTGCACAAGAGCACTTTCAGTAAAAATCGTTTCTTCTGCTCCCAATACTGCAACATCTATGTTGGGCACCGTTACGCCTCGCTCCAATATGGTTGTCGTTACTAAAATAACGAGCTGCCCTTCTCTAAATTTCATTACTTTTTCTTTTCGCTGGGAATCTTCAGCATGGACACCGTCTACCTTTTCGGTCAGCTTTCGAATCATGTCTGTGATCGGAGCAATCCACTTAATTTGCGGGACGAAGACAAAGCATTGTTTCCCTTCATCTATTCTTTTTTTTACCCATTTCTCAACATTAGCAGGCAAGGTATCTGTTTTTATTTTTTTCTTCCAATTGCCACACCATTCAAACCGAGGAACAGGAATAAGCATTCGGTGATAGCGGGCTGGAATTTTAACTACTTGTTTTTTTCCTTGCTCAACGTCTTTTTTTAATGATTCACTTGGAGTCGCTGTTAAATAAATCTTTGACGCAACGTGTTTAGCTGCTTTTGCAACAGCATAGTGCAGCATAGGCTCTGTTGAATACGGGAATGCATCTACTTCGTCAATAATCAGCACATCGAATGCTTGATAATAATGCAAAAGTTGATGAGTGGTGGAAATAATAAGAGAGGATTCATGAAAACGGTCTTCGCTGCCTCCATACATAGCCAGCACAGATATATCCGGAAATGCCGATTGAATTCTTGGCTTTAACTCAATAACCACGTCTGTTCTTGGAGTAGCAATACAGACTTTCTTTCCGCTGTTCAACGCGGATTCAATACCTTTAAATAAAATTTCCGTTTTTCCTGCTCCGCAAACAGCCCAAATTAACAGCTCTCCATCCTTTTTTATAGCTTGAATGAGTTCATTTGAAGCACGTTCTTGAGCTTTAGACAGCGTGCCTTTCCAATTCATCACGCTGCTTTTTGGCAGGACATTACTTGCTGGCCCTTCCCAGTTTATAAAGGGTGTGCATTCACTTACTTTGCCCATTACAATACATGCTCGGCAATAGTAGCAGTTCTGGTGACATCTACTGCATGGAAATGAAGCGAAATAAAAAGGGCTATCACTTCCACACCGGTTGCATCTGTATCGATTTTCTTTTTGGGTAATTGCTTTTTGATAGGAAATATATCCGTTTAGGTAATGTTCATGAATGAGGGGTAAAGGATAGGGAGTCTGATTGAGTAGCAGCTGCTTTCCGCTTAAAGAGCGCTGAAGATCTAAAGAGTAAGGGTATGAAGGATTTAAAGGTGGAGTTCTCCACGTATCGATTTGAGAGAGAGGAAAAGCATCAGGACTAGGCACTTGAACGGGATCTAGCAGTTCTTGTTTAACAGTAAAAAGCATCTCTTCATTCCTTTCCATTTTTATCGTACACATCTATATACGCAAAAAAAGGTGTTTTTTCCTGCAAAAAAACCAAATCAAATGATTTGGTTTTCGATTACTTTTTATACCAGCCTATACCGATGGCACCTTCACCTAAATGCGTGCCAATGACAGCCCCAAAATAAGAAAGGCTCCATTCAATATGAGGATATTCTTGTTCTAAGTCTCGTTGAATTTCTTTTGCTTCATTTTCACGATTAGAATGAATAACTACAGCTTTCATAGGTACGTTTTCTTTTGCATCTTCATCAAGAAGCTCGGTAATTCGTTTTAATGCTCGCTTACGCGTACGAATTTTTTCAAACGGAACGATTTTTTTAGATTCAAAATGGAGCACGGGCTTTACTTGAAGAAGACTGCCAATAATAGCCTGAGCAGCATTTAGGCGACCTCCGCGCTGTAAGTGAGATAAATCATCTACCATAAAATAAGCACGCATTGATAGTTTCATCTCTTCGAAACGCGCAATGATTTCGTCAGGATGTTTATTTAATCGGACCATCTCGGCTCCTTCAATCGCATAAAAGCCCTGAACCATACAGCTGATTTCTGAATCAAATACGTGCACATCAAAGTCTTCTACCATGCTACCTGCCGTCAAAGCACCCTGATACGTTCCGCTAATTCCACTAGATAACGTAATAACGATAGCAGCATCGAACTGATCTCGTTTTAACTGTTCAAACAACTCTACAAATTCTCCAATAGCAGGCTGAGAAGTGGTTGGAAGATTTTTTGCTTCTTTAATTTTTTCAAAATATTGATTTGCAGTCATATCTACTTCTTCACGATATGTTTCTTCACCAAAAATAACGCTTAGCGGTACCATATGTATATGATAGTTTGATCGAATTTCCTCTGATATATAGGCGGTACTATCTGTAATAATTGCTGTTTTCATAAGATAGGGATCCATCCTTTGTTATATAAAATAATTTCACTCTATTCTACAACATTTAGGATTAAAATGCATGTAACGAGAGGTTTACCTATTAGTAAAAGCTCCTTCACGTATACATATTAATTAACAAACCTTGAATTTCCCCTACCTGCTTGAGTAAATTTAAACTGTCTTTTTCTTTTTGAAGGATATCGTTTGTCAAGTCAACTAGTTTCGTATCCACTTCTTTCACTAGCTTATATACTTTAGTGGTTCCTCTGTGGTTAAATCCTCTTTCTTCATGCAGTTCAAAACCATTTTTAACGACTTCGTTCATAAACTGCTTCACAAGCGTCTTGTATTTCCGCAAAGAATCAATAGTTTGACTTTTTACTAACTGCTTTCCCTGTTCTTCAATTTTATTTATCACTTGAGTTAAATGTTCATAGGTCAGTTCTTTTTGTTTCTTTACCATTACTCCTGTAAATGAAGCCGAACTACTTACTTCTTTTTCTCTAATGAGATTCACGGAAGAAGAAAGACCGTTAATTCGCTGTAACTCCACTATGTATCTCTCCTTTCTCTGTTAGTATACACTTCATTCAGTTTAGACTTTTAGATGCGCTTGCTTGATTAGCTGAAAAGTTTCGAGAGGCATCTGATGCGTGGATATGATGATTATCCTTTAGCTAAGAGTAATACGTATGTGCTGTTCATAAGAAGACAGCTTGTTTTTGCGGGGCGAAGAGGTAACTTTAGGCGTCTCTTTTAACACTTCATTCCAAGCGTTAGAAAGCTTCTTCATCATTTGTTGAACTTCACATAAAATAAACGTATCTTTTTTTAAATTAGCCATAATTAATCTCTCAGACATATAGTTGTAAAGGGTATCTAACTGCTCTGCAATAATACCTGCTTGATATGTTAAGCCAATTCCTAGACGATATAAAATATCGTTGCACTGTTTAATTTTTTCATTCGCTGTAAAATAATCGCTGTGTTGAATTGCTCTAACAGCTTCATCAATATTTTGAATAAATTTTTCATACATCATAGCTGTTAGCTCTTGAGGAGATTTATGATAGATTAATTCTTCCGTTATAAAATTCAGCTTCATCACCTTCTTGCCTTCTTTAAATCCATTTTCTATGTGTTGCGCTATAACTCTTAAATTTTTAAAGTATACCAGTTGAGGTTTGAATAAATTCTTTTACGACCTCATATGTATCTGAATGTATTGAAGACCTTCCTTTACAAGAGCTTGCATCAAATGGATGGACATTGTTTTGAGGTATGGATGCTTTTGTCGAAAGTTGAAGGACGAGTAAATGCACAGAGGTATCACCCTTCGCCTTCCTAGAAGATATCTTCTTCCCTTAACTTATCGGTTGGTTTCCTCTCTCATTACACATGACTTTTTACCCACAATTTCAAAAAAAGTTATAAAAAGAAAAAAAAAGTCCGATATACCTAGCGGTATATCGGACTTTTGAACTTATCTTACTTCTACCCAACCGTTTTTGATTGCCACAACAACAGCTTGCGTGCGATCATTTACATTCATTTTTTGCAAAATATTACTCACATGGTTTTTAACGGTTTTTTCACTAATATATAATGCTTCTCCGATTCCTCGGTTACTTTTACCATCAGCCAACAATTGTAGCACTTCGCACTCACGACGTGTTAACAAATGCAGTGGACGGCGAATCTCAATTGGTTCGTGCGGATAAGAAGACGACTGTCCTTGAGCTGCTAGTCGACGGTACTCTTTTACTAAACTATGTGTTACTTTAGGGTGTAAATATGAACCACCTTCTGCAACTACTTTCACCGCTTCAATTAACGCATCCGCATCCATTTCTTTTAGCAGATAGCCTCGTGCCCCTGTTTGCAAGGCATGAGTTACATACGTCTCATCATCATGAATAGATAAGATAATAACTTTAGCATCCGGATTTACTTCTACAAGCTTTTTCGTAGCTTCTACACCATTCACAGCCGGCATGTTAATATCCATGATTACAACATCAGGTTGATGTTCTTCTACAAGGTCAATAACTTCGCTACCGTCGTCACCTTCTGCAACTACTTCAAAATCTTTTTCGAAATCTAAAATTCTTTTTACTCCTTCACGGAATAATTGGTGATCGTCGATTATGATAATTCTTGTCTGCATGTTTGATTCCTCCCCAAATCGAACAACAAATGTTTTACTCTATATTGACCCCTATTTATATACATATCTCTGCCTTTTTAAGCGGCTATAATCGGTACTTTAATCATAACAAGCGTGCCTTGGTTAATTTTCGAATGAACAGAAATAGTCCCATCTAACAAATCAACACGCTCTTTCATTCCTATTAAGCCGAACGAATTCTCTTTTTTCTCTTCTTGATTAAAACCACAGCCGTCATCTTTGACCAGCAAAATAGCGTGTTCATTGTTGAACTCTATCTTCACCTGGATTTCCGTCGCGTCTGCATGTTTTAATGCGTTCGTTACAGCTTCTTGCACTAGACGAAACAGTGCTACTTCTAATTTTGAAGCAGTTCGCTTCTCTTGTCCAATGGAAATAAACGTAATCCGAGGCTTGCCTTCGTTATAATCTTCGATTGTATCAAGATATTTACGCAGCGTCGGAATTAGACCTAAGTCGTCAAGTGCCATCGGTCTTAAATCATATATAATTCGACGTACTTCGTATAGGGCAGAACGAACCATTTTTCGTAAATCTCGAATTTCCTCCATTGCTTCTTTTGCACTACGTTCCCGGTAAATTCGGTCAATTAATTCCGATCTCATCATAACATTTGCAAGCATTTGAGCTGGGCCGTCATGAATCTCTCTTGACAAACGTTTCCGTTCCTCTTCCTGAGCTTCAATAATCCGAAAGCCAAAATACTCTTTTTGAATAGCATCTTCTACTATTTCCCCTACTTGTTTTAAGTCACTTGTTAAATAATTTAACACAACGGAAATTTGACCTACTAAGTGATCTGCACGTTTAATCGTTTCTTCCAATGTAAGCAAGCGTCTTTCTAGTTCATCTCGACGATTACGCAGCTGATATTCGCTTTGCTGATTCATCAGCAGCTTAGTTTGTAATTCGTGTGCTTTTTCATAAGCATCTTTTACTTCAGGCTCTGAATAAATTTGAAAATGTCGGCTCACATCAGACAAACGCTTTCGAGCCAACCTTGCCTGAGTTTCCAATTTATCACCTTGCTCTATCGTCTCAAGAACTTTTCCTTTTAACACTTCTAACTCTTCTTTAATTTGCTGATATTCTTGTCTGGCATCTTCAGAAAGGCGATAGACTTCATTTTTACTATCTCCCACTGTGCCAATAATCTTCTCAAAAATTTCATCAAGTGCCTTGCTTGTTAATTTATGTTTCGACATTTACTCACCCCAAACTATACTCACATTCGGAGAAATGTCTATACGTTCATGCTATATATAGTATTCGTATGACCTATCTGAATTGTGAGGATAAGATCCATATTTTCTCCCTATCTGACTTTTTATATCCAAAAAGTAACGGTTGTTTTAGTACCCTCAAACTCGACATCAATCGACGCTTGACTCGCGTTATTTGAATAGATTACCATTTACGCTCACTCTTCAACAGTGACTAACTGCCTGTTTAAATCATTTCATTATTTAGCTATACAAGCCTGCACACTATTTTATTATAACGTATATTCTGTATGGCTTGTTTAAGTGATGTTGAATTTGATTAATTGATGTCTTTTCATAAACATTTTATACTAATAGCAAGTAAACAGTACGTAAATACCCGTTTTTCTTCTATTTATAACGCTAAGGAGGATTTTTTGATTGTTATCACAATATTATACCGTAAAACAAGAAGGTTCACATGAAATCACTATTCAAAAATCTAGATTCATTTGTCATATGAAACGTGTAACAACTGAGGAAGAAGCTCAGCAATTTATTCAAGACATTAAAAAACAGCACTGGAATGCTACTCATAACTGTTCAGCTTACCTAATTGGAGAACGAGATCAATTTCAAAAAGCAAACGATGATGGAGAACCAAGTGGAACAGCAGGCGTACCAATGTTAGAAGTGCTTAAAAAGAGAGGCTTAAAAGATACGGTAGTCGTCGTTACGCGCTATTTCGGAGGTATTAAATTGGGCGCAGGTGGATTAGTGCGCGCGTATGGAAAATCCGTTTCCGAAGCGTTAAATGAATTAGGTACAGTCAAACGAACTCTCATGGCGGTTATGCATACAACCGTCGACTATACATGGCTTGGAAAATTAGAAAATGAGCTTCGCAGTTCCGTTTATCTATTAAAAGAAATCCACTACGCAGACATGGTAGAGATTGAAACATTTGTAGAGGAAGCTCAAACAGAAGCATTTACTGAATGGATGACCGAGCTAACAAACGGCCAAGCAGATATTCGAGCAGGTGAGACGACCTATTTAGAAGAAGATGTAGAATGAATTATTTACTCTTATTAAAAAACATTGTACAATTGATAAATAGCGCAACTATTCTGATGGTTGCGCTACTTGTCAATGAGTAAAAACCTCGTAAAGACGCATAGCTTTGACGAGTTTGATTCATACATTCCAATTTATAACACATACTAAGTGTCACAATAAGTGTTCGAATATACGAATAAAAGGAGAAACCGTATGGCTCAATATAGACGTTTTCAAAAAAGAGTAAACAAACGGAAAAGAAAACGAAGGCTTTTTACATTTTTTCTGTTACCTATCCTTATTTTAGGGCTTTCTGCAACCGCTTATGGCTCTTATTTATTTGTTAAGGCTAAAACAGTAGCTTCTGATTCTTATGAAGGACTTGGAGATCGCGATAACTCTCCTATGCGTGATCGTAAAATCGATCCCAAAAAAGATGATATATCCATTTTATTTATGGGCGTAGATGACAGTGAAACCAGGAAGTTCGGAAAATCAGCCCGTACAGATGCTTTGATTTTGGCGACCTTTAACGAAACAAATAAAACCGTAAAGCTTGTAAGCATACCTCGAGATTCGCGGGTTTATATACCTGAAGTGAACAAAAAAGATAAAATTACGCATGCGCATGCGTACGGAGGTCCAAAAGCAACTGTAGAAACGGTAGAACAGCTGTTTAATGTCCCTGTTGATTACTATGTTAAAGTGAATTTTAAAGCTTTCACAGACATTGTAGACTCACTTGGGGGAATCGATTTTGATGTACCTTATGCGATGAGTGAAAAGGACTCAAAAGATCGTCATAATGCTATTGTCTTAAAACCAGGAAACCAACATTTAAATGGTGAAGAAGCGTTAGCTGTTGCTCGAACACGAAAACAAGACAACGATATTGAGCGAGGAAAAAGACAGCAGCAGTTGATCGAAGCCATGATTAAAAAAGCTGCTTCCATTGGATCACTTAATAAATATGGCAATCTTATCGAAGCTGTTGGCGATAATATGAAAACGAATTTAATGTTCGGTGAAATGCTTTCGTTTTATGATTACGCTTCGAAAAAAGTAGACATCGAAACCATTAACTTAGACGGTAGCGATGAAAAAATTAACGGCGTTTACTACTTCAAACTAGACAATGATTCAGTGGAAAAAGTAAGTGAAAAGCTCCGCAAGCATTTAGGCATTGAATCAACTTCAGATACAACAGAATAATTAAAAAGACCTCTTGGATATCCAAGAGGTCTTTTTAATTAATTTTTTAAACGAAGCCCACGAACCATGTTAAGAATTGGCCTATATGTCTTATCAACTAATCCTATTTTTTCAACGATAATTTCAATCGCCACAAGGAGGATAGCTAGTACAAGAAAAGACCCCCACATTGTTTGTACCTTTGAAAAGATAACTGCCGCTAAGCCAAATATCGCACTCATTCCATAAATAATTAAAACCGTTTGTCTATGGCTGTACCCTAAGCGCAACAAGCAATGATGCAAATGAGATTTATCAGGAGCCGATAGCGGTTGATTTTTTACGATTCGGCGAATAATAGCAAAGAACGTATCTGAAATTGGTACCCCTAAAATAATAACTGGAACAATGAAGGAAATAACCGCTACATTTTTAAATCCTAACAGAGACAATACAGAAATCATATAGCCTAAAAATAGTGCTCCTGTATCGCCCATGAAAATCTTAGCGGGGTGAAAGTTGTAAAACAAAAATCCGAGCGTACTTCCCAATACGATGAAACCCATGCTTGTCACAAACACATTACCCATCATAATAGCCATACCAGAGATGGTAATCAATACAATAGAGGAAACGCCGGCAGCTAATCCATCCAATCCATCAATTAAATTAATAGCATTGGTAATTCCTACAATCCATAATACCGTAATTGGAATACTTAACATTCCGAATTCTAATTTTCCGCCAAACGGCAAGTTAATGAAGTCAATTTGGACTCCACCGTATACAACAACAATTAATGTCGCTACTAGCTGACCGCCTAATTTAATTTTAGCGGATAGCTCAATCATATCATCTAAGACACCGGTAATGATGATAATGATGCTTCCGATTAAAATCGGCAGCGCATATTTACTGTCAGGCTGTAAAACGAGGTATCCAATAAGAAAACTAAAAAATATCGCCAAACCTCCAAGGCGAGGCATAATTTTTTGATGAACTTTTCGTTGATTTGGTTTATCCGTTGCACCTATTTTAAACGCCAGCTTCTTAACCAGCGGAGTGATCAGAATAGATGTAATAAAACAAATAAACAAGGTCAAATATAGCATGGAGACCCTCCTCAGGTTTATGTTAACCAAAACCATAAAAAATGTATCCAACTTTATATAATTGGATAGTATTTCAAATTGCGTATAACAATAATTACTTACTTATTCCCAAAATGGATTATATCACAATGATTCTACTACTTAAATAGAAATTTATTCTCAAAAATTAGCACATTTACAAACTATTAATAGAAAAGAACTGTATTTTTTGGTGTATAAACAGCTGATTTACTTTATTCTTATGTGGTTATTTTATGTAGAACATTTTCTTTACTATATTTTATTAAAATATAAGCGAACTCCCCCCTTTTCGTCTAATTTATTCGTCATCTTTAACTCTTTTTCCTTTTTATTAAGCATATTTAAACCTTTATTTTTATTTCACATGGCCCCACTCATTATATGAACAAACTTTTGACCTATGCATGTCCACTACGTCAAACCACATTCGCTGAATCGTTGTCCTTATCTTATATCATTTAAAAGTTAAAATATAGTGAAATGGACAGAGATAAAATCAAACAAAAAAAGGAATTTTATCAAAAAAATGAAACTTTTTTTGATACGGTTCGTAATACATAGTAGAAACAGTATCAATCATCTTACATAAAGGGGGTGTTGAATGAACTATGTTTGGTCTATCTGTTCAAACAGTGTATTTGTATGGATTAATTATCTGCGGAAGTCTCACCTTCTTATACATTTTATTTAGCGATTTGTTAGATGGATTATCTGAAGCAATACCTTTTTTTAACCCCACTCTTCTTTTTTCTTTTTTAACATTCTTTAGTGCCAGTGGATATTTGTTCACCTATACGTCATTGCAAAATTATTGGATTATTTCGATTTCCGCTCTTATTGCCCTTCTACTCGTTATTTTGCTCAACGTTTTCGTATTGATTCCTTTATCATCGGCTGAAGAGTCTCTTGCTTTTACTGAAGATTCGTTAAAAGGAAGACTTGGTACCATTATTACTTCCGTTCCTGCAGATGGTTATGGAGAAGTATTTATCGAAGGGGTTAGCGGCACGATCTCCAAACCCGCTGCCAGCTTTAAAAACACTGCTATACCTTTAGGCAGCAAAGTGCTTGTGGTAGATATACAAAGGGGCAACGCACTCGTTGTGATTTACGAAGAAGTTATGACCAATCACTCATTATAAATAGTATTAGGGGGAGTTTTATGTTTTCAACACCTATATTAGTTGTCGTTGGAATTGTTGTTTTTTTATTAATTGCGCTGATTGCCGTATTTATTACAAAATACCGTACAGCAGGTCCAGATGAAGCGTTAATTGTAACAGGGAGCTATCTCGGAAATAAAAACGTGCACGTCGATGAATCCGGAAACCGCATTAAAATTGTTCGCGGCGGCGGTACGTTTGTGCTGCCAGTTTTTCAGCAGGCTGAGCCTCTGAGCTTGTTGTCAAGCAAACTGGAAGTATCTACACCTGAAGTATATACAGAACAAGGTGTTCCAGTTATGGCTGATGGGGTATCAATCATCAAAATTGGAGGTTCTATTTCAGAAATCGCAACGGCCGCTGAGCAGTTTTTGGGCAAAGCAAAAGAAGATCGTGAAACCGAAGCTAGAGAAGTCTTAGAAGGTCACCTTCGTTCGATTCTTGGTTCTATGACGGTCGAAGAAATTTATAAAAACCGTGAAAAATTCTCTCAAGAAGTACAGCGCGTAGCTTCACAAGATCTAGCTAAAATGGGATTAATTATTGTATCGTTTACAATTAAAGACGTTCGGGATAAGAACGGCTATCTAGAATCGCTAGGGAAGCCTCGTATTGCTCAAGTTAAGCGAGATGCTGACATTGCAACAGCGGAAGCTGAAAAAGAAACAAGAATCAAGCGTGCCGAGGCTCATAAAGATGCCCAAAAAGCGGAGCTTGAGCGAAATACAGAAATCGCGGAAGCTGAAAAAATGAATCAATTAAAAACCGCTGAATATCGTCGCGAACAAGATATTGCCAAAGCTCGTGCTGACCAAGCGTATGATCTAGAAACAGCTCGCGCGAAACAAGATGTAACAGAACAAGAAATGCAAATCCGCATTATTGAACGTCAGAAACAAATTGAATTAGAAGAAAAAGAAATTCTTCGTCGTGAGCGTCAATACGATTCTGAAGTAAAAAAGAAAGCAGATGCAGATCGTTACTCTGTTGAGCAATCCGCAGAAGCTGAAAAAGCAAAACAGCTTGCGGAAGCTGACGCCAACAAATATCGAATTGAAGCAATGGCTAAAGCTGAAGCTGAACGCGTTCGAATTGATGGTTTAGCAAAAGCTGACGCTCAGCGTGCCCAAGGTGAATCTGAAGCTGAGATTATCCGCTTAAAAGGTTTAGCAGAAGCAGAGGCTAAACAAAAAGTTGCGGAAGCATTCGAGCAGTTTGGTCAAGCGGCTATTTTAGATATGATTATCAAAATGCTTCCTGAATATGCAAAACAAGTTGCAAGTCCTTTAGCAAATATCGATAAAATTACGGTTGTGGATACAGGAAGCAACGGTGAAAACAGCGGAGCTAATAAAGTGACTGGTTATGCAACAAACTTAATGTCTTCTCTTCAAGAATCGCTGAAAGCATCCTCAGGTATAGATGTAAAGGAATTGATTGAGAACTTTTCTGGAAAAGGAAATGTGCGCCAGAGCTTGCACGAACTAACGGATGAAATCAAGCAACAAAACAAAAAAGAAGATATCTAAAAATAAAAAGCATGCGGATATCATCCGCATGCTTTTTTAACCTCTTAACACTCGAAGAAGAAACCTAGGCAATTCTAACTGACGCTTCCATCTCCATGGTTCTTTTAATAGTCGATAAAGCCACTCTAAACCAAATTTTTGAAAAACAGCCGGTGCCCGGTTCAATCGTCCTGAAATAACATCAAACGAGCCGCCTACGCCTTGATAAACAGAAGGATTGAGTTTTTCTTTATGAGCAATAATCCAATTTTCTTGCGCTGGACTGCCTAAAGCGACAAACACAATTTCTGCTCCTGAATCATTAATCGTACGTTCAATGACTTCTTCATTTTTTTCATAGCCATTTAATGTTCCAACAATTAAAATCCCTGGAAACATCTCTTCCAATTTAGCTTTGGCTTCATCTGCAATGCCGGGCTTGGCTCCGTATAAAAAAATTCTTTTACCGTTATTAGTTGCTTCTTTGCACAGCTTCAGCATCATATCAATACCCGTTACACGCTCACGAATACGTCCCTTTTTGAGCTTTGAAGCTAAAATCACACCGATTCCATCTGGAATTTGATAAGTCGCTTGATTTAACAGTGACTTTAGTTCCTGATCTTCTTGTGCTTTCATAATTTTTTCAGGATTGATTGCTACAATAAATGATTTTCGGCCTTTATCTATATCCTGAAGTAACTTTGCCGCTAGCTCATCGTACGTGTCGCTACAAACGTCTATTCCTAAGATGTTTTCCTTCATTAAATCACCCGTATGTTGATTTTTTAGTTTTTTACAAACGAAAGACAGGCTGTTCAGCCCGTCTTTTTATAAAGTAGAAACTTTTGAATCACCAAGTAACACTACGTCAAAGCCTGCTGCTTTCCATTGATCACGCTGAATGCAGTTTTTCGTATCAAAAATAATCTTTGTACGCATATGATTTTCAACAGCTGATGGAAGAAGCTCTTTGAACTCATTATGATCTGTTAAAATAAGAATCACATCTGCATGTGCAACAGCTTCATCCAAACTTTGCGTCTGACGTTCGATTTTATTCTCTTTGATATGAGGATCAAATGCTGTGTAATCAACACCTAGCTTTTCTAAGTGATGAAGCACATCCGTTGATGGACTTTCACGCATATCATCAATATTTCCTTTAAAAGCTAAACCTAAAACAGCTACACGTCCATGTTGAATGCCCTTCTCATCTAGTAGGCTTTTCGTTTTTAATGCTGTATATTCAGGCATTGAATCATTTGTCTGACGAGAAAGAGAAATAATTTTTGCAAGTTCTGGCTGAAGCTCCGTTAAGAACCAAGGGTCAACAGCAATACAGTGGCCGCCTACACCAGGACCTGGTAAATGGATGTTTACACGTGGATGATAGTTCGCTAACTTAATCGCTTCCCACGCATTTACACCAATTTTTTCACTGATTTTTGCCAGCTCATTTGCAAAGGCAATGTTCACATCACGATATGTGTTTTCAATTACTTTCACCATTTCAGCTGTTGTAGCATCCGTTACGTGAATATTTCCTTTTACAAATGTTTTATAAAGCTCAACAGTCAAGCGACTGGACTCTTCGTTAATACCACCGACAATACGGTCATTATTTACTAGTTCCTCAAATACTTTTCCTGGAATAACACGTTCAGGTGAGTGAGAAACAAATAACTCACTGCCTAATTCTAAACCAGTTTCTTTTAGCACAGGTAGCATAACGTCTTCTACTGTACGCGGAGGAACTGTGGATTCTAAAATAACTAAATTTCCTTTACGAACGTAAGGAACAATTGATTTTGTCGCTTCTCGAACATAGTTCAAGTTTGCCGTTTTATCTTCATTAATTGGTGATGGTACAGCAATAATAAAAATATCCGCCTCTTCAGCTGTTGTGCCTACCGTAAAGTGGCCGTTGTCAACTGCTGATTCTAAACGTTCTTGTAAGCCATTTTCTTCTATATGAAGTTGCTTATTTTTAATTAATTCTACTGCTTTTTCATTTACGTCAACACCATGTACATATAAGCCGTGATTGGCAAACATAACAGCTGTCGGTAAACCTATATATCCTAAACCAACTACACACAATTTCTTTGTCATTGCAGAAAATCTCCTTTATATGACATGCTTAATAAATAAAACCTATCTGATATTATATCGAAAAATGTCATTTCATGATAGCATTTATATAAAAACATGAAATAATTTCTTTTACTTATTATTATGTAACATTTTATGAGAATTCATCAATAAACGATATAACCATCTTTTGTACAACGGGCTCTAACCCAAAAGAACTATTGAAAATCTCCATGATTCCCAATAGTTCTCCTAGTAAATCTATTTTTACATATGCCCTTCTTTTTCGACAATTTCTCTAAAATAGCTCACTAACTCTTCTCGCAGCGGTTCTCTTTGTAAGGCTAAATCAATTGTTGCTTTAATGAATCCAAATTTATCTCCAACATCATAACGTTTTCCTTCGAAATAATAAGCAAGAACACGTTGAAATTCATTCAGACGTAAAATAGCATCTGTTAATTGAATTTCTCCACCTGCACCAATCTCTTCTCTGCTTAAGATATCAAAAATTTCCGGTGTTAAAATATAGCGCCCCATAATTGCATAGCCTGAAGGGGCATCTTCTGGATTCGGTTTTTCAACGAGCGTTTCTACGTCTAATAATCCTTTTTCAAGAGGCTCTCCTTTAGGGCCTACAATTCCGTACTTTGAGGTTTCTTTCCTAGGCACCTCCTGTACACCAACTACAGCGCATTCATATTTTTCGTATACGTCCATTAACTGTTTCAAACAAGGTGTTTCTGATTGAACTACATCATCCCCTAGCATAACAGCAAACGGTTCATCTCCGATAAAACTTCTTGCACAGTGAATGGCATGACCTAATCCTTTAGGTTCCTTTTGACGAATGTAGTGAACATTAGCCAAATTCGAAATCCCCTGCACTTCTTCAAGCATGTCCCACTTTTCCTTTGCCGCTAATGTTTCTTCTAGCTCATATGATTTATCAAAATGATCCTCGATTGCTCGTTTTCCGCGACCGCTTACAATTAAAATATCTTCAATACCTGATGCTACTGCTTCTTCCACAATGTATTGAATCGTTGGTTTATCTACAATTGGCAGCATTTCTTTAGGCTGTGCTTTTGTAGCCGGCAAAAAGCGTGTCCCTAATCCAGCTGCTGGAATAATAGCTTTACGAATTTTCACTTACTTTTCCTCCTGTCAATGTCAATCGTGCTTATTGGTTATAGTATAGTAAGTCTTCGATTGAGTATGTACACAAAGTCATGTTGAATCCATTTCTTTTTATAAAGAGTCATGTTGGATTCTGCTTTATCATAACAAAAGATTTTGTATAATTCTATTTTTATCATTTATAATGAAAAGAAAATTAATCACTTATAAATATAATTTTATGTTCCACTTATGTATAGAAAGGAATGGGATTATGAGTTCGTTTTCAGATCACTTACAGCACCAATTTATACATCATTTCCCGTACAGTGATGCACGCTATCGTACAAATGCCCAAGCAGGACTAGACCTTTACCGTACCCATTCATTCTTCATTTTGCACAATGATGAACAGATATTAAACGTTAAAATCGATTCGTTTTATGTTGAACTAAACAAACAGCTGCTCCCTGAAAGTACCTGTTCTTGTCAGCATAACGGATTTTGTGAACACTGCTTTGCAGCGTTTTTTTATATGTATTCATTAATAGAACCGCTTTCGCCCCTATTCAAAGAATGGCGAAACCATGAGAAAGAAGCTTTGACTATGCTATCTGCCAAACAAGTGTTAAAAAAACCCAAGGCAACTTTTCAAGAGTGGAGACAAACTTTTGAGGAGCAGTATACGCTTTTTATGCAGGGGCGGAACGAAAATGACCGGTCCATTTATCATGAATATTATCAGTACTATTACCGTTCTTTAGTGAAAAAAGCTCCTGAGCATCCATTGCTTTATGCTTTATTTTGTATGTATGGAGCGGTTCATACATTTTATAAACTATCAGCTCAATTACAGGCACATCAGCTTTCTACTAACATCGAGGAATCATTCGTATATAGTCACGTCTACAAAATAACAAATGAAATTTATGCTACCGCTGATTCATTAAAGCAAACGAAATACGATCGGGATGCATTATCTATTATAGAGGACAGCATCCCATACATCCGAGAATTATTGCATAATGATATGCCTTTACAATATGAGCGTATTGAAATTTATCGCGTTATTTGGCAAAAAGTCTTCACGTTAGAAAGATGGCGAAAAAATGAGGAACGCGAATTAAAAGCCAAGCATGGTTCTTTTATAAATAATACAGCTCTTTCCTATCTTTTATTTCTTCAAGAAAAAGATAGAGAAGCAAAAGAACGTTTGAGCGATGGAACATTACAAATGATTCCCTATCTTATCCCTTGGTTAAATGATTTATTGCACGAAAAAGAAACTGACCGCTTTGCTCAGTGGGGCTCTTATATAATGACCTATATAGGAGATTACGTACGCACCGTTCCAACTACTTATCAAGGAAGCCGAAATATGGTCTCCATGATTGTAAATTTATTTCAGCACTATAAAGACTTAACGAACGAGCAAACTTTGTATACGGAAGCATTACAAACATTACTTCCCTATAGTTTTATTGAATACAGTGATTTTCTATATGCTTCTAACCAATTAAAAAAATGGGTTGAATTACAGGTGCTTCTTCAATATGACAGCATTAAATATGACGAGCAAACGATAGAGGCCTTAAAACAAAAAGATGAAAAGCTGGTTATTCCTCTTTATCATCAAATGATTTCAAAGCTGATTTATGAAAAAAAGAAAAGCAGTTATCAAGAAGCCTATATCTACTTACAAGAATTAAAAAGACTTTATCTACAAATGAATCGCTCTCTACTATGGGAACATTATATAGAAGAATTAGCGATAAAAACGAAGAAACAGCGCGCATTTCAACAACTATTAGAAAAAGGAGATTTACTGAATGTTTGATTTGTTTCATTTAACACTTGAAGTCGAACCTGTACACGATGACTTTTTTCTCTACTGTGTATCACCTAGCGGCCAAATTTTGCTCCCTGATACATGGAAAGATGCGCTGTTTCTATGGCATGAACAGACCTATTACGGAAGTGAAGCTACACAGGTTGAGATTAATGGAAAAAAAGGAATTCTTCTTTCTTCATGGCAAATGTTCACTTTCATACAATCACCTATTCAACAGCATGTGTTGAAACCGGCTTTGTCCGCTTCAGCGGAAGATTATCAGCAAATTGCAGTCGATATGACAAAGAAGATTATCCAAGGGAAATTTCATTCTCTTCCTTTAAAAAAACAAATGACTGGATCGCTTTCACAAGCTGATGAGCAAGAGTGGCGAGCACAAATTAAAGAGAGCCTATTAAAAAAAGAAGGAAAAGACTTTTTAATAAGCATAGGAGGCGAGAGCTATAATCCTCCCTTTGACCTTTCATTGCGTGTTGTAGAGCCAACGACCGATGGAGATGTATGGACGGCTGAAACATTTGTGATTCCCCACGATGAAGCCAAAGAACCTTTTATACTGGGAAGAACACTTCCTAAAGAGTGGAATCACTACGAATCATATATCGCTTACGAACACGAACGATGGAAAGCATTGGCTCCTACTTTATACCAAAAAGGAGCGTTTATTCAGTCTGTCCTAACAGATGAGGAAGTATGGGAATTTCTAACTCAAGATAGTGCAGCATTGATTGAACAAGGTGTCTCTATCCATTTGCCAAGCTGGTGGGAATCATTAAAAAAAGCCACCATAAAAGTATCTGGCGCTATAGAAAATACTTCATCTGCATTGTTTGGTAAACAAGCTATCAGCAGCTTCCGCTGGTCATTTTCTATTGGCGATCAAACTTTTTCAGAAGAAGAGTTTCGGAAATTAGTCGAACAAAAACGCCGATTATTATCTATTAACGGACAGTGGATTCAACTGGATTCTAGATTAATTAAACAAGCGCAGAAAATTGTTAAAGAAGCTAGTAAAAAAGGCGTCTCAATTCATGAAATTTTAAAAACGAAGCTAACCTACATGGCAGACAGTAAAACTGATGAAGAAGAGGTAAAAGTTGAATTCCAACTCCCCGCTTCCTTTCAATCATTTATTACATCCTTAACGGATTTAGAACGGCTGCCGGAAGTGCTGCCTCCCTCTGAATTTAAAGGGATATTAAGACCTTATCAGCAGCAAGGCTTGAATTGGCTCATGTTTTTGAGAAAGTTTAACTTAGGAGGATGTCTAGCAGATGACATGGGGCTAGGTAAAACCATTCAATTAATTAGTTATTTAACAAACATTCATCAGTTACATAGCTTTCCTTCTCTTATCGTTTGCCCAACTTCTTTAATTGGAAACTGGGAAAAAGAATTACAGAAATTTGCCCCTTCTCTTCGTGTTCATGTTCATTACGGGCCGAAAAGAACCGGCGGAGATGCATTTGAGAAGATATGTGAAAGTACTGACGTGGTGATTACGACTTATCAAGTTGCCCTTTTGGATGTCGAATTGTTGAAAGGGTTTATATGGAACAGCATTTCCTTAGACGAAGCGCAACATGTTAAAAACCCGCAGACTAAACAGGCGAGAGCCATTCGTCAGCTGCAAGGAAGACACAAAATTGCGCTTACTGGAACTCCAATTGAAAACCGTCTGCTGGAACTATGGTCATTATTTGAATTCATCAATCCCGGTTACTTAGGAACAATCAATTCATTTAAAAACCGATTTGTAGCCGGCATTGAAAAAGGCGAGAAACCTGAACGAACTGTTGAGCTTAAAGCACTCATTCAACCTTTCTTATTGAGAAGAACAAAACAAGATAAAAGCATCGCCCGCTCACTGCCTGATAAACAAGAACAAAAAGAATATATCCCGCTGACAGCGGAACAAGCTTCACTTTACCAGGAGCTAGTTCAAGAAATGCTTCAAGAAACAGAGGAAAAAACAGGATTTGAACGAAAAGGCATGATTTTGCAAACACTAAATAAGCTAAAATTATTATGCAATCATCCAGCTTTGTACTTAAAGGAAAGTGCAGCTAAACAAACGGTACGGCGATCTCATAAAAGTGAAAAAATTATTGAACTCGTAGAGAGCATTCGCACACAGCAAGAAAGCTGTTTAATCTTTACTCAGTATATTGAAACAGGACTCATGCTACAACGAACCTTAGAAAAAGAAATCAACGAGCCGGTTTTATTCCTTCACGGAAGTTTGTCAAAAGAGCAAAGAGATGAAATGGTTGCTCAATTTCAAGCAAGGAAAAAAGCCATCTTTATCCTTTCTCTTCGCGCAGGTGGAACTGGATTGAATTTAACAGCTGCAAATCACGTTATTCATTTTGACCGATGGTGGAACCCAGCCGTTGAAAACCAGGCAACCGATCGGGCCCATCGCATTGGTCAGAATAAATTTGTTCATGTTCATAAATTCATTACAAGAGGAACGATTGAAGAAAAAATTGATGAAGTGATCAATCAAAAACAACATCTAAACAATGAACTCATCCAAGGAGATCAATGGGTAACAGAACTTTCGAATAAAGAGCTACAAGAGCTTCTTGCTTACAGAAATGAATAAGAAAAATTATAAAATGTGTTACACCGTTACCAAAAAGAGGACTTTTTTACTTGTCCTCTTTTTTTATTAGATCATTCGACACAAAAAAATAAGTGTAAATCGTTCTTCAACTACTGATAAAGATACAAAAAACGCGATAAATATCGTTTTTTGAATAAAAAGGTATTTTTATAGCGAAAAAGACCCTTTACTTTCTCTTTAAATTCCAGCATATTTATACATATAATATTTTTGTAATTTAATAGACATATTGGAAAAATAAACACGAAACATTTACATAATTAGGGGGATTTATTAATGAAAAAAAGGCAGCTCGCTTTATCTCTAGGCGCCATTGTTGGCGGGACATTCTTATATCAAGCTTCAGCTGAAGCATCTGCTTCAACTGTTCAAGTGAAAGCTGGAGATACACTTTGGTCGTTATCTACTAAATATCATACAACGATAGAAGCTTTAAAAAGCGTAAATAAGTTATCTTCAAATACAATTCGCATAGGACAAACGTTATCGATTCCTTCTGCTTCAACCTCTCAACCATCTAATAAGGAAGAAAAGCCTTCAGCTCCTGCTACTGGTTCAACCTATAAAGTTCAAAGCGGCGATACCCTTTGGAAAGTGGCTACTCGTTTTAATATGAGCGTAGAAGAATTAAAACGTTTGAACACTCTTTCTTCCAACATCATTTATATTAACCAAACGTTAAAAGTAAATGGAAGCAACAGCGCATCGACTCCAACTACGAGTAAACCAGCAGAAACTCCTTCTAAGGATGCAAACGGAACTTACAAAGTTCAGCGTGGAGATAGCCTGTCTAAAATAGCTTCGGCATTTCACATGAGCGTGAGCGAATTAAAACAAATAAATGGATTAACGTCTAATACGATTTATGTAAATCAACAATTAAAGGTATCAAAAAGCGCTCAAACAACTACGCCAACAACAAAACCAAGTACATCAACACCTTCAACTTCTAGCGGAACATTAAATGTATCGCAAATGATTTCAGATGCAAAACGTTATATGGGTGTTCCTTACAAATGGGGTGGCACAACTCCTTCTGGTTTCGACTGCAGCGGATTCATTTATTACGTAATGAAACAACAAATTTCTACAACGCGCTATACGACGGCTGGTTATTGGAGTGTATCAACACCCGTAAGTAATCCACAGCCTGGTGACCTAGTATTTTTTAATACATATTCTAGCGGCCCTACACATATGGGCATTTACCTTGGTAATCGTCAATTTATTCATGCTGGATCTTCTACCGGTGTAACCATTGCAAGCTTAGATAACAGCTACTGGAGCAAGCGCTACTTGGGTGCAAAAAGGTTTGCTAAATAACTGATAGAAGCTGAGACAAGAGTATGTTAGCTGAAGGAAGATCCGAATGAGTTTGATTCTTGATGGAGAATCAAACTCGTTCGGATCTTTTCATTAAAAAAACCGTTAAATAATTTAACGGCTGAAATAGAGGAATAATTCGGGGATAGTGAATACTTTAATTTTCTCTCTTGAGAATATAGAAAGAGCCTTGCTCTTAAGGAGGATCTATCTTCTATTATGATAGATAAGGGGAATTAAAACCTTAGCTGAACTAATCACCCCCTTTCATACTAGATCACTTTCTTCTTCTTGTTGATTTGAACCAAATGAAGAAGAATCAGATGGCTTTCCACTTAAAAATTTAACCGCATCAGCCACAACGTCGGTCATATATACTCGTTGCTGAAGATTATTTTCAAATGTGCGCGTTTGTACACGCCCTACCACGCCTACAACCGCTCCTTTATCACAGTAAGCAGCTGTATTTTCTGCATTTTTTCTCCACAGAGTAATGTTGACAAAATCAGCATCATATTCACCTTCAACATTTCGAAACGTTCGATTAATTGCTAACGTAATAGTAGATACGGCAATCCCTTCATGGGTATATCGAAGCTCCGGCTTTTTTGTCAGTCTTCCTACAAGAACAATATGGTTAATCATAGTCTACCACTCCAACTGATTGAATAATGGGAATCTTTAAGCTCATTCATGTTATAATATGGATAACCTACTATTTACGTAAAGGAGGAAACATCAATGAAAACATTTAAACTTGTGTCATTTCAATTGGTTGATAATCAAGAAAAGCGTCAGTCTGTCTCACTAACTAATGGCCTTATTATTAATAAAGAAGACGGCGAAAATAACTGGATTTTAGAAGCAGTTATCGATAAGAAATGGTACGATGAATTTCATGTTTTGTTGAAAGATAAACAAAAAGTGACGGTAGAAGCTAAAATTACGAAAGAAACAAATGATCCAGCTACCTTTATAGCTACCGTGGCTTCCATTACTTCAATTGGTGAAAATCGTATTAGTTTGTTGATGAAAGGTGTTTTAAAAGAACGGAGACTTCATTATGCTGAAATGCTCTTAGAGGATTTAATTAACCAAGGGTTATCAGGTCAAGATTTACTTCAACAGTTCAAACTGCAGCTTCGAAACAGACCGGTAAAAAGTACATCTAAAAAATAAGTCAAGTCATCTCAAGGTGTCTGGATTTAAAAGAGAGGATTATTGTTTGAGGTCTTTTTCGTTGGTCCATGAGAAGGGTAAAGAAAAGAGAACTCACTGGAGAGGTACCTTTCTTTTTTTCCTAAAAATAAATGTGCATGACTAGAACGTTTGAAGCGATTATCTCTTATGCGAGCACCTTGCCTTTTCAAATAAAAATTTGTCATTTTTTCACTCCTTTTTCTTTGTAATTCGTATATTAATGCATTTTTCCCCGTTATTCAACCATTTTTTTCAATATACCGAACAAAAAATAGGATTTTTTTACTATAAAAACCTCTATTTTTGTTCTTTTTTTTATATCCATGCAGAAAAATGAATCTTTTTAGAGAAAAAAAAGAAATAAAAACAGGTTTTATTCCCTCTATTGCAGAAAGTAAAGTGTATATGTTTCATATTGTGCAAATTAAGCATGTTACAAAGAACATGAACTACATTCGAACAATAAGACATATACTTATCTTTACGAAATCAGGTGATGCATATGAAAGATTTTGGAGAAAGAATTAAACATTTCAGACTAAAAGGAGGATTTTCACAAGAAGAATTAGCAAATCAGTTGAATGTTTCTCGTACAACTATTTCAAAATGGGAATGTTCGAAACAAACGCCTTCCATTTTTGATTTTCTATCTCTATGTAATTGTTTTCAAATTACGCTCGACCAACTTATTGAGCCTTCCTCTTATAAACAAGATTATTTACATGACTTCCAACTTCTTTACTTAACAAGAAAACGTGAATCGGATTCACAGGAAAATACCATTTTAACCCTCATAGATAAACAGCCCTTATTAAAACATGTGCTCTTACAATTTTCATCTCTGTCACCAACTCTTCAAAAAGAGTTGCTAACGGATATTATACCTTTATTAAAGAAACTTTTTTCTGCTTTGCAGCGCCAATAAAAAAAGCTGCATCAGCAGCTCTTATGTACTATTCTTTTTTATCGCCTAAAGCAAACATAATATCTGTTTCGCAGACTAACTCTCCATCTACAGTTGCGATACCTTTTCCTTTGCCAATAGATCCACGCGCACGTACAATTTCAACCTCTAAACGCAGTTGATCACCAGGTCTTACTTGCTTTTTAAAACGGCAGTTGTCAATGCCTGCAAAAAATGCTAAACGTCCTTGATTTTCCTCTTTTTTTAGCATAGCTACTGCTCCTACCTGAGCCAAAGCTTCTACAATTAAAACCCCTGGCATCACAGGATAGTCAGGGAAATGCCCGTTAAAAAATTCTTCATTGGCAGATACGTTTTTTAAACCAACTGCTTTTTTTCCCTCTTCCACTTCTAAAATACGATCGACCAATAAAAATGGATATCGGTGTGGAATAATTTCTTTAATTTGTTCAATATCAAGCATAAATAAGTCTCCTTTCAAACCGCATGTAACATACGATACTATTATCAATATACAGAATGCTCAATTGAGAAGCAACTACTTGCTTAAGCTCTGATTCCATTCACCAAGCCCATCATTTGGTCTGCAATTGAAATAGAGCGGGAATTAAACTGATACGCACGTTGGGCAATGGACATATCAGTGAGTTCTTTGCTCAAATCTACATTTGACTGTTCCAATTTCCCTTGATCTACGCCTGCTGTTTCTCGAGCTTTTCCAGTCAGATCTGTAAACATATTCGGTTGGTTCATCCCAGCTGGAAAGGCAAATAGATTTTCTCCTTTAGCTTCTAGCTCCTGCGGCTTTTGAACATTTGTTAACCCAAGGGTAAACTGGTCAACGCCCGTATTCGTAGTAACCGTTATCGTTCCACTTCCATCAATCTGTATATCTTTAAATGCGTTACTGAAAATAATAGCTTGACCATTTTCCCCCAGCACATCCTGGCCAGAACCGTTTACTAATTTAACATTGTTGGGGCCTTCAGGGCTAAGGTGAAATGAACCATCTCGCGTATATTGTACAGGCTGTTCGGAATCGTTTACGGCAACTTGAAAATAAACGTTTGGATTTGATGCAGCTACATCTAATGGTTTGTCTGTATTTTCAAAAGCACCTTGCGTCATATTTAAGCGTGTTTGGTCTAGATAAGCTCCTGAACCTTGTCGAATTCCAGACGGTGTAAGCCGCTTTTCTGTTCCCTGGTCTACTTGATTATTTACTTGTTGATACAGCATATCGTTAAATGAAGCGTCTCTCGATTTATATCCTGTCGTATTTGTATTAGATAAATTGTGACTGATGACATCAAGCTGCTGCTGTAGCTGCCCCATTGTATTAGCCGCTGTTATCATTGTACGGTTCATTTTCATCATCTCCCCTGTTGCTTTTAGCGCACACGTCCAATTTCATTTGCCGCTTTATCCATGCTTCTATCGTAAGCTTGCATTATTTTTTGATTTGCTTCAAAAGCTCTGTAAGCTGTTAGTAAATCCGTCATACTTTGAGCAGCATCTACATTGGAACGTTCAACAAATCCTTGCTTTAACTGATAAGAAATGCCTGGATTATTTCTTGCTGAAGGCAAGGGCTGATTGTTCAACGTTTCATACAATCCATTCCCTGCCTTTTTAATCGTTTGTAAATCACTAGAATAAGCAATACCGATTTGTGCAATCTGCTGATTATTTTCCGTTACGTTACCCTGTGAATCAACTGTAAAGTTTTCACTTTTCAGTTGAATTGGCTGATTATTTGTATTTAATACATAAGCTCCCGTAGACGTAGTTAAAAACCCTTCTTGATCTAATGTAAAATTACTGTTTCTTGTATATTGAGGCGTATTATTAGGGCTTTGTACCACAAAAAATAGGCCGCCCTCTTTTGTAGGCATATTTTGCTCCATCAATGCAATATCAGTTGATTGAGACGTTTGCTGAAGATCACCTTGTGTAAAATTTGGAACTGTTTCTTGCATATACACACCCGTATTAATTGTACCTATGTCTTTTTTGTTCTGAACAGAGATGTTACGGTCAGTGGGTAAATCTTCAGATTCCATTCGCTGCAGTAACATATCAGGAAATGCCTTTAACGTACCTTGATCTGCTTTAAATCCTGGCGTATTAGCATTTGCTATGTTATTCGTTAATAAGTCAGTTTGACGCTGCTGAGACAGCATACCCGCTGCTGCCGTGTAAAACCCTTTAAACATAATTCATCCTCCTTACAAGTAAACGTTGTTCGTTATAGCCGGCTGACAGAGTATAATAAATAAAAGAAGAGACTCCTCTGTATGAAACGAGCCAATAGAGGAGTCTTCATTTATTTAAACAATATTGCGACGAGATAGTTTATCAATATTATCAAGCATAATACCTGTTCCAACAGCTACACAACCCATTGGATTTTCTGCAATTAGCACAGGCACCTTTAATTCTTCCGCTAACAGCTGATCCATACCGTGAAGCAATGCTCCACCGCCAGTTAAAATAACGCCTCTGTCTATAATATCGGCAGAAAGTTCGGGAGGTGTACGCTCTAATACACTTTTCGAAGCTTGTACAATGACGCTGACAGACTCTCTAAGTGCCTCCTCTACTTCCTCAGAATAAACAGTAACCGTACGAGGTAAGCCTGAAACCATGTCTCGCCCTCGAATGTCCAGCTCTTCATTACGAGCTTTAGGAAACACTGTGCCAATTTTCACTTTAATTTCTTCTGCTGTACGCTCTCCAATTAAGAGCTTATATTTTTGCTTAATGTACTGCAAAATTTCCGCATCAAAACGATCACCAGCCATCTTAATAGAAGCTGCTGTTACAATATCGCCCATTGAAAGGACAGCCACATCGGTTGTACCTCCACCAATATCTACGACCATGTTTCCGCTCGGCTGAAAGATATCCATTCCAGCGCCAATAGCCGCGACTTTTGGTTCTTCTTCCAAATAAATGGTTTTTCCACCGCTTTTTTCAGCAGCTTCGCGAATTGCTTTTTGTTCAACAGAGGTAATATTTGTTGGACAACAAATTAAAATACGAGGCTTGGATAAAAAACCTTTTACATTTAATTTATTAATAAAGTGTTTGAGCATAGACTCGGTAATTTCGAAGTCAGCGATAACGCCATCTTTTAATGGACGAATGGCAATAATATTACTGGGCGTTCTTCCTACCATACGTCTCGCTTCTTCCCCTACTGCTAGCACTCTATTTGTATTTTTATCAATCGCCACAACAGACGGTTCATTTAACACAATTCCTTTGCCTTTAACGTGAATTAAGACGTTAGCTGTACCTAAATCGATACCAATGTCTTTTGCTAACATACCTTAAATCCTCCTTCTATTTACATATCTTTGCATGATAACCATTCTTTTTTCCTAATTTACTATTTTATCACAATTTGTATATGTATGTTGTTATTAGCAAAAATATTTATTATATACCTATTTTATCCAAAAATTAAAATGCCCTATACTACCTCTATAAAAAAGGCAATATCGGGCATTCTTTTACTTTACAGTTTCTTCTTCTTTTTTGTACTTTAATTTTGTTGCTTCTCCTCCACGCAAATGCCGAATAGATTTATGGTAATCAAGAATTTCTTTTACTTCATTTGCTAACTCAGGATTTATTTCTGGTAGACGCTCTGTTAAATCTTTATGGACAGTACTTTTCGAAACTCCAAATTCTTTCGCAATTACACGAACTGTTTTCTTTGTTTCTACAATATACTTTCCAATCTTGATAGTTCTCTCTTTGATGTAATCGTGCACACTACTCGCCCTCCCCAAATTGGATATGAGAAGTATCCAAGGGAATGTATATATTATCCCTTTTCTAACATTCTCTTTATAGGTTTGTAACAGTTTATTAGCTTGTGTGCAGATATATGCTAGAAAAGTCAGTAAGGACAAGTGATTTCTTATATTTTTTTGAAAATTTAGTGTTTTTTATTTACTTTTTTAACATAATGCATCTCATTTTAGAAAAATTCATAAAAAAAGAAGCTCGGTTTTATCCAGCTTCTTTTCGTATTTATGGTCTTGCTTTATGCATTTGGTTTAGACGTATCTGTTGAAGGTTGTTTTGAATCTTTATCTTCTTTAGTCTTTTCATCAGATGATTTTTCGCTATCCTTTGATTCTTCAGAAGAAGAGTCGTCTTTTGGTTCTGTCACTTCAGCTGCTTTGACTTCTTTGATAGAACTAACCGATTTTCCAAAATAACTGCTTGGATTAATTGCTACACCATCTTTACGAACTTCAAAGTGCACATGTGTTTTTGCTTCTTGATTATATAAGCTTTTTCCAGCTTTTGCGATCGTTTGGCCTTGTTTAACAATATCTCCTACTTCTACATCAGCTTTCTCAAGAGATTGATACTGTGTTACTAAACCATCTTTGTGATCAATTTCTACTACATAACCTAGTAAAGGATCTTTTGTTGCTTTTGTTACTGTACCGCTAGCTGCTGCTACAACATCAAATGATTTATCTCCCTTAACAGCTAAATCAACACCTGTGTTTGGATGATACGTATTGTTGTAGAAAACTAGTGCTTCTTCTTGTTGTTTTTCAGATGCTTGATCGTCGTAGAAAGGCTTTTTCACGATAGCTGATGCTTCACTAGCAACTGGCATTTTTAAATTTTCAAGCGAAGCATTTACCTCTACAGCGTCGTCTCGATAAGCCGTACCGTCTTGGCTATAGCCGCTTTTGTCTTCTTTGCTAATATCATTTCCATTAGCTTGAAACCAAAGGACTGCTGTAAGAATAATTGCTGCACTCGCTAAATAGATAGCCGGGAACACCCAACGCTTTCTAACTAATTTTTGAACTTTCGATTTTGGAGAAGTACGTTTCTTTTCTTCCTCTCTCATATATCATCACCTCAGCAATCAGTCTGAACACAATTGAATGAATATATACACAGCGATAAAAAATTTTTTCGATTATTTTTCAACAGATGAATCTAAAATATACATTTTATTCAAAAAAAGTGAAAAACATAAAAAAGACCCTGCTATAAGGGTCGTTGAATTAGCGTTTAGCTGTCAATTGTGCAACAAACTGATCGTTAGGAGTAATCGCAACACCTGTATAATAATGAGTAACAATATCTTTATACGTTTTTCCTTCCAGTGCCATACCATTTGCTCCGTACTGACTCATCCCAATACCATGTCCATATCCTTTTGTATTGATGATAATTTCATTCCCTTTTTTTGTCCAATGAAAGTCGGCTGACGATAAATCCAGTTTTTCCCGAACATCTTTTCCCGACAGTTCTTTACCGTTTATCTTTACGTAATCTACGCGCTGCCCCGGCGTTCTAGAGACGATTTCACCTACTGATCCACTGTTTGTTAATTTCACTCCAAGCCTCTGTTCAAAGCTAGCAACAGACATTACTTTCTGATTTGTAAATTCAGGAGACTTTTTATCCCATGGACTAGCTACACTTTTTAGATAAGGAATGGAATTCTTCCAATACGCTTCTGAATTTTCAGTGTAACCATTGCTGGTAGAAAAGAACGTAGCATTAATTGGCTTATTTTTATACGTAAGAATTTGACCTTGGGTGTCCTTCACTGCTTCTTGAATTTTTTTGATTTTCCAATCATAGTCTTTGTTCCATCGGCTTCTTAGCTCATCTTTATTTAAATATACTTGGTACTCTACGGTATCAGTCACATCCGCTCCTTGGGGAAGATGACTATTTCCATTCATCATAGTTTGCACAATATAGGTTCTGGCTGCCAAACTTTGAGCCTTAAGTGCTTCAAGTTCAAAAGTAGCAGGCATTTCAGCTGCTACTACCCCTACAAGATAGTCTTCGAGCGGCAGTTTTTCTACTTTTTTCGTTTCCGTACGATAAACACTGACATCAAGAGGAGACGCTGTCACTTTTTGTAGTTTTTCGGTTTTTGGGGTCTGTTTGACATTTTCATGTAGCTTTCCATCTGTCTTTTCAGTAAAAGGAACAACGAGAAGTGTTGGGATGAGTAACACAACGAAAAAAAAGATGACTCCTAGTACGACGATTGGCTTTGCTTGTTTCATGAACGCCTAGCCTCCATATCTATTATTTTGACAAGGAACACCTATATCCCTATATTCCATATGTATGGAGGTGGACAACCTTTTATGACAGCAAACCGGCCATAAGGGTCGTCCAACGACAAAAAAAGCATCTCGCTATGAGATGCTTTTTTATGACATATTTACTTGACGTCTGAAGCCTGTTGAGTTTGTTCTACCTGCTTTGTTTCGTCATTTACACGTTCAATATCAGCGCCTAAAGCGGCTAATTTATTGTGGAAATTTACATAACCACGATCAAGGTGTTTTAATTCCGTTACACGCGTATAACCGTCTGCTACAAGTCCTGCTAATGTTAACGCTGCTGCTGCACGAAGATCTGTTGCTGCTACTTCAGCGCCTTGTAGTTGAGAAGGTCCGTTAATAATAACAGAGCGTCCTTCAATTTTAATATCAGCGTTCATGCGGCGAAACTCTTCTACGTGCATAAAGCGGTTTTCAAAAACTGTTTCTGTAATCATACTTGTGCCTTCTGCTGCTAATAATAATGCCATCATTTGAGATTGCATATCCGTAGGGAACCCTGGATGAGGCATTGTTTTAATATCTACTGATTTTAGCTTTTCAGGTCCTACAACACGTAAGCCGTCGCCTTCTTCAGTAATTTCAACACCCATTTCTTCCATTTTAGCAACAAGTGAACTGATGTGCTCTGCTACTGCACCGCGTACAAGTACGTTTCCACCTGTAATAGCTGCTGCTACCATGAATGTTCCAGCTTCGATACGATCTGGAATAATTGCATGTTCTGCACCATATAATTTATTAACACCTTCAATACGGATCGTACCAGTTCCTGCACCGCGAACTTTAGCGCCCATTGCGTTTAAGAAGTTTGCTAAGTCGACAATTTCAGGTTCTTTTGCTACGTTTTCCATAATTGTAGTGCCTTCCGCTAATGCTGCTGCCATCATAATATTTTCTGTGGCACCTACACTTGGGAAGTCTAAATAAATTTTAGCACCTTTTAGTCTTCCTTCAACTTTTGCATCAATAAAACCATTTCCTACTTGAACTTTAGCACCCATTGCTTCAAAGCCTTTAAGGTGCTGATCAATCGGTCTTGATCCAATCGCACATCCACCAGGTAAAGCTACACGAGCCTCACCCATACGCGCTAATAAAGGACCCATTACAAGTACTGAAGCGCGCATTTTTCTTACATATTCAAAAGGTGCATCTGTTTTTAACTCTCTTGATGCATCTACAACTACACGATTTGTTTCAAAATCTACTTCTGCATTCAGATGTCTTAAAACTTCGCCAATCGTAAATACATCGGAGAGAGCTGGTACATCATTTAGAATTGTTTTTCCTTCACTAGCTAATAAGGTTGCAGTGATAATAGGTAAAACGGCGTTTTTTGCTCCTTCAACTTTAACTGTACCGCTTAATCTATTTCCACCGCGGACGATGATTTTTTCCAAGGTATTCCCCTCCGCGTCCATTTTCTCTATATTAATATTCAGACGTAATGATAGGTGTGCCAACAACTATGGTTGTTTGACCGCCCATTCTTGTCTTGCGTAATGCAATTTGTAAGTTCATTTCCTGCTTTTTCGTTTGAAGAGCTTCTTTCCACAGTCCAGTATATGCTGAAACAGAGGTAAATGACTCTTCCACTAGAGATTCCACTGGTTTAGCATTGAAAGCTCGTAATAGGTCTTGAATTTCAACAGACAAAACACTTTCCATCTTATCATTGATTTCCCCTGTTGCACAAGAGAAAATTATGGGTTCTGACAGGAAAATTTTTTCATAATTTGTCTGAAATACATTTTGAAAATGGGTCATATTTTTTTCTTTTAAACCTTGTCCCGTTACATGATACGATATGTACGCATTGCTGTGTTCATCGATCGCATAAGTTAACAGAATGACTTCGTTCACATCTTCACTTTTGCGTGTACCTATTGCTTTCCATAGGTCTCTTTCCCTCTTCACTTCCCATTTAAAACCTCTAAAATTACTTTTAATACTTTCAGCTTGCGAATAAAAGGTTTTTTGGTCAGTAACAGCTTTTACTTCTTCTCTTGCATACAACGATACTTCAGTTAACGAAACATGCTGCTTATTTAAGGTGTGAACAATCTTCTCAATAGTAGTTTCATTGTTTTGGGCATTGCTCACATAACTTCCATGATATACGAATAAGCCAGTAATGAAAATAGCCAAAAAGACACTAATTTTTTTAAACATTTCGCCACTCCCTCTCCGTACTCATCAGTCTTTCCAGAAGGCGATGATACATACATGAAAAGGGTCGTCATATTTAGACATAGCGACATACATTAGCGTATAAATTCGTATATCTTCAACGAATGAACGTCTATTTTATCATAGACTCATAGCCTGCCAATCATTGAAAAAATGAGGGAATGCGCTGTGACCAAAATAAATAATCCAAAAAGAAATTACTTACTGTTGATGAAATAGTAATGGTCAATAAAATAAGCATTAATTTTGCTTGAAACACATGATTAGGTTTCATCAGCTTTTCAATTTGAAAGCCTTGCAAAGCATACCAAGTAATCACAATAAAAATCAAATGTGAAATCATGGTTAGTAACGTTTGCTGCTCAATTCCTCCAAACAATAAAAGCACTCCTTTTAAACACCATATGAAAAGAAGAGACGATCATCGTCTCTTCTTTTCATATTAAAGCACACTTATGCAAATTCGTAAACGGTAACATGAAAAACATTTATTTTATTCCCTATTTTAAGATCCTTTTCCATTATTAAGAAAAATAAAGAAGACGGATACGCTTAGTTAAATAGAATATATAATCATAGACGAATGCTATTTGCTCTTCCTCTTTTATATAATAGAGCAAAAAAGCCCTCTCATTCGTTTGAGAGGGCTTTTTTTAGAACTTACGTTGACTAATATCTAAACGATTGACTGCCCGTTTTAAGGCAATTTCAGCACGCTTAACATCAACGTCGTCTTGTTTGCTATCAAGGCGCATTTCAGCGCGCTTTTTCGCTTCTTCTGCACGAGCTACGTCAATCGCTTCAGCTGTTTCAGCAGCCTGTGCAAGAATTGTTACTTTGTCAGGTCTTACTTCAAGAAATCCTCCGCTAACAGCCACAAGTTCTGTACTGCTTGCTTTCTTCAAGCGGACGGCTCCAATTTGTAAAGGAGCAACCATCGGAATATGTCCATGTAAAATACCAAGCTCACCGCTCTGTGCTCGGGTACTTACCATTTCCACTTCTGATTCGTAAACTGGGCCATCAGGAGTCACTACACTGACATGGATTGTCTTCATTTAAAAAACCTCCTATGTCCCTTAAATTAAACTTCTACTCCCATACGTTTCGCATTTTCAATAACTTCTTCAATGCGACCAACTAAACGGAACGCATCTTCAGGTAAATGATCGTATTTACCTTCCAAGATCTCTTTAAATCCTTTAACAGTTTCTTTTACAGGAACATAAGAACCTTTTTGACCTGTAAATTGTTCTGCTACGTGGAAGTTTTGAGACAAGAAGAATTGAACGCGACGAGCACGTTGTACAACAAGTTTATCTTCATCAGATAACTCATCCATACCTAGGATTGCAATGATATCTTGTAACTCTTTATAACGCTGTAACGTTTGTTGAACTTGACGCGCAATTGCATAGTGCTCTTCTCCAACAATTTCAGGAGATAAAGCGCGAGATGTAGATGCTAATGGATCTACCGCAGGGTAAATACCCATCTCTGATAATTTACGCTCTAAGTTTGTTGTTGCATCTAAGTGAGCAAATGTTGTCGCTGGAGCTGGATCCGTATAGTCATCGGCTGGTACGTAAATCGCTTGAATCGATGTTACAGAACCTACGCTTGTTGACGTGATACGCTCTTGAAGCTGACCCATTTCTGTCGCTAATGTTGGCTGATAACCTACTGCTGATGGCATACGGCCAAGTAATGCTGATACTTCTGAACCCGCTTGTGTGAAACGGAAGATATTATCGATAAAGAATAATACGTCTTGACCTTGTTCGTCACGGAAGTATTCTGCCATTGTTAATCCTGTTAATGCAACACGCTGACGTGCACCAGGCGGCTCATTCATTTGTCCAAATACCATAGCCGTCTTCTTAATAACACCAGAGTCTGTCATTTCATGGTATAAGTCATTACCTTCACGCGTACGCTCACCTACACCAGCGAATACCGAAATACCGCCGTGCTCTTGAGCAATGTTATTGATTAACTCTTGAATTAATACTGTTTTACCTACACCGGCACCACCGAATAGACCGATTTTTCCACCTTTAATGTAAGGAGCTAATAAGTCTACTACTTTAATACCTGTTTCAAGAATTTCAGCTTGTGTAGATAGATTTTCGAACTTTGGTGCTTGACGGTGGATCGGATCACGACGTGCACCTGCATCGATTGGGGCGTCTAAGTCGATTTTTTCACCTAATACGTTAAATACACGACCTAACGTAACGTCACCAACTGGTACTGAGATTGCTGCACCTGTATCTTCTACTTCTAATCCACGAACTAAGCCGTCAGTGGATGACATTGCTACTGTACGAACTGTGTTATCACCTAAGTGAATCGCAACTTCTAATGTTAATTCGATTGCAACTTCACTTGCACTGCTCGGTTTATGTGAAATTTTAAGGGCGTTATAAATTGCCGGAAGGTGTCCGTTGTCAAACTTTACGTCTACAACTGGACCCATGATTTGAGTAACGCGTCCTTTTGTCATCGTGTTCCCTCCTAACTTGCTTTTCCATTAAACTTTCTATTCTAACGCTGCCGCTCCGCCAACAATTTCCGTAATTTCCTGGGTAATTGCCGCTTGACGTGCACGGTTATATGACAATGTAAGATTATTGATAAGATCTTTTGCATTGTCTGTTGCACTTTTCATCGCTGTCATACGAGCAGCATGCTCACTTGCTTTTCCATCAAGCAGGCCGCCGTAAATTAAACTCTCTGCATACTGAGGAAGTAATACTTCTAAAATCTCTTCTTGTGATGGTTCAAATTCATAACCAACAAGTTTACCAGAAGGTTGAAGATCTGTTAGAGGCAATAGCTTCTTCTCCGTCACTTCTTGTGAAATCGTATTGATAAAGTGATTGTAGTATAAGTAAAGTTCATCAAACGTACCGTCCGCAAACATTTGAACTGTTTGTGAAGCAATTCCTTGAATGTCAGCAAAAGCTGGCTGATCTGCTAAGCCTGTGATTTCAAGCAAAACCGGAATACCGCGTTTTACGAAGAAATCTCTCCCTACTCGTCCAATTGCAATCACACCGTATTCATCAGGTGATTGATGGCGTTCTTCAATAGCTTGAGATACTTTTCGCAAAATATTACTGTTATATGCTCCTGCTAGACCGCGATCTGAAGTGATTACGATATAACCAGTCTTCTTCACGCTGCGCGCAGTTAACATTGGATGTGAAGCGCCTCTGCTGCCTAGGGCTACACTTGAGACTACCTCTTGAATTTTTTCCATATATGGAACAAACGATTTTGCATTTTGTTCCGCTCTATTCAGCTTTGCAGCTGAAACCATTTCCATTGCTTTCGTAATCTGGCTCGTTTTTTTCGTCGATGTGATTCGAGTTTGTATATCACGTAATGATGCCAAAGGTTTCACCACCTTGTTTTAGAAGATCACGTGGTATGAAAGGTGAACAAATGTTCACCTTCACCTTATTGAAAGATTGTCTTAACATACCATGCTGACAATATATTATTCAGATGCAATAAATGTTTTCTTGAATTCTTCAAGTGCTGATTCGAATACGCCAGCTTCAGGAAGGCCACCAGTTGTACGGATTGATTCAAGTACTTCTTTACGGTTTGATTCTAACCATGTTAAGTACTCGTCTTCAAAGCGTGTAATATCTGATACTGGAACATCATCTAAGAAGCCTTTTGTTAATGCGTAAAGCACAGCTACTTGTTTTTCTACGCGAAGCGGTTTGTGTAAACCTTGTTTTAAGATTTCAACTGTACGCGCTCCTCGATTTAATTTTGCTTGAGTTGCTTGGTCAAGATCAGAACCGAACTGAGCAAACGATTCAAGCTCACGATAAGATGCAAGGTCTAGACGCAGTGTACCTGCTACTTTTTTCATCGCTTTAATTTGTGCAGATCCCCCTACACGTGATACAGAAAGACCAGCATTAATCGCAGGACGTACGCCTGAGAAGAATAGATCTGACTGTAAGAAAATTTGTCCGTCTGTAATCGAAATTACGTTCGTTGGGATATAAGCAGATACGTCTCCTGCTTGCGTTTCAATAAATGGAAGAGCTGTTAATGAACCTCCACCTTTTGCGTCCGATAACTTTGCCGCACGCTCTAATAAACGAGAGTGCAGATAGAATACATCCCCTGGGTACGCTTCACGACCTGGAGGACGGCGTAATAGTAATGAAAGTTCACGATAAGCTGATGCTTGTTTTGTTAAGTCATCGTAAATAACAAGTACGTGCTTACCGTTATACATAAACTCTTCACCCATTGTTACTCCAGCGTATGGTGCTAAGAATAATAGTGGAGCTGGTTGTGAAGCTGATGCTGTTACAACGATTGTGTAATCTAGAGCACCGTGTTTACGTAATGTCTCTACTACGTTACGAACTGTTGATTCTTTTTGGCCAATCGCTACATAGATACATACCATATCTTGATCTTTTTGGTTTAAGATTGTATCGATTGCTACCGATGTTTTACCCGTTTGACGGTCACCGATAATTAACTCACGCTGTCCACGGCCGATCGGCACAAGTGCGTCAATCGCCTTGATACCTGTTTGAAGCGGCTCATGTACTGATTTACGATCCATAACGCCAGGTGCAGCACCTTCAATTGGACGTGTTTTTGTTGTTTCTACCGGGCCTAAGCCGTCTACTGGCTGACCTAATGAGTTAACAACACGACCGATTAACTGCTCTCCTACTGGAACTTCCATGATGCGTCCTGTACGGCGAACTTCGTCACCTTCACGAATTTCTGTATATGGTCCTAAAATAATGATACCTACATTGTTTTCTTCTAAGTTTTGTGCCATTCCCATGACACCATTTGAAAATTCAACCAGTTCTCCAGCCATGACATTGTCGAGGCCATGAGCACGTGCGATACCATCCCCAACTTGGATAACAGTACCTACATCACTCACTTTAATCTCAGACTGATAGTTTTCAATTTGCTGCTTGATCAGCGCACTAATTTCTTCAGCTTTGATGCTCATGAATTTCACCCCTATCTACGATCTGTGTGCAAGAAGTCCTCGGTGGATCGTTTCTAATTTGCTGCTAATGCTGCCATCATAGATACGATTACCAATGCGAAGCTTCACGCCGCCGATTAGGCTTTTATCTACTACATTTGAAATATTTAACGTATGTTTTCCAACTTTTGAAGCAAATGATTGCGAGATTGCTCGTTTCTCATCTGCGCTTAAAGGTTTGACAGAATAAACAGTTGCGTCTGCCACGCCACGTACTTCGTTCGCTAGGAAACGATACTCTTGCACCATTTGGCTAACAATTTGAATGCGGTGACGCTCTAATAATAGAAGAACCGTATGTTGAACAGTTGGTGAAAGTTCAGCAAATGCCTCACTTACAAACTGTTTTTTTCGCTCAATTGTAATTTTTGGATGAGTTAATACATCCATTAATTCAGGTGTTTTAGCAAACACCTCTTCAACGATTTGTAGCTGGTCTTGCATTTCATCGATCATCTGTTTTTCTGTTGCTAATTGAAAAAGAGCTAGTGCATAGCGCTTGGCTACAGCTGGTTGACTCATCGTACATCCCCTACTTCTTGGATATATTCATGAATTAACTTCTCTTGATCTTGTTCAGAAAGTTCTTTTTCAATAACTTTCGACGCAATTAAAACAGATAATGAAGCAACTTGCTCACGTAACGCAGCAACTGCTTGATCTTTTTGCTGTTCGATTTCTTGTTTTGCTGCAGCTTTTAGACGCTCAGACTCTTCGCGTGCTGCCGCAATGATTTCTTCTTTTTTATCTTCTGCAGACTTTCTAGCGTTTTCCATCATTACTTGCACTTCTTGACGAGATTGCTTTAAGATTTCACGCTGCTCTTCAACAAGCTTCTTCGCTTCCTCATTTTGCTTTTCTGCTTCATCAATCTCACCGGCAATATGCTCTTCACGTTTTTTCATGATTCCCATTACAGGACCAAACGCGAATTTTTGAAGTAACGCAAGTAGGATAAGGAACATCACTAATTGGAAAAGAATATCTCCACCATTAATGCCTGCTGCTCCTAACACAAACATGTTCGACACGGCCATGTTCACTCCCTTCAGAGACTCCACATATATAATTTACTTCTTAAAGACATAAAGTAATGGCGAAGGTTCTTTTGAATGATCTTCGCCACATGTAACACATTATTATTTACCTTGTACCATGAATGCAATAACTACGGCGATAATTGGAAGCGCCTCAACTAAGGCAACCCCAACGAACATCATTGAAGTTAATGTACCACGTGCTTCTGGTTGGCGAGCTGTGCCTTCAATCGTCTTAGAAACGATAAGACCGTTACCAATACCAGCACCTAGTGCCGCTAAACCAATCGCAATTGCAGATGCTATTAAACCCATTTTATAAAGTCCTCCCTTAATATATATGATTTTGTTTAACTAAGTTTTGTTTTGTCCAAATTGGGTATTACTTGAACAAAGCTTTATAAATTAATGGTCGCTACTCACTTTGTGAGATAAATAAACCATCGTTAACATTGTGAAAATGAAGGCCTGAATTGCGCCTACAAAAATACTGAATCCTTGCCATAAAAGCATTGGGATAGCAGCTCCAATTGTACCTAGGAAGCCTGTTGTTGCTAAACCAG
The DNA here is from genome assembly GCF_038005965.1 of Priestia sp. FSL W8-0524. Classification (NCBI taxonomy): domain Bacteria; kingdom Bacillati; phylum Bacillota; class Bacilli; order Caryophanales; family Bacillaceae; genus Priestia; species Priestia sp. FSL W8-0524. The sequence goes on from NZ_JBBOUG010000001.1 coordinate 4,789,347, forward strand.
CTAGCAAGCTTAACAAAATTTCCCCAGCATAAATATTACCGTAAAGACGAAGGCCAAGCGTTAACGTATTGGCAAACTCCTCGATAATCTTAAGCGGGAATAAAAATGCCATTGGCTTGAAGTAATCTTTCGTGTATGCAGAGAAACCTCGCATTTTAATACCATAATAATGTGATAGTACAACTACCATAACGGCTAACGTCAGCGTAATTGCTGGATCAGCGGTTGGCGATTTCCACCATAAGTTATGGTCAATCACGATGGCGAATGGAAGACCCAACATATTTGACACAAAAATGTACATAAGTAAAGTTACACCTAGCGTCAAAAAGCGGCCACCTGTTTTCCAATCCATATTGCTATTAACGAGTCCTTTAACAAAATCTAAGACCCATTCAATAAAGTTTTGTGCACCGCTTGGCTTCATAGCAAGAGTACGAGTACATAAAACTGCAATTAAGAATACAATAACAGAAGCTACGGTAACCATAAGCAAGTTACTTTGACTAAAAGTAAGGCCTAGAAACTCTATAGTTGGTGATTCATGACCCAACTGTGTTCACCTCTCTTTCTATCTTCTACGCATATTTTGAACAACTAAATCTATGATAATGACAACATAATACGTCATTAATCCCACAACTACACTAATAATATGAAAGGTTTTTGGATAAGAGATGGTAATCACAACTGCGAGAGCAGCTGTTGCAAATCTTACAACAGTCCCAATTGAACGGGGCTTTTTCCCCTCATCCAACGCCTGTCCAAACTGCTCAAACTTTCTTACTAAGTTCCACAAATTATACAAACTCAGGGCGGTTCCTAAAATTAAACCTGCAAAAACAGCCTTATAACTTGTAAATCCCCAGCCGAGAACGTATAATGCTAACAAATACAATATGTATGAACGAAGTCTTGGAAAAACGTGCTGCAAATCCTGCATGAATTATTAATCTCCTGAAAAAAAATGGTGGACTGTGCGCAGCATCATAAAAACACCTGCTGCTAGCCCTAAAAGAAGGCCTAAAATCAAAAATAGTGGTTCGGTGTCAAGCCATTGATCAGCCCATCTTCCAGAGAATAAGCCAATTAAGACTGAACCTGCTAACTGTGATAGAATGATTGACACTAATGCCATCGCTTGCAAAGGATGACGGTTGCGATCTTTCATAAGCTCATACCCCTTTTGCAAAATTTTCTTTTTTCCGAATTCTCTATCGTTTTCATAGCTCAATATATGATAGAAAGGCAAAAAAAATTGCTAAAAAAGGTAAAAACAGCTAATAAAATACGCAGAAATATCAACGGTTTTCACAGGTTGAAAACCTTATCATTTATATTCCCTGTAAGCATACAATAGCGTATATTTAATGTCAATGTGTTTAAGCTAAAAACTTCACAATCTCTTCTTATTGTTCACATTTCTGCCACACATAAAACCTCTTCAAATGAAAACATTTAAAGAGGTTCATTCAATCGTTATTGTACTGTGTACAACCTGCTCTTGTCTATGCTTTTTCACAAATGCAAATATTTGGTACACTCCTGGTACAAGCGATTCATCAATCGTTATTTTTCGTTTTCTCATGCCTCTTTCTACATCCACGTCAACATCTAAATACGATACAAACTGTAAAGACTGCTTATCAAAAAGAGCGACGCCTAACTGATCTGCTCCTTCAGGCAAAAACAGTTCATAGCTATACGTATTTTTCTCTTTTTCCGCTGCTACTTGCAATCCCATGACACGAGGATAATCTGGAATGCTAATCATGTACATATAGGGAAGCGAAAATGTTTCACGTGAATCATTTATTTCCAAATATCCGTCATATATACCTTTATTTTTATAACGGGGCTGCACCGATAAAGTGACAGCTATCTCTTTTGTCTGACGGGGTGGCACCGTGACGGGTAATGGAACATCCCAGTTCACTCCTTCATCCCTTTTTGGAACGTTTAAGCGATACGTTTTTGCTTTATCAGACTGGTTATCAATTTTAAAAGATAAAACTTTCTTTGATGGACGCGTAAAAATACCAAAAGATAAAGAAGATGGATAAAACAAAGATTCTGCTGTGACGGCTTTTGCTATTTGAATTCTTCCCGCTCCTTGTTCATATACGCGATACGTTTGACCGTTTAGCTGCTGCATTACTTTACTGGTGTTCATCAATGAAGCTTTGACTTGTTCAGGAGACCAGTTCGGGTGAGCTTGTAAAATCAGCGCACACGCTCCAGCTACATGGGGCGCAGCCATACTTGTGCCATGCATGCGTTCATATCCTCCAGGAACTGTACTATTAATGAAGTAACCTGGTGCGACGACGTCTGGTTTGATTCCCCAAGTAGTCGTTACAGGCCCTCTTGAACTGAAAGATGTGAGCAAGTCTTGCACCACTTGCTGGCCAGTGCGTAAGTACGGTTGTTGAGACTGAATGTGTTGGGTAATGGTGTCACCGCTTTTTTTACTTACCCATATCACGGGAATATTTACTGACTCTTTTAGTTTACTGACTATGCTTTTTTCTGTCGGGCTATATAAAATAACCGCTTTTGCTCCCGCCTGTTCAGCTTGTTTAATCTTTTGTTGAACCGCATTTCCTTCTGCTTTTAGCAAAATGACGTTACCCGACGCATGCTTTTGCTCTTTGGAATCTTCTTCATTTATTACACGCAGCGTTTGATTAAACGTCCATGGACGAGACCCTTCTACTGGCGCCATCATAATTTTTTCTTTGTTAAATCCAATTGTTAGAAATTGAACTGTTGTCGGAGAAACAGAAGCGCCAACGGAAATAGCTTTTCCCGCTGTACCCGGAGAGCCCACCGTCCATAAACCTGGACCTGAATTGCCGCTAGATGTAACCGTTACAATTCCTTTTTCAACAGCTCGATCTAACGCTAAGCTTGTTGGTAAATCAGGGCCATTCACATCATTTCCTAATGATAAATTAATAATATCTACATCATCTTGAATTGCTTTTTCAATAGCTAGAATAACACTTTCAGACGTTCCAGCTCCTCCAGGTCCAAGAGCTCGGTATGCATAGATTTCCGCTTGGGGTGCTACGCCTGTAATATTCCCATTCGCTGCAATAATACCAGCTACATGAGTACCGTGCAGAGTCGGTTCTCCTTGCTCACGAGTGGTTTCCATCGGCTCATAATCTTCATCTATTACATCGTAACCCCCTCTGTAGGTTTGTTTTAAATCAGGATGAGAATAATCAACCCCCGTATCGATAACGCCTACTTTGATCCCTTTTCCTGTTAAGCGCTGATTGTGAGTATCAAACAAGCCTCTTACCTGTTCTGAGCCAATGAACGTTACGCTATTTTCTTCTGTAACCTGATAGTTTTTAATAGAATGTGAACTAATAATAGATGGATTCTGAGATAGTTTTTCCAAATCCGAGATGGAGCCGTTTAATGAAAGTCCTGTAAACACCGTGTGAAATTCGCTCTTAATCTTTATATTAGGATAATTTTTTTGTAGCTGACTTTTAAATTTCGTGAATTTTTCTTTTTTAATCATCACAATGATTGATTTTTCCTGATGATTCATTTCTTGCTTTATAGAAGGAAATGTCGGATTGAGCGACATTTGCCCTCCCCCACTTCCCAATATAAAGCTAATCATTAACCATTTAATCCACATAAAAAAACACCTCTCACACTATCGTGTCTCAAAGAGACGCTTTTCATGTGAAAGGTGTTTAGAAATCTTACGAAAGCGGATTAAAAGCTTCCGGTCTGTTTTCACGGCGGTTGAAATAGTAGCTAATAGCATCACAAATGCGTTTAGAAGCTAAGCCGTCTCCGTAAGGATTCGATGCTTGTGACATTTGCTTATATACGTCTTCATCTATTAACAGCTCTTTTGCTAGCATATAAATCGTTTCTTCTTCCGTGCCTGCTAGTTTGAGCGTTCCTGCTTCAATTCCTTCCGGGCGCTCTGTTGTATCGCGAAGTACCAATACAGGTACGCCTAATGAAGGAGCTTCTTCTTGAACACCGCCCGAATCTGTCAAAATAATATGAGCGCGCTCAGCGAAGTTATGGAAGTCAATTACATCTAACGGTTCAATTAAATGAATGCGCGGGTCATTTCCTAAGATATCGTTTGCTGTTTCTCTAACTACTGGATTCAAATGAACAGGATACACAACTTGCACATCTTCATGTTCATCTACAATACGCTTAACAGCACGGAACATATTTTTCATTGGTTCGCCTAAATTTTCGCGGCGATGTGCCGTTAACAAAATAAGACGATCATCTCCCAATTTCGTTAACACTTCATGCTCATATGTCTCTTTTACTGTTGTTTTTAACGCATCGATAGCTGTATTTCCAGTCACAAAGATTTGCTCTTCTTTTTTGTTCTCTGCTTGCAAATTAGCTGCAGACTTATCTGTTGGAGCAAAGTGCAAATCAGCGAGAACACCTGTAAGCTGACGGTTCATTTCTTCCGGGTATGGAGAATATTTATTCCATGTGCGCAAACCTGCTTCAACATGCCCGACCTGAATCTGATTATAAAAAGCTGCTAGCCCAGCAATAAACGTCGTAGTTGTATCACCGTGTACAAGTACCATGTCCGGCTTTACTTTTTTCATTACGTCGTCCAAGCCTTGTAATCCTCTGGTCGTTACGTCCATAAGGGTTTGGCGATCCTTCATAATGTTCAGGTCATAGTCAGGCTGAATGTCAAAGATGCTCAATACTTGGTCTAACATTTCACGGTGCTGAGCCGTTACTGTAACAATTGCTTCGAACTCTTCTGATCGCTTTTTAAGCTCTAATACTAGAGGAGCCATTTTAATTGCTTCTGGTCTTGTCCCGAATATCGTCATTACTTTAATTGGCTGCTTCATGTTCATCACCCAAATCTACAAATTATTTTGTACCGAATAAACGATCCCCTGCATCACCTAAACCTGGAACAATATATCCATGGTCATTTAATTTTTCATCTAATGCTGCAATGTAAATATCTACGTCAGGGTGTGCTTCTTTTACAATTTCCACGCCTTCAGGAGCAGCAATTAAACACATAAATTTAATGTTTTTAGCACCTCTTTTTTTCAGAGAGTTGATTGCTTCTACAGCTGACCCTCCTGTTGCAAGCATAGGATCTACTACAATAAAGTCACGCTCTTCTACATCATTAGGTAGCTTTACATAATATTCAACAGGCTGTAATGTTTCTGGATCACGATATAAGCCAACGTGTCCAACTTTAGCAGCTGGCATTAGTTTTAAAAATCCATCTACCATGCCGATACCAGCACGAAGAATTGGAACGATACCAAGCTTTTTCCCTGCAATAACTTTTGACTTTGTTTTGCAAACCGGTGTTTCAATTTCAACATCTTCTAGCGGTAAATCACGTGTTGCTTCAAAAGCCATTAAGCTTGCCACTTCATCAACTAATTCACGAAACTCTTTCGTTCCCGTTTTTACATCGCGTATGTAAGTTAATTTGTGTTGAATAAGCGGGTGATCAAATACGTATACTTTGCCCATTGATATCTCTCCTTATATATAAAGATGTACACATTAAAATACCATTCAACGAATTGAATGGTACGTACTAGTAAAAACATATCTCTTGCTAATTAAATTTATACATTGCATTCATTTTACAGAAAAAAGTTTTTGAGTTCAAGCATTATTCAAAAAATGATTGGATTGCTACCACTTTCTCCATAAAAAAACAGGCACAAAGGCCTGTCTCTCTTAAAGTGATTTATACATTTCAAACTTGCTTGTTAAAGCTTCAACGCGTGTTTTAGCTTCAGCTAACTTTTCTTCATCTTCAATATTTTTAAGCGTTAATCCGATGATAGAAGCAATTTCATCCATCTCTTCTAAGCCAAATCCGCGAGTTGTAACCGCAGCTGTACCAATACGGATACCGCTTGTTACAAATGGGCTTTGCTCATCATAAGGAATTGTATTTTTGTTTGTTGTAATACCTACATCATCAAGCGCTTTTTCAGCTACTTTACCTGTCAAATTCATTGAGCTTACGTCGATTAACACAAGGTGATTGTCTGTTCCTTCAGATACAAGAGCAAATCCTTCTTTCTTTAATCCTTCTGCTAAACGATTAGCATTGTCGATGATATTTTGAGCATAGTGCTTAAACTCATCTTGTAATGCTTCACCAAATGCTACTGCTTTTGCAGCGATAACGTGCATCAATGGACCACCTTGAATACCAGGGAAGATCGACTTATCAATCTTTTTCGCAAATTCTTCTTTACATAAAATCATACCGCCGCGTGGTCCGCGTAGTGTTTTATGTGTTGTAGTTGTAACGAAATGAGCATGTGGCACAGGATTTTGATGAAGTCCTGCAGCTACTAGACCAGCAATATGAGCCATGTCTACCATTAAATAAGCGCCTACTTCATCAGCGATTTCACGGAAACGCTTGAAGTCGATTGCGCGTGGATATGCGCTTGCACCAGCCACAATTAATTTTGGTTTATGTGTACGAGCTTTTTCTAATACGTCATCGTAGTTAATGCGATGTGTTTCGCGATCTACACCATATTCGATGAAATTGTACTGAACACCACTAAAGTTAACAGGACTTCCGTGCGTTAAGTGACCGCCGTGCGATAAATTCATACCAAGTACTGTGTCTCCAGCCTCTAAAACAGTGAAGTATACAGCCATGTTTGCTTGTGCACCTGAGTGAGGTTGAACGTTCACGTGCTCTGCTCCGAAAATTTCTTTTGCACGATCACGAGCTAAGTCTTCTACTACATCCACGTGTTCACAACCACCGTAGTAACGTTTAGCTGGATAGCCTTCAGCATATTTATTTGTTAAAACTGAACCTTGTGCTTCCATTACCGCTGTTGTTACAAAGTTTTCTGAAGCAATTAGCTCAATCTTAGTACGTTGTCTTTGTAATTCATCCTTGATCGCATTATAAACTGCTGGATCTTGTTGCATTAGTTGTTTCTCCATCAAAATCCTCTCCTCGTTTCGTATTCGCAATGTTCGTTATTTGTTAATTCAACTACATTGTAACATGATTTATTTAGAATAAAAAAGAAAAAATGTGTATTATTTTAATATATTTAATTACGAAAGTTCGTAAAACGCTCTCATTCCACCGATTAGTTTTGGACGCGTCTTTGCTAAAGTAACATGAGCGTGTCCAACTGCGTTCAACGTACAACGAACGGGTACTGCGACATGCTTTAAATGCATACCAATGAATGTATCTCCAATATCAATCCCAGCATCAGCTTTAATAAACTCTACTAAAACAGGATCTTTAAGCTGGCCATAGGCCTGTGTAGCCATTGCTCCACCTGCTTTATGAATAGGAACAACACTAACGATTTCTAAGCGTTCTTTACGAGCTAATTCTCTTTCTACTACCAGTGCTCGATTAAGATGTTCACAGCATTGAAATGCTAAGTGGACACCCGTTTTTTTTCGAAAATCTGCTAGTGTATCAAAGATCATTTCTGCAACTTCCATTGCGCCTGCGGTTCCTATTTTTTCACCAATTACCTCGCTTGTACTGCATCCAATGACAAGTGTATGTTCTGAAGATAACTGCACTTGTGCTGAAAAATCAGATAAAACTGTTTCCAACTGCTCTTTCCATTTCGTAAGTTCAGACACGTTTTTCTTCCTTTCTTCCATTGAATACGTTCACATTATGCCGTTACTGTTGCATCACTTTGCTGCTCATACTGTTTAATTTTATTCACGCGATTTTCATGTCGCCCGCCTTCAAATTCTGTCGTTAACCAAATTTTCGCAATTTCACGTGCAAGTCCCGGCCCAATGACGCGTTCACCCATTGCTAAAATGTTGCTATCATTATGTTCTCTTGTGGCTTTTGCACTAAACGTATCATGCACTAGAGCGCAGCGAATTCCCTTTACTTTATTAGCTGCTATGCTCATACCAATGCCTGTTCCGCAAATAAGAATGCCTCGACTTACTTCTTGGCTCGCCACTTTTTGAGCAACGGGAAGTGCATAATCCGGATAATCGACAGATGCTGAGCATTCACACCCTAAATCCACATATTCAATATTTAATTCTTCCATTAAAGAGATAATTTCCTGTCGTAAATTTATACCGCCGTGGTCAGATGCAATAGCTACTTTCATCTTTGTTTCCTCCTCATACATACCTTCATCTTCTATTAATTTTTGTTCAGTTTAAGTCTGCAAAAATTTATGGGACCTTTTATAATTTGTCGACTATTTTGTTAATCATACGCTCTAACTCTTCTAAAGTCTGTTCGTACGTCTGTAATGATCCGCCAAACGGATCAGATACTTCACCTTGCTCGCCGGCAAATTCTTTTAGCGTAAATAATTTATCACTTACGTATGGAGCTTGGTTCAAAATTAGCATTTTATGCTGCTCCGTCATCGTAAAAATATAAGTAGCCCACATCAATTGTTCTTCCGTTAATGCTGCCGAAGCATGAGAACAAGCTATGCCTTTCTGTTGAAGGGCAACTTGTGCATGAACAGAAGCTTCACTTCCATTTGAAGCGAATACGCCTGCAGACTTCACGTTTATTCCATCTATTTTTTTAGCTTTCAGCAACGCTTCTGCCATAGGGCTGCGGCACGTGTTTCCTGTACATACAAATAAGATGTTTTTCAAGATACATCCTCCCTTGCTTTCACTATGTGCGACTATGTTGATATTCCACCCTATTGTATCTCTATTGCTTGCATAAATCCAGTTAGCTTTTTTGGGTGTTTTTTATCCATAATCTCTTTATTTATCTTGAAAAAAACACCTTCGCTTTCCTTTTTTTATTGCTGTAATCTAAAAGAAGCAAAAAAAGACCATAACCTGCATGGTCATGGTCCTTTACCTATTTATATATAGTTAAAAAGGTAATAGCAATTTGATGCCAAAAGCTAATAAAATGCTCCCGCCCAGTGCCTCACTATATGAACCAAGCCAGCCTTGTACTCTTCTGCCGAGCAACAGTCCTAACCAAGTTAATAGCATACTCACTACGCCAAAAACAATAATGGTCAAAAACGTTCTTGCCCCAAAAATACCTAAGCTAAGTCCAACAGAAAAACTATCTAGACTCACGCTGAGCGCAAAAAATAACAGTCCAAAGCCAACTGGTTTGATAAACGGCGTATCGTCATGCTTAAAGGAGGAATAAATCATCTGCGCCCCAAGAATCAGCAATAAAATTCCACCGCCATAGGTAGCAAACATTCCAAGTTTATCAGACAAAAGTCGTCCAATAAACATGCCCAATAGCGGCATCCAAATATGAAATATACCGATAACAACACCAATGTAGAAAATTTGGCGAAAGCGTAAACGAATTAACCCCATTCCCAAACCAACTGAGAAAGCATCCATTCCTAAGGCAAACGCCATAATGACTAACGTGATCATTTCACTAATTAACTGAGATACATTCATCTTTACCCTCCTCGGACGTGCTCCTATTTCAAAATATGCACATTCGAAAAGGTTTAGAAGATGAATTTTATTGCTTAATCACGTGATGTCCTGCAGCTTTCATTAATCGATTCATAACGGCATGACCGACTCCTTCTTCAGAAAAACTTTCACTAACGATAATATCTACATCGCACTCATTAAATGAACGAAGAGACTCATATAAGTGGCTAGCAACCGTCTCTAAATTTGAGCGAGATCCACATGTAATGACGGCATCGGCTTTATACACATCTTCATGTTCAGATGTCGTTAATACCCCTACTCGCTTACCCTGATCTTGATAGTGATCAATAATAGATTGGAAAAAATCTGAATTGCCGTCAACAATGACAAGCGGTGCATCAGGTGCGTAATGCGTATATTTCATACCTGGAGATTTTGGCGCTTCTTTATCACTTATTAACGCTCGATCTACTTTTACGGGACCAATTACACTTTCTAACTCTTTCTGAGTAATGCCGCCTGGACGTAAAATAATAGGAATCTCTTCAGTACAATCAAGGACAGTCGACTCTACTCCTACCCCTGTCGCTCCTCCGTCTACAACTCCGCTAATACGCCCTTCTAAATCATTCATCACGTGGTGAGCTAAAGTGGGGCTTGGCTTGCCGGAGAGGTTTGCACTAGGAGCCGCGATAGGCAAAGCCACTTTTTTCAATAATGCAAGAGCTACCGGATGTGATGGCATTCTCACTGCAATGCTGTTTAAACCAGCCGTAACCTTATCTGAAACTTGATCTTTTTTAGGTAATATCACGGTAAGAGGACCTGGCCAAAAAGCATCAATCACTTTCTCTGCTTTTGAAGGAATTGACTCTACAAATGTATGCAGCTGCTCTTTATCTCCAATATGAACAATAAGAGGGTTATCACTAGGACGTCCTTTTGCTGCAAAAATTTTATCCACAGCTTTATCCGATGTTGCATCTCCTCCTAATCCATACACCGTCTCTGTAGGAAAAGCAACCACTTCGTGGTTGCGCAGCAAATCTGCTGCTTCTTCTATCTGTGGATAAATATCTTTTTCGTTCATAAAATTATCCACAACCCATAACTTAGTTTCCATCTTCTTCAACTCCTTTTTCTTTCTATATCTAGGTTTTTTTTACTTTAAAAGTACAATATGTATCAAAAACAGTAAAATACATGCATTCATTATATCAGCAAACAAGCTTTATCCACAAAATGTGGATAAAGCTTAGATTTTTGTGAATAACATTGTGGATACCCCATTAAAATGATTTATCCACATTTCCTTTTAACTAGCTGCATAAAACATCACGTAGACATCCTTAGGATTTGGTAACTGTTTTAAATACGAATGTTCTTTTAACAAATCAGGTAGAGCACTATAAGATGTTTGCTGAAAATTCATCATTTGAAAAAAATGCAGAGAGGATGCCTTATTTGTTAGTAAATATAGTTGCTTCACACCATGCTTTTGAGCCAGCTGAACGATACTTTTAAATAGCAGCAGAATATCAGATTGCATCAAAGAAGGTGACACGACAAGGGAGCGAAGAATTCCGTCCATGCCTTCTTTTTCAAACCCAACTGTTGCTAGCAGCTCGCCTTCTTCACTTTCCATGATGACAAATTGATGAATATGTTCTTCTACACCCGCTGTGCTAATACCCGCTTTTTGTAAAAACTTCTGAATTCGAATATAATCATTTTTACTGGCAATTTTTAATTGTTCTCTCATTTTAATCACCTCAACTTGTTTTCTAGTAACAAATCTATGAGATGGTTAAAAAAAGTAGAACTGAATTTTATTTTTAATGATTCTATTAATTAAATACGGACGATACCCATTCTACTACAAAAAACTTAACTTCTACAGAATCTTCTTTCGATTTAGCATCAGCTTTTTTCTTAGATGAAACAGACTTTTCAGCTTCCTTACTTTCCTTTTTCTCAGCCTTAGCGCTTGTTTCTTCTTTCGCTGTGTTGCTTGTATCCTTTGCAGCTGCTTCTTTAGAAGATGCCGTTGGTTGAGAAGGTTCCTCAGCTTTCTGCTTAATAGAATCCGATGTAATAGTTGCAGATTGAATTTCTGTCTTCACTGCGGGTTCTTTACTTTCAGCCGACGTATCATCTGTTTTGTCTGCAGATTTTAATTCAGAAGCTGCTGGTTTTTCTTTTTCTGCCTTTGGTTCTTCTTCAGATGGCTCTGGCGCTTTTACCGCTTCACCGTTTGAAAAATCTAAGAAGCATAAAGGAGGAAATAGTACACACCACCAGTTTGCTCCTTCTCCTTTACCAAGAGTAATAAGCACGGCTTCATACTCACCTGCTGGATATAAAAACTGACCGTACAACTTAGTAGGAAACTCTACTTTTCCGAATTTAACGTGAACAGATTCATTTACGCCTTCTTCTTTTAGCACTTCTTTCGCAATTGTCTCAAGCGCTGGCAAATTTTCTTTAATTGTTTTTCGAGCTACAGTTACAGATGTTAAATCTTTTACCCATTCTGTAATTTGTTCGTTCACACGGTCACGAATCAGACGTTTTACGTACTGATCTTTTTCACCGTCGCTGTTTGCTAAAATACGCAGTCGAATTGCCTCGTCTGGAATGACTGCAGGCTGATCTGCCTGCACTTGGTTATGTGTATATATAAGTTGAGCATTTGCTCCAATAATTAATAAAATAAAATAAATGATAGCATATTTCTTCATTTCGGCCACCGCCCTTTCATAGGAACAGTATGGCCGAAAGCAAGATATCTTAAACTAGTAATTTAGTAAAAAAATGCATGATTTTCAAAAACCAAAGGGAAAATCATTCCCTCTGATTTTTTTAGTTATCACGAAGTTGTGCAAAAACCATTCGATCTTTTCCATTAATATCATATACACATTCTACAAAAGCTGTCGGAAACGTTTTTTGCAGCATCTCAGCTACATCTTTTGTCTGTCCGGCCCCGACCTCAAATCCAATAATACTGTTTGACTTCGTCACATATGGCAACTCTTCCATAAAACGTCGATAAAAATCCAGACCATCTTTTCCACCAAAAAGAGCTCGATTTGGCTCATGATCTTTTACCACTGTGGACAATTCATCATCTGCTGGAATATAAGGCGGATTAGACACAATTACATCAAATTTCTGATTTGATGATAGGAATGGTTGTAATAAATCTCCCTGTATAAACGTGACAGCAGCGTCCAGATTTTGAGCATTCTCCTTGGCTACATTTAAAGATTCTATAGCTATATCTGTTGCTGTAACATTGACGCTGTCAAGCTCCAACGCTAAAGTGATAGCAATCGCCCCACTTCCCGTTCCAATATCGACAAGCTCAATAGACTGGTGTTGAAATTCTTTTTTCATTCGAGAAATCATTCCATATACGAGCTCTTCTGTTTCCGGTCTTGGAATTAATACATGTTCGTTTACAATAAATGAACGTCCGTAAAATTCTTCTGTCCCGATGAGATATTGTACAGGCATCCCTGCTTTATGAGCATGGACATCTTGTTCAAACCTTTTTAGCGTTTCTTCTTCTAGTTCTTCCTGCAGAGCACCTAGCAAATGAGTTCTCGTCATCTGTAAGTGATGGCGAAGCAAGAGTTCTCCCGCGTTTTCATCTCGCTTTGCCTCTTTCAAAAAAGAAGAAGCCCACTTAAGGGCTTCAAATACTTTCATTAGTTCGAATCTTCCATTCGGCGCGCTTGGTCTTCCATTACTAATGCATCGATAATTTCATCAAGCTTGCCTTCTAAGATTTGATCTAGCTTTTGAATCGTCAGACCAATACGGTGGTCCGTTACGCGATTTTGCGGGAAATTATACGTACGGATACGCTCAGAGCGATCTCCTGATCCAACTGCTTGTTTGCGCGTTGCATCGTACTCTGCTTGTGCTTCTCGCTGGAATTTGTCGTACACGCGAGCACGCAATACTTTCATTGCTTTTTCTTTATTTTTAATTTGAGACTTTTCATCTTGACATGATACCACTGTATTTGTTGGTAAATGTGTTAAACGAACTGCCGACATCGTCGTATTAACACTTTGGCCACCAGGTCCACTTGAAGCAAATGTATCTACACGGATGTCTTTTTCATGAATGTCCACTTCAACTTCTTCCGCTTCAGGAAGACATGCTACCGTTGCTGTAGATGTATGAATACGACCGCCTGATTCTGTTTCAGGAACTCGCTGAACACGGTGTGCACCGTTTTCAAATTTCATCTTTGAGTACGCACCTTTACCGTTAATCATAAAGATAATTTCTTTATAACCGCCTACTCCAGTAGTCGTTGCTTCCATTACTTCTGTTTTCCAGCCTTGTGATTCAGCAAAACGAGAATACATGCGGTACAAATTAGCTGCAAATAACGCTGCTTCATCTCCACCAGCCGCTCCACGAACCTCCATGATTACGTTTTTATCATCGTTTGGATCTTTTGGAATTAATAAAATACGTAGCTTTTCAACTAGCTCTTCTTGCTGCGTTTCTAACTCGGCAATTTCTTCTTTGACCATGTCGCGCATATCTGCATCAAGCTTATCTTCAAGCATCGTTTTCGCTTCTGATAACTGCTCTTTTACATCTTTGTATTCCTGATAAGCGGCTACCGTTTGTTGTATATCTGATTGTTCCTTCGAATATTCTCTCAACTTAGAGGGGTTGTTTACGATCTCAGGGTCACTCAGAAGTTCGTTTAACTTCTCATAGCGCGCCTCTACCGCTTCTAAACGATCAAACACGTCATTCACCTCATTCTTTATCCATAACATTGTAATTATAGTATAGCTTTAAAATAGAGTCAAAACCTTGTTAATACACGTATATGAACAAAAAAACAGAACTGCGCGTTCTGTTTTTATCATCATAAAATTCTTGCTTTATTTTTCGACCATTTCGCTTGAGTCCACAGACACAGCCTGTCCTTTGGACTTTTGCACAACGTGGCAATGACGACATCTTGGTTCGTACGATTCAGACGCACCGACTAAAATAATAGGGTCGTCATAAGAAGCAGGCTCACCGTTAATCAAACGCTGCGTACGGCTCGCAGGAGAGCCACATGAAGCGCATACGGCCTGTAGCTTTGTTACCGATTCTGCAATAGCCATTAACTGGGGCATTTGTCCAAAAGGTTCACCTTTGAAGTCTTGGTCTAACCCTGCTACAATCACACGAAAGCCTTGATCTGCTAAAGATTGAACAATTTCTAAAATATCTGTGTCAAAAAACTGTACTTCATCTATCGCTACTACGTCTGTCTCTTCATTTACTCGCTTTAAAATATCGCGCGATGCTGAGATTGAATAAGCCATAACAGATGTACCATTATGTGAAACGACAGCTTCTTCACTATATCGATTATCAATTGCAGGCTTGAACACTTGTGCTTTTTGTTTAGCAAACTGCGTACGGCGCACACGTCGAATCAACTCTTCTGATTTCCCTGAAAACATACTGCCACAAATTACTTCTATCCAACCGCTTTGTTTCATTACGTACACCACTGCGGGACTCTCCCTTCTTCTCGTTCCGTTTCTGAGCGAACCGCTACTAACTTAATCTACGTCTTCTATGTAGATCTTATTCCTATGATAAAGTACCCACTTTTTTATCAAGCAGACACTGTTTTTCTACTTTTTTAAGCAAAAAAACAGGCAAGAAGTTAAGCTACTTGCCTGTTTGTTTCGACAATGTGATTATTTAAGACCGTATTTTTTGTTGAAGCGATCAACACGGCCACCAGCTTCAGCGAATTTTTGACGACCAGTGTAGAATGGGTGACATTCAGAACAAGTCTCAACGCGGATCTCTTCTTTTACAGAACCACTTTCAAATTCGTTTCCGCAAGTACATTTAACCATAACTGTTTTATAGTTTGGATGAATTCCTGTTTTCATTCGTTTCATCTCCTTCCGCCCTGAATCATTCTGAAACAGAGTTTATTGATAAAGATAGTGATGAAATAATAACTATTTCACTGTGTACTTTATCAACACACATGATGAAATTATAACAAGGGTTGTATGCTTTTGCAACCACATGTTTTATAACTTATCGTTTATTTGCTAGAAGCGTTTTTTTCTCTTCCGTTAACATCGAAAAGAACTCTTCATTTGTCTTTGTTTGACGTAAACGTTTTAAGAATTTTTCTGCAAAATCAGGAGCATCTGCCATTGATTTGCGAATTGCCCATAAGTGGTCTAAATGCTCTTTTGGAATTAACAGCTCTTCTTTACGTGTGCCTGAACGACGAATGTCAATCGCAGGGAAGATACGTTTTTCAGCTAGTGAACGATCTAGATGCAGTTCCATGTTACCTGTACCTTTAAATTCTTCATAAATAACATCATCCATACGAGAGCCTGTATCAATTAAGGCTGTTGCTAGAATGGTTAAGCTGCCTCCATCTTCAATGTTACGCGCAGCTCCAAAGAAGCGTTTTGGACGATGAAAAGCAGCTGGATCAATACCCCCTGATAGTGTACGACCGCTCGGTGGAATAACTAAGTTATAAGCACGAGCAAGTCTTGTAATGCTATCCATCAAAATGACAACATCTTTTTTGTGTTCGACAAGTCTCATCGCACGTTCAAGGACAAGTTCCGCTACTTTAATGTGATTTTCTGGCACTTCGTCAAATGTAGAACTGACAACATCACCGTCAACCGAACGCTCAATGTCCGTTACTTCTTCAGGACGCTCATCAATAAGAAGAACAATCAATTCCGCATCAGGATGATTGGTTGTAATGCTATTGGCAATTTCTTTTAACAGCATCGTTTTACCTGCCTTTGGCGGCGCAACAATTAGTCCCCTTTGCCCAAATCCAATTGGTGAAATCAGGTCAATAATACGCGTAGAGAAACTTCTTGGCTGAGTTTCCAGCAGCATTTGCTCATTTGGATAAATCGGGGTTAGTGCTGGAAAATGTACGCGTTCTTTTGACGTTTCTGGGTCTTCTCCGTTTACTGCTTCTACATGCAGTAACCCGTAGTAGCGCTCATTTTCTTTCGGAGGACGAACTTTCCCCGATACCTTGTCTCCATTACGCAGATCGAAGCGACGAATTTGTGAAGCTGAGATATAAATATCTTCTGAACTCGGTGAATAGTTAATTGGTCGTAAGAAACCGAATCCTTCTGACTGAATAATTTCAAGAACGCCTTCCATAAATAAAAGCCCATCTTGTTCAGCTTGAGCCTTTAAAATAGCAAAGACAAGTTCTTTTTTCGTTAATTTACTATAGTACGAAACTTTATACTCACGAGCATGTTCATATAGCTCTTTTAATTTCATATTTTCTAAACTGGATAATGTTAAGTTCATTAGGACACCACGCTTTATAATGAATAATTTTTAACCGTTCCTCCCATATTAAATTCAAATATAAAATTGAGAGATGATATGGATGGAATAAATCTGTGAAAATGGAGAATATAACCTTTGAAGTATAATAAGTAGAATCAATTGATTAACCATACACTTTTAGAAGAATAATTCCGACATAAAACCATTTATATTATCTTGATAAATTTAACGTAGCAATTTATATTCTAACCTTTTTCTATCTTTTTAATCAATCTTTTTTTACTTTAGAAGATGAATAAAAAAAAGGAAATTTAATAGCTTAAGAGAAGCAAGGAAAACCTTTTCATAATTTCACATTAAAGGAAATAAACTGGACGTTAAAATAAGAAGTGAAATTTATCTTTTAGCTTCCCCTTTTTATCTATTTACCCTATTCATAAATATATAAGCTACACAGACATAGAAGAACGTTCCTACACCTGTGTAGCTTATTTAACGGCTCATTTCTAGAATTTGCTTTCCTGACTGTTGTGCAATTTGCCTCTATGAATTTTGAAATTGTTCAATTTCTTCTTGAGTCATCTCTTCACGCCAAATCATTGCCCCTAAATCCGATAGCTTGTCTACTAAATGGCTGTAACCTCGGTCAATGTGCTCTAAACCCGTTACTTCTGTAATCCCTTTGGCCATTAAGCCTGCGGTTACAAGGGCTGCTCCTGCTCGTAAGTCCGACGCTTTCACACGTGCACCTTGTAAGTGAATGGGGCCATTAATAATAGCTGAACGTCCTTCTACCTTAACAGATGCATTCATTCGTCTCAGCTCGTCAATATGCTTAAACCTTGCACCGTAAATTGTATCTGTCACAACGCTTGTACCTGATGCTCTTGTTAGAAGCGTCGTGAATGGCTGCTGTAAATCAGTTGGAAAACCTGGATATACTAACGTTTTAATATCTACAGGCTTCAACAGCTGACGAGTCGCTACGAGAATCTGATCTGAGCTTGTTTCGATATGAATACCCATTTCCCGCATTTTAGCCGTTAATGACTCTAGGTGCTGAGGGATAACGTTGTCAACAACAACTTCTTTTCCCATACTCGCTCCCATAATCATATACGTGCCTGCTTCAATTCGGTCTGGAATGATGGAATGACGGCATCCTTTTAATTGATCTACGCCATCAATTCGAATAACGTCCGTCCCTGCACCTTTAATACGGGCACCCATACTTGTCAGTAACGTAGCTACATCGATAATTTCAGGCTCTTTAGCAGCATTCTCGATAACGGTACGCCCTTTTGCTCTCACAGCAGCTAGCATGATATTGATTGTTGCTCCTACGCTCACAACGTCTAAATAAATTCGAGCACCAATCAGTTCATCAGCTCGAATGTAAATAGCTCCTTGCTCATTTGTTACTTTCGCACCAAGAGCTTCAAAGCCTTTAATGTGCTGATCGATTGGTCTTGGACCAAGGTAACAGCCTCCTGGAAGACCAACTACCGCTTTTTTAAAGCGTCCCAACATCGCCCCCATTAAATAATAAGAAGCGCGTAATTTTTTTACTTTTCCGTTCGGTAAAGGCATTGCAACCATTCCGGATGGATCTACTGTTAATTCGTCGTTATCAATGGTTACTTTCCCACCAATTTCTTCAACTAAATCCCCTAATAACTGCACGTCTGAAATATCAGGCAGACCTTCAATTGTAACAGGTGACTCGGCTAAAATTGTTGCTGGAATAAGCGCAACGGCACTATTTTTAGCACCACTGACGCGGACGGATCCACTTAAGGTAAAGCCACCTTGTATTTTTAACTTTTCCATTTATAGCTCCCTTCTAGTGAAAGAAAGTTTCTCACCTAGTAATTGAGGAAAATTTTGGTACAAAGAATACCTAAAAGAATGGTTATTTTTCCTATTACCTACTAGTGTACACGAAAATGAAAAAATCATGTATAGTTTCGACAAGATAAAAGAAAAATATGGCATTCACCTGTCAGGATGGTAAATGCCACACAAATTTATACATGTTTAGACATTTCGTTTTTCCCAATCTGCTAAAAATTGGTCAATTCCTGCATTTGTTAACGGATGTTTGAACAATTGCATTAAAACTTTGTAAGGAATTGTCGCAATATGTGCTCCATTTTTTGCAGCTTCTGTTACGTGCATCGGATGACGAATAGATGCTGCAATAATTTCGGATGGAATGTCATGAATTGCAAAAATACCTGCAATATCTGAGATTAAATCGAGGCCATTAAAACCAATATCGTCTAACCTTCCCAAGAAAGGCGATACGTAAGTAGCACCTGCTCTTGCTGCCATTAACGCTTGGTTAGCTGAGAAAATAAGCGTAACGTTTGTCTTAATACCTAAACTAGTAAATTCTTTTACTGCTTTTAAGCCATCTGGAGTCATCGGTACCTTGATTGTAATATTCGGCGCAATCGCAGCAAGCTCTTTTCCTTCGCGAATCATGCCTTCTGCATCAAGCGCAATCACTTCTGCACTTACAGATCCTTCAACGAACTCTGTAATTTCACGAAGACGATCTTCAAACGTGATGTTCTCTTTAGCTACTAAACTAGGATTTGTTGTAACCCCCGCTAACAAACCTAATGAATGCGCTTCCTTAATCTCGTCTAAATTAGCCGTATCAATAAAAAACTTCATGAATGCCATCCCCCTGTGTTATGTATTCAGAATGATAAGAAAATTATAGTAAAAATAAAACCGCCTTACAATAAAAATAAGACGGTTTTATTTTTCAGACTCAACTAACTGCAAACAGGCCATCCGAAGATTTCAAATTATGCTTTGTTAGAAGAACCGAATTCACGCATTTTACCTTGAACCGTTTCTTTGATTGCTTCGCGAGCAGGTCCTAAGTATTTACGTGGATCATATTGTTCAGGTTGCGCAGCTAATACTTCACGAACAGCTTTAGCTGAAGCAATTTGGTTTTCAGTGTTTACGTTGATTTTAGCAGTACCTAAAGAAACTGATTTTTGGATATCTTTTGTTGGAATACCAGTTCCACCGTGTAGAACTAATGGTAAGCCTGTACGATCTCCGATTTCTTTCATTTCAGCAAAACCTAGGTTTGGTTCACCTTTGTATGGTCCGTGAACTGATCCTAATGCTGGAGCTAAGCAATCGATACCTGTACGGTTAACAAGTTCTTCACACTCGTTAGCATCTGCATAGATAACACCCTCAGCAATAACGTCGTCTTCTTGTCCACCAACAGTTCCTAGTTCTGCTTCTACAGATACTCCGTGGAAGTGAGCTAGTTCAACTACTTTAGAAGTAATTGCAATGTTTTCTTCAAATGGGTGGTGAGAAGCATCGATCATTACAGAAGTGAATCCAGCATGGATTGCTTTTGCACATGATTCAAAGCTTGAACCGTGGTCTAAGTGAATTGCAACTGGTACTTGAACGTCGTAATCTTCGATTAGAGCTTCAACCATTGCTACAACAGTTTTGAAACCGCCCATGTAGCGTGCTGCACCTTCAGATACACCAAGAATAACTGGAGAGTTTTCTTCTTTTGCTGCTTGAAGAATAGCTTGAGTAAACTCTAAGTTATTTAAGTTAAATTGACCTACTGCATAGCCTTGTTCTTTTGCTGTAATAAGCATTTCTTTCATTGATACTAAAGGCATATTGAAATCCTCCTTAAAATCAACCTTAGATTAGATGCTAACCAAAAGGCACACTCAAATAGTATGCTCTTGAATTGAGTGTTTCATGTAGAAACAACGCGCATCTTTACATAATAGATTGTCGAATTATGAATACAGTAATTAGGATACCAACTAACAATGAAAACAGCAACATTTTTAGGCTGATATTCAAAATTTGTTAGGATGAAAACCCTACCAAAACCTTAATTCGACTTTACTGGTATATATTCCCTAACAACTTTGCGGATTTCATCAATATCAAAAGGTTTTGCAAAGTGAGTTAACGCTCCTAGATCTTTTGCTTCTTGAATCATATCCAATTCACCATAAGCGGTCATAATGATGACTTTAATCGTTTCATCGTGCTGCTTTAACCTTTTTAAAATTTCGATTCCATCCATTCCTGGAATTTTCATATCTAATAAGACAAGATCCGGTGCTTGCTCTTTTGTAATATCAATCGCCTGGAAGCCGTTCGCCGCTTGAAATGTCGTATAGCCTTCTTTTTGCAGCACTTCCGTTAATAAAATACGTATACCATACTGATCATCAACAATTAAAATTTTCTCTGCCAATATAATCCCACCTTTTATATTCCTCTTCTACAGACAAAACTAACATATGTATTTCGCCTTTAAAACAAAAATCCCTGCTAATTAGAGAAATTGTTACAAAACATAGCTTTTTTTGTCATCCATCTAACTTCATTGCACTTTACTTTCATTGTAGCTCATTTCAAGATAGAATACAGATAGCTTTTTTCGTTATAATGTGTAGATAGACGGCTTTAGCCGCTTAAATCGAAGGGAGATTCTATGCTTAAAATTTTCACAACTCAACTTTCAGGTTTTTTTAAACGAATTGAAGAACAAGAAGAATTCCAATTTGAAGATGCCGCGCGTATTTTAGCACAGGCCTCTGTCGGAGAAGGATTTATCTATATTTATGGTGTAGAAGAAATGCATGCCGTTACACTAGAAGCACTAAGCAGTGCAGAACCTTTAAGTCAGGCAAAACCTTTGCCTTTACATGAATTGGATCAGCTGACTAGCGTCGATCGCGTACTGCTTGTCTCTCGATTTTCAACAGATCACAAAGCTGTGGAAATAGCTGAACGTTTAAAGAAACGCGATATTCCATTTGTCAGCATTGCTGCTGTCCCTAAAGAAATAACCGAACCTTCTTTAACAGCACTCGCAGATGCTCATATTGATACAAAATTGTTAAAGCCCCTTATTCCTGGAGAAGACGGCTCAAGATTTGGTTTTCCAGCAATGATGGTCGCTTTATACGCGTACTACGGTTTAATTTTTACATTAAAAGAAATCGTAGAAGAATATGAATAAAAAACACGCTGTCTAAAGACAGCGTGTTTTTATTTCACTTATTTGTTTTGGCCTGACTCCATTGATGCGCGAATAAATTCTTTGAACAATGGTTGCGGTCTTGTTGGACGAGACGTGAATTCTGGGTGGAATTGTGAAGCCAAGAACCATGGGTGGTCTTTAAGCTCTACAATTTCAACTAAACGGCCATCCGGGCTTGTACCAGAGAAGATAAAGCCTTTCTCTTCCATTTGCTGGCGATATTCGTTGTTAAATTCATAGCGGTGACGATGACGCTCATACACCACTTCATCTTGATATGCTTCATATGCAAGCGTATCTTCAGACAATTTACAAGGATATAATCCTAAGCGTAATGTACCACCTAAGTCTTCTACGTCTTTTTGTTCCGGTAATAAGTCGATAATTGGATAATTTGTTTCAGGTGCAATTTCTGCTGAATGTGCGCCTTCTAATCCTAATACATTGCGTGCAAACTCAACTGATGCTAGCTGCATACCTAAACAAATACCTAAGAATGGAACTTTTTGCTCACGTGCATATTGTGTTGCCACAATTTTACCTTCGATTCCACGATCCCCAAATCCACCTGGAACTAAGATACCGTCTACATCACCAAGTAAATCTTGAACATTTTCTTTTGTTACAAATTCAGAATTTACCCACTTGATATTTACATCTGCATCGAATGCATATCCAGCATGTTTCATTGCTTCTACAACAGAAATATAAGCATCTTGAAGCTCTACATACTTACCAACTAATGCAATTTTTGTTGTGTTTGAAAGTCCTTTTACTTTCTCAACAAGTGCTTTCCACTCAGTCATTTCTGCCTCTTTGCAATCTAATTTCAAGTGATCGCATGTGATTTGATCTAAGTGCTGCTCTTGTAGAGATAGTGGAATTTCATATAATGTTTCAGCGTCTGCACACTCAATAACTGCTTTTGGATCAATGTCGCAGAATAAAGCTAGCTTATCTTTCATATCTTCAGAAATTGGCATTTCTGTACGAACAACAATCACGTTTGGCTGAATACCTAAGCTACGTAATTCTTTTACACTATGCTGTGTTGGTTTTGTTTTCATTTCACCAGCCGCTTTTAAATATGGCACAAGTGTACAGTGAATATACATAACGTTGTCACGGCCAATATCGCTTTTGATTTGACGAATAGCCTCTAGGAAAGGAAGTGATTCAATATCTCCTACCGTTCCGCCGATTTCAGTAATAACAACATCTGCGTTTGTTTCTTTGCCTGCACGGAAAACGCGTTCTTTAATTTCATTTGTGATGTGCGGAATAACCTGAACTGTTCCGCCTAAATAATCACCGCGACGCTCTTTTTTCAATACTGTTGAATATACTTTACCTGTTGTTACATTGCTGTAGCGATTTAAGTTGATATCGATAAAACGCTCATAGTGACCTAAGTCTAAGTCTGTTTCCGCGCCGTCATCTGTTACGAATACCTCACCGTGTTGGTATGGACTCATTGTTCCTGGGTCTACGTTAATGTATGGATCAAACTTTTGAATCGTTACGTTCAACCCACGGTTTTTTAATAAACGGCCTAAAGAAGCTGCTGTAATCCCTTTTCCTAGAGATGATACAACACCGCCTGTTACGAAAATATACTTTGTCATCTATACTTCCCCCTCTAAATAATTTGAACTGTACAATATTAAAAGTTTTCACATAAACAATCACAATTCATTCATTGTGCATGCGAAATTATAAGAAACCTTATGAATGTGAAACGTTCAAGAACCAAAAGAAAGTTTCTATCAAGGATTTATAAGAACATATCGGGGTGTAAAACATTGATAAATAAAATAAAAAAATTGCTCCCAATACCAAAACTGGATTGGGAGCAATAGTCTATTTTAAATAAAAACTTTTTAAATGCTTGTTTAAAGAGCCCAAAAAAGATTCTACCTACTTCGCTTGAAAAAGTCAAGAAGGATTATTTTTCTTTTTCGTCCTCATAATCGTCTTCTTCATCTTCCTCATCATCGTCTAGATCATCTTCTAAATCGTCAAAATCATCTTCTGCAAGATCATCTTCATCTTCTTCTAGCTCGTCGATGTCTTCAAAATCTTCTTCTTCGTCTAGATCGTCAACATCTTCATAATCTAAATCTTCTTCTAGATCATCAAAGTCTTCAACTTCTTCAACAACAGCTTTTTTCGCTTTTTTCTTTTTAGGTTTTGCAACCGGAATAACTTCTTCTTCAGCCTGGTCAAAAGGATACCATCCACGAAGACCCCAATGGTTGTCCCCTACTGTTAAAAAGCGACCATCAATATTAATATCTGTATAAAACTGAGCTAATCTCGTTTTTAATTCTTGATCTGACATTTCCGCTGCTGCTTTAATTTCAGCAATAATTTCTTGGAATGACATTGCTTGACGATCTGTTTTTTCTTCTAGAAGCGCGTAAGCAATCTCAATCATCGACATTTCTTTTAAATCCGTTTTTGAGTACTGTGCTAAACTCAAATCTGGCACATCCTTTCTATGGCTATGTATATCGAAAATCTATTAAATCAATTCATCATATGTGTAAATGATGGAAACGAATAAATACATACCATTCATTATAAACAAATTCAATACATTTATGCTAGCCTCGTTTCTAAAATTCTCGAGAATTTCGCATAAAACAACGAAAAAATAGACATTTTATTACTATAATACATTCTACTTGATACACCAACAGTATCCTTTGACCAAAAGGAATTCACCATCAGTTATTCTGAGTCCGTTAGGGTTAAGTCTATAAAAGCCGCGATGACCAAAAATAGTCATCGCGGCTTTTAATATATCACTATATACTAACGATACATTATTACATATTTCGACGATATTGCCCACCGCATTCATATAAAGCTCGCGTAATTTCTCCTAAGCTGGCTACTTTAACAGTCTCCATTAACTCTTTGAAAATGTTCTCTCCTTCTGTTGCAGCTTTCTTTAACCTTTTCAGCGCGTCTTCTCTTTTTTCTTCATGCTGCTGTTGAAACTTCTGAAGCTGATTAATTTGATGATTTTTTTCTTCTTTTGATGCGCGGGCTAACTGCATGTCATCAACTGAGGAACTTTCCTCTTCATTTGGATTAATATACGTATTTACTCCTATAATAGGTAAAGCTCCCGTATGTTTTTGCATCTCGTATTCCATGGATTCATCTTGAATCTTACCTCGCTGATACTGCATTTCCATCGCACCTAAAACGCCGCCTCGATCATTTAAGCGTTGAAATTCAGCCAATACCGCTTCTTCTACCAAGTCTGTTAGTTCATCAATAATAAAAGAGCCCTGTAATGGATTTTCATTCTTAGTGAGTCCATGCTCTTTTGTAATGATTAGTTGAATGGCCATCGCTCTACGTACAGATTCCTCTGTCGGTGTTGTAATTGCTTCATCATACGCATTGGTATGAAGAGAGTTGCAGTTGTCATGAAGAGCCATTAAGGCTTGGAGCGTCGTACGTATATCATTAAAATTAATTTCCTGTGCATGAAGCGATCGGCCGGATGTTTGAATATGATACTTAAGCTTTTGACTGCGTTCATTTGCGCCGTATTTATCACGCATCACAATTGCCCATATTCTTCTTGCCACACGTCCAATAACCGTGTATTCAGGGTCAAGTCCATTACTAAAGAAAAACGATAAATTAGGAGCAAAATCATCAATATGCATCCCTCGGCTTAAGTAATATTCCACGTACGTAAAACCGTTGGCTAATGTAAACGCGAGCTGAGAAATTGGATTCGCCCCTGCTTCAGCAATATGATAGCCTGAAATAGACACAGAATAATAGTTGCGCACTTTCTCGTCAATAAAGTACTGCTGAATATCTCCCATCATTTTTAACGCAAATTCTGTGGAAAAAATACACGTATTTTGGCCTTGATCTTCTTTTAAAATATCCGCTTGAACGGTTCCTCTTACTTGTTTCAACGTACCCGATTTTACTTCCTCGTATTCCTGTTCCGTTAAAGGACGCTTTAATTCTTCTTCTTTCTTTTCTACCTGCTGGCTGATAGCTGTATTCATAAACATAGCTAATAATATCGGAGCCGGCCCATTAATCGTCATCGAAACGGAAGTCGAAGGATGGCAAAGATCAAATCCCTTATACAAAAGTTTCATATCATCAAGCGTACAGACATTTACGCCGCTTTCGCCAATTTTCCCGAAGATATCCGGCCTTGGATCCGGATTTTCTCCATAAAGCGTTACAGAATCAAACGCTGTACTTAAACGCTTGGCCTCATCATCTTTTGACAAATAGTGAAAGCGGCGATTGGTTCGTTCTGGTGTTCCTTCACCTGCGAATTGACGCTTAGGATCTTCACCTTTTCGTTTGAACGGAAAAACACCTGCTGTGTATGGAAATGCACCTGGCACGTTTTCTTTATAAAGAAAACGAAGAACTTCCCCGTATTCATCAACCTTTGGAAGGGCCACGCGCGGAATACGCAGTCCTGATAGCGTATCAACTTGCAAAGACGTTTTAATTTCTTTATTTCTTACCTTTGTAATAAGTTCTTCTTGCCGATACTGACTTTTTAATTTAGGCCAGTTTTCCAGCTTTTCAATCGATTCGGCCGTTAGCTGTTTTTGATATTTCTCCTTTAGCTGAGTGAGCTCTTGCTTGGCTGTTTCTGTTTCCACTTCTTCGAGAGCACCCTCTAGCTGATAAAATTTACGCGCTGTTTGCGCTTGAACGTCCGTATTGCGGTGATAAGAGCGAACGCTGTTTACAATCTCCTGTAAATATTGCTGTTGATCATTAGGAATGATGGTATATTTCTTTTCACTTACGCGCTCTGATGATTTTTCTACGTGCCAAGACGTACGGTATGTTTGATACAGATGATTTACAAGATCTTCAAATAAAATATTTGTTCCCCCGTCGTTGAACTGACTCGCGATTGTTCCGTAAATTGGCATCGTAGAGAGACTATTTTCAAACAGCTGATGATTGCGCTGATATTGACGCTGCACTTGTTTTTTTGCGTCTTCGGAACCTTTTTTTTCAAATTTATTGATGACAATAAAGTCTGCGTAATCAATCATTTCAATCTTTTCTAACTGCGACGGCGCGCCAAATTCGCTTGTCATGACATAAAGAGAGACGTTTGCAATATCTTTAACTTGAGCATCAGCTTGCCCGATGCCGCTTGTTTCGACAATGATAATGTCGAAGCCCGCTTTTTTCACGACGGCAATTCCATCTCGAATGGCCGCCGATAGCTCATGTCCAGATGAACGCGTGGCCAAACTTCTCATATACACACGAGGAGACGCTGCGATGTTCATGCGAATTCGATCCCCAAGAAGCGCTCCTCCGGTCTTTTGTTTAGTTGGATCAACGGATAAAACAGCTACATGAATATCTGGAATATGTTCAATAAACCTTCTTACTAATTCATCCGTAAGCGAACTTTTCCCCGCTCCTCCTGTTCCTGTGATTCCAATAACCGGTATTTTTTGATCTGTCTCGCTGTCGATTACACTTTCTCGTATTTCTTCAAGAGCGGCTGCATGCTCTTTTGTGTATTCATAGGCTTCATTTTCAGCACATGTAATAAGCTGGGCAATTAAACGGTCATTAGCCGGCGTTAAGGTTCGATCATTCGGCAGTGCAGGGGGATTTGTGTAATAACAATCATCGATCATGAATTGAATCATGCCTTCTAACCCCATTTTTCGTCCATCTTCCGGAGAAAAGATTTTAGAGATGCCGTAATCATGAAGCTCTTGAATCTCACTCGGAATAATTACCCCGCCGCCGCCGCCATAAATTTTAATATGAGAAGCCTGTTGTTCTTGGAGTAAATCGTACATATACTTAAAATATTCTACATGGCCGCCTTGGTAAGAAGAAATGGCGATCCCCTGAACATCCTCTTGTATGGAAGCGTTAACAATTTCTTCAACAGATCGGTTATGCCCCAGATGAATGACTTCTACCCCCTTGGCTTGAAGAATCCGTCTCATAATATTAATAGACGCATCGTGGCCGTCAAACAGGCTAGAAGCGGTTAAAAAACGAAGCGGTCTTTTGCTTGTATTCAAACTGTCTCCCCCTCACACAGTTGTTGAAATGAAAAATTTTTAAGTAAAAAATCCAACTGCATATTTGTATATTCTTCTAGTGAATAATGCTTTTGCAGCCACCATCTGCGAAATGCCCACATCTGACCTTGAACAAATAAATGATGAGCAAACAGCGAAATTTCTTTATCCGTAAGTGCAAATTGATTGTTTTCTACGCAGCCTTCGATAATAACCTTAAACATTTCAACCATATCCAGCTCTTTTTTTAATACATATGGAAGCGCATCTTTAGACAGCGATTTCGCTTCTTGGTACATAACTAATACTTCATCTTGAAGCTCATCTACAACTTTAAAATAGTGTTGAATCGCTTGTTGAAGCTCAGCGATTGTATAACGATCCACTACCATCTCTTCTAATCGCTCTCTCACTTCGTCGTAAATGTTGTCACATACAAGATATAAAACATCTTCTTTAGATTGAATATATTCGTAAAGTGTACCGATACTGAACCCAGCGGCTTTGGCAATTTCCCTTGTTGTTGTTCGGTGAAAACCTTTTTCCTTAAATAGCGTGACGGCCCCTTTAATCATTTGATTACGACGCTCTACAATCAGCTTTTCATCTTTAATGGATGTGAGAACTTCTCTCTTTTTCATTTTTTCACCTCTCCTACAACAAGTGTTTTATTTAGCAAGATACCTAGAAATGACGAGACGCTGAATTTCTTGTGTACCCTCATAAATTTGCGTGATTTTTGCATCTCTCATAAAACGTTCTACTGGATAATCTTTTGTATAACCGTACCCTCCAAATACTTGAACAGCTTCTGTCGTTACTTTCATTGCTGTATCCCCAGCATATAATTTTGACATGGCTGATTCTTTGCCGTATGGCAGCCCTTGAGACTCGAGCCAAGCAGCTTGATAGGTTAACAGTCTGGCAGCTTCTATACTCGTGGCCATGTCGGCTAACTTAAACGCAATTCCTTGCTGAGAAATAATGGGCTTTCCAAATTGCTGACGTTCCTTTGCATAAGCCACCGCCGCATCTAACGCTCCTTGAGCAATTCCTACCGCCTGCGCTGCAATACCATTTCGGCCGCCATCTAGCGTCATCATGGCAACTTTAAATCCTTCTCCTTCATTTCCTAGCAAATTTTCTTTTGGAACACGGCAATCCTCGAAAATAATTTCTGTGGTAGGTGAGGAGCGAATGCCCAGTTTCTTTTCTTTTTTACCAACTGAAAATCCCGGCATATCTTTTTCAATAATAAAAGCGCTCGTGCGTTTTTCATTAGGATCGATGCGAGCAAATACGACGTAAATATCCGCTTCGCCGCCGTTTGTAATAAAGATTTTAGAACCATTTAAAATATAATCTTCTCCGTCCTTTACAGCGAGCGTTCTCATTCCTCCTGCGTCTGATCCAGCACTCGGTTCCGTTAACCCATAAGCACCTATTTTCTCACCCGTTGCCATAGGTTTCAGGTATTTTTGTTTTTGTTCTTCTGTTCCGAATGTATAGATTGGCCAGCCGGCAAGAGAAGTATGAGCCGACAACGTAACGCCTGTTGATGCACATACTCTAGATAGTTCTTCAACGGCAATGCAATAAGCTAGATAGTCACTGCCGATTCCTCCGTATTGCTCTGGCCATGGAATACCTGTTAATCCTAGATCAGCCATTTGTGTAAAGATTCCTCTGTCAAAACGCTCTTCTTCATCTCGTTGTGCAGCTGTCGGAGCCACTTCGTTTTTGGCAAAGTCTCGCACCATTTTTCGAATCATTTCGTGCTCTTCTGAAAGTTTAAAAAACATGATTATTCCCCCTATAGTTGACTGCTAATGACAATGCGCTGAATTTCGCTTGTACCTTCGTAGATTTCGCACACTTTGGCGTCACGAAAATACCTCTCTACTGGATAATCTTTCATATAACCATAGCCTCCCAAAACTTGAATCGCATCGATTGCTACATTCATAGCCGTCTGGGAAGCAAACAATTTCGCCATTGAGGCTTCTTTTTTGCAAGGAAGTTTTTGATCATATAAAAAAGCGGCTCTGTACATTAAAAGCTTCGCTGATTCAACAGCCGTTTCCATATCAGCCAGTTTAAAGGCAATTCCCTGCTGAGATAAAATCGGCTTTCCAAATTGATATCGTTCATTTGCATAGTTTTTGGCTGCCGTTAACGCACCTTCAGCAATTCCTACCGCCTGAGCAGCAATACCAATTCTTCCAGCATTTAAATTAGCCATAGCAATTCGAAATCCTTCACCTTCTTCTCCGAGACGATTTTCTACAGGCACCTGCATATTTTCAAAGTGCAGTTGAACCGTTCGAGAACCGTGAAGACCCATTTTATGTTCATCTTTTCCTACTGAAAATCCCTCCATCGTCTTTTCAACGATAAAGGCGCTCATCCCTCTCGACCCGCGTTCGGGATTCGTTTTAGCAAATACAATATATGTATCCGCTTCTCCCCCGTTTGTAATGAAAAGCTTTGACCCATTTAAAAGATAGTGGTCTCCTTTTCGTTCTGCTTTTGTTTTTAGGCTTGCGGCATCAGACCCTGCACTAGGTTCTGTTAGGCAAAAAGCACCTAAATATTCACCTGTCGCAAGTTTTTTTACATACTTTTGTTTTTGATCTTCCGTCCCAAATACGACAATAGGATTCGTACCTACAGAAGTATGAACAGACAAAATGACGCCGAGGGCTGGACTTACTTTTGATATTTCGTGGATGGCAATCATGTATGACACAAAGTCCAGTCCACCTCCTCCGTATGTTTGAGGAACGGGAATGCCCATCAGGCCAAGATCAGCCATCTGCTTTAATAAACCTCGAGGAAATTCACCCTTCTCCATGTTTGGCACAGCCGCAGCGACTTCTTTTTCACTAAAATCAGCTACCATCTTTTTAATCATGTGTTGTTCAGACGTAAAAAAGATCATTTTGCCACTCCTTTATGTTTCGTACGTAAAAAATCCTTTTCCTGTTTTTCGACCAAGCCATCCTGCCTTTACATATTTCCTAAGCAATGGACAAGGACGATATTTGTCATCACCAAACCCTTTATGGAGCGTTTCCATAATAAACAAACATGTATCGAGGCCGATGAAATCTGCTAATGTCAAAGGTCCCATTGGATGGTTCATTCCTAGTTTCATCACTTGATCAATATCCTCTTCGTTTGCTACACCTTCATAGAGCGTAAACACAGCTTCGTTAATCATTGGCATTAAAATTCGATTTGAAACAAACCCTGGAAAATCATGAACTTCCACCGGGGTTTTATTTAATTTTTTTGTTGTTTCATAGACTGCTTGATACACTTCATCAGCAGTAGCCAGCCCTCTAATAATTTCAACGAGCTTCATCACGGGAACAGGATTCATAAAGTGCATGCCAATTACTTTTTCAGGTCGAGTGGTCACAGCTGCAATTTCAGTAATAGGAAGCGAAGACGTGTTGGTTGCTAAAATAGTATGACTCGGGGCTAACGAATCCAACTCCGCAAAAATGGCTTGCTTGACTTCCATCTTTTCCACAACCGCTTCGACGATTAAATCTGCTTTTTGTGCTGCTGTTATTTCATTTGCCAAGTGAAGGCGCTCCATAATCCCTTCATATTCCTTAGCTGAGAGAGAACCTTTTTCCACCTGTTTTTTCAGACGTTTATCAATACCTTCTATTCCTTTTTGTGTATTTTTTTGATCAACGTCATACAAAGAAACTTGATATCCGTTCGCAGCAAATACTTGCGCAATGCCTGCTCCCATCTGACCTGCTCCAATAACCATAACTGTTTCAATATTCAAGTTGATTTCCCCCTTTTACACTTCTACCATGATGGCATCACCTTGGCCGCCGCCGCTGCAAATAGAAGCAATGCCTAGTCCGCCGCCTCGTCGTCTTAATTCATGAATGAGCGTTACAACAATACGGGCGCCGCTTGCTCCAATCGGATGTCCAAGTGCCACTGCCCCGCCGTTCACATTTACTCTTTCAGCCGGAAGCCCTGCAATCTCCATACTCATTAATGCTACTGCTGAAAAAGCTTCATTGATTTCAAACAGCGCAATATCGTCTACTGTCTTCTTTGTTTTTTGCAGTAGCTTGTTAATAGCAAACCCAGGCGTTTTCGGAAATTCCCTTGGCTCCATCGCAAGAGAAGTATGGTTTATAATCGTAGCCAACGGCTCATAGCCATTTGCTTTCGCCACATCTTCATCCATTAGCATGAGCGCAGCTGCTCCGTCATTCACGCTAGGTGCATTTCCTGCTGTAATGGTTCCACTGTGGCCAAATACAGGCCGAAGAGACGAGAGTTTTTCTAACGACGTATCTTTTCTTGGTCCTTCATCTTTTTGAACCGTTATCGTTCCTTTTTTAGACGGAATATCAACTGAAATTCTTTCTGCATCCCATCTCCCTTTTTCTTCTGACTCTACCGCTAATTGATGACTGCGAAGCGCCCATTCATCCTGCTTTTCTCGGGAAATATTCATTTCAGAAGCTATTTGATTTCCATACGTACCCATTTGCACCCCTGTAAAGCTGCATGTCAAACCGTCATGAACCATCAAATCCGTCACCACGCTATCTCCCATCCGGAATCCCCATCTTGCTTTTGGAA
Organism: Priestia sp. FSL W8-0524; assembly: GCF_038005965.1. Taxonomy (NCBI): domain Bacteria; kingdom Bacillati; phylum Bacillota; class Bacilli; order Caryophanales; family Bacillaceae; genus Priestia; species Priestia sp. FSL W8-0524. The sequence continues at coordinate 4,821,903 of NZ_JBBOUG010000001.1, forward strand.
GAAGATACGGCGCGTTACTCATCGATTCCATTCCACCTGCAATGATTGTTTTTGCTTCTCCTAATCGAATCAGCTGATCAGCAGTTGTAATACTGCGCATACCCGATGCACAAACTTTATTAATGGTTTCCGTCTCTACTTGCCACGGTAAACCTGCATAATGCATGGCTTGCCTAGAAGGTAGCTGTCCTTGGCCCCCTTGCAGCACGCACCCCATAATAACGGAATCAATTTCTGTACGTCCCTTTGATGCTGCTTGAATCGCTCTCCCCCCTAGTTCTGCCGCTTTTAGTCCGCTTACGCTGCCACCTAATTTTCCAAAAGGTGTTCGAACTGCACTCACAATAACTGTTTTCCCCACTATTGTTTCCTCCCCTTTTTCCTACTCTTTGTCCTTGCCGATTGAACGCTTGCTCAATTTCTTTTCTTTAAAAAGTAGAGATGAATACCATCTCTACTTCTCCTTTATGAAACCTGTTCTTGCACGTCACCATAAATTGACTTTTCAAGCAGTTCTGCTACGTCATACGTATGAACCTTTTCTTCTACTTCTTTTGCTTTTGTTCCGTCACTTAGCATCGTTAAGCAGTACGGACAACCTGAACTGATAATGCTTGGATTAACGGCTAAGGCTTGTTCCGTGCGCGCTACGTTAATGCGCTGGCCGGTCGTTTCTTCCGTCCACATTAACCCTCCTCCTGCTCCACAGCACATACCATTTTCACGGTTGCGATCCATTTCAATCAAACTAACACCTGGAATCGCTTTCAAAATTTCTCTTGGTGGACTGTATACTTCGTTATATCTTCCTAAATAACAGGAATCATGGAAGGTAATTTTTTCATTAACCGCATGTTTTGGTGTCAGCTTACCTTCTTTCACCAACATAGCTAATAATTCTGTGTGATGATACACTTCTCCTTCAAAACCGAAATCTGGATATTCATTTTTGAAGATATTGTAAGCATGTGGATCAATCGTAACAATTTTTTTGATTTCATTTTTTTCAAATTCAGCGATATTTTTAGAAGCTAACTCTTGGAATAAAAATTCATTGCCCAACCTGCGGGGCGTATCACCAGAATTTTTTTCTTTATTTCCTAAAATCGCAAATGAAACACCCGCTTCATTGAGAAGCTTAGCAAACGATAGAGCGATTTTTTGACTGCGGTTATCATAAGATCCCATCGAACCTACCCAGAACAAATACTCAAACGTTTCACCCGCTTTACTTACTTCTTTAACAGTCGGAATGTGAACATCTTCTCTTACATGTCGCCATTCTTCACGCTCTTTTCGGTTTAATCCCCAAGGGTTTCCTTGACGCTCAATATTCGTCATGGCACGCTGAGCATCCGCGTCCATCTTTCCTTCGGTTAATACTAAAAAACGTCGTAAATCTATGATCTTATCTACATGCTCGTTCATTACGGGACATTGATCTTCACAGTTTCGGCACGTTGTACATGCCCAAATTTCTTCTTCCGTAATGACATCTCCAATTAGGGCGGGATTATATTCCGCTGTTGCTGCGGCTTCTGCTCCGCCTTGGCTGGCCGCCATCATCGCCAGCTGATTTCCTTTTGTTTTAGAGAATGCATACGTAGGAACCCAAGGAGCCTTAGATGTCACAACCGCTCCTTTTTCTGTTAAGTGATCGCGCATCTTCAAAATTAAATCCATTGGAGACAAAATTTTCCCCGTACCAGTTGCCGGACACATATTCGTACATCGACCGCATTCTACACAGGCATATAAATCAATGAGCTGATGCTGCGTGAATTCTTCAATCTTACCAACCCCAAACGTCTCCTGCGTCTCATCTTCAAAATCAATCTTTTCAAGCTTACCTGGCTTAGAAACACGGTTAAAAAATACGTTAGCCGGTCCAGCCAGTAAATGAGCATGTTTTGATTGAGGAACATATACTAAAAACGTCAATAACACGGCTAAGTGAATCCACCATGAAACATAAAAAATGGAGATAGCGGCAGTATCATTGATTCCCTTAAACAAGATGGCAATAGATGACGCAATCGGTTCTGTCCATGCTGGTTCATGATTATGCCAGATGATTGACATGCCGTTTCCAACAAGCACTGACAGCATAAGTGCTCCAATAAAAATCAGTACTAAACCAGATTTAAATCCTCTTTTTAAACGCACAAGCTTTTCTACATAGCGACGGTGAAAAGCCCAGACAACTGCTACTAAAATCAAAAACGTCACAATTTCTTGGAAAAATGTAAAGCCGGGATATAAAGGTCCAAGCGGCAAATGTTTACCTGGAAGCAAACCTTTTATAATGAAGTCTAACGCGCCGAACTGAACTAAAATAAACCCATAAAAAAACATGACGTGCATAATTCCACTTTTTTTATCTTTTAACAGTTTCTTTTGTCCAAACACATTCACCCAAATTTTTTGCAGCCTTTCTTTTAACCGCTGATCAAATTCAACTTTTTTTCCTAATTGAATGTACTCAATGCGTGTGCGAATTAAATATACAAACAAAGAGATAGCGTAAGCGGTTACAATAATAAAAAAGAGAAAATTCACCCACAGCAACCCTGTCATCTCGTCCCCTCCTTGAATAATTTGTTACCTTTCTTTCCTCCTGACGACTAAATTTTCTGATAATATATCTGTTTTCATTGTATATAATGAATGAGCATTCAGTCAATATCTTTTCGTTCTTTTGTTCATATTCTATTTAAACAAGGTGACACTAAGAACAACATAAAATGTATTTACATCGGGAAAAGAGGTGACATGATGAGCGGCATGATTGTGATTTTACTTTTTATTATTTTTATTGCTTGGCTTGCAATTGACCTTGGTGTTGGAAAGAAAGTATTTTCCCAGGCTGAAAATACTTTTCCAAAACGCCGTGCTTCTCTCTTTTTGTTCGCAGACGGGAATGTCTTGTATAAAGATTTATTTCACGAAATAGAAAATGCCTCTTCATTTATCCATTTATCGTTTTACATTGTACAAAATGATGAAATTAGCCAAGAATTTTTAGATTTACTAGTCCAAAAAGCACAGCAAAATGTTGAAGTCAGATTATTGGTAGACCGTGTAGGAAGCTATAAAATCAAGAAAAACAAAATTGCATTCTTAAAGAAACAAGGTGTTCATTTTGCTTACAGTCGAACGCTACGGTGGCCTTATTTGTTTTATACACTCAACGCACGCAATCACCGTAAAATGGCCGTTATTGATGGGAAAGTTGGCTACATTGGCGGTTTTAATATTGGAAGAGAATATTTAGGACTCGACGCCAAGCTTGGGGTGTGGAAAGATTACCACCTGCGTATGGAAGGGGAAGGTATACAAGACCTTCAAATGCAACTATTGAGCGACTGGTATGCTGCTACCGGCTTAGACCTGCGTAAAGTGGAAAGATACTTTCCACCAACCTCTGAAGGAGACTATGTTATTCAGCTAAAGTCGACTGAAGGTTTTTCACTTGAAGAAAGCTTTTTATCGATTATCAACCAAGCCAATAGGGAATTGTACATAGGTACTCCTTATTTTATTCCAAGTGAACCTTTGATGAATGCTTTACTCCAAGCTCGTGCACGGGGAGTAAAAGTTCATATTTTAATTCCAATGCGTGCAGATCAACCGCTTGTTCATCATGCTGCGTTTGCTTATCTTCCCACATTACTTCAAGCAGGTTGTATGATTTATCAATATTATTACGGTTTTTACCATGCCAAAGTATTAATTGCAGACAATGTTATCTGCGATGTAGGAACGGCTAATTTTGATAAAAGAAGCTTGTTCTTAAATGCTGAAATCAACTGTTTAATCTATGATGCAACGTATATTGAAGAAGTAAAGAACAGCTTTAAAGCTTGTATGGGGGAATGCCCAATTTTGTCTTTAGAAGATGTCAAAAACCGAAAATGGAGTGAAAAACTAAAGCAAGGATTTGCAACCTTTATTTCTCCGTTACTTTAATGAACGAAAAGAGGAAGATTTATCATGAAAATTAGATTTGGCTATGTATCACATGCCCTGTCGCTTTGGGACTGCTCACCTGCTAAAACCCTCACGTTTACTAGATGGGGAAAAATGAAAAAAGATGAGAGGCTGGATAAGCTTCATCACGTCACAAAACAAAATTTGAATCATACTAAGCGCGCTTTGCATTTTAATATTGCCCACGAAATTATGCTGTATCGATTGTCATCTTCTCTTGTCCCTTTAGCTACTCATCCTGAAGTAGCTTGGAATTACATTGATGCGTTCCAAGAAGACTGGTCAGAGATAGGAGAATTGATTCGGAATCATCAGCTGCGCGTGAGTTTTCACCCCAATCAGTTCACATTATTTACAAGCGACAAAAAACACATTACAGAAAATGCGGTAAAAGATATGGATTATCACTATAGAATGCTTGAAGCGATGGGAGTAGCTGATCAAGCTCTTATTAATATTCATGTAGGAGGAGCTTATGGCAATAAAGAAAAAGCGATTGGTCGATTTCATGAAAACATTCAAACGCTGCCGCCTGCCATTAAAAAGCGCATGACTCTTGAAAACGATGATAAAACATACACAACTGAAGAAACATTAGCCGTATGCGAAAAAGAGAAAGTCCCTCTCCTCTTTGATTATCACCACCATAAAGCAAATGAAGGAGAAGAACCTCTTGACCTATTGCTCCCTCGTATCTTTGACACGTGGAAACATATCGGATTAAAACCAAAAGTACATATCTCTTCTCCTAAATCTGAAAAAGAATTTAGAAGTCACTCTGATTATGTCTCAACTGATTTCATCGCACCTTTTTTGCAAATAGCTAAAGATATGGGACAAGATTTTGACGTAATGATTGAAGCAAAGTTAAAAGATAAAGCGCTGCTAAAATTAGTGGAAGATTTAGCATCAATGAGAGGAGTAAAGCGTACGGGAGGCGCCACGCTTGTTTTTTAAATAAAAAAAGAGCCAAGAGGCTCTTTTTTTATTTACATTTTTTCAGGTGCTGAAACACCAATTAGTTTTAAGGAGTTTTGAAGCGTTACTTGAACAGCTTTCACTAGTTCAATACGCGCTTTACTTGTTTCTATATTATCGCTGTCTAATACTTTTTCTGCATTATAGAAGCTATGGAACGTAGAAGCAAGATCAAATACATAGTTCGTAATGCGGTGCGGAATACGTTTTGTTGCTGCTTCCGCTACGGCCTGAGGGAACTCTCCGATTTTCTTCAGCAGTTCCATTTCTTTTTCTGCACTAATTAATGAAAGGTCGGCGCCAGATGTTGATTGAATCCCCATCTCTTCACCTTGACGAAGAATACTGCAAATACGGGCATGAGCATATTGCGCGTAGTATACAGGATTTTCATTAGATTGAGAAACAGCTAAATCTAAATCAAAGTCTAAATGTGTATCCGCACTTCTCATCGCAAAGAAGTAGCGAGTTGCATCAAGACCTACCTCTTCTACTAGGTCACGCATTGTTACTGCTTTACCTGTACGTTTGCTCATCTTCATTTTTTCGCCATTTTGATACAGTTGAACCATTTGAATAATTTCTACTTCCAGCGTATCTTTTTCATAACCAAGCGCTTGAATCGCCGCTTTCATACGAGGAATATATCCATGGTGGTCGGCTCCCCAAATATTAATTAGCTTATCAAATCCGCGTTGAATTTTGTCTTGGTGATACGCAATATCTGGCGTTAAGTACGTAAATGAACCGTCATTTTTAATTAACACACGGTCTTTATCATCACCAAATGTTGTAGAGCGGAACCACGTAGCACCTTCTTCTTCATATACGTGGCCTTGTTTTTTCAACGTTTCAAGTGCAACTGAAATTTTATCATTTTTATAAAGAGACGTTTCAGAATACCATACGTCAAATTTCACACGGAACTGTTCAAGATCACGCTTTAATTTAGCTAACTCATAATCTAATCCGTATTGACGGAAGAATTCAAAACGCTCTTCTTCAGAGGCGTTTACATACTTGTCTCCGTGCTCTTTTGCTAACTCTTTTCCGATGTTTATAATATCAGCACCATGATAGCCGTCTGCAGGCATTTCTTTCTCTAAACCAAGAGCCTGCATGTAGCGTGCTTCTACTGAATAAGCCAGGTTATTAATTTGGTTACCAGCATCATTGATATAGTATTCACGTGACACATCGTAACCTGCTTTTTCAAGAACATTACATAATGAGTCTCCAACTGCAGCACCGCGGGCATGTCCTAAATGTAAATCTCCTGTCGGATTAGCTGAAACAAACTCAACCTGTACTTTTTGTCCGTTCCCTACGTTTGTCTCACCGTATGCTTCACCAGCTTTTATAATCGTTGGGATAAGCTCTGTTAAATAAGAGTTATTCATATAAAAGTTGATGAATCCAGGGCCTGCAATGTCAATTTTTTCGATAGATGCTTTTGATTTATCGAAGTTTGCTACAAGCTCTTCAGCGATAACACGCGGTGCTTTTTTGGCAATACGAGCTAGCTGCATAGCCATATTGGTAGAATAATCACCATGTGTTTTATCTTTTGGGGTTTCTAATAGAACTTCTGGAAGTTCTGCTTTTTCAGCAAGTCCTGCTTTGACCACAGCATCTTGAATTTCAGCTTTTAATTTTTGCTGCACTTGTTCGACGATGTTCATTTTTTCTCCTCCTTGAATGTAATGGTTAACGCATATTTCCCAGTAGGCTGACCCTGTACTTCTAGATCATACGTTAAAAATAACCGACCCTTTTGAGTCATTTGTTTATATTCAATGTTATGAGCGAATGTTAGTAAATCCATACGTCCATAAGGGCTTATATAAGTTCCTTCGATCTGTACCTTTTTACGAAACGATTGCTTCATTTGAACAGCACCAGTTCGGTTAATTGATACTTCGTCTTCGCTAATTTTTACCATTGTTCTAATATCTCCGATTTCCTCTTGGCGCTCTGTGTATGTAAGATAAATTTTCGATCCTTTTTCATAATACATACCTTTTGCATTTACCGATGTTGTCTCTTTTCGGTGACCATCACGGATATCCGTCACAATTTTAACTTCAATGGGTTTTTTGACTTCTGAAGCGTTACTCACAAAAGACACTTCCTTATTAAAATGAATACGTTATAACTTAAATAGTATAAACATTCTAAAGAAAGAATTCAATAATACTTCAAAGGAAATATGATAGATAAGCCGAGAATTCCTTTTTTCACTGTGTTTGACGTACTCACATATTTCAAACAAAAAAGGCGGCCGTAGGCGGCCGCCTTTTTACTTTATTTATTTCTTTTGAACCCAGCCTAAGATCATTTCGCGAATAAGCTTGCTTGCTGTATTAGCTGTTTGTTCAGACGGATCATAAATTGGAGCTACTTCGACTAAATCTCCTCCGACAATACGAAGATCTGATTTAGCAATTGCGTGAATAGAAGCTAAAAGCTCTTTTGATGTGATACCGCCTGCATCTACTGTTCCTGTACCAGGAGCGTGCGCTGGATCTAATACATCGATATCAATTGTTACATAAACAGGACGACCTGCAAGTGTTGGTAGAATCTCTTTTAACGGCTCTAGAACTTCAAATTTTGAAATATGCATACCGTTTTCTTTTGCCCATTGAAATTCTTCTTTCATTCCTGAACGAATACCAAATGAATAAACATTCTCCGGTCCGATTAGTTCAGCAACTTTACGAATTGGAGTGGAATGAGAAAGTGGTTCTCCTTCATACTCTTCACGAAGGTCTGTGTGAGCATCCATATGGATAATGGCTAAATCCGGGTATTTTTTATACATAGCTTTCATAACAGGCCAAGAAACCAAATGCTCTCCGCCCATGCCTAATGGGAACTTGTCCGCTGCTAAAAGCTGGTCGATATACTCTTCAATTATGTTCAAGCTGCGCTGAGGATTCCCAAATGGAAGTGGAATATCTCCTGCATCAAAATATTTCACTTCTTCTAGCTCCCGATCTAAATACGGGCTGTATTCTTCTAATCCAATTGATACTTCCCGAATACGAGTTGGGCCAAATCGTGAACCTGGACGATAGCTAACTGTCCAGTCCATTGGCATTCCGTAAAGAACCGCTTCACTTTCTTCAAAAACAGGGTGACTGCCAATAAATACATTACCTGAATAAGCTTCATCAAAACGCATATTTTGTTCCTCCTTCATTACTCATAGAAAAGATGCCAGCCTTAAACCTCTGGCATCTCACTTGTATGTGATAACTTATTTAATAAGATCTTGCACAAATTTAGGTAAGGCAAATGCCGCTTTGTGCAATTCTTTTGTGTAATATTTTGTATCAATATCAAAGAAACGATCTTCGCTTACTTCCAATGGATCCTGTTTCTTTGAGCCCATTGTAAATGTCCATAAACCGCTTGGGTATGTTGGAATATTTGCTACGTATAGACGTGTAATCGGGAAGATTTCTCTTACATCACGCTGAACATTTGAGATAAGTTCTGGCGTGAACCAAGGGTTGTCCGATTGAGCAACAAAGATACCATCTTCTTTAAGTGCTTTTGAGATACCTGCATAGAATCCTTTTGTAAATAAATTCACAGCTGGACCTACTGGCTCTGTTGAATCCACTAAAATGACATCGTATTCGTTCTCGCTTTTAGCGATGTGCATAAATCCGTCATCTACTTGTACATCAACACGAGGATCTTCTAGTTTACCCGCAATTGAAGGTAAGAATTTTTTTGAGTACTCAATAACTTTTCCATCGATATCAACTAACGTCGCTTTTTTTACGCTTGGGTGTTTTAAGATTTCACGAATTACGCCTCCGTCTCCTCCACCTACAACTAGTACGTTTTCTGGATTTGGATGCGTAAATAACGGTACATGTGCAACCATTTCATGATAAACGAACTCATCTTTTTCTGTTGTCATAACCATACCGTCAAGTAGGAGCATGTTACCAAACTCTTCTGTTTCAACCATGTCTAATTTTTGAAACTCCGTTTGCTCTGTATGTAAAGTGCGATTAATTTTAGCTGTAATACCAAAGTTCTTTGTTTGCTTTTCTGTGAACCATAATTCCATTTCAAAATCTTCCCTTCTATTTTGAGAATTAACCTATGCATAGATTACCCTAACATAATTTATACAAACATGAAAAAAGTATAGATGAATTCAGCAAAAAAGCAAGTAAAATTTTTAGCAATGGAGGTTTAAAACCACCTTTTCTATTTCATACTGATGATAGATACAAGCTTTAGAATCTACTTGCGCCGCTCTTTTAATAGAATTTTGTTGTGTTGAAAGCAACATGTACGGTGCATAGTGACACATATTGGTGGTGAATGGAAATGGAAACGGTATTAACCGAACATTTAAAAAAGGCAAGACGCATCTTCCGAATTCTTCTCGTCCTTGGTATATTAGCGGGGGCTTTATTGTTGTTTGCCTACATAAGTATCTTTCTCTACGCCAAAATCGCTGGCCCTCCTCCGCTAAACGTTTCTCAAACAGCTGTTTTCTACTCAGCAAACGGTAAAGTTCTTGATGAAGTTCACAATGGACAAAAGCGCTACTGGGTTTCACTTAATCAAATTTCACCTTACGTAAAAGATGCGACTTTAGCCGTTGAAGATAAGCGCTTCTATGAGCATCACGGCTTTGATATGCATCGAATCGCCGGAGCAATTGTAGCTGATATAAAAGCTATGGGAAAAGTACAGGGTGCGAGTACTATTACTCAGCAGTATGCACGAAACTTGTTTTTAGAGCACGACAAAACGTGGACTCGAAAGCTTCAAGAAGCTCTGTATACGATTCGGTTAGAAATGAATTATAGCAAAGACCAAATTCTGGAAGGCTACATGAATACGATTTACTACGGCCATGGAGCTTATGGAATTGAAGCGGCAGCTAGGCTGTACTTTGATAAGCACGCCAAAAATTTGACGTTAAGTGAAGCGAGTATGTTAGCCGGTATTCCAAAAGGCCCTAGCTACTACTCTCCTCTTATTCATCAGGAAAATGCAAAAAAACGACAAAATATCATTTTATCTCTCATGAAAGAGGATGGAATTATTACGTCGAAGCAAGCAACAAAAGCGCTGGTAACTCCCCTAGCATTTTCAAAGCCTGCTGAAAAAGATCCTAACAAAGAAGACGCTTCTTACTTTATGGATGCAGCGCTAGCAGAATTAAAGCAAGATTTAGGCATTGATGAAACCATGATTTATACAAATGGACTTCGCGTTTATACAACGCTGGATGAAAAGATGCAGCGAACGGCAGAAGAAAAAATGAAAGATGTTATCAGCAGCTCTTCAGACGTACAAAGTGCATTTGTTGCGATGAATCCTAAAAATGGACAAGTGAAAGCTCTTATTGGTGGAAGAGATTATGAAAAGAGCCCGTTTAACCGCGCTACTCAAGCAGTAAGACAGCCTGGCTCAACGATGAAGCCATTTTTATACTATGCGGCATTAAAAGATGGTTTTACTGAATCCACTCCAATGAAAAGTGAAGAAACGACGTTCAAATTAGAAGATGGTGTTTCGACATACACGCCTAGTAACTATCACAATTATTATGCAGATGCGCCTATTACAATGGCTCAAGCCATCGCACTTTCAGACAATATTTATGCGGTCAAAACGCATTTGTTCATTGGGGAAAATCGCTTGATCGAAACCGCTAAAACACTTGGTATATCATCACCTTTAAAGAAAGTTCCATCTTTAGCTCTTGGAACTTCACCTGTCAAAGTCATTGATATGGTTAATGCGTACGGCATCTTTGCTAATGGCGGAAAAGAAATTCGTCCAACATTTATTAAACGAATTGAAACCCATGACGGAGAAGTTGTTTATCAAGCTCCTTCTGAACGGAAACAAGTCATTGATAGACGCTATGCTTTTCTTACTACCCATTTAATGACAGGCATGTTTAATCAAAAGCTAAATGGCTATACAACCGTCACAGGAAAGCCTATTTCTAAATATGTATCTCGTCCTTACGCGGGAAAATCCGGCACAACCTCTACGGATAGCTGGATGATTGGCTACTCTCCTCAGCTCGTTTCAGGCGTTTGGGTTGGATATGATCAAGGAAGGACAATGGATGATGTAGCTGAAAAAGGATACGCAAAAAAAATGTGGGCGCTATTTATGGAAGATGCTTTAAAAGGGAAGAAAAAAGAAAAGTTTAAAGCACCAAAAGGATTAATGAGCGTCAACATTAATCCTCAAAATGGAAAGTTAGCATCCAAATCATGTCCTGTTCAATATAAAGCTTATTATTTAACTGGAACACAGCCTAAAACATATTGTACTGATCACATCGATCATGCAGCAAAAACGAAGAAAAAAGAGCGTGAAACAGAAGGTAAAAAATTTCACTGGTTCCCAAAATGGTTTGATTAAAAAAAGCTTAAGGCCTTGGCCTTAAGCTTTTTTTAGCATTACGATGTTTGAAGCGCTTCTTTTAAGTCATCATTAGATAACGTCCAGATTTCTTCATTATGAGACTTCAAAAACTCACGAAGCAAAGCCTTAGACTTGTTATCCATTTCTTCTACCATAATGCGTCGTTTTAAGGATTTATCCATTTTGTTTACATGTTCAGGAAGTGACTTATAGCCGCGGCGAATTTCACGATCAACGGTCATTTCACATGCTGTCATACCTGCGTAGTAAGGTCCTTCTTGCTTGCGATCAATCGTTACCCATACAAGCCAATATAACTTGCCGTTTGGCACCTCGTCTTTATTCGGTAAGAACTTAATTCCTTTTTCTACTACACTTCTGGCATGCATCGCACCAATATCGACAAATACTTCTTCATCGCTTGGGCAAACAAAAACCGGTGAAATGTTTTCTAAACTTAACGCTCCAACCCCGTAGCCGCCGTGGCCGTCGGTTGAATCGTCTTTTATGATATTAAATCCTATACTTTTCTTTTTTGGCTGAGTCATAGTAAGCCTCCTCTATTTAGTAAATCAGTGGTGCTAATATCTGCTGAAAGATATTCATCACAAACGTTGCTGCTCCGTTTAGAAGCGGCCAGATTACAATTCGATCCAGAGGTGTAATCACAAGAATCAAAAATACAAAAATACCCCAAGACTCATACTGCGTCATTTTGGCTCGCGTAGACGGCGGAACGAGATCTTCAATCACGCGGTAGCCGTCTAAAGGCGGAAAAGGCAACAAGTTAAATACACCTAGTGTTAGGTTTATTTGAATAAATAATGTAAAAAAACGATAAAGCGCATCGTTGTCCACTGCGGCATTGTTCATCAAATAGTAAATAAGCAAGCCGATAAATGCCAACAACAAGTTGCTAAACGGTCCCGCTATCGATACTAGAATACCAGCTAAACGAGGCTTTTTAAAGAAATAGCGATTAACAGGAACCGGCTTCGCCCACCCAAAACCTGCGATAATTAACAAAAGCGTTCCAAATGGATCTAAATGTGCCAGCGGAGAAAGCGTTAGCCTTCCTTGCTTTTTAGCCGTGTGGTCTCCAAATAAATAAGCTACATACGCATGTGCAAACTCATGCAGTGTGAATGCAACAATAAGGGTCATCACCACGTAAGGAAGGTCTTGCAATGAAAAAGCTAAAAAATGTTCCACTCTTTATCTCCTTTATTTTAAAATAATTTCTACACATCATATCTACTAAATAAACCGTTTGCTTACGAAGAAGGATACAAGACTTCTTGAATATGGCCTCAAAGGTCTCAAAAACCAGACATGGGCTCCCTATGGCCCCACCTGGTTTTTAGCATCGATGTTATGATAAAAAGTATACTACAGATTATGACCTGCATCACTACCTCATACTGTCATTTTATTCAGAAAACGGGTACACTAATCATATACTGACCAAAAAGGAGTGTACACATTATGCCAGTTGTAACTGTTAAGATGCTTGAGGGCCGTACAGATGATCAAAAAAGAGCTCTTGTTGAAAAAGTGACGGATGCTGTTGTAGAAACAACAGGTGCATCACCTGAAAAAGTATCCATTATCATCGAAGAAATGTCTAAAAACCATTACGCTGTAGCGGGCAAGCGCATGAGCGATCAATAACGCCTACATAAAAAAATGCCATAGGAGTTGACCTATGGCATCTTTTTAATGTACAGACAGAGTTGCCTGAAGTTTTTCAATATATTCGTATGCTTCTGCAATGTCTTCTTCTGTATAGTTTTGCTTACGCTTTAACGTAAACACTTTTTCTTTTACTTCTTCTTTAGATAAGTTATCAAAATATAAAATCGTAGAGACGAGCTCCAAAAATTTAGAGCTTTGCTCGTTCATATCCTTCATACATTCCTGCAAGTGAGGAAGCTCTAAATCATAGTGACTTAAAAATCCTTCTCCCGCTTCTGTTAATACGTAACGATACTGCATATACCCGCCTTTTTTCTCTTTAATTTCACTTAAAAAGCCCAAGTTACACAGCTCCTCAATTCGAAGCGTTAATTCCTCAGAATAAGGTCCAAAAAAGTGAAAATTATACTTTTCATAAAAAGGAAACTTCAGTTTTTTTCCGATAAATATCATCTTTTGTAACTTTTTTCTGCCAACAACTTCTCCCGCCGCGGAAAATACTTTCACAATCTTTGCGTGATCGTTTAACACAGCCCCTTCAACTCCTATACTATTTAACTCTGATCTCCTTTTAGTAAGTTTATAATCTGATCTTTAACTTTTCGCTTAGACGACAATTGATCAATGAGATCTTGTGGAAAATATAATTTATGATCGGTTCTCTTTTTCCCTGAAATTGCTTCAACAATCTCCGACTGACGTGATAATTCACGCACTTCATTATTTGGCATCAACAGATGAATCGGCAAACGTTCTTCCTCTTCACCCGGTCGATAAAAATCGTATGGTAGGTCGCTTGAAGAATCGACGACTAAATAATAATCTGGGTTAATGCCCGCTTTTTTAAAAAGTGTTGTAAGCTCCATCCACATTTTCATTTGTGAATTTGGATTAAACTCAATGTACTTAAAAAGCTGACGATTCATAAATCTTCGGCATAGATCAGATAAAATTTCATCCTCTTCTTCTTCCCATGCTTGAAAATAAAATAAAATAACAGATTCATCTAATTTCAAATACTCTTTTAGCGATATTTCTTCTTCAAAAATCGAATAAAAATGAGTGGGCTCCTGCTTGAACTCATAGTAATGATGATGGAGCTCTTTCGCACGATGTAAAATTTTTGTCAAAATAACTTCAGCACTTCTCGTAACAGGATGAAAATACACTTGCCAGTACATTTGGTAGCGGCTCATAATATAATCTTCAACCGCATGCATACCGCTGTGTTTAATCACGGCTTGGTCTTCCCGAGGACGCATAACACGAAGAATTCGTTCCATATCAAAGTGACCGTAGCTTACTCCTGTGTAATACGCATCACGCTGCAAATAATCCATGCGATCTGCATCAATTTGACTGGAAATTAAACTAACGACAAGCTTATTTTCATATGTTTTCGCGATTACTTCGGCCACTTTTTTAGGAAAATCCTTTCCCACTTTCGTCAACACTTGATTTACCTCCGTGTCACCTACGATAATGGCTTGTGTAAATTCTTCATGATCTAAGTGGAAAACCTTCTCAAATGAATGTGAAAACGGACCGTGACCTAAATCGTGCAGTAAAGCAGCACAAAGACAAAGAAGACGCTCATCTTCATTCCATTCAGGGCGTCCTTGAAAACCGTCGTCAATAATACGGCGCACAATTTCATAAACACCTAAGGAATGACTAAAACGGCTGTGTTCAGCCCCATGAAACGTTAAGTATGTCGTTCCTAGCTGTCTAATACGACGCAGCCTTTGAAATTCGGCTGTCCCAATTAGCTCCCAAATAACACGATCTCTTACATGGATATAGCGGTGAACAGGATCTTTAAATACTTTTTCTTCACTGAGTTTTTCATTAGGATATGTCATTTACATACCTCTCTATCTTCACTTTGTTGTTGCTATAATTTTTCGACACTCACTTCCTATTTTCCTATTCAGAATAAAAAATCACCTTGTCAAGCAACCAAGGTGATTTACCTAACAAACAAGGCGATTCTGTTTGTAAGAAGCTCGTTCGACAAATAAGTAGCAGAAAAGCAGCTATTTATTGTTTCACTATCTATTTTTTTACTTTTTTTTCAATCTTCTCGATTAATTCGTCCTCTGTTGGCGCTGCTACAGGACGGTTATTTACAAATGCAAATGACTTTTTACGTCCGGGTCCACAGTAAGACTGGCAACCGATTTGTACTTCAGCTTGTTCATCTATTTTTTTAAGTCGAGGTAACAACGTTTTGACGTTTGTTGCCTGACAATCATCACAAATTCTAAATTCATTTGCCATGTTGACACAATCCTTTCAAAATTGGTTCATCATTTTGTCTAAGGGGTATTTTACCCCTATTTGAAGTCCGATGCAAGTTAAAGAAGGAAGCAAAATCTATCATACTCCTAGAAGAAATGGTATAAAGTATGGATTTTTTGTACATGATGATACTACAAAACATGATTACTATGAGTCATGGAAAATAGAGGAGTGAACAAAGTGAAAGATAGACAAGATGCTTGGACAGAAGAAAACGACTTATTATTAGCTGAAACAGTATTGCGCCATGTCCGCGAAGGAAGTACGCAGTTGAATGCGTTTGAAGAAGTTGGAGATGAATTAAATCGAACTTCAGCAGCATGTGGATTCAGATGGAATGCTGTTGTACGCCATCAGTATGAAAAAGCACTGCAGCTAGCTAAAAAACAGCGAAAACAGCGTATGCGTGCACTTGGACAAGAGCAAGGCAAAAAGAAATTATTATATACGCCACCAGCATCTGTAGAGCATGTGGAACAAATGATGTCTGCGCCTACAGCAACATATAGCTTACCTGAAACACACGTAGAAAGAAGCAGCAGTGAGGAGCTTTCAATGGCTGATGTTATTCGCTTCTTGCAAACAATGCCAAATCAAGCGAGCAATTTACAAGCATTGCAAAGCGAAAACAAACGCTTGATGCAAGAAAATGCAGAGTTAGCTAAGAAAAACACAGAGTTGGAAAAACAAATTAAACATCTCGAAGCTAATGCTACTACTATTCAAGAAGACTATGAAACATTAATGCAAATCATGAACCGTGCGCGAAAGTTAGCTCTATTTGATGAAGAAGAGCGTTCTTCTACTACGTTTAAAATGGATCGTAACGGAAATCTTGAGAAAATGGCTGAATAAGCTACACGAACGAAGAAAGAGGGATGTCAAACTTGACTCTGCTTTCTTCTTTTTCTATTTTACAGACAATGACCTGACGCCTTTATGCTATAATATGTTCGTTTACTGTTTATAAAGGGGTTTGAGATATGCAGCAGAATAGTTTGAAACTTTTAGCACAGCCCGCTTGGCGTATTATTGATCAATCCAGTCTAGGTCCTCATTTTGATGCCCGGCATTCTTTTGCCATCGATGACACGCTTTGTACAACCGTTGGAAGAGGTGAATCTCCAGCTGTCATGCGCTCATGGGTGCATCACGATACGATTGTATTAGGCATTCAAGATACAAAGCTCCCTCACCTGGCTGAAGGTGCAGCTTATTTACATGAACAAGGGTATAAAACAATCGTCCGCAATTCAGGCGGCCTCGCTGTCGTACTTGATCAAGATGTTCTAAACATTTCTTTAATTTTTCCAGATGCAGAAAAAGGAATTGATATTGATCGTGGCTATGAAGCCATGTTTGATTTGATTAAGGCCATGTTTGCATCTTACGGTACCGCAATTGAAGCGAAGGAAATCGTAGGATCCTATTGTCCCGGCAGCTTTGATTTGAGCATTCGCAATCAAAAATTTGCAGGCATTTCACAGCGACGCGTTCGCGGCGGTGTGGCCGTACAAATTTACTTATGCGTTAACGGAAGCGGCTCTAAACGCGCTTCTCTCATTCAAGAGTTTTACAAAAAAGGGCTCCAAAACACAGAAACTAAATTTTCATACCCAGATATCGAGCCTCATACAATGGCTTCTCTATCTGAACTATTACAGATTGATTTAACCGTTTCTGATGTCATGCTGCTTTTATTGCAAACACTGAATAGCATGAGCTCTTCTCTTGTAAATATGCCTTTAAATGCTACCGAACAAATGCTGTTTGAGACGCAGCTGCAGCGCATGTATGACCGCAATGAAAAAGCGTTGGGTTCATTAGCCGAATAAAAAAACTCCGCCCTAGGACGGAGTTTTTTTATTAAAGTGCTTGAGCAGCTGTGATTAAAGCAAGCTTGTACACATCTTCTTCGTTACAACCGCGAGATAGATCGTTTACCGGTTTGTTTAGACCTTGTAAGATTGGACCTACTGCTTCGAAGTTTCCTAAGCGCTGTGCAATTTTGTAACCAATGTTACCTGCTTCAAGGCTTGGGAATACAAATACGTTTGCATCTCCTTTGATCACTGAACCTGGTGCTTTCTTTTCAGCTACAGAAGGAACAAATGCTGCGTCGAATTGGAATTCGCCGTCTAATGTTACGCTTGGTGCTAATTCTTTTGCAATTTCTACTGCGTTTGCTACCTTTTCTGTTTCCGGAGATTTTGCTGATCCTTTTGTTGAGAAGCTTAGCATAGCAACACGAGGATCGATATCGAACATTTCAGCTGTACGAGCACTTTCGATAGCAATTTCAGCTAAATCTTGGCTGTCAGGTGAAATATTAATTGCACAGTCAGCAAATACGTATTTTTGATCGCCGCGAACCATGATAAATACGCCAGATGTTTTCTTAACACCTTGTCTTGTTTTGATAATTTGTAGAGCAGGTCGCACCGTGTCTGCTGTAGAATGAGCAGCTCCGCTTACAAGACCGTCAGCTTTGTTCATATGAACAAGCATTGTGCCAAAATAATTTTCATCTAATAAAATTTTGCGAGCATCTTCTTCTGTTGCTTTGCCTTTACGACGCTCAACAAATGCTGCCACCATTTCATCAAATTCAGAGTAGCTTTGAGGATCTAAAACCTCAACACCGTCTAATTTTACGTTTAATTCTGCTGCTTTTGATGCTACCGCGTCTTTATTTCCAACAACGATAGGCTTTAAGATATTGTCGGCAGCTAAACGAGAAACAGCACCTAATACGCGCTC
The DNA here is from genome assembly GCF_038005965.1 of Priestia sp. FSL W8-0524. Classification (NCBI taxonomy): domain Bacteria; kingdom Bacillati; phylum Bacillota; class Bacilli; order Caryophanales; family Bacillaceae; genus Priestia; species Priestia sp. FSL W8-0524. The sequence continues at coordinate 4,840,053 of NZ_JBBOUG010000001.1, forward strand.
ATCTAATCCCTCTGGGAATACGATTGATACATCGCTAGCTGATACTTTTTGTTTTAAACCTGTAAATAAATCACTCAAAGTAAATCCTCCTCGATATGTAAAAAACTTTTCTCATAATAGGATACTCCACTTTTTTTAAAAATCAAAGGCATGTCCTTCAAGAATCCATGATTACGAAAAAGTCTTTTAATTCTTAATTTTCCGCTAACACTCAAAATAAAACCTGTTTTTACTTTGCAACAATTGTTTAAAGTTTAGTCACAAAATCACAGGTTTTTCATTCCAGTTCTTCGGACAAACTATGATATAGTAGAATTGGAATTTATCATAATCGGACAATAGGAGTGAAACGAAATGGCAGAAGCAGCACAAACATTAGACGGTTGGTATGCACTTCATGATTTCCGTTCAATCGATTGGGGCGCTTGGAAGCAGTTATCAAGCGACGATCGCCAAGCGGCCATCCATGAATTTTTAGGTTTGATTGAGAAATGGAAAGGAACTGAAGCTGAAAAGCAAGGCAGTCATGCTTTATATACCATTGTCGGCCAAAAAGCAGATTTTATGCTAATGCTTGTTCGTCCTACTATGGAAGAACTAAATGAAATTGAAACAGAATTTAACAAAACAAAGCTTGCTGAGTTTACCATTCCTACTTATTCATATGTATCAGTAGTTGAATTAAGCAACTACTTACCTGCTGGGGAGGATCCTTATGAAAATCCTCAAATCCAAGCTAGACTATATCCAACTTTACCAAAAGCTAGTCACGTTTGCTTTTATCCAATGGATAAACGTCGTCAAGGAAATGACAATTGGTACATGCTTCCTATGGAAGAACGACGCAGCTTAATGCGCAGCCACGGAATGATTGGACGTCAATACGCTGGAAAAGTAAAGCAAATCATTACGGGTTCTGTTGGGTTTGATGATTATGAGTGGGGCGTTACTCTTTTTGCAGATGACGTTCTTCAATTTAAAAAATTAGTATACGAAATGCGTTTTGACGAAGTAAGTGCTCGCTACGGGGAATTTGGCAGCTTCTTTGTCGGAAATTTATTAAAAGAAGAAGCTATTGCACGCTTTTTACACGTTTAAACTAAGCTGCAAAAGCGTTCATCTCTTTTATAAAATTTAGTATATAAAAAACCTGTTTCCACTTGGAAACAGGTTTTTTTATTTTCTACCCATGGCATATTCGCATCTACAGGACCATATATATACAACAGTGTCACAAGTAAGCGAGGTGGGATAATGGCAGTCGTTGCACACAACGAAGAAGATGTTAAGCTCCTAGCCAGACTCATTCGAGCTGAAGCTGAAAGTGAAGGAAAACAAGGGATGTTACTGGTAGGAAATGTAGGCGTGAACCGCGCTAAAGCTCCCTGTTTGGATTTTAGAAATATAAGAACCATTCGTCAGATGGTATTTCAAAACCCAGGCGGATTTGAAGCAACTCAAAAAGGCTACTTTTATCAGCGTGCCCGCCAGTCTGAAATTACACTTGCACGACGTGTATTAAGAGGGGAACGTTTTAACCCCGCGGAAAACTCACTGTGGTTTTTCAAGCCCAGCGGCGACTGTCCTGCTCAATGGTATAACCAAAATAACACAGGACGATTTAAATCTCACTGTTTCTTTGCACCAACTCAAGCTGATTGTCCAGGAGTTTACTAATTTCTTTTTGTTTGAAGGAGGTTCCTATGAAAAAACCAAAGTCTAATCAACCGCAACAGCAATATATGCAAAATCCGTATATGAGTCCAAACTACCCTTATTATATGCCTCAGCCGCAGCAGCCCCAGCCAGGCGGCCAGCCGCAGGTTCAAGGGCAAAGCCAAGGAGGGCCACCCCCTACCTCTTCTGGAGGCAGTGGTGCCCCGCAAGACCCAAATCAACTGCCTATTGAAGAATCATATATTGAAAATATTTTACGTTTAAATCGAGGAAAAATAGCGACTGTATATATGACGTTTGAAAATAATACGCAGTGGAACGCGAAGGTCTTTAGAGGTATTATTGAAGCGGCCGGACGCGATCATATCATTTTAAGCGATCCACAGACTGGAACGCGCTATGTACTGCTTATGGTTTATCTTGATTACATTACCTTCGATGAAGAAATTAAATACAATTATCCATTTGGCGGTGGAGGCCAACAGTTGAGCAATTATTCTCCGCGTTAAAAAAACCCCTTTTCAGGGGTTTTTTTATAGCCATTTTACAGCTGCAACAACAATTAAAATCCAGGCTACAATAAAAGCAACTCCACCTAGGGGAGTAATCGCGCCAAGAACTTTAATACCGGACGTACTTAATACATAGAGACTGCCTGAAAACAGCACAATCCCTGCAAACATAATCCAGCCCGAAGCTGTTAACAAAGAAGACTGAGGAAATTTGCTTAATAAAAACGCAATAACGAACAGCCCTATTGCATGGAACATTTGGTACTGCACTCCTGTTTTCCATACCTCTAAATACTTCTCTGAGATTTTCCCTTCTAACCCGTGTGCTCCAAAGGCACCAAGAGCAACCGCTAACATCGCATTGATTGCACCGATTATTAAAAATAGTTTCATGTTTTTCTCCTCACTTTAGAAATCAAACAAACTATCGCCGTTTGCATCATCTGATTTCAATTTCGTTCCTTCAAAATTAGGTTTGGATGACTGAATAATCTGTTGCTGCATAATCTCAGGCGATTGCATAATTTCCGGTGAAGACATGACAACAGGTTTTGAAACCGAGACAGGTTTCGATGCTGAAACCTCTTCATTTTGATCTAATGCAAGCTCACACAGTGCTTTGATAGCAACCAATTGATCTCGAACGTTCCCACTATTCGAATGGTGCTTCGCTTTTTGTACTTCTGCACTAATTTTATCAAGGAGCTGCGCCATTTTTATATCCATGTAGACACCTCATCTTACATTCAATATGACTTTATACAGCTATTTTATCAAAAGATGAAATAGGAGGCTATGTCTGAAGCTAATCTTCATGAAATGCTCACTTTTACACATCATCAATTTGCCAATCGATGGATTGACGTTCGTGTTGGAGCAAAAACTCATTTGCTCGTTGAAAATGATTATTGCCAAAAAAGCCTCGATTAGCTGAAAATGGGCTAGGATGCGGGCTTTCCAAAATTAAATGGTGTGAATGATGAATGAGCTCTTTTTTAGCTTGTGCATGTTTGCCCCACAGCAAAAACACGACTGGCTCCTCTTTTTGTGCCACTAATTCAATAATGCGATCCGTCAGCTGTTCCCATCCTTTTCCTTTGTGAGAATTCGCTTCCCCTCTTCTAACCGTCAAAACAGTGTTGAGCAAAAGAACACCTTGTTCTGCCCATTTGACTAAATAACCGTTATTCGGAATGTGATAGTCCATTTCATTTTTCAGCTCTTTGTAAATATTCACTAAAGAAGGCGGTGTTTTGACTCCTGGTTGAACAGAGAAGCTCAGTCCATGCGCTTGATTTGGTCCATGATAAGGATCTTGTCCCAATATGACAACTTTTACATTTTTATAATCCGTATAGTGCAAAGCGTTAAAAATATCATATTTATCAGGGTAAATGGTGTGGTGATTATATTCACCCACTAAAAATTCTCGAAGCTGTATGTAATAGTCTTTTTGAAATTCTTCTTCTAATAAAGGAGCCCAGTCATTTTTTAAAATACTCATTGCTTATCACCTCATAATAATCTTTTTTGTTATTTTATCGTAAACTCTGCCGCCTGCTCAAACGTTGCCTGCTTTAAATACGCTGAGAGCCTGGGCATATTTTAATATTGTCATGTTCAATGAAACTTTGTATACACTTATAAAGAGTGTATTTTTATATTAAAGGAGGGATTCCATATGATCATCAGCAATCCCCACCAAATAGACGTAACCTACAGCCTGGGTGTTACACCCGTTGAACCAATGATACCAAGAAAATACACCGTTTTCCCAGGTCAACACACTTCTGTTCCTTCCATTCAAATCGGCATTGAATTTGCCTACGATCATATGCAAAAAGAGCGGAACGAATATTTAGCATCCTTCGTCTTCGATAAAGGTTTTTATTCCCTTACTGTGTATTATTACATCGGTGCGCATACATCAACAGATGAAACCATTACACGCTACCTTCACTTTTTAGAACAGCTCCCTGTTATTCTATCGTCTATCTATCACGCTGATGCTTCCTTTTTCGAAAAACATCCACTTTTAATGCACTGTCCTATTTTTATCATTGCCGATAGCCCTGAGCTGCCATTTTCAACAAAAAAATCTATCGGTTCCCTGTATCAATATAAATAAATGAGAAAAGCTACTGTTAAAATAACGGTAGCTTTTTCTCCGTATTCGAAACAAAATACTTTTAAACTTGTTAAAAACATGGAATAATAACTACAAATTGTTTTAATCTATTTGCGTTAACCCTTTAAAATCGTTACAATTTATTAGTAGTTCTATACATAAAGGAAAAGGTAAACAAGCAATCATTCGTTTGTTTATAAAGGCCGAGTTTAACGGGCAATGAATCCCCAGATTTCATTTAAGTGTTGTCTGTTAAAGCGGAAAAAAATTGAACGTAACTACGACAAAGTGAGGTCCTAGAAGTAATGACAAATGTACAACCAAAATCCATTATCGTAATTTTTGGCGCTACAGGTGATTTAGCAAAACGTAAGTTATTCCCCTCTATTTTCCGCTTATATAAAGCGAACAAACTATCGGAAGATTTCGCTGTTGTTGGTGTCGCAAGAAGACCTTGGACTAATGACGAATTACGCGAAAATGTAAAAAAATCAGTGAGCAGTTTCAAAAACAGTGACGCTGACATTGAAAAGTTTGCTTCACATTTTTATTACCAACCGTTTGACGTAACAGATGTCGCTTCTTATCAAGAATTAAAAAGCCTAACAGAAAGCCTTGATGAGCAATACAACGTGCCTGGAAATCGTATTTTCTATCTAGCAATGGCACCTGAATTTTTCGGAACGATTGCTTCGAATTTAAAAAATGAAGGTTTAACACAAACAGAAGGCTGGAGCCGCCTAGTCATTGAAAAGCCGTTTGGCCATGATTATCCTTCTGCTAAAGAATTAAATGAACAAATTCGCCATGCATTTAAGGAAGATCAAATTTATCGTATCGACCACTATCTCGGTAAAGAAATGGTGCAAAATATCGAAGTTATCCGTTTTGCAAATGCTCTATTTGAACCGATGTGGAACAACCAATACATTTCAAACATCCAAATTACGTCTAGTGAGACGCTTGGTGTAGAAGACCGTGGCCGTTACTATGAATCTTCAGGTGCCCTTCGAGATATGGTACAAAACCATATGCTTCAAATGGTGGCCCTACTTGCAATGGAACCGCCGATTAAATTAACACCGGAAGAAATTCGCAGTGAAAAAGTAAAAGTATTGCGTGCTCTTCGCTCTTTATCAGTGGATGAAGTAGATGATTATTTTGTACGAGGTCAATACGGCAAAGGTGTACTTGAAGGAGAAGAAGTTATCGGCTATCGCGAAGGAAACTCGGTTGATCCTGAGTCTAATACCGCTACATTTGTATCTGGTAAGCTTATGATTGATAACTTCAGATGGGCTGGCGTACCGATTTATATCCGTACAGGTAAACGCATGAAAGAAAAAGCAACGACAATTGTTGTACAGTTCAAAGACTTACCAATGAACCTGTACTTCAATAAAGATAAAGAAATTCATCCAAACTTGCTTGTCATTCATATCCAACCGGAAGAAGGCATTACGCTTCACTTGAACGCGCGTAAAACGCCAGGTGCCACATCATCCACACCGATTAACTTGAACTATTGCAATAACTGTGGAGATAAAATGAATACACCGGAAGCTTATGAACGCCTTATTTATGATTGCATGCTTGGAGATGCAACGAACTTTACTCACTGGGATGAAGTAGCCCTTTCTTGGAAATTTGTTGATACTATCTCAGAAGCATGGGAAAGCACAAAAGCACAAAACTTCCCGAACTACGAATCAGGTTCAATGGGACCAAAAGAATCAGACGCATTGCTTGCTGAAGACGGTTTCCACTGGTGGCCAGTCGGAGAAGACAACTTCTCACCTAAAGAGTAAATAAAAAAAGCAGCTGTAGTATACAGCTGCTTTTCTTGTTTTTTATTTTAACCACTCAGTATGGAATACGCCCTCTTTATCAACACGTTGATATGTGTGAGCTCCGAAGTAGTCACGTTGCGCTTGTAAAAGGTTCGCTGGTAGCGTTTCTGTACGGTAGCTGTCATAGTAAGCTAATGCACTTGAGAAACTTGGTACAGGAATACCTTGTTTAACCGCAATTGAAATAACTTCACGAAGAGCCGACTGATAGCCTTCTACGATATCCTTGAAGTATGGGTCTAACAATAAGTTTGTTAGATCTGCATCGCGATCGTAAGCTTCTTTAATTTTTTGTAAGAATTGTGCACGGATGATACAACCACCGCGGAAGATCATTGCAATATCACCGTACTGTAAATTCCAGTCATATTCTTCAGAAGCTGCTTTCATTTGAGCAAACCCTTGCGCATATGAACAAATTTTACTCATGTACAATGCTTTACGAATTGCTTCTACTAATTCGGTTTTATCGCCTTCAAATGCAGCTGCATTTGGACCGCTCAATACTTTGCTTGCTTTTACACGTTCTTCTTTCATAGCTGAAATAAAGCGTGCAAATACAGATTCTGTAATGATTGGTAGTGGTACACCTAAATCAAGCGCACTTTGGCTTGTCCATTTACCTGTACCTTTTTGACCTGCAGTATCTAAAATAACGTCTACAAGTGCTTTACCTGTTTCTTCATCTTTTTTCGTAAAGATATCAGCTGTGATTTCAATTAAGTAGCTATCTAGCTCGCCTTTATTCCATTCAGCAAATACTTCATGTAATTCATCTGTTTCTAAGCCTAATACGTTTTTCATGATGAAGTATGCTTCACAAATTAACTGCATATCGCCATACTCGATGCCGTTATGAACCATTTTTACGTAGTGACCTGCACCATTTGGTCCAATGTATGTGCAGCAATCATCGCCTTCAACTTTCGCTGAAATAGCTGTTAAGATTGGTTTTACAAGTTCATATGCTTCTTTTTGTCCGCCAGGCATGATTGAAGGTCCTTTTAATGCGCCTTCTTCTCCGCCGGATACGCCTGTACCGATGAAATGGATACCTAATTCTTCTAGCTCTTTGTTACGACGAATTGTATCCTGGAAGAATGTATTTCCGCCATCGATTAAAATGTCGCCTTTTTCTAAGTATGGTTTTAACGAATCAATTGTTGCATCTGTAGCAGCACCAGCTTTAACCATTAATAAAATTTTACGCGGTTTTTCAAGAGAATTAATAAACTCTTCCACACTGTATGTACCTGCAAAATTTTTACCTTCTGCTTCTGTTTTTAGGAACTCTTCTGTCTTTTCAGGAGAGCGGTTATAAACTGAAACAGAATAGCCTCTGCTCTCAATGTTTAGCGCCAAGTTTTTCCCCATAACCGCTAAACCGATAACACCGATTTGTTGTTTTGCCATGTTAAATTCTTCCCTTCATGTGTAATATGAATTGGTCAACCTAATCGTAACTGAACATATCATAAAGAAAGTTACAGATTCAAGTTTGATATAACCATAATCATACGTTTTATTATACACATTTGAAAAGAATCATGCTCACCGAACATTGATTATTTTGAAGAAAATTTCGATAAAATAAGTGAAATGAACGCAGTTACTAATCATCCGTACATTCTTAACTACCTTTAGACGCATTTTAACATTTTCTTAAACAATTACTTTTGTTAAAATATTAAGCAGTTAATCATTTCAATGAATTGATGATCAACACGGTTGTTACCGTTTTACTATATTTACTGCAGCTAAAAAAGCTGCACTAGTACTTATTTTGTTTTATGAAGAGGGATTTTATATATGACAAAACCAATCAAAGATCCGTTCAAAGAAAATTTTGATACGCTTGAAGAATTTGCTGATCGCATTAGCGAGGTATTGAACTGCCCTATTACGATTGAAGATGCTAATCATCGCTTACTAGCTTACAGCACCCATGATGAAAGAACGGACCAAGCGCGTATTGCTACGATTATTGGAAGAAGAGTTCCGGAAAAAGTCATTAACAACTTATGGAAAGAAGGCATTATTCCGAAACTGCTTGAGACAAATGAACCTGTGCGTGTGAAAAATATAAATGAAATCGGGCTTGGAGATCGTATAGCCATTTCTATCTGGAAAAATGAAGAAGTTCTAGGATTCATTTGGGCTGTGGAAATTGAGAAAGCCTTAGGCGATGAAGAAGTGGAGCTATTAAAAAAAGCTGCGAATGTATTAAAAAACAAATTGCTGCAGCTTCAAATTCGAAAATACAAACGAGAGGAGCGCTCACAGGAATTTTTCTGGAAATTATTAACTGGCCACATTAAGTCTCGCCAAGAAATTTCAGAAGCGTTTTATGAAGCTCAAATTACGGCTCCATCAGCGTTTTCCATTGCTATCTTCCGCTTCCAAGAAGATATTACGCCTGAAGCTGAACGCCAAATTTCGTATATGTTGAAAACAATGCACCGCTTAAAAATCGTTCTTTATACGATTGATTGCAATGATTTAATCTTACTGCTTTCTTTGGATGCGGTTGAAAATCCTCTTGATGAACAGCGAGATTTTGTAGACTATTTTAGAGGAAACATGCATGAACGCTTTGATGTTACTCAAATTAAAGCCAGCTGCAGCAGTATTTATTCATCGCACGATCATATCGAAAAAAGCTATAAAGAAGCTTTGAACGTATTAGATATGAAAAGTAAGTTTCCAGAAGAAACAAAAGAGATTATTAACTATCAAGAATTAGGTATTTATCAATTTCTAGATGTTATTTTAGACAAGCGCGTTCAAGATCAATTTGAAAACCATTCTTTAAAGAAGCTAACTGATTATGACCTTCGTCATAACAGTAACTTGGTGGAGACTCTTGAAGTATTTTTAAATAATGATAACAATATTAATGAAGCAGCCAAAGAATTAAATGTGCATATGAATACACTTAGCTATCGATTAAAGCGAATTTCAGAGATTGGTGATATCAACTTAAAGGATGTTAATCAAAAAATGACTCTTTATATTGATATTAAGTTAATGAAATATAAAAAATAACAGATAATGTTATATTTTTTAACAGAAAGCTATTTATTTATTTTCCGATAAATAAATAGCTCTTTTTTTATGTTTTCTTCCCTTAACAATGTTAGATAACCTGACATAAAAATTAAAAATTCTGATAAGTAAGCGGTTACATTTGTGTGTTTAAACAAAAACCGCTTCTTCAATTCTTCTTTCTAGACAAAGAAATTTCACAAAACTTTCTTTATACTAAAGATACACAAACGACCAAGGGGGAAATTAATCATGATTATTGGCGTACCAAAAGAAATCAAAAACAACGAAAACCGAGTAGCGATTACACCAGCAGGCGTAGCATCATTTGTTGGTACAGGTCATCGTGTATTAATTGAAAATGAAGCGGGTATTGGAAGTAACTTCACAAACGAAGATTATGTAAAAGCCGGAGCTGAAATTGTTGAGACAGCAGCTGACGTGTGGGCACAAGCTGAAATGGTCATGAAAGTAAAAGAACCATTAGCAAGTGAATACGGCTATTTTAGACCAGGTCTTATCTTATTCACTTACCTTCACTTAGCAGCTGAACCAGCACTGGCAAAAGCATTAAAAGATAGCGGTGTAACGGCTATTGCTTATGAAACAGTGGCAGTCAATCGTACATTGCCTCTATTAACACCTATGAGCGAAGTAGCAGGACGTATGGCTGCTCAAATTGGTGCACAATTCCTTCAAAAATCAAACGGCGGAAAAGGAATTTTATTAGCGGGTGTTCCTGGAGTTAGCCGCGGAAAAGTAACGATTATTGGAGGCGGCGGTGTTGGTACAAATGCTGCAAAAATCGCAATCGGCCTCGGTGCTGATGTAACAATTATTGATTTAAGTCCTGAACGCCTACGTCAATTAGACGATATCTTTGGCAACCAAATCAATACGCTAGTGTCAAATCCCTATAACATTGCGGATGCAGTAGCAGAGTCAGATTTAGTGATTGGTGCAGTATTAATCCCAGGTGCAAAAGCTCCAAAACTCGTAACAGAAGAAATGGTGAAAACCATGAAGCCAGGTTCTGTTATTGTTGACGTAGCAATCGACCAAGGTGGTATCGTTGAAACAATTGACCACATTACAACACACGATCAGCCTACTTATGAAAAGCACGGTGTTGTACACTATGCAGTTGCGAACATGCCAGGAGCAGTTCCACGCACATCAACGATTGCTTTAACAAATGTAACGGTACCTTACGCACTTCAAATTGCTTCTAAAGGTGTTCACAAAGCAATCGCTCAAAACGAAGCGTTAAAATTAGGAGTGAACGTTGCAAACGGAGCTATTACGTACGAAGCAGTTGCACATGATTTAGGTTATGATTATGTATCAGTAGACGTAGCTCTTGAAAAAGAATTAGCTTCTATTTAATAGATAGTAAAAAACGTCCTTAACCCTCTGTTAAGGGCGTTTTTATTTTGAATAAACAGCAATTAGCTGTAAAAAACACGACTATTTAAAGCTTTGTGTATCTGTTCACCGGTAATCTCCGGTACCATTGGCCAGAATTCAGGAGTAGGAAACATAAGGTTGCTAGGCGTTCTATTATGATTACCATCTAATTCATGAAATGGTTCAGGATCATCTGTCTCGTTAAACCGATTCGTAATAAACATAAAGTGACCTAATTCATGTGCAAGAAGATACTCATCTGTACTTGCATTTGTCATAATCACAAGTGGAAAAGAGTTATAAGTTACAGCAAGAGTCGATGAATAGTCAAAATTAACAGGCCCAAATCTATTTCCATTCATATAAAATACGTATACATCAGCGTCTTGACAAACTTTTCGGCCAGTTTCAAGCATTGCTTGTACCATTGTAAGATGACTAGCTCCTCTAATTGGAAAATTTTCCGCATTACTTACAATGCCACTGATGTTTTCCAAAAAAACAAATGAACGTGTAATAGTAAATGTAACCCCCTGGATTAATTGGTTTTTCTCATATTGTTTCCATATCCTATTAGCAGCCGCTATGTCTCTTTTTACACGGTTGGGAACTGTAGACGGATTATCTTTAGAGTTTCGATCAACTTTAGCTCCTGGTAATACGATTATACAAACATTTAAAGTACCTGTCTTAACAGTTTTGAAGTTATCGCTCATTAAATTCGATTTCATATAACAGTCTTTGTGATTTCTCTTTTGAAGTTGTGATTGATTAGAAGAATCCGGGGCATCTTTATAACTGTCATGATTATAATGTTTTTTTATGTGAATCACCCTTTCTTAAGTTTCTATTCATTTTATTCATTAAGAAAAAGAGTGCTTGTACAATAAGGTAAAAAGCCTTTTAATAAGAGGTTTTTTAGCATGCGATTACTTGTGAAGGTGGTTACTCTTAAGTTTATGTAAAGTAAATGTTCAAACCACCTTATATCTCATTCGCTAACGTTCATTTAACTCATGCTTCACAGTCAGTCATGATAATTCTAAATTACACGTAGGATTCATACAGTTTTTAGAAATTGAATATCTACATTAAAAGCGATAAAATAGAAGAAAAAGTGAATGGAAGAAATTTATCTAAAACACATTGGGCAACTAAAAGCCGCCCGGTAGAAATTTTACTCTATTTTCTCTATGAACTTAAAATACGGGAGGATTTTTTATGACAATGAATAAAGCATTAACCATTGCTGGTTCTGATAGCAGCGGCGGAGCTGGCATTCAAGCGGATTTAAAAACATTCCAAGAACTTGGTGTTTACGGAATGACAGCTTTAACAACAATTGTAACAATGGATCCCGATAACAGCTGGTCTCATAACGTATTTCCACAACAACCTTCCACTGTTGAACAGCAGCTGAAAACAATTGTAAAAGGCGTAGGCGTACAAGCTCTAAAAACGGGTATGCTTGGCTCAGTGGAAATTATTGAACTAGCGGCAAAAACAATTGAAGAATACGATTTAAAAAATGTTGTAGTAGATCCTGTGATGGTATGTAAAGGAGAAGACGAAGCGCTTCATCCGGAAACAACTGTCAGCTTGCGTGATGTACTAGTTCCAAAAGCAACAGTCGTAACGCCTAACTTATTTGAAGCTAGTCAATTAAGCGGACTTGGCCCTATCAAAACGGTTGATCAAATGAAAGAAGCAGCCGTGAAAATTTCTGAACTTGGTGCCAAATATGTATTGATTAAAGGTGGAAGTAAATTAGCACACGAAAAAGCAATCGATTTGCTTTATGATGGAAAGACATTTGAGATCTTAGAGTCTGAACGTATTGAAACGACATTTACACATGGTGCTGGATGCACATACTCAGCTGCGATTGCTGCTGAATTGGCAAAAGGCAGTGACGTCAAACAAGCTATTTATACAGCAAAAGAGTTTATTACAGAAGCAATTCGCCATTCATTTGCTTTAAATCAATATGTCGGACCAACAAATCACGGTGCATACCGTCGTAACAAAGAAAAAGTAACAAACTAAAAGCATGCCTAAAGGCATGCTTTTCTATTTTGCTTATTGTTTGACTGTTTCAAGCGCATTTAAGATAGCTTGAGCTACGCCGTGCTCGTCATTTGTTCCTGTTACGATATGGGCAAACTCTTTAATTTCTTGAGGGGCATTTCCCATCGCTACGGCACGTCCAACTCGCTGAAACATCGATACGTCGTTATAATTGTCTCCAATAGCCATCGTTTCTTCTAAAGAAATATGGCGTTCTTGAACAAATGATGTAACCGCAATTCCTTTTTGAGCATTTTCATCATTTATTTCAATATTTTCTTTACCAGATGCACTGACTGCAATAGAATCTAACTTCACAAGTTCTACTTTTGCCTGCTCTAACTTTTCTTCATCAAAAGAGAAAGCAAGCAGCTTATAAATGTCTTTGTTTGGATCTTGAAACAGCGCTTCATACTCTTCAATAAGCTTTACTCTGCCGCTATTGAAACGCTCTTTTGCCGCTTCTAACGATTTTTCATAATTATCTTTTAAGCTAGCACTTAAATAAATATCCATTAATACGGACAAAGCTTTTTCATAGTCATTTGAATACGTACCTTCACTTGTATAGACTTCAAAGTACAGCTGAAACTTCTTAAAAATATCTTCTACTTCACGAATAGCTTCCATCGTCATGCCTACTGAATATTGTTTTTCCCCTTGTGGATTGCGAAGCTCTGCTCCGTTTGCACAAATTAAATATGTATGAAGTCCTGCTTCTTCTAAAACATAACGCGCTTCTTCATAAGAACGTCCCGTAGCAACAACAACTTCCACCCCTGCCTTTTGAGCTGTCTTAATCGCTTGGGCATTTTCTTTACTTATAACTTGTTCACTATTTACTAGCGTTCCATCCATATCGATCGCAATACATTTAATCATGATGTACCCCTTCCTATGTATCTTTGCTCTCTTATTTTATTCTAGCATATGTTTTTTAGCGCTTTGCTACTTGCATGTAAAAGATTTACTAATTTTTTGTATACGCGCTGTTATAATCTGTTCCTTTTCTTGCTTTTTCGAAAACCTCTTTGATCGTCTTTACATGCAAATCAGCTGTTGAATATACGCGAAAATTCACATCCTCTTCCCTCAGATGCTTACCAACGCCGATTGAAACCATATCTGTTTGATTAATAGCTTTTATACCTGCCTCTCCATCTTCTATTGCCACACATGCATCGGGTTTTACTTTTAATTGATCGGCAGCTGTCAAAAATATTTCTGGATCTGGTTTTCCCTTCTTGATTTTCCTCACATCCACAATACAATCAAAAAAAGAGCGTATTCCTAGCGCATCTATTACAGTATTTGCATTCGAACTAGAAGAAGCAATTCCCATTTTAATGCCTTGTTTTTTACAATCTTCTAACAACATTTTAATGCCTGGAAGTAAATGATCTTCTGTCATTTCTCTTATTAAAGCCTGATAATGCTTATTCTTTTCATAAGCAAGCTCTTCTTTTTGTTCCACTGTCAGGTGTACATTGCCTTGCGCAGCAATGAGCTCTACAGTTCTCATCCGGCTGATTCCCTGCAGCCGTTGATTTAGTTCTTCAGAAAACGAAACGTTAAGTTGATCTGCTACTTTTTTATTTGCTCTATAATATAAATGTATTGTATCTGCAATAACACCGTCTAAATCAAAAATAATCGCTTGTAGCTCTTCTTTTTTCATATTATCCTCCTCTGTACCTATCTTTATGCCATTACTTAAATGCTTTTATTACATCCCACCATGTTAAAATACCGTTGATATTGTTCACTTTATCATAAAAATTTTTTCATCATTTATAATTTATGAATAAATTTTTCAAAAAAAGAGAAATTACAGTATTGCATTATGAAAGCCCTTTTATTACAATAGGTTTATGCAAACGGTTGCACTTTCTTAAAAATATAGTTTATCAAAAAATAAAATGAAAACCCATACATAGGGGAAGGGGAAAAACTATGAAGAAGTTCTTTTCATTTGATTTTTGGCAGAAGTTTGGTAAGGCTTTATTAGTAGTAGTAGCGGTTATGCCCGCAGCTGGTATTATGATTTCACTTGGAAAACTAGTTGCAATGACTGGGGGAGACATCACTGCTGTACAAACAATTGCACGAGTGATGGAAGATATAGGATGGGGTATCATTACAAATCTTCACATCTTGTTCGCTGTTGCCATCGGGGGATCTTGGGCAAAGGAACGTGCTGGCGGTGCATTTGCTGCACTCATTGCATTCATTCTTATTAATCGAATTACAGGAGCCATTTTTGGAGTTAAAGCAGAAATGCTCTCAGATTCAAAAGCAACGGTTCAATCACTGTTTGGACAAGAATTAGTTGTAAAAGACTACTTCACATCTATTTTAGGATCTCCCGCTCTTAACATGGGAGTATTCGTAGGAATTATCGCTGGTTTCTTAGGCGCAAATTTATTCAACAAATATTACAATTATGATAAATTGCCTGAAGCCCTTTCGTTTTTTAACGGCAAGCGCTTCGTACCGTTTGTAGTCATCGGTGGTTCAGTTGTAACGGCACTGCTTTTATCCATTGTGTGGCCGTTCATCCAAGGTTCGCTAAACAGCTTCGGACAGTGGATTGCAACATCTAGAGATACAGCTCCTATTCTGGCACCATTTATTTTCGGAGCATTAGAGCGTCTCCTTCTTCCGTTTGGTCTTCATCATATGCTGACAGTTCCTATGAACTATACGGAGCTAGGCGGTACGTACAAAATTTTAACGGGTTCTGGAGCAGGTTCCACTGTTGCCGGTCAAGATCCTTTGTGGCTTGCTTGGATTGCAGACTTAAATAACTTCCGTGCTGCAGGAGATATGGACAGCTACAAGCAGCTCTTACATGACGTTACACCTGCACGATTTAAAGTAGGACAGATGATTTTATCTTGTGCGTCATTAATTGGAATTGCTTTAGCAATGTATCGCAACGTAGATCCTGACAAACGTTCGAAATATCGTTCAATGTTCTTTTCAGCTGGACTAGCTGTTTTCTTAACAGGCGTAACAGAGCCGATTGAATTTATGTTCATGTTCGCGGCGCCTCTTCTATACGTCGTATACGCCATTATGACAGGACTGGCTTTTGCCATTGTTGATATTGTTCATGTTCGCGTACACTCATTTGGCGTAATTGAACTATTAACACGTACACCAATGATTATCAAAGCCGGACTATGGGCTGACTTAATGAACTTTGTCATCGCCTGCCTTGTATTTTTTGGCTTAAATTTTGGAGTGGCAAACTTCTTAATTAAACGTTTTAACTTCCCAACACCGGGACGTAACGGAAACTATATCGATGAAGAAACAACTGCAACAAGCAGCAAGCAGGTGAAAAATGATTCGCTTGCCCCAGTCATTATTGGACTGCTTGGCGGAGAAAACAATATTGAAGACGTGGATGCTTGTATGACTCGCTTACGTGTAACGGTAAAAGATATACATGCCGTTGCAGGAGAAAGTGAATGGAAACAAAACGGAGCCCTTGGTTTAATCTTGAAAGATAAAGGGGTACAAGCTATTTATGGACCTAAAGCGGATGTTTTGAAATCCGACATTCAAGATTTGTTAGGAGCTTAACATAATGAAGCTATTAACGTTAAATTGCCACTCTTGGCAAGAGGAAAATCAGCTAGACAAGTTATCTTGTCTAGCTGAAGTAATTAAAAAAGAAAAATATGATGTCATTGCTTTACAGGAAGTAAGCCAAAAAATAGACGCGCCTTATGTATATGACTACATTCGCAGCGATAATTACGCTTGGCTTTTAGCAAAAGAACTGGGTAAGCAAGGTGAAGACTATCAATTGGTATGGGATTTATCTCATATAGGCTATGAAGTGTATGAAGAAGGAATTGCCATTTTAACGAAACACCCGATTATTGAAGAGCATTCATTTTTTGTTTCACAAACGTCAAATATTGACTATTGGAAAACGAGAAGAATTGTTGGAGCAACAATCGAATATGAAAAAGAACTCCTTACTTTTTATTCTTGTCATCTTGGCTGGTGGGATGACGAGGAAGAGCCATTCAAGCAGCAAGTTGATACGCTGCTAGCTCATGTACACAAAGATAACCCATTTTTCTTACTTGGAGACTTTAATAATGACGCTCATAGACGACATGAAGGTTACGACTACCTGTTGAGCCAAGGCCTCTATGATACATATACTCTATCGAACAAAAAAGATAGCGGTATTACAGTTCAAGGGAACATTGCTGGATGGGATGATAATGAACGGGCGCTGCGCCTTGATCTCATTCTATCGAGTCATGCGCAGGATATTCAATCATCGACTGTAGTTTTTAACGGCATACATTATCCCGTTGTTTCTGACCATTTTGGGGTAAGCGTTGAAGTGAAATAAGTGACATAAAGCGAACGAATAGCGTTCGCTTTTTTCTTGTGATTATGATTATGTAAAAATCATCTTCTTTACTGCTTTATCTATCGTTTTATAAGTGTCCGATAAACTTTCGCATTTTAAAAAGTAGGTGTGCTATAATATTGTGATGTTGACGATATGCAACCCATTTTTGCATGTTTATCAATGAAATCGCTCAACTTAATAGTAAGATGATACATGTAAGCTCTATTTAAATGAACACCCGTTGTCATTATCATAAACTAATAAAGAAAAATAGGTGTGAAACAATCATGAAAATTTTGTTGATTTCAAATATGTATCCTTCTGAACAATTCCCGAGCTATGGTGTATTTGTTCAAAACACTGAAAAAATTTTAGTTCAACATGGTATTCAAGTTGATAAAATTGTCATGCAAAAAAAGACAAGCAAATTAAGCAAGCTTTTTAGCTATGCTTCTCATTATGCTAATGTCATTGTGACGGGCTTAACAAAAAATTACGACTATCTTTACGTACATTATGCATCTCATAATGCTCTTCCGCTGCTGATTCTCAAAAAGCTAAAGAAGAATGTGAAGATTGTGACAAACGTGCATGGTTCAGATGTTGTACCTGAAGTAGCTTCACAGGAAAAATATCAGCCTAGAGTAAATGACTTATTGCACCATTCCACTAAAATTATTACTCCTTCTCCCTACTATAAAGGGCTCGTTGAAGAGAAATATAAGGTTCATAATCCAATCTATATTTTTCCAAGCGGAGGAGTGAATAAAGATCTGTTTCATCCTTATGCAGATAAAAGCAAAGCTTATCAAGAACTAAACTTGGACCCTACTATCCGTTATATTGGATGTGTAAGCCGCATTGATGTGGGTAAAGGATGGGAATACTACCTTCAAGCCATTGCAAAAGCTGAACAACAAACGCCCACTTCTTACAAATACTTATACGTTGGAAGCGGAAAAGACGAAGCTGCATTTAAGGAAATGATCAAGACTCTGGGCCTAGAGGGAAAAGTCATCCATTTTCCTCTGCTTCCTCAGTCGTCTCTTGCTTACGTATATAATGCGATTGAAGCATTCGTGTTTCCGACCGTAAGAAAAGGAGAAAGTTTGGGCTTAGTCGGCCTCGAAGCTATGGCTTGCGGAGCACCCGTGATTGGGAGTCAGATTGGTGGTCTAAAAGATTACATTATAGACGGAAAGAATGGTCTATTCTTTGAGCCTAAAAATGTAGATGAACTAGCTTCACAGCTACAGGCTTTTATTAATCTTCCTGAAGATGTGAAACAGCAAATGTCTCAACAGGCGTTACAAACAGCAAACCGCTACACAGTAGATGTAATTGCTGAACAACTCCCAACAATTTTTTTTGATGAGGTGGAAAAATGAAAGTCGCAGTTTTAATTCCTTGTTATAACGAGGAAGTAACAATTGGAAAAGTAATTGACGATTTCAAACGCGAACTGCCTAGTGCAGATATTTATGTATACGACAACAATTCAAAAGATCGTACAAGTGAAATTGCACTTGAACACGGCGCAATCGTCAAAAAAGAATTTAAGCAAGGAAAAGGAAACGTTGTACGTTCAATGTTTCAAGAAATTGATGCAGATTGTTATGTCATGGTAGATGGGGATGATACGTATCCTGCAGAATTTGTTCATCAATTAATTGACCCTATTAGAAATCGAGAAGCTAACATGGTCATTGGAGATCGTTTATCAAACGGAACGTATCTCGAAGAAAACAAACGTGCTTTCCATAATTTTGGTAACAACTTAGTACGTTCTTTAATTAACGGCCTGTACAAAAGTAACATTAAAGATATCATGACAGGTTATCGTGCGTACGATAAATTATTTGTAAAATCAATTCCTGTGATGAGCCCAGGATTTGAGATTGAAACAGAAATGAGTCTTCACGCGTTAGATAAACGATTCCGCCTAAAAGAAATCGCGATCGATTATCGCGATCGACCTGAAGGCAGCGAATCGAAACTTAATACGTTCTCTGATGGATTTAAAGTGTTACGAATGATTTTTACGTTATTTAAAGAGTACAAGCCGCTTCAGTTCTTCTCCATTTGGACAGTGTTGTTTATTGTCGCAGGATTAGCTGTTGGTGCTCCGGTACTTTATGAATTTTTTGATACAGGCTTTATTACCAAAGTACCTTCATCTATCTTAGCAACTGGATTGATGGTGTTAGGTGTTTTATCTTTCGTCTGTGGATTAATTCTAGATACAATCGCTTCATTAAATCGCAAGCAATATGAATTAGAACTAAATAAAAAAATTGAACAGATTGAACAAGTAGGAGAATAACAATGATGAAGAATAAAAAAAGTATTTTACTGCTTACAGTAACAGCTTTAATTATTCTTATCGGTTTAAGTATTGGTAATCCAGACGGTGTTCACTATCTTTCCCTTTTTGCTGCACTTGTATTTACCATCATAAGCTCTATTTTTATTTATAAAAATAGAGCTTATGCTTCATTTAAACCGCTAGAATGGCTATTGCTGATTGTTTTTTCGTTTATCGTACAGTTTTCACTTTTAGATAACTTACATATGACGAGCTCAACTATTTTTTCACTCGTTTTGTATGCCATCAGCCGTACTTTATTGGCAATGCTGCTGACGGCCGCTGTACTCAGCGCTATCAAACAGATAAACGATTTTCACTATACATTTGCACACCCAAAGCGTTATCTAGGAATTGTTACGATTCTTATTTTAACTGTTAGTCTATATTACTGGTTCGCCTTTTTCCCAGCGGCCATGACTCCTGATTCATTAGCACAGTGGAGACAGGCACATAACGGAGAATTTAACGATTGGCACCCTATTATGATTACGTGGCTCATTATGCTGCTGACAAAAATATGGGATAACCCAGGAATTGTAGCGTTCACGCAAATTGTTGTTGTAGTGAGCATATACGCCTATACATTTGACTTTTTCATTAAACGCAAAGCACATCCTGTTATGATTGGACTTTTAACAGCCATTATTGTCATTATTCCAAGCTTTTTAATCTTTTCAATTATTATTTGGAAAGACATTTTATACAGTGCTTTTCTGCTGTTTTTTACGGTTAACATTGCAAAAATTTATCTGTCAAAAGGCGCTTGGGTTAAAAGTAAAGCGAGCTTTTTCTTACTTTTACTTTCCGCATTTGGAGTAGCTTTCTTTAGACATAATGGTTTTCCTGTATTTGTTTTGACTTTCCTTTTAATGATTGTCTTATTCAGAAAAAATTGGAAACCTCTTGTCACGATTTTCTTAGTCGTCTTTATTTTACAAAAGATTGTTACAGGCCCTGTGTTCACGTGGCTTGATGTAAAACCTTCAGATCCAAATGAAGCTTTGTCTATTCCAACTCAACAAATTGCAAATATCATTTCAAATGATGGGGAGATGTCAAAAGAAGAGCGCGAATATTTTAATAAAGTGCTTCCTATTGAATTGTGGAAAGAAAAGTATAATCCATACAAAAGTGATCCAATTAAATTCACGTGGAAATACTATGACCGCGAATTTATTTTTAATGATTTAGGTCTTTACTTTAAGAACTATGCTAGCATTGTCATCAAAAATCCTTATCTAGCAACGGAAGGCTTTCTCAAACAAACGGCTTTAGTATGGCAAATCAACCCTTTTAAAGATGGCTACACGGATACGTACGTAACCAACATTTATTACGGCAATGATTTAGGTCTTAAAAATAAAGTAATCGAGCCGTTTATTACACATACTGCTAATGCTTACTTAGCTATTTTTAAGCACCCTGTTTTTACATTCTTATGGAAACCAGCTTTTTATCACTGTGTCATTTTATTATTTTCATTAATGCTAGTGATTCGAAGAGGAATTACGTCACTCATTATCGTCATTCCGTGGGCTCTTAACACGCTTTCTGTTCTTGCAGCATTGCCGGCTCAAGATTTCCGATATTTATTAGCAAGCGTATTTGTGTCTTTCTTCTTTATTGGTCTTCCTTTTATCCGATTTGATCAGAAAGAAAAGGATGTGACCTCCTGATGGAGAGCAATTACAACAAAAAGCTAGGAATCACACTCATTATTGTGGCTTCCCTGTTTACAGCTGTTGGACAACTTTTTTGGAAGTTGTCCGAAGCTTCATTTAACTTAAATTTAATTATTGGTTTTTTTCTTTATGGATTAGGAGCGGTGTTTATGATTGCCGCTTTTAAATTTGAAAGAGTTTCCTTGCTTCATCCATTTTTAAGCCTAGGATATGTCATCAGCATTGCTCTTGGTTTCTTTCTATTAAATGAAACCATTAGCCCTATGAAGCTGGTCGGTACTCTTATTATTATCGTAGGTGTAATTTTAGTAGGTGGCCAAGATGAATAGTATCCCACTTTTAATTATTATGACCCTTTTAGGTTCAGTTGGAGCTGTCTTTTTCAAGTATATTTCTACGTATTTAAACGAAAAAAAGATAAAACTAGCGCTTATTTGCTTTGTAGGCGGCGGCCTTTTTTACGGGGCGGCAGCTCTGCTTAATGTGTATGTTTTAACGCTGTTACCTTATTCTATTGTATTTCCGCTTACGTCTATTACGTATATTTGGACATTAACATTCGGTTACTTTTTAATTAAAGAAAAAGTTACAACAAAACAAGTTATCGGCTGTATTCTTCTAATTGTCGGATGCTTCTTTATTGCTAATAGTTGGTGAGATAACTTGAAAAGGTAGGAGTTTCGCATGAAAAACTTAAAATTCGCGAGCATTTTACTGCTCATATCAACATTATTTTTGAAATTTTCTAGTATGATTCGTGATTTAGTTATTGCTAATTATTTCGGTACAAGTTATATCGTCGATTCATACAACGCAGCAATGATTATTCCAAACGCTTTTATCTTATTTATGTTAACGGGGATGAAGGATGCGTTTATTCCTAGTTATTTACGTTATGAAAAAGAAAATAAAGGAAAGGTTCATTTAACTAATATTGTTAAATCAACCTTTCTTATTTGTTTCATTATTTCGGTTCTCGGATCAATTGCGGCTTTCTTTTACTTTCCCGCTTCGTATTCTAATTTTTCTAAAGCAGCAATCGAACTAGGAATTTATACGGGCGTTATGTACTTCTTATCTCTTTCATTAGTTGGAGTGAATGCCGTATACGAAGGTGTATTTGATGCACGAAGTCAATATTCTTTCTCTGTGTTTTCTCAAACGGTTGTTGTATTATTTACAATTTTAAGTACAATCCTATTACATTCAATTATGGGCGGCTATGCAATTGCTCTTGGCTATTTTATAGGAACTATTGCTTCTTTCTTAATTAAAGTTGTCTATTTTAAACCGCAGCATCTGCTGTTATGGAAGCAAAAAATTGACCGTGATGAAGTGGTGGCTTTTTATAAAGTATTCATCCCTGTTGGTGTGACCATTATGGTCGGTCAAATTAATTTAACTGTAAACTTCTTCTTTGCTGGCTCCTTTGGTGAAGGTGTTATTTCATACTTAAATTACGCCTTCAGACTTGTAAGTATTCCCCAGGCAATATTCGGGGTTACGGTCGCAACCATTATTTACCCGCTGATTGCAAGAGCCATTTCTGAAAAAGATGAAGAGCGCTTTAAATCAGGAATTGAAAAAGGGATTACGTTTATGCTGATGCTGCTGATTCCGACGATTGTTATCATGATCTTTTATATGAAAGACATTGTAATGATTGCTTACCAGCGCGGTGCATTTGACGCACATTCGACGTTAAAAACAACAGATGTATCTTATTATTACCTAGGTTCGGTGTTTTTCTATTCCCTGCAAGCTGTTCTTGCAAAAGGATTTTATTCTCTTCAAAAAGGTTATCTTATTATGAGAGCAGGCTTATTATCCATTGTGTTAAATATCATCTTTAACATGATTTTCACTAAATTTATGGGATACCAAGGATTAGCACTTTCCATGTCAGTAGTTGCCTTTTTCTATACGGCTATCGTATTCGTTATGCTGGCAAAACAAATCAATCACTTCCATTACGGATATCTAGTGAAAGAAACAGGAAAAATTCTTTTAGCTTCCGTACCTGTTGCGATCGTCATGTTCTTCTTAAAGGACATCGCATTTTTGAATTCATTACATGTTATCTTACGATTTGGTATTGTCTGTATTGCAGGTGGTTTAGTATACTTAATGTCGACGCTATTATGCAGAGTAGAAGGTGTTATGCTTTTAGTTAAAAGAAAACGTTAATTCACGTAAAACAGGAGAGTACTATATGAAGAACACATACTGGTTATTTTTTCTGTTCGTTGGTTTTATTTCAATTCAGCCGATTATTGATATGCTAACGACGTACATGGTTTTGAACATGGATAGTGGTCTCTCAATTGGGGTTGTTATTCGCTTTCTATATATGATTTTTGCAGGTGTCCTACTTTTAGTGTTTGCCAAACAATCAAAATGGGCTAGATATTCGATTATCTACCTTATTGTTTTTGCACTCTTTCTTGGACTCAACATCTACTTAAATCATCAATGGAAAGATCCTTATTATATTGGGCAAGAAATTAAATTTTTCAATAAAGTTGTTTATATGAACGTTACGCTGCTTGGAATGATTGTGATGTTTTCACATTATCGATCATCTGTGGATGTAAAAAGAATACTGAGCAAAAACTTATTAACTGCTTCACTCATCATCAGTATTGTTTTTATCGGTACAATGCTAACGGGTACAGCACTAGAGAGTTATCAGTATAATAAAATTGGGTTTAAAGGCTGGTTTTATGCAGCGAATGAGCTAGGCGCAACCATTGCTATTTTGCTTCCTCTCACACTGCTTTTAGCTTTAGATAAAGTACGTTCGTTTTCAAAAGCTTATTACTGGATTCCTTTTATCTTGTTAGCCGTTTCGTCCATCATGCTTGGAACGAAAGTAGGCTTAGGTGCCGTTATTCTTTCTTTAGTTGTAGCAACAGTTGTCTTATTTGCTAAATTATTTACGAATAAACGCAGCTTAATTAAAGCCAACTTAGTAATCTCAATTCTGCTTTTAATTGTAACCGGAGCAACTACTCCGATTTCTCCAGCTTATAAAAACACATATACGCACATCGATATGTTAGAGGCTAAAAAAGAGAAAACAAAGCAAGAAAAGCCGGAAAAGAAAGAAAAAGAAAAGCCGGCTAAAAAGAAAAAACAAAAGGAATCAAATTTAGATGATAAAGATATTCAAAATCTGATTCTAAGCAGCCGTGAGCAATTCTTAGCTCATCATAAGGAAGAGTATGCAAAAGCACCTATTGCACGAAGAATGATAGGTATGGGCTTTTCTGGTGACTATACAAAACAGCTTCCGCCAAAGATGATTGAAATGGATTTTTATGATTTGTTTTTCTCTTTAGGTATCATCGGATTTTTACTATGGGTTCTTCCACTTCTAGTAGTTGGTTTAACCGTATTGGTTCGATTATTTAAAGAGCCATCACAGCTTCTTGATGAAAGCTTTATGATGTATAGTACAGCAATTGTATTAGCTCTTGGAATTGCTTTTGTAGCTGGGCATGTCTTTACAGCACCAGCCGTTACCATCTATTTTGCAGCAGCTGCTGCTTATCTGTTCGTCATTCATTTTAAACAAAGACAAGCATAAAAAAAACAGGTCATTAAAGGCCTGTTTTTTTATCTTTTTAATGGCTGAAGGCTTAACACCGTGTCACCCGCATTAACGTTTATTTCTTGATCATGAGCAAAAAAACTCAATGCCTTTCCTTGCTTGCTCACTGCTAGTAAAAGAGAATCATCGCTTTTCTCCTCAACATATGTTTCATACGTATATTCATCCGTAATTTTTGTATTGTAAATCGTATAGCCGTGCTCCATTTTATGATGCAGAAACTCCCACGTAATTCCTTTCTTAAAGAGCATACGTCCTCTTACTGTGTGCATAATTTCATCGACATCTTCTCTTGAATCTTCTTGGTCACGAATGCTCAATTGAAAAACATTGTTCCGCCCCATATCTTGAAGAAAAGCAGTACAAACAAGCGCATTATATGCATCTAACTCAGTTGCAGCAATCACATATTCATAAGGAGTTAAGTCTAGATGATATTCCGTTTGCTCAGCTAGTACTTCTCCGTGATAAACATTTACCTCCGCTCTGCGCGCAACTCTTAACCGCTCCCACGAAGAATCAGCAACTAATACTGGATAGCCCAGCTGTTTTAACTTCGTTGCAAAGGCAACCGTAAAATCATTGCTTCCCACAAGCAAAATACCAGGTTCTTCGCCAATCGATAAATCCAGCTTTTTAGCTAGCCATGAAAGGGAAAAACCGTGTGCACAAACCGTAGCAAACACTAAAGCAAATGTCAGCGTTGTTAAGATCGAAGCATCTTTAAATCCTTCATCAATTAGTACTTTCGCAAAGTAGCTTGAGACCGTTAACGCCACAATTCCGCGCGGGGCAATCCAGCCAATCAGTATTTTTTCTTTTATAGATAAATCTGTGCCTACCGTTGATAAAAAGATGGAGACAGGTCTGACAATAAACAGCATAAGTAAAACAAACAAAATAATATTCCAATGAAAAATTTCAGTAATGGTCTTCATCGTCAGTCCAGCCGTTAACATGATAAAAATAGTAGAAGTTAATAGAACCGAAATATTCTCTTTAAAGTGTCGCATATCACTAATAGACGAAATATGCATATTAGCAAGGGTAATCCCCATCGCTGTTACTGCTAGAAGACCTGTTTCATGCTTAATTTCATCAGCTACTGTAAAGCAGGCAATAACGACAATAAATACGACCGGAGATTTTAAATACTCTGGAATATGCCCCTTTTGAAACATCCATCCTATTCCGCGGCCAAGAATCCATCCTATTAAAACGGCAATAATAGAGGCTACGAAGAAAAAGAGAATTGTTTTTCCACTCACTTCTCTCAGCACTAAAAATTGAACAATTTCAAACGAAAAAACGGCCAACAGTGCACCAAATGGATCGACAATAATACCTTCCCATTTTAAAATCGCTGCTGGTTTTGGTTTTAATTTAGCTTGTCGTAAAAGAGGTAAAATTACGGTTGGACCCGTCACAATAAAAAGCCCTCCGATAACAATTGCCACCGCCCAGGATAAATCCGCTATATAATGAGCAGCTAAAGAGCCTAACATCCAAGCTAGCATGGCTCCCAGTGTCACAATGCGAAACACGGGCTTTTCGATTCCTCTTACCTCTCTCATGTCTAAGTTCAAGCTGCCTTCAAATAAAATAACAGCTACAGCAATCGATACAAAAGGATCAAAAAGCTGAGCAAACTGTGCTTTAGGATCAATTAAACCTAAAATAGGGCCTGTTAGCAGTCCGATAATCGACATCACGACAATTGCTGGTAGCTTAAATCTCCAAGCCAGCCACTGAGATAGAACTCCTAGTCCCACTACAAGTGTGATATGTACAAGCATAGGTTCCATTGTATCTTCCTTCTCTCGTTCTCATAATGTGTATATATTTTCCCTAAAATAAACCGATGTTATACAGGAAGAAACAAACACTACCTTGTTTTACCACTTTTTCAAAAATGCTAAACGCCTCTCCCCTCTTTGAATCCAAGCTATTTTCCTTCGTTCGACACATATCTTACTCATGTTTGTCGAATTTCACTTTAGTATAAAATAGTAAAAAGCCTTTAGCTGCTGCTAAAGGCTTTTTACCGGATGATCCAATTCATATAGCTTTTGATAGTGACTGTTCGTAGCAAGTAATTCCTCATGCGTTCCGCGAATGGCTATCTTTCCATCTTGTAGGAATAAGATTTCATCCATCTTTTCCATCCCAACTAAATTATGTGTAACCCAAATTAAAGTTTTGTCGTGAAGAGTTTCAAAGATAGTGGATAACAAACGCTTTTCAGTCACGGTATCCAACCCTGCAGTTGGCTCATCCAGCATAACAATTGGCGTACGCTGAAGTAGAACACGTGCTAACGCAATCCGCTGACGTTCTCCTCCTGAAAAGCGCTGACCTGTTTCGAGCATAGACGTTTGATATCCTTGATGCAAACCTTCCACAAGGGAGTGCATATTGACTTGCTTCATTGCCTCAATTACCTCTTCTTTTGTAGCCTCTTCATTAGCTAGTAATAAATTGTTTGCTACGCTTGTATTAAATAAATAAGGATTTTGATTTAATACAGAGATGAGTTTTGGTACATCTTCACGAACTTCAGCAACAGACTGACCGTTTAGTTGAACTGTACCTTCTGTAGGCAATAAGGAGCCTTGCAGCAGCTTTAACAGAGTCGACTTTCCAGCTCCGCTCTTGCCAAGAATCGCAATTTTTTTCCCTTGCTCGACTTGAAATGAAAGATCATGAATGACTGACTCTTCCTCATTGCTATAGCGAAAGCTTACATGCTCGACTTTTAAGCTAACCGAGTCCCATGAACCTTTGTAAGGTAGGGAAAGAGTATGTTTTTTCTTTCCATTCACAGATTCCCAGTTATTTTCCATTTCCTGCACTCTATTTAATGACTCTTCAAATTGAGGAATTTTTTCTACTGCATTAGATACCGGCAGCAGTGCTTCAGATAAAGGAAATACTACTAAAATAAAAGCAGCAATAAAAACACCTGCAAGCTCTTTGTCTGCAAAAAGAGAAGCCCCAAACCAAATCATTGTGACAATTAAACCTGCTACAATAACTTGGCCAATCAATTCTCGGTAATACGTCCATAGTTTAAGCTTACAATCCATGCGGTCTAGCTCATCTTCTGTTTTGTTATACGAATGAAAAAATGACTGCTGCTGACCGCTTAACACCCAATCAGCAACTCCTAAAAACCCGTCTGTGACCTTAGCATATAACTGTGCTTTGCTTGATTTATATCGCTGATTGGCCGCTTTCATATGCCAAAGGGAAAAAAGCGGCATCACCACTACTAACAAAAATAAATAGATGGCAATCAAACATGCAAACTTTAGGCTAAAGAATCCTAAAGCTACAATCGAAATAACGTATAAAATAACAGCTGAGATTGTTGGAAGAATGGTACGCAAGAACAAGTCTTGTAAACTTTCAATATCTTCAGCGAGAACCGCTAAAACATCTCCCGTTCGATAGCGGGATGTAGCAACTAACGGTTCAATCAAATGATAAAGACGTGTACGCATTTTAGCTAAAATGCGAAGAATAAAATCGTGACTAACAAGACGCTCCGCATAACGAAAGGCGGCTCGACTTAAACCAAATGTACGCACAAGCACAATGGGAACGTACACCAGTAAGATTGTTTCTGGACGTAAGGAAGAAGCTGAAATCAAGTAACCTGATGTGAACATTAGCGCACAAGCAGAACCAATCGTTAACAAGCTTAGTAATAAGATAGAAAAGATACGATATTTATACGTTTTAAAGTAGGGCCATATCCAACTTTTATATTTCATCATATCTCCTCCTCTTCATGTAAAAATTGATAGTAAGCTCCTTTTTTTCGAATCAGTTCTTGATGATTGCCGACTTCTGTAACCTTGCCGTTCTCTATTACAACAATGAGGTCCATATCTTTCATCCAATGCAGACGGTGCGTAGCTAAAATAAATAACTTGTCTTGAAACATCGTTAAGATATCTTGCTTTAATTCATATTCCGTTTCAATATCTACTTGCGCCGTTGGTTCATCAAGCATAATAATAGGGCGATCGTTCAGAAACGCCCTAGCTAGGGCAATCCTTTGAGCTTGGCCACCGCTAAGCTGCCGTCCTCCATCTCCTATCACTTCATTTTCCTTCTTAGGCATCTGTTGAATCGTAGATAAAAGTCCTGCTTTCGTTAAAGCATCTTCATAATCATAAGAACCGCCTCTATCCTGATAAAATTCAATATTTTCTTTTACTGTTCCATTAAAAATAAATGGGTGCTGAGGGATATACGTAATCTGCTTTTGCCAAGCATCTGAGCGTAAATCAACCGGCACGCCGTTTACTTCAGCAGACCCTTCTGTAAATTGTACAAAGCCGCTCAGTATATCAATAAGCGTCGATTTTCCAGCTCCGCTTTTTCCTATAATCCCAATTTTTTTACTTCCTTTAACATGAAGTGACACATCTTCAAGAGAAGGCGGCTGCTCTTCGTCATATTTTACGGTGATATGACGCAATTGAATTTCACTGTTTTCCGTCCAATCAGGAACATCTTCTTCTTTAGCCGACGGTTTTTCAGCCTGCTTTACAATCTTAATTAATGCATCTCCGGATTCTTTTCCGTCTAATGTTGCATGGTAATCGTTTCCGACTTCCCGTATCGGCAGGAAGTATTCAGGCGCCAGCAATAAAATCATAAGTGCAGGCTCTAACGTCATCGAACCGTTCACTAGCCGCAAACCGAGCATAACAGCCACGATGGCTACAGATAACATCGTAAAGAAATCTAAAGCAAACGTAGATAAAAAAGCAATTCGGAGCGTTCCCATTGTCGCTTTTCGATAGCGGTCACTGACTCTTCCAATCGTTTCAGCATGCTCCTTACTTTTCCCGAGAAATGTTAACGTTTCTAATCCTCGAAGCGAATCTACAAAGTGATTGGACAGCACATGATACGTCTCCCATTGGCTATCTATTTTTTTCTGGGCAGCCAGTCCAAGTAAAATCATAAATAAAATTAAAATTGGCATAGTTACAAGCAAAATAATGCCTGAAAGCCGATCTTGATACCAAACGAAAGCGAGCACTAGCCAAGGTGTAACGCTGATGGCGGCCAGTTTAGGCAAAAACAGCTCAAGATAAGCGCGAAGCTTCTGTAGGCCTGTGGTGATGAGCGTCACCAAGTTTCCTGTCCCTTCATTTTTGGTAAAGCGCGGTCCGAGTGCAAAAATGCTTTTCATGACCGTCAAACGAAGTTCCTGAGTCGTTTTGACTCCAAATTGATATGCTGTTTTTTTCACTATAAAACTTACGATCTGACGAATCATAAAGGCAGACAAAAACAATCCGATTGCTTTTGTCTGCGAAGTTAAACTTTCACCATGAAAAAGAGCAGTAATTACTTCGGCAAGCCACTTAGCTTGAAAAATAATGGCTACACTTTGAATAGTAATAAGCCCTATTAACACGGCAAGAACCATTTTTATTCCGTTGTAAACCATTAAATTTCTACCCATTAGTACTCCATATGCTCCTTATGATCTACACGTTTTCTAAAAACGTAGTAGCTCCAAATTTGATAACCTAACACAAAAGGCAGTAACGCAATAGCAGCGTAAGACATAATTTTCAAGGAATAATTCCCTGATGCTGCATTATGAATCGTTAAACTATAGCTTTCATTGACTGAACTAACCAAAACGGTTGGAAATAATCCTGCAAATATAGAGGAAATTGATAAAATTAAAATTAAGCCAGACATAGCAAAGGCCCATCCGTCTTTTTTCCGTGTAAGGAAAAATCCTGCTAGTAAATACACGAAAATACCGATAAAAAATGTGTATAGCATCAAGCGGCTATGATTGCTGAATAAATTTGTTTCAAAAAACGTCATGCCTGAAAAAATAAGAAGCAGCAAGGCATTAACAGGCAAAAGCTTCATGGCAACTTTTCGTGAACGATCTCTAATGTCATCCATCGTACGGATCGTCGCAAAAATAAGTCCGTGCCATAAGCAAAGCATCGTTAGCGTCACGCCGCCCGTTATGGTATATAGATTCACAATATCCGAAAAGCCGGCATTCATTTGCATGTTGCGCTCAACAGGCAATCCTTTCATTAGTGCTGAAAATAAGATGCCGAAAATGAGCGGTGGAAAAAGACTTCCAAAGAAGATAACCCAATCCCACGCATTTTTCCACGCTTGTTTTTCAACTTTTCCTCGAAATTCAAATGCTACACCGCGTCCGATAAGCGAAAGCAACAGAAGAACAAAAAGAACATATGACCCGCTTAATAGCGTTGCATACCAGTTTGGAAAAGCGGCAAACATAGCACCGATTGCTGAAATTAACCAAACTTCATTTGCATCCCAAAAAGGACCGATTGTATTAATAAAAGCTCGTCGCTCTAAGTCGTTTCTTCCTAAAAAGCGAGACACCATTCCAATCCCAAAATCAAAGCCTTCTAAAAAGATAAAACCAACAAACAGAATGGATACTAGCAAATACCAGAATTCATTAAGAGAAAACATTGTATCCCTCCTTTGTAAACGGATCAGTTGATGTTACTTTTGTATGTGCTTCGTGATCGTGATCTGGACCTTTTTTAATTTCTTTAACGAACAAGAACACCATAATCACAGCTAAAATTAAGTAAAAGAACGAAAACGAGATAATAGAAAATAGCAATTCACCTGCTGTTACACCAGGAGACACGGCATCTTCGGTTTTCATATAGCCAAATACAACCCAAGGCTGACGGCCAATCTCTGTCATAATCCAACCTGCTGAGCTTCCAAGGAACGGAAAGGCGATGGCAATCGTCATAATACGTAAAAATAGTTTGCTTTCTTGAAGTTTTTTACGAGAAAGCAAGTACGTACCCCAAATGCCTAATGCACATAATACGCCACCTAGACCAGCCATAATGCGGAAACTCCAAAACGTTGTTCGAACGGGTGGAATATAATTTCCTTCTCCATATTTCGCCGTATACTGCTGCTGCAGCTCATTCATTCCAGGAACGGAGCCTGAAAACTTACCGTATGATAAGAAGCTTAATAAGTAAGGTATTTTGATTTCACTCGTATTTTTCTTTTCATCAGGGTGAATATTTGCTGTTACTGTCCAAGCACCTGGACTTCCGCTGTTTTCCCATAATCCTTCACTTGCGGCCATTTTCATCGGCTGTGTTTTAACTAAATATCCGGCCTGTTCATGCCCAGATAGTGCAATTCCTACACCTGAAACTAGCCCTACAAGGATAGCAACTTGAAATGATTTTTTAGCAAAAGCCACATGTTTTTTCTTCAAGAGCATAACAGCGCTGACACCCGTGATAAAAAAGGCGCCTGTTGCAAACGAACCTAAAATTGTATGAGGGAATTCGACCCACAGCTGACCGTTCGTTAACAATTTAAAGAAGTCATTCATTTCTAAACGGCCATTATTTAGCTCCATTCCGACCGGATGCTGCATAAAAGAATTAGCCGTTAAAATAAAGAACGCTGAAAAGATAGTACCTAGACTAACAAGCCAAATACATAGACAGTGCAGCCATTTAGGCAAACGATCCCACCCGAAAATCCACAGTCCAAGGAAAGTGGACTCCATAAAAAACGCGAGCAGTGCTTCAATAGCGAGCGGCGCACCGAATACATCTCCTACAAATCTTGAGTACTCTGACCAGTTCATGCCAAACTGAAATTCTTGTAAAATACCTGTTACGACTCCGACAGCAAAGTTAATCAGGAATAAGTGCCCCCAAAACTTTGCCATCTTTTTATACTGTTCATCTTTTTTTACTACGTACATCGTTTCCATGATCGCTACTAAAAAGACAAGGCCGATAGACAGCGGTACAAAGATAAAATGAAACAGCGTCGTTGATGCAAATTGAATACGTGATAGTATGACTGTATCCATCTTCTTTCTCCTTTCATATATAAGAACATTCATCATTTCCATAGATACTTTGCTCATTTCTGAGCATCTTTTACTTATATTGTGAAACATTGAGCATAACAATTCGAGAAATATGCTCAATGTTTCACAAACATATGTAATGTCTCTCTTTCTATTTACATAGTATAGTCTATTTTTTTAGCTGTGCACGTACATTTTTTGAACGTTTTTAGACTAAAACGTGACTTTCTTGTGACAAAAAAGGGAAGGATCTCTTTATTTTTTCATAAAAAAAGCACGCTCTGATTTGAGCTTGCTTCTCTACGGTCGATATTTTGCTTTCGCATTTAATTTAGATTGACGAATGATTTGGTTAATGACTTCAGAAAATACAATACCAATGGCAATTGAACCTGAAATCATAAAGGCTTTTGCTGCAAGACTAATCGCTTCATTATAATTATTTTCTACAAAGTTACGCATGGCATCGTATGCTGTTCCCCCTGGAACGAGCGGAATAATACCTGCTACGGTGAAAATAATGATCGGTGTACGATAAATTTTTGCGTAAATTTGACTAATAATAGCAATAAAAAAGGCCGATGCTACAGTGCTTGGAATTTCATCTACACCATAGAACGTTAGCAAATAGTAAATGAGCCAGCCAATCATTCCGACAAAGCCACTTTTTAATAATGATTCACGTGGAACATTAAAAATAATCCCAAACGCTGCTGAAGCAATAAAACTTGTAATTATCTGCTCTACGATATGCATATGATGCCTCCCTTCTATAGAAGCGTAAATACAATGGCAATACCTGCACCAATAGCAAATGCCGTCAGAAACGCTTCTGCTCCTTTTGATAATCCAGACAGTAAATGTCCCGCCATTAAATCTCGCACTGCATTGGTAATCGATAACCCAGGAACGAGAGGCATAACGGATCCAATAATAATTTTATCAATTTGCGTTCCTAGTCCTGAAGCGACTAAAAGAGCTGATAAAAGTCCAATAACTAACGAAGCGGTAAACTCAGCAAAAAAGCGAATCGGAATAAGACGGTGGAAATACACCACGGTTAAAAATCCGAGACCTCCTGAAAACATCGCTGGAATAAAGTCCGTCCATAAACCTTGAAACATGATTAAAAAGCATCCGCTAGAAATGGATGCAGCTGCAAGTTGAACCCATAGTGGAAAAGCTACGTTCGTTGCTTCAATTTCTTGTAGCATTTCATACGCTTCCTCCAAGGAGATGTTTCCTTGACTGATGGTTCTTGAGACGCTATTTACCATAGTTACTTTTTTTAAATCGGTCGTTCGTTCGGAAATACGAATTAACTTCGTTTTCGTCGGTTCTTTCGTTTCAAGTGAAAACATAATCCCTGTTGGCGTCACATAGCTGTGGGATTTTTTTATACCGTAAGACGCTGCAATCCGCATCATTGTGTCTTCTACTCGATACGTTTCTGCTCCGCTTTCTAACATAATTTTACCTGCTAGTAAGCTAACGTCCATAATTTCATATTTATCTAATTTTTGTTGTGTCATCAAATCGCTCCAAACATATTAAAGCTTGGTTTTTTCCCCTACAGCATACAGTGTATAAGAAAGAGGGAAGTGGACGCAATGGTTAATGCAAAAAAGTGTGGACTTTTTGTCTCACACTTTCAGGAATAGTATATACATTCCTTATCAATTCATACGTTTTGTGGTCTCACGCTCTACTAATACAGGTGCCATTTTATACTGTACCTGATCTATTTCTTGCTGATCCTGAATTTGCTGAAGTAAGAGGTTTACTGCTTTTTCAGCCATTTTTTCCATCGGTTGACGGATGGTTGTTAGCGGAGGTTGCGCTTCACTAGCTTCTGTAATATCATCAAACCCTATAACAGACAAATCCGCTGGAACGTGAAGTCCGTTTTGCCACGCACAGTGTATCACTTTCAGAGCAATGTAATCCGTAGCACAAATAAGCGCAGTTGGGGGCTCTGGATGATGAGCTAGCTCATTTATAAACTGATATAGTTCATCTGAGTTATTCATATCTTCTTTCACAAACTTTGCGTTTGCTGACGGTACATACTGATAAAAAAGAGACAGACGGTGCTCGACTCCGCTTACAGCTTTTCCAACGAACCCGATATTCTTATGGCCAAGGTCCGTTAAGTGAGCAACAGCTAATTGCATTCCCACCGCATCATCTACATGTACAATTGGCCAAAGTGCAGAAGAGCCGTCTCCTGTAAGAGAAACGTAAGGCGTTTGATATTGTTTTAATACGTCTACAAACGGATGCGGAGCGGCTACATAATCTAATAAAATGACTCCATCAAACCAATGATTCATCATCACATTTAATTGACGCTCAGCCGTTGTTTCTTGGTAATCCGTATGTCCAATAAGAACGTCCATCCCTCGACTTTGAACTTGCTGCTGTACCTTTTTTAACAGCTCGATTAAAAATGGGTCTTTTAAATCTCTAATTAATATCCCGATAATCCCTGTTTTTTGGGCCCGCAGAGCTGCCGCAAATGGATTTGTCTGATACCCTAAATGAGCTGCTGCTTTTAGTACTTTTTGTTTTGTTTTTTCACTGATTTTAATTTTACCGTCTTTATTATTGAAGATTCTTGATACCGTAGCTAATGAAACACCCGCTTCTTTTGCTACTTCTGTAATCGTGACTTTTTTTCTCCCCATTCGTACCGACTCCTATTTCCTTTTAGTCTATCGACCAAGTAAACATTTTTCTTTATTATACTACTAGAAGTCGGAACCACCCAAAACTACCTTCCCTACTTTTCACTAAACAGCCACTTTAACACATCTCGAATTTTTTGATCCCAATATGCCCAGTCGTGACTTCCTTTTCCTTCTTCATATGTAAAACAAATAGGCTCTTGCTTACATCGCTCGGAAAAACGTTTATTTTCCTGATATAAAAAATCTTCCGTTCCACAGCATTGATAAATACGCGGAGTCACTTCTCCATAGCGCCGACGATTTTCAAGCAGCCAGAAAAGATCATCCTCAGG
This sequence comes from Priestia sp. FSL W8-0524, assembly GCF_038005965.1. Lineage (NCBI taxonomy): Bacteria > Bacillati > Bacillota > Bacilli > Caryophanales > Bacillaceae > Priestia > Priestia sp. FSL W8-0524. Next base: position 4,875,705 of record NZ_JBBOUG010000001.1, read on the forward strand.
TCTAATAACAGGCGGCATGCCAAAAATCAAAGGATAATCTAGGAACTGAACTTCCCCTCGCTCTCCAAGCCCTTCAATGTCCATCACTCCTGATAAACTGGCAGCTGCAGAAAATTGATGTGGTTTGCGAAACGCCCATTTTAAAGCGCCGTACCCTCCCATAGAAAGACCAGCCACAAAATTATCTTCTCTTTTTTCCGATAACGGAAAGAATGACCTAGCCAATTGAGGAAGTTCTTCTGTTACAAACGTCCAATACTTCTTTCCATAAGCCATATCTCTATAAAAGCTACGATCTACATTTGGCATTACAACTGCAAGTCCTAATTCTGATGCGTAGCGTTCAATCGAAGTTCTTCTCATCCATATCGTATGATCATCAGAAAGACCGTGTAATAAATAGAGCGTAGGGTGTTTCTCACTTCTTGTATTGGCTTGTAAACCAATCTGAGATTTTGTTTGCTGCGGTATCAAAACGTTCATTGAAGTACTTATTTGCAATACTTCTGAAAAAAAATCACATTGAATAAACGCCATATTTCTCTTCCCCCTTACTTTTTCTTCCCTATTGATTGATAACAAAACGTACATAATTCATATAAAAGCTAAAAAATAGTTTGATTATTTACAATTTTTAGTTTAACATAAAAACATCTTTTATGAAAACGTTTTACGTATAACGTTTTTTTAAATTAAAATAGTGAACGCGATTCAAAGGAGGCATTTATATGGGGATAGTAAAAGTCACTTCTGACGAGTATAAAGAGCAAAAAGGAAATCTATTTTTTGTTATTTTCATTTCATGTGCAGCTGCTTTTGGAGGGTTACTTTACGGCTATGACACAGCCGTCATTTCAGGGGCTATTGGATTGATGGAAGTGCATTTTAATCTCAGTCCAACGATGGTAGGTTTTGTTGTATCTAGTTTGCTGCTCGGGGGTGCCGTTGGGGTACTTTCTTCAGGAAAACTGAGTGATCGATTCGGTAGAAAAGGTATCTTGCTTTTAGCAGCTTCTTTATTTATCGTATCCGCAATTATGCAAGCGCTATCTTCATCCATCTCTTTTGTGATTATTTCTCGAATTATTGGAGGGCTAGGCATTGGTATGGCCTCCGTTCTTTCTATTACCTATATTTCTGAAATAGCCCCTCCGCACATGCGCGGCCGCTTAGGCTCTCTTTATCAATTTGCTGTTGCCGTTGGGATTGTTTCTGTCTATTTTGTAAATGACTACATTTTATCTATTGGGGAAGACGCATGGCAGAATTCCACAGGATGGCGCTACATTATCGGTGCTTCTGGGATTCCAGCTCTTTTATTTCTTCTTATCCTTTCTCCTGTTCCTGAAAGTCCGAGGTGGCTAGTAAAAGCAAACCGCACTGTAGAAGCTATGGACATTTTAATTAAAATCAATGGTACACACATTGCACGCCAAGAGCTGTATCATATTGAGCAATCGTTAAAAGAAAATCAACCGGCTTCTCTTTCGCTTTTTAAAGAGGCAGGCCTTCGAAAAGCGTTGCTTATTGGTATTCTACTTGCAGCCTTTCAACAGCTTGTCGGAATCAATGCCATTATTTATTACGCCCCGCAAGTTTTTGAAGCAGCTGGAGCTATAGGAGATTTATCGCTCCTTGTTACGTCTATGATTGGTGTAGCTGCCTTTTTAGGCGTTCTTTGTTCCATGTGGCTTATCGACCGGATTGGCCGCAAAGCTTTATTACTTATTGGCACAGCCGGTATGGCCGTTACGCAGCTTCTCGTTTCTTTTGGATTTCATTCACAGGGTACTGAAGGCTTGACTACTAGTTTACTTATTGTTTTTTATTTATTTCTTTTTAATATTTCTATGGGACCTGTTGTATGGGTTGTGATTTCTGAAATTTTTCCTAATCATGCGAGAGGCTATGCAATGTCTATTTCTACCTTTTTCTTGTGGATAGCTAATTGGTTTGTGTCTCAGTTTTTTCCTATTCTTTGGAACAAAGGTGGAGGATCTTCTACCTTTTTATCTTTTATGATTATGTGTATCGCTTCATTTTTGTTTATATGGAAGTGGGTGCCAGAAACAAAAGGAAAGTCACTTGAAGAAATTGAACATATATGGAAGTAAGGGAAGAGGTTGGGGTATAACTAAATGAATCCAATCTAAAGAAAAACAAATGGGATACATGAGCTAAACGGCTTATGACACCGTAGTTGATTTCCGTGCAAGACTTCGCTTTCCGCGGGAGTCTTCATCTCGCCCTCCAATCAACTACTAGAAGAATTTAAACAGATGAAAACTATGTTCACCCTAACAAAAAAACGAACCACTAATCAAAAATTTTGATCAATGGTTCGTTTTTACTTTGTCTAAAATACTTTCGTCCCAGCCTCTTCTTTTTATCGAATTTGTCCATCTCCGTAAATAATATATTTTAATGTTGTTAATTCCTTTAATCCCATTGGTCCACGCGCATGAAGCTTTTGTGTACTAATTCCGATTTCTGCCCCGAAACCAAACTCTTCTCCGTCCGTAAACCTCGTCGAAGCATTCACATAAACAGCAGCTGAATTAACGCGCTGTAAAAAACGCTGAGCATGAGCATAATTTGTTGTTACAATCGCTTCAGAATGATGTGAACTATGAACATTAATATGGGAAATCGCTTCATCGATATCATCTACGATTTTAACTGCCATGATGAAATCCAAATATTCTTTCTTCCAATCCTCATCCCCTGCTGGAACAAGATCTGGAACGATTGTGAGCGCACGTTCATCACCGCGTACTTCTACATCTTTCTCTCGTAGCGCTTGAACAATAATCGGCAAAAATTCATGAGCCGCCCGCTCATGAATAATCAGCTTTTCGGCTGAGTTGCACACCGCTGGACGAGATGTTTTTGCATTAATGACAATACTGGCTGCCATGTCACGGTCATATTCTTCATCAACATAAATGTGGCAGTTCCCGGTTCCTGTCTCAATAACAGGAACCGTTGCATTTTTTACCACCGCTTCAATTAAACCAGCACCGCCTCGAGGAATTAATACATCGATATATTCATTTAGCTTCATTAACTCCAGTGCTGTTTCTCTCGACGTATCTTCAATAAGCTGTACGCTATGCTCAGGAAATCCTGCACTTGCCGCAGCTTGGGATAATACAGAAACAATCGCTTGATTCGAATGAAATGCCTCACTGCCTCCGCGCAAAATAACCGCATTTCCTGCTTTTAAGCATAAGCCTGCTGCATCACATGTAACGTTTGGACGCGCTTCATAAATAATTCCTATGACACCAATAGGTACACGCTGCTGCCCAATTTGTAAGCCATTTGGTCGTTTAGCCATAGACAGCACTTCTCCTACCGGATCTGCAAGCGCAGCTACTTGGCGCAGGCCGTCTGCCATTCCATGAATCCGCCCTTCATTTAAAGATAGGCGATCCAACATCGCTTTTGACGTGCCTTTTTGAACGGCTTTTTCTACGTCTAATTCATTTGCTTTTAAAATTGTCTCTTGTTGATCCAATAGAGCAGCCGCCATTTTATAAAGTGCCTGCTGTTTTTGTTCGCTCGTTACATTTCCTAAGAAATAAGAGGCTTCTTTTGCCTGCTTTCCTTTAAGCTGCAATTCACTCATTTCATTACTCCTTCAGCTTGTTTTAAGAATAACGTTCCAATTTCTTGGCCTTCAATAATATCTCGCAAAATACTTGGTTCTTTCCCATTTGCTAGGATTAAGCTCACGCCTGCACTTGTAGCTGTTTTAGCAGCGGTCAGCTTTGTGACCATTCCGCCTGTTCCAACGTCAGTTCCACTATCTCCAGCAAAATTCTCAAGCTCCGGCGTGATGCCATCTATTACTTTCATTAATTTAGAGTTAGGGTTTTTTGTGGGATCTGAATCAAAGAAACCGTCAATATCAGATAAAATAACAAGTAAATCTGCGTGAATCAAAACTGAAACAATGGCGGATAAATTATCGTTATCTCCAAAACGCACGATGTTTTCAATCTCATCGATGGCAACTGTATCGTTTTCATTCACAATAGGAATCACTTTGTCTTCAATTAATTTTTCAAACGTGTTCACAACGTTATTGCGCACATGTTCATCTTCGATTACATCTTTTGTTAACAGTACTTGACCAACAATGTGACTATACTCACCAAAGAATTTACTATAGATATGCATAAGCTCACACTGCCCGACAGAGGCTGCTGCTTGTTTTTCTCGAATAGAAGTTGGCTTTTCTTTTAACTTTAGTTTTTTTACTCCCACTTGAACGGCACCTGATGTAACAAGCACAACTTCTTTTCCTGCATTCATTAAATCAGATAACACACGCGCTAGTTTTTCAATGCGTGCTAAGTTAATATCTCCGTTATCATAGGTCAACGTAGATGTCCCTACTTTGACTACGATACGCTTGCTATTTTGTAACTCTTGACGATGGTTCACTCATTTCATCTCCCTAACTAAAAACACCTAAATGCGTACTAATTTTTTTAAAAATTATAGCAGAGATTATGTGAAAAGTCTTATAGTTTTTCAAAGGGAATTTGAACTTTCTAATTTTTTAAATAATTAAGGGAAAAACTGGTGATAAAAGCGCTTTCTTCTTTTATAATGAAAGTTGTAAGGGGAACACACAATTACATAACGTTGTGTAGTAGTACAAACATCAGACAACTAAGGGATAGGGGGATTTGTAATGAATGCGGTTACGATTGTTATTGGATCTATCTGTATTTTAATGATTGCGTATCGGCTTTATGGAACATTCATGGCTGTTAAGGTCTTGAAACTAAACGATGCGCAAAAAACGCCGGCACATGAGCTTGAAGATGGAAAAGATTACGTGCCAACCAATCGATGGGTAACATTTGGTCATCACTTTGCAGCTATTGCAGCTGCGGGTCCGCTTGTTGGACCTATTTTAGCAGCTCAGTTTGGCTATTTGCCCGGACTGCTCTGGCTTTTAATCGGAGCTGTAATCGGAGGAGCCGTTCACGATGCAGTTGTGTTATTTGCATCTATGCGCCAAAAAGGCCAGTCGCTTTCAGAAGTGGCTAAAAAAGAGCTAGGACCCGTCGCTGGTTTTTGTACAGGTTTAGCTATGCTTTTTATCATTACCATTACAATGGCCGGTTTATCTATGGTCGTGTTACACGCCCTTGAGAAAAATCCTTGGGGTACATTCGCTGTTGGAATTACCATTCCGATCGCAATGGGGGTAGGTATTTACCACAAAAAAACAGGTAATTTAAAAGCGGCTTCTACCGTCGGCTTCATTTTAATTTTAATCGCCGTATTTAGCGGTCCTTATATTCAAGGAACAGCTTTAGGAGATTTTTTAACGCTAGATATTAAAACACTTTCAATTATTCTTCCCGTTTATGCATTTTTTGCAGCGGCCTTGCCCGTTTGGCTGCTTTTAGCACCTCGAGATTACTTAAGCAGCTTTATGAAAATTGGTGTCTTTATCGCGCTGATTGTAGGCGTGTTTTTCGTAAATCCAGCAATTCCATTTCCTGCAGTTACTGAATTTATTCACGGAGGCGGCCCTATTTTAGCAGGACCTGTGTGGCCGTTTATTTCCATTACGATCGCCTGCGGTGCTATTTCTGGCTTCCATGCATTTGTTGGTTCAGGAACAACCCCTAAGATGCTCGATCGTTGGAGTGACATTAAAGTTGTAGGCTTCGGCGCGATGTTAGTCGAATGCTTAGTAGGAATTATGGCATTAATTGCTGCAACTGCTTTACATCCTGGAGACTATTTTGCAATCAACTCTACACCTGAAGTATTCAAAACGCTTGGCATGAACGTAACGGCTCTTCCTCAGCTTAGCCAAGAAATTGGCCTAAACTTAGAAGGCCGTACAGGCGGCGCTGTTACACTGGCTGTAGGAATGACGTATATTTTCACGGAAATTCCTTGGTTCAGCCACCTGTCTTCTTACTTTTTTCAATTCGTTATTATGTTTGAAGCAGTGTTTATTTTGACTGCTATCGACGCGGGTACACGCGTTTCCCGCTATTTAATTCAAGACTTTTTCGGTGAATTTTATAAGCCATTGAAGCGAGTAGACTGGCTTCCTGGGTCCATTTTTGCAAGTGCCCTAGCCTGTTTTATGTGGGGATACTTATTGTTCTCAGGAGATATTGGCTCAGTTTGGGCGCTGTTCGGCGTATCGAATCAGTTAATGGCATCCATTGGTTTAATTATTGGTGCAACCGTTATTCTTAGAATTGCAGATAAGCGCTCCTATATGCTTACTTGTCTTATTCCACTAGCCTACCTTTACGTAACGGTTAACTACGCGGGTTATTGGATGGTTAAGAATGTGTATTTAAATGAAGCTGCGGCAGGTTACAGCATATTAAATGCGACTCTTTCAATCATCATGCTTATACTCGGTCTCATTATTATGATTGCCGCGATTCAAAAATGGACGCAGCTTTGGCGCACGCCTCAGGCTGAACTAGCGGCGAAAGCAAACTTATCACAAAATATATAAAACGAACACGCTTGCTTATATAAGCAAGCGTGTTTTTGATATGGTAATAGCCGGTCAAAATAATTGCACACCAGGCATTTTTATTATTAAACTAAATATACTATACAGAAAATTTTTAAAATAGTTCGTACACTTCACATGCTTATAACCCCCACTGACTACATCTCAAAATTAACACTTTAAATTATAATAATTATAATTTAGTATTGATTTTTTACTTAAAAATGTTATTATTATTTCTAACATAATAAAATTCAAATAAGAGGTGGTTCTAAGATGACAACAAACAAGAATAACTTAACGACTAGTTGGGGATCTCCGGTTGGAGATAATCAAAATTCGATGACCGCTGGTTCACGCGGACCTACTTTAATTCAAGATGTTCACCTTTTAGAGAAATTAGCCCATTTTAACCGAGAGCGTGTTCCTGAACGCGTCGTACACGCAAAAGGCGCCGGTGCCCACGGTTATTTTGAAGTGACAAACAATGTTTCAGCCTATACAAAAGCAGCTTTCCTTTCTGAAGTAGGAAAACGAACACCTCTATTTGTTCGCTTTTCAACAGTAGCTGGTGAAAACGGCTCAGCAGATACCGTTCGCGACCCTCGCGGATTTGCTGTTAAATTTTATACAGAAGAAGGCAACTACGACTTAGTCGGAAATAATACACCTGTATTTTTCATCCGAGATGCGATTAAATTTCCCGATTTTATTCATACACAAAAACGCGATCCACGCACGCATTTGAAAAACCCGACGGCCGTGTGGGATTTCTGGTCTTTATCTCCTGAATCTTTGCATCAAGTTTCTATTTTAATGTCTGATCGCGGTATCCCGGCAACGTTACGCCATATGCATGGATTTGGCAGCCATACATTTAAATGGGTTAATGCCGAAGGAGATGGCGTTTGGGTAAAATATCACTTTAAAACAGAGCAAGGCGTGAAAAATCTGTCTCCAGACGTAGCCGCAAAGCTAGCTGGTGAAAATCCAGATTATCATACTGAAGATCTATTTAATGCCATTGAAAAAGGCGATTTCCCTTCATGGAAGCTGTACGTTCAAATTATGCCATTAGAAGACGCTGATACGTATCGCTTTGATCCGTTTGACGTAACAAAGGTTTGGTCACAAAAAGACTATCCGTTAATTGAAGTAGGTCGCATGGTCTTGGACCGAAATCCAGAAAATTATTTTGCCGAAGTGGAGCAAGCTACATTCTCACCTGGAACGCTTGTACCGGGAATTGACGTATCACCTGATAAAATGCTGCAAGGTCGACTATTCGCATACAGCGATGCACATCGCTACCGCGTGGGTGCTAACCATCAAGCGCTACCTATTAACCGTCCGCGCAATGAAGTAAATAACTATCAGCGTGATGGTCAAATGCGCTTTGACGATAACGGCGGCCGTTCTGTTTACTATGAGCCAAACAGCTTTGGCGGTCCGACAGAATCTCATGAAAACAAACAAGCGGCATACCCTGTTTCAGGCGTTGCCGATAGTGTTGCATATGATCATAACGACCATTACACGCAAGCAGGTGACTTATACCGCCTTCTAAGCGAAGACGAGCGTACACGACTAGTTGCAAACATCGTTGAAGCTATGAAGCCTGTAGAAAAAGAAGAGATTAAACTGCGTCAAATTCAGCACTTCTACAAAGCGGATCCAGAGTATGGAACACGCGTTGCAGACGGTTTAGGATTGTCTGTTCCGCAGCAAGTAAAATAAAGATATCAGTTTTCCTAATGAGAAAATAAAGGTGTTTTTCTCATTTTAGATTTTCGTTTATTCTCAATTATTTTAACATTTTATCACTAAATAAGTATCCATATTTTATGGATACTTATTTAAATTCTTGTAAAAAGAGGAAGGGATGAAGAAATGATTGGACAAGAAATAAGATGTAATCAGTGTCATAGAGAAATAAAAGTACTAAAGCACAGTACACTTTGCGGTTGCGGAATAAAATTACGAACGCTAAAAAAAGAGAAGCAACCAGCATAATGAGGTTGCTTCTCTTTTTTACTAGATATGCTGTTTATATTCACTCACATTAAAGAGTAATCGTTACTTTAAATAAATCTCCGTCAATTTCAATATTCAATTCTCCTCCGTGCAAATCAATAATTGACTTAGCAATAGCTAAACCAAGTCCAGAGCCATCGGTTTGTCTTGAGGCGTCCCCTCTTTTAAATCGTTCAAACAGCTCATTGTTTACAACTAAAACTACATATTCGTCCATTGCTTTCTCAGTCTCCTTTCAAAAGTATGTCATGGGTCATTTCGTCTATGGGTTTTATTGTAAACTGCATTTTTTAAGAAAAAAGAAGAGAAAATTTTAAGATTTTCTTAAGCGACATATATTGAAAAAGGTTTAAGGAATAGGGATAACAGGAACGTTAAAAGAAAAAATATAATCAATTCCTCATTTGATTCTAAAGAACTATCCGTGAGCGATTATATCTTTTTATTTAAAAGGAGGATGATTTAACTTGGAACGGAATCATACAATTATGCAATTTTTCGAATGGCATGTGCCAGCTGATGGCGAGCATTGGAAACGCCTCAAAGAGCTCGCTCCTCAACTAAAAGAACAAGGAATTGATTCCGTGTGGATTCCCCCGGTTACAAAAGGTGTTTCATCAGAGGATAATGGCTACGGCGTTTACGACTTATATGATCTTGGCGAGTTTGATCAAAAAGGAACCGTTCGTACAAAGTATGGAACCAAGCAAGAGCTGCATGAAGCAATTGATGCCTGTCATAATCACGGAATTAATGTCTATGTTGATATTGTGATGAATCATAAAGCTGCAGCGGATGAAAAAGAAACCTTCCACGTCATTGAAGTAGACCCCATGAACCGAACAGAAGAGATTTCTGAACCCTTTGAAATTGAAGGGTGGACAAAGTTTACATTTGAAGGGCGCGGCGATCAATATTCTTCTTTCAAATGGAACTTTAATCATTTTAATGGCACTGATTACGATGATAAAAACGGAAAAGAAGGTGTGTTTCGTATTGCCGGGGAAAACAAAAGCTGGAACGAAAATGTTGATCAAGAGTTTGGCAACTACGATTATTTAATGTTTGCGAATATTGATTACGACCACCCTGAAGTTCGAGAAGAAATGATCAAATGGGGAAAATGGTTAGCAGACACCCTGCAGTGCGACGGTTACCGATTAGACGCCATTAAACATATTAACCATGATTTTATTAAAGAGTTTGCTCACGAATTGTCCTCTTCTCAAGAAAAGCCATTTTATTTTGTGGGAGAGTTTTGGAATCCAGAATTAACAGCCTGTCAGGAATTTTTAGACGTTATTGATTATCAAATTGATTTGTTTGACGTATCGCTGCATTACAAACTGCATGAAGCCTCTCAGCAAGGAAGAGATTTTGATTTAACCACAATTTTTGATGATACATTGGTTAAGACTCATCCGTTGAATGTTGTCACATTTGTAGATAACCATGACTCTCAGCCAAATGAATCTTTAGAATCTTGGGTAGAAGATTGGTTCAAACAAAGTGCTTACGCTCTAATTTTACTTCGTGAAGACGGCTATCCTTGTGTATTTTACGGAGACTATTTTGGGATAGGTGGAGAGCATCCAATTGAGGGAAAAGAAAAAGATATTTCTGCTCTCTTGCACGTACGCTATGACAAAGCATACGGACAGCAAGACGATTATTTTGATCACCCGAATACCATTGGATGGGTAAGGCATGGTGTAGAGGAATTTGATAAGTCTGGATGCGCTGTGGTGATGTCAAACGGCGAAGACGGCGAAAAGAGAATGTTCGTCGGCGAACACCGAAGCGGACAAACGTGGATCGACTTCACAAAGAACCGAGAAGACCAAGTTGTGATTGAAGAAGACGGCTACGGACACTTCCCTGTAAATGGCGGCTCTGTATCCGTTTGGGCTGAAGCATAAAAAAACAGTGGCCTGCGCCACTGTTTTTTTTACCATAGACCTAGCAGTTTCCACCACAAGCCGCCAATTCCAATCCAAATGATAATATGAATAATTGAAATTAAAAAGCCGAGCGACCACCATTTTTGCTGCGTTACATATCCACTACCGAAGAACACCGGTGCCGGTCCACTGCCGTAGTGAGTTAAACAGCCAAATAAATTGCTAAAGAACGCTAAAATTAATGCTGACAGTAACGGAGGCGCACCAGCGGCCACGATGACAGATAGAAATGCTGCGTACATAGCGCTGACGTGAGCCGTGTTACTCGCAAAAAAGTAGTGAGAATAAAAATACGCAATAGCTAGTACAATCAACGCCGTCATCCAAGACATATGACTAACAGTGCCTTTCATCAGATCACTGAACCAAGGAATCATGCCTAGATCATTTAAGAAAGTTGCCATCATAACCAAAACAGCAAACCAGACTAATGTATCCCATGCTCCCTGTTCTTTTTTGATGTCCGACCAGCTTAACACTTGCGTTAAAAGCAGCGCACATAGACCAATAAAAGCAGTTGTTGTTGCATTAATATTTAAATTAGCGCCAAAAATCCACAGCACAAGAAGAAGTAAAAATACCCCAATCATGTACCATTCTTCTTTCTTTAGCGGGCCCATTTCATTTAGTTTTTTTGCTGCAATTTCAGATGCTTCCGGCGTTTCTTTTAATTCTGGCGGATACAGCTTATAAATAACGAGCGGAATCACAATTAAACTAATAATTCCAGGTACGATTGCAGCCGCTGCCCATCCAACCCATGAAATAGTCTTTCCTGTAATTTGTTCCGTCATTTTAACAGCAAGAGGATTGGCCGCCATTGCCGTTACGAACATAGCCGATGTAATCATATCTCCTTGAAACGATACCTTTGTTAAGAAAGCACCAACTCTGCGCTCCGTACCGTCTCCAGTTCTCGATCCGTATGTTTCAGATAAAGAACGAATGATTGGAAGAATAATTCCTCCAGCTCGTGCTGTATTAGACGGCATTGCAGGTGATAAAAGTAAATCACTTACGATAAGAGAATACGATAGTCCCAACGTCTTTTTACCGAACAAACGAACAAAGATATAGGCAACCCTTGTTCCTAGACCAGTCTTAATAAAACCTCTAGAAATAAAGAATGCAATAACGATCAACCAAATCGTCGTATTTTGAAAACCGCTGAGCGATTGTTCAAGTGTTAATGTATTAGTTAATACAATAATGGTTAAAGATAAAATAGCTACACTGCCTAATGGCAATGGTTTAATGATAAGACCTACGATAGTAGCCACAAAAATAGCGAATAAGTGCCAAGCCTTCACATCAAGTCCGGACGGAGGTGTAATAAACCATAAAACAAGTCCGATTGCCAGACAAATTAATAAAGGAATAAACTTCACTTCGCCGGCAGGCTTTTTAGTTGTTTCAGCCATAATCTTTCTCCTTTCATGTTTTTAAATAATAATAGTAGTATGCTCTTTCCCCTTCGTACCCAATACTTGTCCCCCTTAAAATAAAATAATTGTAAAAATACGTTTCATAAGGATGATATTGTAAATTTGTGAAGTGTTGAGCATAATTCCTTTATTATTTTATCATACATATTGACAATTTTTATCTTTCACCTTCATTTTATTCCCTTCAAAATAGCTTGTAAGCGTTATTTCATCAAAATAAATAAGCTGCATGAGTTCATCATGCAGCCTTGCATTTAACGATTTACTTTTTGAATAAACACGACTTTGAGATAATCACCTGACTTAAATTCTTTTATTGTTTTAAAATCAGCTGGAAGAGAGAACTGCTCCATCATTTTGTAACGTTCCCCTTTTTCGTTAAAAGCTTTTTCAATAAACGAATGAAATTTTTTCATATCAAAATTACTTGCATTCGTCGAAGCTACAATGACACCATTTGGCTTTGTAAGAGCAATGGCTTCTTTTAATAAATCTTTGTAGTCTTTTGCCGCGCTGAACGTATGCTTTTTCGATTTAGCAAAGCTCGGCGGATCTAGCACCACAAGATCGAACGTCATATTCTTCTTAACCGCATATTTAAAATACTTAAAAACATCTTCCACAATAATGTCCTGTGCTTCGTGATCAATTCCATTTACACTAAATTGCTCAATTGTTTTTGCCAAGCTGCGATTGGCCAAGTCGACACTTGTTGTTTTCGCAGCTCCTCCAAGAGCGGCCGCCACTGAAAATGCGCCTGTATACGAAAACATGTTTAGAACGGTCTTTCCTTTTGCATATTTATCTCGAATCGTTTTACGGACGTCTCGCTGATCTAAAAAGACCCCAACCATCGCTCCGTCATTTAAATAAACGGCAAAACGAATACCATTTTCTCTTACAATTAAAGGGAACTCACCTTTATCCCCTACTACAAAATCATCTTCTTCAATATACTGCCCTTTTACATTGAAACGTTTTTTCTGGTACAGCCCTTTAAAGTTAGGCGCAGATTTTAAAGCTTCAATAACGTATTCTTTAAATTGATAAATTCCTTCACTATACCAGCTCGTGACGTAATATCCGTCATAATAATCAATGATTAAGCCGCCAATTCCGTCACCTTCACTATTAAATACACGAAAAGCAGTTGTATCTTCAGACGCATAAAAATCGTGACGAGAGGCAATAGCTCGCTGAATTTTTCGTACAAAAAACGCCGCGTCAATTTGTTCACTTTTCTTCTTCGTCAGAATCCATCCGTAGCCTTTGTTTTGTTTTCCATAATAGCCTTTGGCTAAGAATTGATTTTTTGGAGTGACTAAGTTAATAATAACGCCTTCTTCTTGCAGTTTATGACCATCAACAAGCGCATCTTTTTCAATGAGTGGATAACCTTTATTCACTTTTTTAATAAAAGCTTCTTTGGCTATAACTTGTACTTCTTTTCTCATGTGTACACCCTATCTATTTAATTTAGTTCATTCTAGTTTTATCCATTTTACGAGAATAATCTACATTTATCTTAACATAGATAACCGGTAATGTTTCCAGTTACAAAATAGAAAAGCAGAGGATGCCTTGAAGCACCCTCTGCTTGATATGAATGAAAAATGAAATGTATGTTTTATGTTTTAAGATAAAAAATTATGAGCACTCTTGTCCAGTATATGCATCGAACTTAAGCGTCTGCTGCTTGCTTCCGCTCACTAAAGTCACCACGTATACAGTTATTGAGTTTTCTGTTATAAGCTCAATATGCTCTACTTTTCCTTCTTGATGTTTTAAAGCAAGAACTTTTACAGCGGTCTCCGTTAACGGCTGAAGCTTATCATGTTTTACATGTGTGATTTCACCCGAAACCGCATCGATTGTAACGGTGTATTCCGTATTATCTTTGATTATTTTTACTGTGAAAATCGCTGCGTTTTGATCATATTCTACCGTTTTCACCTTACCTGCATATGTAGCCAATGCAAGATCTTTTGCATCTTGTCTCGTTAATAGCTTCACTTCTTGCTGAGAAGTATTAACTACTTTTCCTGTGAAAGCATCTAACGTTACCGTATATTGAGTGCTATCTTTAAGAATCACTGCGACATACTGACTAGCGGATTCTTTAAACTCTAGACTATATACGTAACCACTATATTGTTTAACAATTGCTTCTTTTATTTTTTGCTCTGATATTAGCTGCAGCTCTTTTTTATTCTCATGAATGACTTTCCCCGTTAGACCATCCACGGTTAGCATATATTCTACTTTGCCATCTACTACAGTTAACGTATATTCATTCGTTTCTTTGTTAAATGTAATAGATTGAATCGCTCCTGTATACTGCTTAGAAATGGATTCTTTCACTTGATTTTGTGTCCATAACTTCACTTCTTGCTTCTTCACTACTTTTCCAGTGCTTGCGCTTACTTCTACGATTCTTTGCTCAAGGTTATTCGTTACAATTGTAATCACATACACACTTGATTCTTGCTTAAATTCCGTAGATGTGACTGTCCCGTCGCAATCTTGCAGAGCAATACCATTTGCCTGAGCTTGCGAGATACTGACATGTTCAGTTGTCTCTGCTTTCGCTGTCTTCATCTCTGCAGCGTGACTCGTTGTAATAGAGCTAAATGCAACTGCAGCTCCTAAAGCAGATGTAGACAATACTTTTGCCCATTTAATCATCCTTACATTTCCTCCTCCTTCACCATTAGACTTTCCGTCTATGGCGTTCTATCTAGTACGCCGTTCATTATGCAAAAGATTTCTGAGAATAAGACGAATAGAAGCTTAAAGTTAGCTGAAGATATAAGAATAGCTACTATTTTTCAGCTTGCTTTCAGCTATTATTCAGGGCTGTTTCAGATAAAAAAGCATAATAGAAAGTAGAGGAGCAAAGGAGTTTTCACCATGATGGATCAACTAAAAGGAATTAAAGTCTTGCTTATAGATGACGAACCAACTATTTTACAGTTTTTATCTTTAGGGTTAACGAATGAAGGATTTGATATCAAAGCTGCCCAAGACGGAATGGAAGGCATTAATATAGCCAAAGAATTCAAGCCTCATATCGCTATTGTAGATGTTATGCTTCCGGGAATGGATGGATTTGAAGTATGCCGCTTGTTAAAGAAAATGGGGAATATAGCTGTCATCATGCTAACAGCAAAAGATCAAGTGGACGATCGAGTAAAGGGGCTGACTATTGGAGCAGATGATTATATGGTCAAACCCTTCAGTTTTGAAGAACTTCTTGCGCGCATTCAAGCTAGAATCCGCAATCAATTTCCCAACTTATTAGACGAAGTATCCATCGGTCCATTTAAAATTGATGACCGCCGCAAAGAAATTAAATACCTTAATCACATACTTGATTTATCCCCTACTGAATATGCACTCTTAAAATTCTTAGTTATTAATCACGGTCTCGTACTAAGTAAATCCACCATTTTAGATCGAGTGTGGGGATATGATTTTGGAGGAGAAGAAAACATTGTTGAAGTATACATTCGATCACTGAGAGAAAAATTACAGGACCATAGCCGAACCGTTATTCGAACGCTTCGCGGTGTAGGGTACCGGATTGATATTTCATGAAGCACAAACGTTTCTTTCATTTGAACTCTCTTCGCCTTCAGCTTTTATCTAGAAGTTTACTCGTTATTTTGAGTTTACTGATGCTGATAGGCGTTTTTCAATACGTATTTATGAAGCAATTTATTTACACAAATAAAATTAGAAGCATCGAAGACCAAATTCACTTAATTCCCGATGATGTCTGGAAGCACGATATTGAAACAAGCCAGAATGTAAAACAATCATCAAGACCAATGGTTTATTTCCCGGGCGTTAATATTACCTTTATCAATCAAAAAAGCACCTTTTTACGGCTGGCTAAGGATCCACATCATTCTTACTTCCCTAAGCTTTCTGCATCTGCATACAAACAAGTAATGAAAAACAGCAACCAGCCGGACAACACGACGAGCCTCATAAAAAAAATGGATGGTCATCAAGAGCAAGTCATTGTTTTAAAACCCATTATCTTTGATGGAGAAATACAGGGAGTTATTCAAATTAATACTCCCACAGAATCATTAAGAGACCTCTTAATCAGACAAATGGTCATCTTTTTAATGCTTTCACTTACCGCAATGACCATTGCTTTTTTTGTTTTTTCTTCTGTTTTAAAACAGACGTTAGTCCCTTTGTTTACTACTACTAAAAAAGTGGAGCATATTAATGCCGGAAGCTTACATGACCGCTTACCTGTTAATCAAGGACAAATCGAAATGGATCGCCTTTCTCTTTCTATTAATGAAATGCTTGAACGTCTTGAAAAAGCATTTAAAGCAGAAACAGAAGCCAAAGAACAAATGCGGCGTTTTGTTGCGGATGCTTCGCATGAACTGCGAACGCCGCTTACATCTATTCACGGCTTTTTAGAAGTTTTATTAAGAGGGGCTAGCAGTAATCCAGATCAATTAAACGACGCATTAAAAAGCATGTATGGAGAGTCCAAAAGACTGCACAAACTTATTCAGGATCTTCTGCTTCTTGCTCAGCTTGATCAACTTCCACCGTTTCAAAAAGAATACTGTTTTGTAGATGAGTTGATTTTAGACATGAAACCTCAACTCATACTATTGGCGGGGAACAGAAAGGTTTTATTCGACTTTCCAAGCCGTTTACCATCAGACATTAACAAAGATCAATTTAAACAAGTTGTTTTAAACTTATTTTCCAACGCCGTACAGCATACAAATCCAACTACAGGAGTTATTCAAGTGATAGGAAAAATAAATGAGAAAGAACTTTCGTTAATAATACAAGATAACGGTCATGGTATTCCTCAAGAACACCTTCCTCATTTATTTGAGCGATTTTACAAAGCTGATGCTTCACGCTCTCGGGCATATGGAGGAGCGGGCTTAGGCTTGGCCATTAGCGCATCTATTATAGAGCTGCACGGGGGGAAAATACATGTAGAAAGCAAATTGAATGCAGGAACTGCTTTTGAAATCGTATTGCCCTTGACATAAAAAAGACGATTGCCTTGAAGCAATCGTCTTTTTTATCAAATCAGCATACTTTTCCTGTTTGAGGGCTGATTTTTACAGTATGTTTTATATTGTCTGTTCCTTTGATCACAAACGTGTACGCTTGTTCACTGAATGAAACAGATTGAACCGTTCCTTTGTGCTGTTGAAGAGCAGCTTGTTTAGCTTGTTCTTGCGTAAACTTTACCGCTTCGACTTTGATTACTTTTCCCGTTTCAGCGTTTATTTTCACATGGTGATCTTTGTTATCTTTCCCGTGAATTAAAAATGTGTATACATCATTTGCATATGAACTCGATTGAATCGTTCCACTGCAATTTTTTAATGCAATTGATTGAACCTGTGCTTTTGTAAATGCAGCGCTTTGAATTTGAATCACTTTTCCACTTTGTGCATTGACTTTTACGTGGTGATCACGGCTATCGTTTCCATGAATTAAGAACGTATACACTCCATCGTTGAAGCCTACCGACTTAACCGTTCCTCCACAGTTTTTCACCGCTACTGCTTGTGCCTCACTTTGAGAAAAAGATAGTTTTTCAACCTTTACCACTTTTCCGCTGTGTGCATTTACTTTCACATGATGGTCTTGATTATCTTTTCCGTGAATTAAAAACGTGTAGGCGTTATTTTCAAAAGAAACCGATTGAACCGTTCCTCCGCAGTTCTTTAAGGCAATTGTTTTTGCTTGAGCTTGTGTATATGTGGCCGCTTCAGTATGAGCCGACGCTTTTGTTGAAGTAATGTGCTGACCGTCTGAAGCAAATGCACTTGTCATTGAACCAAGAGCAATAGCTGTTCCAATTGTGGCACCTCCCACGGCTTTTGCTACTACTGCTTTTCCTGCTAATACTTTTCCAATCATGATTATACCTCCGCGTAATTTCCAATGTATTTACAGCACAAGCTAAAGGTTTTAACAGCGGTCATTTATCAAAATAGCGCCATTGGAGTAACGTTTTTTTCTGCTAAAATACCTTTCACTTTTGCTGTACGAGCCAAAGCGCTTCTTGTCCTCTTTAGCTATGTGTTTATTGTAAGAGCGGAACATGAATTCACTATGAAGCCCAGCTGAATGCTATCTGAACAAATTCTGAAAGATAGCTGAATAACTTCTAGTTAAACTTGTCATCTAAATGTTCAACGTTCTTAACAACAGCTCAACAAATCCAATGCTTCTCTTCATATTTCCTCAACAATCAAATGATTTAATAAATGTATGAATACGATTTGGAGGTTATCAACCATGAAAAAACGAGTATCTCTTGGACTATCTCTCACTCTCTTAGCTTCTAGCGCCGCTTCTGCTTTTGCAGCAGAGCATCATCCAGTTCAATATCCAAAACAAATCAAAAGCGTCGAGTTTCAGCCAATGAAAGCACCTACTACGATTGAAAATATGATTAAAACGTATACAGAGGCCTCTGTAAAAGTAACGTATAAAGATGGAAGTGTGGAAGAAACGCCGCTTAACTATAACCAACTCTTTCTTTCAAAAGATAAAATTGTCGATAATAAAGGAGAATTAATCGCCGCAGGTACACCAATCGATGCAAACGGGGATCCAATTATTGACCGAAGCGTTCCTGATCAGCCATCACCGTACGTATCAGACGCGCCGGATTCAAACAGCTTTATTACCATTAACGGTAAGTCTTATATTATTTCACATTATGAATACGAATCTGTTAATAATGCTGGAAAAGAGATTTCCGGTCTTCCTGCTTCCATGACGCTTACACAAGTTGATCGAGATGATAAAACAGGAAAACTAACCGTCAACCATGCCAAAAAAATTGATTTTTCTAATGTAAATGGTTTGTGGACGCCGTGTAATGGCTCTACAACGGATTGGGGTACTCACCTCGGTTCAGAAGAATACGAGCCTGATGCACGCGCTTTTGAAGACCCTGCATCTAGCTCTTATAAAGACGTTACGAACTTCGCTAAGCTTTATTTCGGTGACACGTCAAAAGCAAACCCTTACTACTACGGCTGGATTCCAGAAATTTCAGTGGATGAAAGCGGCGATGCGTCTGTCGTAAAACATTACAGCACAGGCCGTTTTTCACATGAAATGATGCAGGTACTTCCAGATAATAAAACCGCTCTTTTTGGAGACGATGGGTCTAATACCATGATGTTTATGTATGTAGCAGATAAGGAAAAAGACTTCTCAGCAGGAACTCTTTATGCCGCAAAGTTTAAACAAACGAGCACAAAAAATGGAGGGAAAGGCGACCTTCAGTGGATTAAGCTTGGCCATGCAACAGACAATGAAGTGAAAACAATAATCGACAAAGGCACAAAATTTAGTGATATTTTTGAAACAGCCGACCAGCCTACAAAAGGATTTAAAGCAGTCAAAACCGCCGCAAGTAAAAAAGTTGAATATTTAAAAGTAAAGCCTGGCATGGAAAAAGCAGCTGCCTTTTTAGAATCACGCAGATACGGTGCGATTCTAGGTGCCACGTCTGAATTCAACAAGATGGAAGGACTAACGGTTAATAAAAAAGACAAAAAAGCGTATATGGCTATTTCTTACCAAAATAGTGCCATGCTAAAAGAGCCTGGTGCTGTACAAGATGATATTCAGCTTCCAAAATTAGAGTCTGGTGTGACCTACCAGCTGAACTTAGGCTCGCATCAAAAAGACCAAGCAAAAGGCAAGATTAACAGCCGCTACGTTCCTGCAAGTATGGAAGGGCTATTGATTGGACAAGACCTAGAAAAAGCAGATGCATACGGCAATACAGCGGATCCAAATAAAATTGCCAACCCTGATAACCTTACGTATTCAAATGACTTAAATACACTGTTTATCGGAGAAGACAGCTCACTGCACACAAACAACTTTGTATGGGCCTATAATGTAAAAACCAAAAAACTATCACGCATCCTTTCGGTTCCAGTGGGAGCAGAAGCAACAGGACTTCGTGCAGTAGAAAACATTAAAAACTCTCGCTACGTACTAAGCAACTATCAGCACCCGGGCGAGGACATCAGCGACAAAAATATTACCGCTGTTGATAAAGAAGAGTTAGCTAATGCAATGAAAGAAAGCATTGGCATTCAAGAAACAGGTGGTGTCGGATACATTTCTGGACTGCCTTCTAAGGACGGCGCTCCTTACAAAAAGCATTAATACGTAATGAAACCACGTCTGTTGTGAGTGACAGACGTGGTTTTAGTATGTTTATTTTATATACTATAGAATAACTCCACTATGATCTATGAACAAATCACCTAGGATATAACCCGCTACTCTCCTATGTTATGATAAAGTAAAAAGCTACTTAAGGAGGATGACTAATGAAGAAAAAAGTAAAAGTCGTTGCCGCAGTAATCGAAAATGAAAAAGAAGAAGTACTTTGTGCCTTGCGCTCCAATAATATGTCACTAGCGAACTTATGGGAATTTCCTGGTGGTAAAGTAGAAGAAGGCGAAGATATTTACTCTGCTTTAGTTAGAGAAATTGAAGAAGAGCTACATTGTAAAGTAAAAACGATTGATTTACATAATGAACACGTACACGAATACGAAACATTTATTATTGAACTTATTGCAATTAAAGCAGAAATCATAGAAGGCACCCCTCAACCAACCGAGCATGCAAAGCTACTTTGGCTAAACAAAGAAAATCTCCTTTCACTTGTTTGGGCTCCTGCAGATATTCCGGCAGTTGAATTATTGGTGAAAGAAAAATGAGGATGGGACATAACGAAATGAATTCCATCTAACGACGAACAAATGGGATACACGAGGTGAATCGCTTGTGACACCGCAGTTGATTGGAGTGCAAGGCTTCGCCTTGCACTCCAATCAACTTCTAGAAGGAACGAAACAGATAAGATCTACGTTCACCGTAACAAAAAAACGAACTACTAATCAAACAGTTTGATTAATGGTTCGTTTTTCACTTCAACTACACTACTTTTGTCCCGCCTTCATACTTTTTCAGTAAACTCCGTATACAAAAGCTTTGGCACTTCGTGTTCAAGCTCTAAAATAACTGTGATTGGCTTTTCACCATGATACTCGACCGTGTTTCCTTTTCCAATATAGATGAACGGCTCGGTCTTACCGTCAATTTCACGGTATTTTCGTATAAATAAGTGTAGATGAATGCCTCTGTCTTTATTAAAAATAATATTCTTTCCTCGCTCAGACGTCTGTGCCGTACTGTTTGGTGTTTGCCAGTGGAACGTACGCTTATCAATGAACTTGTCCTGATAGTTAATACTTTCTTTAATATCTTCTTCCTTATGAAGATCAATAAATAAAAAGAACTCTTTTTCATTTACTAACAAGCCAGAACCACGGAATGAGCTATGCGTTTTACGATAGTTTGATAACAATGCGGGGTCCATCATGGTATATTGTTCATACAGTTTTAAATGTGGAATTCCATAATCTTCTTTTCCAAACTCTTTTTCATAGCGGAAAATTCCATAATCAATCGCGTCCTTAATGAACTGCTTAAACTGTGTATTATCCAGCACATTGGTAAAGCGCTCTGTTTTTACCGCTTCTTCTCCAGTAAACTCAATTAGCTTGAGCTTTGAACGAAGTTGACCGCTGTCGTAGTAGTCTTGATTTAACACTTCGAATGCGTGTTGTACTGAATCTTCTTCAACGTTATCTACATATTTTAAAACTTCTTGCTTCGCCTGGGACAATGAAATGTGATTGTGATTTAATAAATATTTTAAAATAACAAACTCGTAAACTCTCTTGATTGGCAGCTTGCTAGATAGCTCTTTTAGCGCACTTTCAAAGTCTTTATGCAATAAAAGTGATTTGAGCTGGTCGTCTTTTTCAGTCTTCGCTACAAACTGGAGATACGATTTTTCTTTATTAATAAACTTGATTGGATCTGGTGCTCCGTCAAATGTTAAATAATCCAACAAATAATAAGGAATTCTTCCTTGGTTTAGCTTTTTAAATTCATTGTATTCTTCTTTCAAATATTTCATGGAATTAAAGTTTTCATGATCAATTTGAGCTAAAATGCGATCGCGAGAAATCTCATCCATTTGAATATGCGTTGCCCCTGGAATACTTGGAAACCCTGTTGCGATGGCAACTTTTAAGCTTTCTTTATCGTAATAGCGGCTGCCGTTTAACGCGAGCGCAACTAAAAAGAGTTTGCTATGGTTTCCTATAAAGTCGAGCACTGTTAAAAATGACTTACTCTCATGCTTACGCAAGCCGCGCCCTAGCTGCTGTATAAATACAATAGGAGAGTTCGTTGGGCGAAGCATTAACACCGAATTCACTGATGGAATGTCGACACCTTCATTAAAAATATCAACAGAAAAAATAACTTCTAGTTCATCATCCTCGTTTTCTAAACGCTCAATATATGCTTGACGATAAGGAATCGAGTGACTCCCATGTAAAACCTCACTTTTATAGCCTCGCTTATTGAACTCTTCTGCCATATACTCTGCATGCTCAACGCTTGCGCAGAATCCGAGCGCTTTACGCTTTGGACCATCATGACCATAAAACTCCATTTTTTCAATAATAAAATCAACGCGCTCATTTACTTTTAAACGCTTGGTAACCTCTGTAATATCATCAATATCTATATCGCTTAAATCTACACCTTCAATATCTGTGATACCAAAGTAATGAAACGGCACCACCAATTGATCTTCCAACGCTTCATGAAGTCTCACTTCAATTCCAACATTATTATCAAACAGATCAAATACGTTCATGCTGTCACTTCGCTCCGGTGTAGCTGTCATTCCTAGCATAAAGACTGGGGTGAAATACTCCATTATCCTTTGATAAGATGGGCTCGTTGCGTGATGGGCTTCATCATAAATAATATAATCAAATTGGTCTCGATCGAATTCACTGTAATATTTCGTTAGTGTTTGAATCGTCGCAAATATGTAATCTGCCTCTTTATCCTTTGAATTCCCTGTCAAAAGACCAAAAGTCATCGATTCATTAACAAACAGTATTTCAAATGTTTCTTTTGCTTTTTTTAAAATCTCTTCTCTGTGTACAATAAAAAGCAGCCTTTTGGGTTTAACTTTCTGAACGTCAAAAGCTGACATATACGTTTTCCCTGTACCCGTAGCCGCAATTACAAGCGCTTTTGTTTCGCCAAAGCTACGCAAGCGTCTCAAGTTTTCCATCGCTCGCTGCTGCATTTTATTCGGGACAATATAGTTACTTCGTTCGAATACCTGCTGAGGCTTGTACGACGCTTCTTTTAAAGTACCTAAAAATTTCTCGTACTCCGTCAAAAACTCGCTCGTCGCATCATCACTGATCTCCCACAAATACTCATATTCCTTTAGTACATCTTGAACAAAAGGAGACTCACCCTTTGACACAACTTCCACATTCCACTCAATATTGCTTTTTAAAGCGCTTTGCGTTATATTCGCGGAACCTATAATCACTTTATAATCGTTTTCATACTCAAAAATATAAACCTTCGTATGAAACCCCTTCTCTTCGACTTCACTAAACACTTTAAGGTCAATATGATCAAAGTTCTTAATTTTCTCTAATGCCTTCACTTCTGTAAAATTCAGATAAGTTGATGTAATAATACGCCCTTCCACGCCTCGACTAGCCGCTTCCTTCAAAGGATCTAAAAGAAGCTGAAGTCCGCTAAAATTAATAAAAGCCACACTAAAATAAAAGCTTTTACACTGTTTTAAAGACGTTACAAGCTCATGCAAGAGACTGGTGTTTTTTGAATTGACTAGTAACCGATTATTCATTGACTCCACCTTTTTCCATTAAACTGTTAGTTTTAGTTTAGAGGTTCGGAAAGAAGGGATCAATAGGGTTGGTTAATTAAAAAAATGTCAAAGTTAGACTTAGAGATCTTTTTAATACTTTTTATTTATGGTATGGTTTTCCGTCAAAACAAAATGTCTTGTTCCCTTGCACTTTTCGTTCCATACCATTAAAGTATATATTGGTTGAAGTTTATACTAGCATTCAACCCGATAAAAGAAATTACACTTTTTAATTTTGGGAAGATGTTTTCCCTAAAAGAAAGGGTTTAGATATAAGATGAAAGATAATTTTTGGCATGAGTTGCCGCGTCCGTTTTTTATTTTGGCACCGATGGAAGCTGTGACGGATGTCGTTTTTCGCCATGTTGTGACTGAAGCAGCGCGACCTGACGTATTTTTTACAGAGTTTACGAATACGGAAAGCTACTGCCATCCGAAAGGAAAAGATAGCGTAAAAGGACGTTTGACGTTTACAGATGATGAACAGCCAATCGTTGCGCATATTTGGGGAGATAAGCCTGAATACTTCCGTCAAATGAGTATTGGCATGGCAGAAATGGGCTTTCGCGGCATTGATATTAATATGGGCTGCCCTGTACAGAACGTTGCAGGAAACGGAAAAGGTTCTGGTCTGATTCGCCGTCCAGATACTGCGGCTGAGATTATCCAGGCAGCCAAAGCTGGAGGGCTTCCAGTAAGCGTAAAGACTCGTCTTGGCTATACGCAAGTTGATGAGTGGTACGAATGGCTGAAGCACATTCTAGAACAGGATATCGTGAACCTTTCTATTCACCTTCGTACGAAAAAAGAAATGAGCGATGTTGACGCGCACTGGGAGTTAATTCCGGAGATTAAGAAGCTTCGTGACGAAATTGCGCCTCATACGCTTCTAACAATTAACGGTGATATTCCTGACCGCCAGAAAGGTCTTGAGCTTGCGGAGAAGTACGGCGTTGATGGAATCATGATTGGACGCGGAATTTTCCATAATCCGTTTGCGTTTGAAAAAGAAAAGAAAGAGCACACAAGCGAAGAGCTATTAGAACTTCTTCGCCTGCAGCTAGACCTTCATGACAAATATTCTGAAGAGCTAGAGCCGCGCCCTTTCAAACCGCTTCGACGCTTTTTCAAAATTTACGTTCGTGGATTCCGCGGTGCAAGTGAATTAAGAAATCTACTCATGAGCACGGAAACGACTGATGAAGTGCGTGCATTGCTTGATGAGTTTAAAGACAGAGCTGGAGTGAAAGAAGACGAAGGTTTTTCTGTTTCTTAAATAAAATCTTGTTTGCTTAAACTCGATTGTTCTAACATTTTATCGGAGAGAAGAACCTCTGGTTCCTTTTTATAGACGTTTGCTATTTATCCACATATGATAAAAGCTGAGGCAGAAGGTTTTACATTTCCTTCTGCCTCAGCTTTTAATGAAAAAATATCCACACGTTCTATTTATGATAAGGTTCATTTCGAATAATACGAAAAGCTCGGTAAATCTGTTCTACTAATACTAGGCGCATAAGCTGATGAGGAAAGGTCATTTTTGAAAAAGAAAGAGCTGCGTTTGAACGTTTCATTACTTCGCTGCTTAAGCCAAGCGATCCGCCAATGACAAACGCTACTTTACTTTTTCCGTAAGTAGCTAATGAATCGATTTCTTTTGCCAGTTCCTCGGAAGATTTTTGTTTTCCGTTGATAGCTAATGCGATCACGTGAGTATCATCTGAGATTTTCGCTAAGATGCGTTCTCCTTCTTTTTGTTTCACCTGTTCCATTTCAGATTCACTTAAGTTTTCGGGCGCTTTTTCATCTGCAAGCTCAATAATTTCTACTTTTGCATAGCTTGATAAACGCTTTAAATATTCTTCAATGCCTTGTTTTAAGTATTTTTCTTTTAACTTTCCAATGGTTATAATAGAGATATTCACAGGCTATTCTCCTCTCCTTTATCCCTTATCCACAGATATTATCCACATATCCACATGCTATATCCACATTTTGTATAAGAATATTAGTTCCCTACTACATATACAGCTTCATTGTCACAATATTCGCAGCTTTTTTTGTCAGTTGAATTTTCTATTTTTTCAAAAACCGGTGCTAGCTCAATCTCATCTACCATTACATCCAGGGCTAGTTCCGTGTGTTCTAAACAGCAATATATCTTCATGTATTTATCTTCCTTTCTCTATTCTTTTCATTAAAAAACCACAGGAGTTTATCCCCTGTGGATAACTTTTCTTTTACTTCATTTGACGCGTTAATTTTACTTCTGTGGATTTCTTTTTGCCATCACGATAGAACGTTACATTCATTTTATCGCCAATTTCTTTTTCAATGTAGAGGTGTTTGCGAAGTGTCGCAATATCCCTTACTTTGCTGTGATCTAGCTCAACAATCACATCATATTCCTTCAACCCAGCTTTAGCGGCTGGCGAACCTGGCTCGACTTTTAGAACAGCGACTCCGTTTACTACATCATGCGGTAACTTAAGGGTTTCTTTTAAATGATACCCTGATACCTCACTTAATGATAGTGTACTAACTCCAAGATACGGACGTCTAACTTCACCATATCGTTCTAAGTCATTAATAATGGGCCTAGCCATGTTAATGGGTATTGCAAGACCAATGCCTTCTACTGCTTCTTGGGCAATTTTCATGGAATTAATGCCTATTAATTCACCATCAATATTAACAAGAGCCCCCCCGCTATTGCCAGGGTTAATTGCGGCATCTGTTTGAATGACTTCTGATTGCCAATCAGGATTTCCATCGCCATTCAAATCTTGAGGAATGACACGGTTAACTCCTGAGACAACTCCTTGTGTAACGGATCCAGAAAATTGAAGGCCTAGCGGGTTTCCGATAGCAATCACTGGTTCACCAGCTTTAAGCTTATCAGAATTTCCGAAGGTAGCCACTTTTGTCACGTGACCTGCATCAATTTCAAGAACTGCTAAGTCCATTAAATCATCGCTGCCAAGAATTTTAGCTGATACCCTTGTACCGTTACTGAAGCTCACTTCAATTTCGTTAGCGCCTTTAATGACATGATAGTTTGTCACAATATAAGCTTTATTGCCTTGCTTTTTGTAAATAACACCTGAGCCTGTCCCGGCATCAGTTCGTTCATCATTCCAAAAGCTTTCAGAGTTCTGAATGTTTACAACTCCTACAACTGCTGCATTGGCTTCGGAAACAGCTTTTGTGACGGCCGTAGTGACGTCAAGAGATACTGACTTTTGTATCGTAGACCCTGTTTGTTCATCTCCGTTTTCATCATTCATCCATCCGTATGGCAAAATCCCGTTCCTCACCAAGGCTGGCATAAGAAGCAGTACAATAAGTGCACCTATAATAGCTCCAATCAGAGCAGAAGCGAAATATCCTCTGCGGCGTTTAGGCGGCCGACTATTCGGCTCTTGGCCTTCATCATAATGTTCCACACTATCACCGGACCCTTCATTTATCATCGTGAATGTCTGCATTCACGTACTAAATGAAGTTATTTTTCGCTTCCTTTCTAGAGACTATACATAAACAATATCAGTTGGTCTTTTTGGATCAGTATCACATAGAAGAATATTGTCCTCTACATTGATGTCTTTTTGTTGTAACACTTGTGCAACCGACATGCGGGCAATTTCCTTCATGTTATTGTCTTGACTCAAATGCGCCAAATAAATGCGTTTGGTTTGATCTCCAATCACATCTGCCATTGCAAGCGCCGCGTCTTCATTCGATACATGTCCCACGTCGCTTAGAATTCGTCTTTTAATGCTCCAAGGGTAGCGCCCCATTCTCAGCATTTCAACATCATGATTGCTTTCAAATACGTACATATCGCTATTTTTAATCGTACCTTTCATGCGGTCACTTACATAGCCGGTATCCGTAATAAGGGTTAATTTTTTAGACCCTTGATGAAAGACATAAAACATAGGCTCTGCGGCATCATGCGAAACGCCAAAAGACTCCACTTCCAATTGACCAAACGATTTCGTTTGGCCAATTTCAAAGTGAAACTTCTGTTCCGTATCAATATTGCCGATCAAGCCATCCATTGCGTTCCACGTTTTTTCATTTGCGAAAATAGGGAGCTTATATTTACGTGCCAGAACACCTAGTCCTTTAATATGGTCACTGTGTTCGTGAGTCACTAAAATTCCTGATAAATCCGGGATATTGCGATTTACTTGTTGAAAGAGAGCTTCCATTTGCTTTCCGCTCAGCCCTGCATCAACTAGTAAGGAATGTTCTCCATCACTTACTAAAATCGCATTTCCTGTGCTCCCACTCGCTAGCACGCTGAAATGCAGGCTCATTTATCTCACTCCAAATACTTATTTATTTCCTTTTTTAATGATCTGTCCTTCAAAGGCATTTACAAAATAACTTGTATCTCCATTTACAACAATGTGCCAAGTTGGTGCTAAAACTTGAGAATTTAATAACGGCAGATCAAACGTATAGTATCCAAACTCTACGTTTGTTACAGAATCTTTCTTTTTCAATTCATCCTTCAAAAACAAATTTTCCAATGCTTTTAAAGGAGACAAAACATCCTGCTCATCATCCAACGTTTTCACGGAACCTAGCATCGTTTGTTCATATGAAACAATTTCACCTTTGTCATTTAAATGAGCAATGATCATGCCATTTTCATTGTCATAGATTTTGTGTTTTTTATATTGTTGAAAGAATGTAACTGTTTTTTTCTCTTTATTAACGTTCCATAGCTCATAATCTTCACCGGAGAGCACATATCGTTTCAAAAATTGACTTAGCTTTGCTTTTGTATTTTTTTCAGGCACTGAAAAAGGTTTGTCCAATACGCTTCGAATTGTTTTTTCCTCAAGCAGCGCTGCTTTTTGCTCTTTCAGCTTTTTTAAGTCTTCTTCTTTAAACAGCTTACTTTTAGCATTTAACGAAGAAGCTTCTTTCACATCTACAGGTAAATGTTTATATTCAATGCCTTCACTCGTTAATTGTTCTTCCACGCTCGACTCCACAAATAGAGAGTACTGATCTTCTTGATGAGTTTTAAAAATCTGATAGCCTAAGTAAATATTAAGAATCAAGAAAGTGAAAATAAAGATGGTTTTTGTTCTATTCCAATCCATCGTTATCGCCTCCTTCGGTCGGCGGTGCAATTCGATACCATTTGCTATTATAATAATAGAACCAAGAAGGAACGAGTTTGACAGAATTAGAATTAAACTCAACCGTCTTTTCGCCGGTTTTCGGCTGCTGTGACACTTCTTCTAGCTGATAGCCTATTGAAATATCTTTTAACAGATTCGGGTCAAAGTTTTGATGTTTTTCAATTAATTGAATCACCTTTTGAGATGACTGCAGCTTTTCTACACTCGAGTCCTGTACTCTTACAAAACGATAAAGAGGACGACGGTAATTTAAAATCTCCGCATTTCCCCATCTTTGATATATTTCAGTCATTCCCTGATTGCTGTACACTGGATAGTTATCTTTATAATAACGATAGCTAATTTCTTTTGTAATGCGATTCCAGCTGTTGAACCTGTAATTAGATTCTGTCCAGCCGCCGTGGTCATTAACGAAGCTAAAGCTGCGATTTATTAAATTATAATCTTCCATTACCTCGGTCGTGGAATTTACAAGATTCACATATTCCATCACATCTGTCTTCGTATTGACATTGATCACTTTTGTACCTTCAGTGTAGACATCTCGGTTTGTAGACGTTTCTTTCCGTGCATAGTCTGGGTTGTTAAAAAGCGCTTCTTTATATTTTTCAATATCTAAATGCCTCATGCTCGTATAGTAGACTTCACTATTCATCGTAATATTATTTTCCGGAAGGAAGATATACCGATTTTTGTTTTCTTTATATACAAGGCTCGGGGCATACGTACGCTTCATTTTATCTTCTAATTCTTTGATATCATCTTTGGCCAAATTCTTGACTGTAACCGAATAAATCTTTTTTTGCTCATAATTCACAAGATACACGCTCACGAAAAAGGAAGGTGTACGCTTAATTTTAATGAGTACACGGTCAAATGTTTGATTAGGCAAAGACGTTTGAGAAAATGAAAAAAGCTGTTGAAATGTTTTCAAAGGTAGTGCGTCTGGATACAGCACTTCAATAGAATTACTTCCATGGACATAATTTAAAAATCCATCAGGAGAAATAGCATCCGAAACGTCCGTCACATTCGAAAATTTCCACTTTTTCATTTCATTTACCCATTTGTTTACATCATCTTCATCGTGAGACATGTAGTGATTATCGTTTCGATGATAGAGAACTTCTGTTGGAAGAATATGATCTTCTATTTTACTTTTTGAACTAACTTCAACTTCTTGCAAATGTTGATTTTTTGAAATGACCTTATAAGAAGGCTGATACGTCCATATATGATACGTCATAATTAAACTGGAAGCGACGAGAACAACTAAGATGGCCGTTTTGATATGTTCATATCTCATTCCCATTCGTCATCATTCTCACTTTCAATCGGAAGAGTAAAGTAAATCGTTGTTCCTTTTCCTTCCTGACTATCTGCCCAAATGCGTCCATCATGTGCTTCAATAATTTCCTTAGCAATAGCAAGCCCTAATCCTGTTCCGCCTAATTTACGCGTTCGTGCTTTATCTACACGATAGAAGCGTTCGAAAATTTTAGCTAAATTTGATTTTGGAATTCCCATACCTTGGTCTTTAATGC
This sequence comes from Priestia sp. FSL W8-0524, assembly GCF_038005965.1. Classification (NCBI taxonomy): domain Bacteria; kingdom Bacillati; phylum Bacillota; class Bacilli; order Caryophanales; family Bacillaceae; genus Priestia; species Priestia sp. FSL W8-0524. The sequence goes on from NZ_JBBOUG010000001.1 coordinate 4,906,201, forward strand.
TCACAACAATTTCATGCGTATGCTGAGCAATTGAAAATGTAATGGTTCCGCCTTCAGGTGAATATTTTATTGCATTGGAAATAATGTTATCTAATACTTGTGTAATTTTATCTTGATCAATAGCGACATAGATTGCTTCATTTGGCAAGTCGCGCACGAACGAAATACCTTGTTCAATTGTCATTTCAAAGCGATCAATGATGTAATGATAAAACTTCACAAAATTGATTGGGTCACGACTAAATCGGTAGTCTTGGCTATCTAGCTTAGATAATTGAAGCAAGTCGTTAACGAGACGAATCATTCGCTCTGTCTCCGTTTGCGTTACATTTAAAAATGTTGGAGCTAAGTCCTTATCTTGCCAAGCACCGTCTGCAAGCGCATCTAAATAACTGCGCATCGTTGTTAACGGCGTACGCAATTCATGTGAAACATTCGCTACAAATTCTCGGCGATCTTGATCAATTTTCTCCTGCTCTGTAATGTCATGCAAGACAATGATAATCCCGTTGATAAAACCGGTCTCTTTTTGAATAGCGGAAATGGTAGCTCGTAAAATAAAGGGATCCGATTTTGTACTAAAGTCCAAAATTAATGACTCTTGATTGGCAAGCAAGCTTTCAAACGTATGCGTTTCTTCAAGATCTAATAGGGAAACAACTGGATCAGACAAAACCGTTTCACGTGAAACATTTAGCATAGCTGCGGCTGGATCATTAATTAAAATTACTCTTCCCTTTCGATCCGTCGCAATAACGCCGTCCGTCATATGAGCTAATACCGAACTAAGCTTACGGCGCTCCCCTTCTGTCGTTGCCTGTGCTTCTTGAAGCTTTCTTGTTAAGTTGTTGAATGTGAGAGCTAGCTGACCAATTTCATCATACCCGTACACCTTAGCTTTTCTCGTAAAATTCCCTTTGGCCATCTCAAGTGCTTGTTTTCTCATTTCAGACATTGGACGAGTAATGGTCTGAGCTAAAAACACGCCTAAAATAGCTGTGATAAAAAGAGCAATCACCGTACCTGCCTTAAAGATCTGATTGATATTACTCATTTGATCGTAAACAGGCTCCATGGAAGCTGTTAAGTAAATAGCGCCTAAGATTTCTTCGCTAGACTGAACTTTTCCATTTTTATTAGTTGAACTTGATTGACTGGCACCTACTTTATCCTGTAAACGGATAGGCTGTATCATAACTCTGATTCGCTGCCCGCTTTGATCAACAAATACATTATCAGAGTTCGTTCCTGCTAACAACGCATTTGTAATCGCTAAATCATTAGTCTTTTTACCTATGATCTGTTGAGGATTTGAGTTCGATGTAGCAATGATTCTTCTATTTTGGTCAATGACTCTTACTTCAGAAATGTCATTCATATCATTTGAAGCTAAATTGGGTCTTGAAGCAAAATCTCTTAAAATAGTCTTTAAGTCTTCCTCAAGAGTCGGTGAATCATCATCACGATTTTTCACCATTTCTTGTCCAATGTTATACGTCAGCAAGTCTGTCCGCTCTTGAAGAGACGTTCGAAAGTTGTTAACTAATTCTTTTTCTAATTGTCGTGCAAAATAGACCCCAATAATTTGCATCGCAATTAAAATGAGCAGCACATAAATCAATACAAACTTTAAATGAATAGATTGCAGGAGCCTTACTTTCTTCATCTAAAATTACTCCTGCTCTGGGCTGCGTAAATAATAGCCTACTCCACGTCTTGTTACAATCCACATTGGATGGCTTGGATTATCTTCAATTTTTTCACGTAATCTTCGAACTGTTACATCTACCGTACGCACATCACCAAAATAGTCATAACCCCATACAGTTTGAAGCAAGTGTTCACGCGTCATGACTTGTCCAATGTGCTTCGCTAAATAATGCAGCAGCTCAAATTCACGATGAGTCAGTTCAATCGTTTCTCCGCGCTTAGACACAATATAAGCATCTGGATGAATAACAAGTGCTCCAATCGTAATTTCATTCGTTTCACTTTCTTCTGTTGGAACAGCTACCTGCTGATGTCTACGTAAATTAGCTTTTACACGTGCTAATAATTCACGCGTACTGAACGGCTTAGTTACATAATCATCTGCACCTAATTCTAGACCTAAAACCTTGTCAATTTCAGAGTCTTTTGCTGTTAACATGATAATGGGCATATCATATTTTTTACGCACTTCTCGGCAAACTTCCATTCCATCTTTCTGAGGAAGCATAATATCTAATAAAATCATTTCAGGCTGTACTTCTTCCACTTTTTCAAGTGCTTCTACGCCATCATAAGCACAAAATACTTCGTAACCTTCTTTTTGCAAATTAAACTTTAAAATATCTGCAATCGGCTTTTCGTCATCTACGACTAAAATACGTTTATCCATGATCATCGTTCTCCTTTATTAGTTGAAGCAAAATATAAAAGATAGTATTCATACTGTTTGAATACCGTAGTTTTATTATACTTGATAACCCTTGAAACGTCACAAGTTCATCCTCTACTATACATGAAGATATATGATTTTCAACCATCTCCAAATACAAAAGTAATATATTACCATAAAAGAGATGCAAAGCAAATAACGTTTTCTTTTAAATGTAAATAAAAGAAAAAAGCATGACTTTAAATAAAGTCATGCTTTTTGATGGCTCGGGACGGAATCGAACCGCCGACACAAGGATTTTCAGTCCTTTGCTCTACCAACTGAGCTACCGAGCCAAAATGGCGGTCCCGACGGGAATCGAACCCGCGATCTCCTGCGTGACAGGCAGGCATGTTAACCGCTACACCACGGGACCTCAGTCTATATGCTATGTATTAAAAATATTAAAAATGACCCGTACGGGATTCGAACCCGTGTTACCGCCGTGAAAGGGCGGTGTCTTAACCGCTTGACCAACGGGCCACGTTGTAACAAAAGTGAGCCATGAAGGACTCGAACCTTCGACCCTCTGATTAAAAGTCAGATGCTCTACCAACTGAGCTAATGGCTCATGTTATATCTCTTAGCGACGCTTATTATAATAACATGATATTTCATATGAATGCAATAGTTTTTTTAAAACTTTCTTTTTATTATTGAGCTTTTTTTAAAAGTCTTGTTAACAAAGCACCAATTATAAATAAAAAAGGTTAGCTCACGAAGAGCTAACTCTTTTTATTTAGCTATATACACCACGTAATACATTTGTTTGTGTACGATCTGGACCTACAGAGAAAATAGATAAAGGAATACCTGTTAATTGAGACACGCGCTCTAAGTAGTGGCGAGCGTTATCAGGTAACTCATCTAATGTTTTCACACCCGTGATATCTTCTGTCCAACCTGGAAGCTCTTCATATACAGGTTCGCATTCTGCAAGTGTTTTTAAGCTAGCAGGGAATTCTTCCATAACTTCCCCTTTATAACGGTAAGCTACACAAATCTTTAATGTCTCAATTCCCGTTAATACATCAATTGAGTTTAAAGATAAGTCTGTGATTCCGCTAACGCGGCGAGCATGACGTACAACTACACTGTCAAACCAACCTACACGGCGAGGACGACCAGTTGTTGTACCATATTCACGTCCTACTTCACGGATTTGATCACCGATTTCGTTTGTTAATTCAGTTGGGAAAGGACCGTCACCAACACGAGTTGTATAGGCTTTTGATACACCTACAACGTGTTTGATCTTAGATGGACCTACACCAGAACCAATTGTTACTCCACCCGCTACTGGGTTTGAAGATGTAACAAATGGATATGTTCCTTGGTCGATATCTAACATAACACCTTGTGCGCCTTCAAATAGTACACGACGTCCTTCGTCTAACGCATCATTTAATACTACTGATGTATCAACAACATATTTTGCAACTTGTTGACCATACTCATAGTACTCATCTAAAATTTCTTCTAATGTAAAGCCTTCTACTTCATACATTTTTTCAAGAAGGCGATTCTTTTCAGCTAAGTTTTGTGTTAATTTTGCTTCAAATACTTCACGGTCTAGTAAATCGGCAATTCGAATACCAACACGTGCTGCTTTATCCATATAAGCTGGTCCAATACCTTTTTTCGTTGTACCAATCTTATTTTCACCTTTACGTTCTTCTTCAACTTCATCTAATTTTAAATGATATGGAAGAATCACATGAGCTCGGTTACTAATACGTAAGTTTTCTGTTGTTACACCGCGATCATGTAAGTATTTTAATTCTTGAACAAGTGCTTTTGGATCAACAACCATACCGTTTCCAATTACACACGTTTTGTCATTATAAAAAATACCTGAAGGAATTAAATGTAACTTATAAGTTTCACCATTAAACTTAATTGTGTGACCTGCATTGTTCCCACCTTGGTAACGTGCAATCACTTCTGCATTTTCTGATAGGAAGTCTGTAATCTTCCCTTTTCCTTCATCTCCCCATTGTGTTCCTACTACAACGACTGAAGACATATCTTAAGCACCTCCGCTTAGTAAGCAACAGCTCACTACGACATAATTTAACCATGGATAAGTGTATCAATTTATCACACTAAAGTCAATTAAATCCGAACGATTTAACAAAAGTTATTACAAATATATCGTATTTTGCGGAACGAATGCGATAACAATAAAATAAAACCTCTCATATTGAGAGGTTTTATGCACCAGGCGGCACTCCTGCGTCATCAAAGCGCCGCTCGAGATTAACGAATTTATTGTATTCTTTTACAAAGGCAAGCTGTACGGTTCCAACTGGACCGTTACGCTGCTTAGCTATAATAATCTCGATAATATTTTGATTTTCTGTGTCTTTTTCATAATAGTCTTCACGATATAAGAAAGCTACGATATCGGCATCCTGCTCAATACTTCCGGATTCACGGATATCAGACATCATCGGTCGCTTATCTTGTCTCTGCTCTACACCACGGGAAAGCTGTGATAAGGCGATAACAGGAACTTCTAATTCACGGGCTAAAGCTTTTAACGCACGCGAAATTTCAGATACTTCCTGCTGTCGGTTTTCTCCGCTTCGTCCATTACCTTGAATAAGCTGTAAGTAGTCAATTAAAATCATCCCAAGTCCGCCTTCTTGTTTCAAGCGACGACACTTAGAACGAATTTCACCTACTCGAATACCCGGTGTATCATCAATATAAATCCCTGCATTGGACAAAGATCCCATTGCCATCGTGAGCTTTCCCCAGTCATCGGCTGTAAGCGAGCCTGTACGCAGCCTTTGTGCATCAATATTTCCTTCGGCACACAGCATCCTCATAACAAGCTGCTGAGCACCCATCTCTAAACTGAATATTGCTACGTTCTCATCCGTTTTCGTTGCAACGTTTTGCGCAATATTTAAGGCAAAAGCCGTTTTACCTACCGATGGACGGGCCGCTACAATGATTAAATCATTTCGTTGGAACCCTGCTGTCATTCTATCTAAATCACTAAACCCAGTTGGGATACCTGTAATGTCACCTTTTCGATTGTGAAGAACTTCGATATCATCGTACGTTTGTACAAGTACATCTTTGATATTTTGAAACACACCGCTGTTTTTACGCTGTGCTACTTCTAAAATGTTTTTTTCCGCTTCATTTAATAAAACTTCCACTTCGTCTTCCCTTGCATATCCTTCTGAAGCAATATGCGTTGCAGTACGAATTAGACGGCGTAAAATCGACTTTTCTTCTACAATTTTACCGTAATATTCTACGTTTGCAGCCGTTGGAACAGAGTTAGCTAAATCACTTAAATACGATACGCCGCCAACTTCTTCTAGGATTTTTTGGTCAGCTAATTCAGACGTTACCGTTACCAAATCAACCGGTTCACCTTGGTCAGAAAGTTTCAGCATACATGTAAAGATTTTCTGGTGCGATGCCCGATAAAAATCTTCAGGTATCAGCAGTTCAGATGCTAAGGTTAAAGAAGAAGGCTCTAAGAAAATGGCCCCTAATAGCGCTTGCTCTGCTTCAATATTCTGAGGCGGAAGACGATCAGCAAAAAGATCACTCATATTTCTATGCCCCTCTTATATTCTTTCAGTATTTTCTTTCATCATAAATGTTGGCGCGAACAAATACAAGTCCGCGCCAACCCTTTATATTATTTACTTATTTCTCAATCGTACGTTTATTTTTGTTCAGTCACGTGTACCTTTACAGTAGCCGTTACTTCCGGATGTAATTTAACCGGTACATTTGTGTAGCCTAATGCGCGAATGGCATCATTTAATTCAATTTTACGCTTATCTACTTTAATTTTGTGTTTTTTCTTTAATTCTTCAGCAATTTGTTTGCTTGTGATAGAACCGAATAAACGGCCACCTTCACCAGATTTTGCTGTTAATTCAACTGTTAGTTCTTCAAGAGTTGCTTTTAACTCTTTGTTTGCTTGAAGTTCTGCAGCTGCATCTTTTTGCTCTCTATTTTTTTGTGCTTCTAATACCTTCACATTACCGCCTGTAGCTTCAACAGCATAACCATTCTTTAATAAGAAGTTATGTGCATAACCATCTGAAACATTTTTCACTTCACCTTTTTTGCCTTTTCCTTTTACATCTTTTAAGAAAATTACTTTCATGATTTTTTACCTCCATCTAAGTACTCATCAATTGCTTGTTTAAGCCTTTCTTCAGCTTCATCCAAACTAATGTCTTGAAGTTGAGTAGCAGCATTCGTTAAGTGGCCTCCGCCTTGGAGACTTTCCATAATAACTTGTACATTGATATCTCCAAGCGATCTAGCACTAATGCCAATTAGATTATCCCGTCGCTTAGAAATAACAAACGAAGCAACCACTCCGCTGATTGAAAGCAACGTATCTGCAGCTTGCGCGATTAACACTTGATCATACATTTTGTTCGGTTCAGCGCGTGAAATGGCAATACCTGCTGTATAAATCTCTGCATGTTCAATAAAGCGTGCTCGCTGTACATATTGTGTGATATCTTCTTTTAAAAACTTTTGAACAAGAACCGTATCTGCGCCTTGAGAACGTAAAAAGGACGCTGCATCAAACGTACGAGATCCCGTGCGTAATGTAAAGCTTTTTGTATCGACAATAATACCGGCTAAAAGTGCTGTTGCTTCTAGCATATCAATTTTAAATCGTTTTGGCTGGTATTCAAGAAGCTCAGTAACGAGTTCTGCTGTCGAGGAAGCATATGGCTCCATATAGACAAGAAGAGGGTCTTCGATAAAGTCTTCTCCTCGTCTATGATGATCAATGACCACGACATTTTCAATACGATTTAATAACCTTTCTTCAATAACGAGCGACGGCTTATGCGTATCTACTACTACTAAAAGAGTATCATCACTCACAAGATTTAAGGCTTCTTCAGGCGTAATAAATCGTTCCCACAGGCCTTCTTTCTTTTTAATCTCTTCTAGCATTCGCTGAACACCTGTATCAATATGATCAGGATCTAATACGATAAAACCGTCTTTCTGATTTACTTGCGCTACTTTTAATATCCCAATAGCAGCTCCTACAGCATCCATATCCGGATACTTATGACCCATGATAATCACTTTTCCACTCTCTGTAATGAGCTCTTTTAACGCGTGAGAAATAACTCTGGCACGCACGCGCGTCCGTTTTTCCATTGGATTAGTCTTGCCGCCAAAGAATTTCACTTTTCCATTCGGCTGTTTAATCGCTACTTGATCTCCACCTCGGCCTAAGGCCAAATCCAAGCTAGATTGAGCTAAAGCACCCAGCTCAGGTAAATCAGCAGCACCAGCTCCGATACCAATGCTCAATGTAAGCGGTATATTTTGTTTAGACGTCTCTTCTCGAACTTGGTCTAAGATAGAAAATTTGCTTCGCTCTAAATGAATTAAGATTTGTTCATTCATAATCGCAATAAATTTCTCAGAAGACGTACGTTTAATAAAAATACCGTATTCTTGAGCCCAACTATTTAACATAGAAGTTACTTGGCTATTCAAGTTACTTTTAACTTGATCATCCATTCCTTGCGTTAGTTCATCATAATTATCTAAAAAGATAATGCCTAAACTTGTTCGTTCTTCCTCATACAATTTTTCGATTTCTATTTGCTCTGTAATATCAAAGAAGTACAGTAAGCGCTCGTCTCGTTTAATCACCACTTTGAATTTCCGATCATGCAACGTGACAACTTCTGTTTCCACTTCTTGTTTGATCAGTGGAATAATACTCTCTGCCACATCGTATAATGATCTTCCCACCAGTGTGTCTTCACCGAGACAAGATGCTAGAAAAGGATTGGTCCATTCAATTTGATATTCATCATTAAATAGCATAATCCCAATCGGCATTTCCATTAATGCCTCTTCGCCTACTTTTTTCAACCGATGAGACAGCATTGAAATATAGGTTTCAAACTCATCGGACAGCATTCGCTCCATTCTCATGTATAGAAAAAGACAGGCTAATAGTAATATAAAGCCTATCATTCCTATGATCCAATTATGATAGGTCACGATACCTACTAAAATCAGGGCTATACTATACAATGAGTAAAATGGATAGCGAATGACGTTCTTTTTTGTAAAGACAGGCATCCATTTCAGCTCCTACTTTTTTAAGTTCCACAATATCTACTTTTTTGTGTCTAATTGTTTTCTTAAATTAAATCCTAAATCAATTATACCTAAGATGCGCACAATTTGAAGGATAATTGGAATAATTAATGCTAAAATTGTTACAACAATTGGAATTGCTTTGGCATACCCTTTTTGATGTGAGAAATAGAAAATAAAAGAGATCCCTTGTAACACGACTAGCATTTGCAGTCCCATCACGATGTTGATAATAGCTACGTACATAAATGTACCTTGTTCAATATTAAAAGATGGGAAGGATAAGATTAATGCAATCAAATAATACCATAGAATACTTTTAGGAAGTTTAAATTCACGAAAAGGCGGGAATGCTTGCACCTCATAACCTGTTCTTTTAAGAATAGGCGTAGCAATAAGCTGAGAGAAAAAGGCTAGAATAACTCCACCCATAACAATTAATAGAGGCAGCAGATTTTTAAACATATCAAATGCATCTCTCATTTGGTCAATTTGAGATTCCTTAACGTCTTGTCCTAAACTTTTCATCATTTCAATACTTTGATTAATCGATTGATCTAAAGCATTATTTATTTGCTCCATTAAATTAACATTAAAAATGACATTTGCTCCTACGAACAATAAAAGTAAACCTAAACTAAATGCAACCGTGCCGCCTAGTAAAATGGTATACCTTTTTTGTTTTTGTCGGTAAAGCATTCCTATTGCTAATCCACCAATACCAAATACAAGTGTAAAAGGAAGAGTCAATACATTTCCAAATAACAAAGTCAATAACAACCCTACTACTAAAAATAATATTGCCTTTTTCCACCCATGACGAACGGTATACACAATAAATGGAACAGCTAGCGCTAGTTGGAAAATGGTTCCCACAACAGGTATGTATAGTGAAAAAAGCAACAGCGCTACAAACAGCGCTAAAAGAGCTGCTCCTTCTGTAATATATCGAATTCCTTTCACAACTTCACCTCGTTGATATAGACTATTATTTATTTTATCGATTCAGTTCATAAGAAGCAACTATTTGACAAAAGAGCACCTATGTAATGTAAAAAGAGGCAGTAAGGGAATCCTTACTGCCTCTTTTTATACCGTTCATTATTCACCAGAAACATATGGTAATAATGCCATTTGACGAGCGCGTTTGATAGCGATCGTTAATTTACGTTGGTATTTAGCGCTTGTTCCAGTTACACGACGAGGTAAAATTTTACCACGCTCTGAAACGAATTTTTTAAGCATATCTACATCTTTGTAATCGATGTGAGTGATGCCGTTTGCTGTGAAGAAACAAACTTTACGACGTCTGTTGCGTCCACCTTTACGTCCACCTGCCATTTTGATACGCCTCCTTCCGCTTAAAAGTTTCTATAAAATTTTATACTCCGGATAATCTACTGCGAATTAAAACGGTAAATCGTCATCAGAAATGTCAATTGTCTCGCCATTATTTGCAAATGGATCATCATCAACGCGAGTATAACCTTGATTACCTGAGTTACGGTTCTGATTATCTCCAAATGGAGAGCCTTGTCCAGATCCTCCAGTGTTAGCAAAGTTACTGCGTTGCGTATCCCCACCGCCACTTTTCGGCTCTAAAAATTGCACACTTTCCGCTACAACTTCCGTTACGTATACACGACGACCGTCTTGTCCTTCGTAACTGCGAGATTGTAGTCGACCATCAACACCAGCTAAACTTCCTTTTTTAAGGAAATTGGCTGCATTTTCAGCCTGACGACGCCATACAACACAGTTGATGAAGTCAGCTTCACGTTCACCTTGCTGATTTGTAAATGTGCGGTTTACCGCTAAAGTGAATGTTGCAACCGCTGCTCCACTCGGGGTATAACGTAATTCAGGATCTTTGGTTAAGCGTCCTACGAGAATTACGCGATTCATCATCAGAACCACTCCTTAAGGAAATAAAACCCATTTATTTAAACGTTTAATTATGCTTCTTGTTTAACAACGATATGACGGATAATGTCTTCGTTGATTTTCGCAAGACGATCAAATTCAGAAACTGCTTCTGAAGTAGCCGCCACGTCAAGAATCATGTAGTAACCGTCACGGAAATCATTGATTTCGTATGCTAAACGACGTTTACCCCATTCTTTAACATTTGCGATTTCAGCACCATTATCAGTTAATACGCCGTTGAAGCGCTCAACTAATGCTTTCTTTGCTTCGTCATCAATGCTTGGACGGATGATGTACATTACTTCATACTTTCTCATCACTGTCACCTCCTTTTGGTCTAACGGCCCGAAACGGGCAAGGAGCAATAAAATATTACTCACGAATTAAAATTATAGCACACTACCCTAGGCAAAGCAATATGCATTGCGGGCTGTTTCGTAAATATACGCTAATATTTTCGCCAACGATAAAAGCCGAAAGAAGATATCTTCTTTCGGCTTTTAATCTTATACGTTAAAGCGGAAATGCATAACGTCTCCGTCTTTTACGATGTATTCTTTTCCTTCTAAACGTACTTTTCCAGCTTCACGAGCTGCTCCCATTGTTTTGGCAGCTAATAAATCCTCGTATGACACCGTTTCTGCACGAATAAATCCACGTTCAAAATCTGTATGAATAATACCTGCACACTCAGGAGCTTTCATACCTTGTGTAAACGTCCACGCGCGTACTTCTTGCTCACCAGCTGTAAAGTACGTAGCTAATCCAAGTAAATCGTACGCTGCACGTACAAGCTGATCTAGACCTGACTGTTCAATGCCTAGTTCTTCAAGGAACATTGCTTTTTCTTCTCCTTCAAGTTCAGCAATTTCAGATTCAATGCGTGCGCAAACAACAATTACTTCTGCACCTTCGCTTGCCGCATACTCACGCACTTTTGCTACATATTCGTTAGCAGATGCATCGGCTACTTCATCTTCAGCAACGTTTGCTACATAAAGAATAGGCTTAATCGTTAGCAAGTGAAATTGTTTTACTAATTTCATTTGTTCTTCTGTAAATGATACAGCACGAGCTGGCTGATCACTTTCAAATGCATTCTTTAGTTTCTCTAGAATTTCGTATTCATACATTGCTTCTTTATCTTTTTGTTTAGCCATTTTTTGAACACGGCCAATACGTTTCTCTACCGTTTCTAAATCTGCTAAAATCAACTCTAAATTAATTGTTTCAATATCTGAGATAGGATCTACTTTTCCTGAAACGTGCGTGATGTTTTCATCTTCAAAACAACGCACAACGTGACAAATCGCATCTACTTCTCGAATATGAGATAAGAATTTATTTCCCAATCCTTCACCTTTACTAGCACCTTTTACGATTCCAGCGATATCTGTGAATTCAAATGCTGTTGGGATTGTTTTTTTAGGTTTTACAAGCTCTGTAAGTTTTTGAAGACGATGATCAGGTACTTCTACGATACCTACGTTAGGATCAATCGTACAGAAAGGGTAGTTCGCAGATTCTGCGCCCGCTTGTGTAATTGCATTAAATAATGTTGATTTTCCAACGTTAGGAAGACCAACAATTCCAGCTGTTAAAGCCATATATTTATTCACTCCTCTTTATATATCCGAAACAAGTTAACCTGTCACAATTATAGTGAGTCAACTTTTGAAATACAAGTTTGATAAAGAACCTTTAACCGCATGGGGTTAAGGTGCCTCATTTTGTCCCACCTTACAGTATAAGGCATAAACATAGAAAATGCATGAGGTTATTCCTCATGCTTTACAAGAATTTTTTTCATTTTACGTGCAAAATCACGTCTTGGAATCATTACGCTATGGCCGCAGCCTTCACATTTAATACGGATATCCATTCCCATTCGAATGATTTTCCATTCATTTGTACCGCAAGGATGAGGTTTTTTCATTTCCACAACGTCATTTAAACCAAATTCTTTTTCCGTCATCAGCTCTCTCCTCCTTATGTCCCTTTCAACGTCGACGAATGCTGTGCTTCTTCTGTACGATTATACATAACCATACGTGGAAATGGAACTTCAATTCCATGTTCATTTAGCCTTGTACGCACTTCTTTACGAATCATACGAGAAATATGGAAATGTCTCATTGGTTTTACTTCGCTTGTAATCCTCATTGTAACTTCAGTTGCATGGATATTTTGAACCCCCAGCAGTTCAGGCGTTTTCACCATATCTTCATAGCGACTTGGCAATTCTTCTAACAGGTCTAAAATCACTTGTTCTGCTTTTTGTATGTTTTCTTCATAAGAAATGCTTACATCAACGAAAGCTACGCTGTTATGTAACGAAAAATTAGTGACCTCCACAATACTGCCATTGGGCAAAATATTAATTTCGCCTGTCCAACTCTTAATCTTCGTGGTGCGCAACCCAATTTCTTCCACAGTTCCCTCGAATGTTCCTACTCGAACATAATCCCCAACGGAGAACTGATCTTCAAAGATAATAAAAAATCCCGTGATAATGTCTTTCACTAAGTTTTGAGCACCAAACCCTACTGCGAGCCCTACGATTCCAGCCCCCGCTAGCAATCCACGGACATCTACCGATAATGTTTCTAAAATCATAACTCCCGCAACGAAATAAATGGCATAAGAAAAAATATTTTGAAGCAAACGGACCATCGTAGCTTCTCGTCGCTCAGAAATACGCAGAGGGCTATTTGTGCGAACCTCTACAAATTTATTTAACGCTTTCTTTCCAATCCGAATTAAAAACATGGAAATAAGTAGAATCAACAGAATTTTTATAAATCCCTCTCCAATATGTGCCCACGTTTCTTCTTGAAAAAATGGCTCAAACACGTTCTTAAAAACCGACTTCAACGAATTCATACTACATGTAGCTCCTAACGTAACATAATCTGCATATGAGAAAGTTTTAACCTATTGTAGCAAGTTTCTACGAACTTTTGTAGCGATTTCGAAATGGATACAACAGAACGGCTGTTACTAGAAATAAATTGACGATTCCATACATTGGATACAAAACGGCAATCAAAGTAGAAAACCCTACCTTTGTAAAGGGAATCATTAAAAGTAGCCAGCAGGCTGCCAGTTTCCAAAGAGATTGCACCTTTTCAGTATGAAAACGCGCGGTCAATCCTAAAATTCCCGAAACGGCTGTCGTATAAATTGCGATAAGCAAAACAATGCTCATTAAAAACGTCATCATATAAGGAAAATCTTTAAGAATAGCGAATAATGGAATTTCATAAGAGGAAAGAAGCCCTGAAACTTGAATAAGTGATTCATTATAAATAAAGGAGAGACCTCCTAATAAAAAACCACTGCCAACACTTGCAATATAAATCTCTTTTTTGCTTTTAATTTCCTTTCCAATTGTAGATAATACCGCGACGAGAGGAAGAATATTCAAAGCCGTAAAGGTAAAAGCAGCAGGCCAATTATGCTGAAGATGCCAATTAGTTACTCCAGGATGACGTAAAATAAATGTAAGAAGTACGCCAGCTAGTCCAATCATTAAGATTGGCATAACGAAAGAATTGATAGAAAGCAGTCCACTTAATCCTCTTGAAAAAACAAAGACAATCAACGCACTAAGAGCACCAATTCCCCACCAGTAAGGAACATGCCACATTTCCAATGTCGCCCCGCCTCCTGCAATCATAATCACCGTCGTCGTAAACAAATAAAAAACGATTAAAACGTCGTAGGCTGCAGCCCATTTCTTTCCTATTAATTCAATTAGTACTGGGTAAAATTGATTGGTTCGATAGCGATAGCTGATTTGCATAATCACATTGCAAGAAATCGCAAAAATAATAGAAAATAGAAAAATAGCAAGTCCGCTTTCTTCACCAAAAAACTGCCATAGTTCTCTTCCAGAAGCATATCCAGCGCCTATCATCGTTCCCATAATTAAGAATATCCATTTACACCCGGCTCTCCACATCGATTTTCCCCCAATCTATGAAATATATGTATAGAATCTTCAAAATCTTCGTATACTGTTACTATTATGTATAAGGAGTGGACCCTATGAATTTAAAATCTCCCTTCTTTGAGAAGACACAACATTCAACCCGCGTATTTCATGATGAAGAATCTGCTATAAAGAAGCTGAGTACACAGTTACTATCTTTACTTCCAGCACAGAAAGACAGACCAATTGTTTTTGTATGTATTGGAACGGACCGTTCAACTGGGGACTCATTGGGTCCATTAGTCGGAACGAAACTGAATGAAAAAAAGGTTTCATCTTTTCATATTTTTGGAACGTTAGAAGAGCCTGTTCATGCTGTTAATTTGAAAGAAACGTTAAAACATATTCAAAAGCTTTTCCCGAATCCTTTTATTATTGGAATTGATGCTTGTTTAGGTCGTATGAAAAGCGTAGGCTCCGCATCACTTGGAATAGGACCCGTTAAACCAGGAGCAGGGGTTAATAAAGAATTGCCGCCAGTCGGGGATATTCATATAACAGGGGTTGTCAACGTGAGCGGATTTATGGAGTTTTTCGTCTTGCAAAATACGAGGCTTCATCTTGTTATGTGCATTGCCGATTTAATTGCGAAAAGCATTGAGACTGTACACAACGAACGAGAGAAAGAGTTTAATGCTTCTCCGGTTTACCAAACTGTAAGACACTATAAACAATAAAAAAGGTTGTCCTAAAACTAGGACAACCTTTTTTATACAGAAGATTTATTGGTCTGAGAAAGATCATTAAATAATTCAAGAAGACGGTTTAAATCTTCTTTAGAGAAAAATTCGATTTCAATTTTTCCTTTTTTCTTGCTTTGTGTAATATGAACAGAGGTACCAAAGCGCTCACGGAGCTGTGTTTCACTTTGTTTTATGAATAAATCTTTATCTTTTTTGGTTTTTGATGTTTCACGTGGAACGGCTTTATTTAAGTGAGCAATATAAGCCTCTAGCTGTCTGACATTTAATTGTTCCTTGCGTATTTTTTCAACTACTTTAGGTAGAAGAGCTTTATTTTTTAAACCGACTAGCGTACGCCCGTGTCCCATAGACAATTCATTAGTAGAAATGAGGGTTTGAATTTCCTCAGGCAGTTGCAAGAGGCGAACATAGTTAGCAATATGAGGTCGGCTTTTTCCTAGTCGTGTAGCAAGTTGCTCCTGTGTCATATCGAGCTTATCCATAAGCAATTGATAAGCGGTTGCTTCTTCAATTGGCGTCAAATCTTCACGCTGTAAATTCTCCAACAAAGCTAGTTCCATCATTTGCTTTTCTGAAAAGTCTTTTATAATGACAGGAACAGTAGCAAGGTCAGCTTCTTTAGCAGCTCTAAATCGTCTTTCACCCGCTAAGATTTCATAGCCTTTAATGCTTTTGCGAGCTACAATAGGCTGTAAGATGCCATGATGTAAAATGGATTGCTTTAACTCATTAATTGCTTCTTTATTAAACGTTTTACGTGGTTGATAGGGGTTGGGTCTAAGTTCGTGAATAGCAACTTCCTGAATTGAATCATCAGCCTGTGCATCTAAGCCTGAAAATAAGGCATTAATTCCTTTCCCTAATCCTTTCGCCATTATAAATCACTTCCTTTGCAAGTTCCGTATAAACTGCGGCCCCTCTAGATCTTGCATCATATAAGATAATTGGTTCACCATGACTAGGTGCTTCGCTCAAACGAACATTTCGAGGAATAATCGTTTGATAAACCCGATCCTGAAAGTACTTCTTCACTTCTGCTGTTACCTGGAGTCCCAAATTTGTGCGTGCGTCAAGCATAGTAAGCAATACACCTTCGATACGCAGTTGATTATTCAAATGTTTTTGGACTAATCTAACGGTATTTAGCAATTGACTTAATCCTTCAAGCGCATAATATTCACACTGTACAGGTATTAAAACAGAATCAGCTGCAGTTAACGCATTTAATGTCAGTAAACCAAGAGAAGGGGGACAATCAATAATAACATAATCAAAGTGATCTTTCACCGTTTCTAAAGCTCTCTTAAGTCGAACTTCACGTGAAATAGTCGACACTAATTCAATTTCTGCACCAGCTAATTGAATGGTCGCGGGAATGATTGATAAATTTTCGACGGCTGTTGAACGCACAACATTTTTGGCTTCCATATCTTCCACTACTACATTGTAAATACATTCATCTACATCTGCTTTATCTATGCCAACTCCACTCGTAGCGTTACCCTGTGGATCTCCGTCTACAAGTAGAACCTTTTTTCCTTGTTCAGCTAAACAAGCGCCTAAATTAACAGCGGTTGTTGTTTTTCCAACCCCGCCTTTTTGATTCGCAACTGCCACAATTTTCCCCATGTTGTCACCTACTTTCATTTCCATCCCATTTGTCCAGACAGTTTTATTGTTCATTGAATTTTCTGACGAAAAACTTTGATAAAAAAGCCTCATCAAAAAAAGATGAGGGCTATTTCTTTATTTTTTCGGAATCTTAATAGTAAACTGAAAATATTCATCAAACTCTTCTTCTTCTGTGTTTAATGAAATACCGCTGTCACTAACCATTGTCAACGATTGACGGATTGTATTCATTGCGATACGCGTATCTTTACTAAACGCTTTTCTTTTTGCTTTTGGCTTTTTAACCTGCGTTTCTAACAATTTAACTACTCGATCTTCCGTTTGTTTTACATTTAATTGTTTTTCAATAATCTCAGCTAATACTTGAAGTTGTTTTTCTTGATTTTTGAGGGGAATGAGCGCTCTCGCATGTCGCTCTGTAATCAATTTTTGTTTGATTGCTTCTTGTATTTCAACAGGAAGCTTTAACAAACGAAGCTTGTTTGCAATTGTGGATTGGCCTTTTCCTAAACGTTGAGCTAATGCCTCTTGGGTAAGATTATGTAACTCAATTAACTTTGCGTAGGCTAGTGCTTCTTCGACAGCCGTTAGCTCTTCACGTTGTAAGTTTTCTATTAAAGCCACAGAGGCCGTTTCTGTATCGTTAAAATGTTTCACAATTGCAGGAACCGTATCCCATCCTAAGCTTTGTACAGCTCTCCACCGGCGTTCTCCAGCAATTAATTCGTATTCTTCGCCCTCAGTCGGTCGAACCACAATAGGTTGAATAATACCGTGTGTATGAATAGTAAGAGCTAGCTCTTCAATTTTTGCTTCATTAAACACAGTACGCGGCTGATAACGATTCGGAATAATACTTGAAACCCTAATTTGTTTTACTTCATCTCTTAAAACTTTTTCGACATTTTCATCTTGGACAGTTTCAATCTCTACACGAATATCCTCATCTTTTTCTTTTAAATTAAAAAAACGTGAAAAAGCAGATTTCATAGTCCCACACCACCTTCAGGAAAATCCCGCCTTAAACTAATTCGATGTTTTTTAATCATATCCTGCTTTCTAAATAGAAAATATAGAGAAGAAAATGTTTCATATGAAACATTTTCTTCTCTATCTATTTACCGCCTACTCTAATGGAAGCTTAACTGGGGTACCAGGTTTTCTAGGATATTTTTTAGGCGTTTTCTTTATTTTATCTATTAAAATAATGTAACGTTCACTTTGCTCCAAAGGCAATTGGAAATGTTCAATCGACTTCACTTTTCCACCTAATACTTGAAATGATTTTTCCCCATTTTTTAATTCCTCAGGGGCAGAAGCACCTTTCATTGCTAAAAAGCGTCCTTGTTCTTTAACAAGCGGTAAGCAAAATTCATTAAGAACCGAGATACGTGCCACGGCTCTTGCTGTTACAAGATCGAATGACTCGCGAATCGTTTCTTTTTTACCAAATGTTTCAGCTCGATCATGACATAGTGTGACATTGTCTAGGTCAAGCTCATTTACAAGATGCGTCAAAAACGTAATACGCTTTTGTAACGAATCAACAATGGTTACATGCAAATGCGGGAAACAAATTTTGATCGGAATACTTGGAAATCCTGCTCCTGCTCCTACATCACACATGGATTCAATTTCTGTAAAGTCTTGAAAAAAAGCAGCTGAAATAGAATCGTAAAAATGCTTTTCATACACTTCACCGTGATCAGTGATAGCAGTTAAATTCATTTTTTCGTTCCATTCCACTAAAACTTGATAATACTTTTCAAATTGATTCAGCTGTCTAGAAGAAAGAGAAATTCCCTTTTCTTCTAATAGCTGTTGAAACTGTTGAATATTCATTGAGTTTCCCTTTCTTCGCGCCTAAGAGTTTTAATCATTTGATACTTTAGCGATGCGCCCTTGTTCAATATAAACAAGCAAGATTGAAATATCAGCTGGGTTGACTCCAGAAATACGTGAAGCTTGCGCTACCGTTAGTGGACGCACTTGGTTTAATTTTTGACGGGCTTCTGTAGCTAAACCGTTAATTGCATCATAATCGATATAATCAGGAATCTTTTTGTTTTCTAACTTCTTCAAGCGTTCAACTTGTTGAAGTGATTTCTGAATATATCCTTCGTATTTCACCTGAATTTCTACTTGTTCAGCTACTTCAGGATCTACCGTCTCATCCGCTGGTGCTAATTGATGAATATGAGTATACGTCATTTCAGGGCGGCGAAGTAAATCTGTCGCACGAATGCCATCTTTTAATTCGCTGCCGCCAGCTTCTTTAATCAGTTGTTGAACAGCTTCATTCGGCTTAATAATAAAAGAGAAAAGACGTTTCTTCTCTTGCTCGATTTCCGCTTTCTTTTGTTCAAATTTAGCATAGCGCTCATCGCTGATTAATCCTAGTTCACGACCAATTTCAGTGAGGCGTAAATCAGCGTTGTCGTGACGAAGCAATAAACGATATTCTGCACGCGATGTTAGCAGACGATACGGTTCATTTGTTCCTTTTGTTACTAAATCATCCACCAATACACCGATGTAAGCATCAGAACGTCCTAAGATGACTTCTTCTTGTTCCAGCGCTCTTCTTCCCGCGTTAATTCCGGCAAGAAGACCTTGGCCTGCAGCTTCTTCATAACCAGACGTTCCGTTAATTTGTCCAGCCGTATAAAGATTTTTAATTTTCTTCGTTTCCAGCGTTGGCCATAACTGAGTCGGAACAATTGCATCATATTCAATAGCATAGCCCGCACGCATCATTTGGACTTTTTCAAGGCCAGGAATTGTTGCAAGCATTTGACGCTGTACGTGCTCAGGAAGGCTTGTTGATAGTCCTTGAACATATACTTCTTGCGTATTTCGTCCTTCTGGCTCTAAGAAAATTTGGTGACGCGGTTTATCATTAAAGCGCACAACCTTATCTTCAATAGATGGACAGTAGCGTGGTCCAGTACCTTTGATCATCCCAGAATACATAGGGGATAAGTGGAGGTTGTCATCAATAATTTGATGCGTTTGTTCACTTGTATATGTTAACCAGCAAGGCAATTGATCTGTAATGTACTGTGTTGTTTCATATGAGAAAGCACGAGGCACATCATCCCCAGGCTGAATCTCCGTTTTGCTGTAATCGATAGTTGAGCTATTAACACGAGGTGGAGTTCCTGTTTTAAAACGGACCATGTCCAGTCCTAACTCCTCTAAGTGTTCAGAAAGCTTAATAGCCGGTTGTTGATTGTTAGGACCGCTTGAGTATTTTAGTTCACCTAAAATAATTTCCCCGCGTAAGAATGTTCCTGTCGTAATAACAACTGTTTTAGCTTTATACACAGCTCCCGTTTGAGTGACAACACCTGTACATACACCGTCTTCTACGATTAACTGTTCTACCATGCCTTGCATAAGGGTTAGGTTTTCTTCATTTTCTAACGTTTTTTTCATTTCATGCTGATAAGCAAATTTATCTGCTTGAGCTCTAAGTGCTCGAACAGCCGGACCTTTTCCTGTGTTTAACATTCTCATTTGAATATGAGTTTTATCGATATTTCTACCCATTTCTCCGCCAAGAGCATCAATTTCACGTACGACAATACCTTTTGCAGGACCACCTACAGAAGGATTGCAGGGCATAAACGCCACCATGTCTAAGTTGATGGTCAACGTTAACGTTTTAGCACCCATACGCGCAGAAGCAAGCGCCGCTTCACATCCTGCATGACCTGCTCCAATGACAATAACATCATATTGTCCACCTTCATATTGCATAATAGTAGCCTCCTTTAATAATCTATTTTCCTAAACAGAATTGAGAGAACAACTGATCAATTAAGCTTTCGTGAACAGCATCACCAATAATTTCACCTAATAGTTCCCACGTTCTTGTTAAATCAATTTGGACAATATCGATTGGAACACCACTTTCAATACCTGTGATGGCCTCATCGATAGCTCCTCTTGCTTGCGTTAAAAGCGCAATATGTCTCGTATTAGATAAATATGTTAAATCTTGAGATTCAATTGTTCCTTCAAAGAAAAGAGCTGCGATTGCTTCTTCAAGCTGATCCACTCCTTGTTCTTGAAGAAGCGAAGTCGTCACTACTGGATGATCACCAGCAAATTGCTGCACTTCCTCTAGATTAATTTTTTGCTCAAGATCTGTTTTATTCACAATGACAATAACGTCCATGCCTTCTACAGCTTCAAATAGCTTTTTATCTTCGTCCGTTAATTCTTCATTGAAATTCAACACAAGCAAAATTAAATCCGCTTCTTTCAAATACTGACGGGAGCGTTCCACACCAATTCGTTCTACAATATCTTCTGTTTCACGAATTCCAGCTGTATCAACTAATCGTAGAGGAACTCCTCGCACATTAACGTACTCTTCGATCACATCTCGCGTCGTTCCAGGAATGTCTGTGACAATAGCCTTTGCATCTTGCACTAAACTATTTAGAAGAGAAGATTTCCCTACATTAGGACGTCCAATAATAACCGTAGCTAATCCTTCTCTTAAAATTTTCCCTTGATGAGAGGTTTGAAGAAGCTTATCAATTTCTTGGCGTACATTTGAAGCTTTTTCGATCAACACTTGGTGAGTCATTTCCTCTACATCGTCGTATTCTGGATAGTCAATGTTCACCTCTACATGGGCAAGTGTTTCGAGAATTTCCTGGCGTAAATGACGTACTAGCTTGGACAAACGCCCTTCCATTTGGCCAATTGCCATATTCATCGCTTTATCTGTTTTGGCACGAATTAAATCCATTACAGCTTCTGCTTGTGATAAGTCTACTCGACCATTTAAAAATGCTCGTTTTGTAAACTCACCTGGCTCGGCTAAACGGGCACCATTTGCAATAACTAACTGCAGCACACGATTAACGGATACAATTCCTCCGTGACAGTTAATTTCAATAATGTCTTCTCTAGTAAATGTCTTGGGACCTTTCATAATGGAAAGCATCACTTCTTCAACGACTTGCTCCGTCTTGGGATCTACGATATGACCGTAGTGAATAGTATGAGAAGCTACGTCTGTTAATCGTTTATTCGAAACGCTTTTAAAGATACGATCTGCAATCGTAATTGCTTCTTCACCACTCAGGCGGACGATGGCAATAGCTCCTTCTCCCATTGGTGTAGAAATGGCCGCAATTGTATCAAAATCTAGCACCAACTTCACCTCATTTCATTTTATAAACCTTTTATTTTAAACGATGTTATATACTATCATCGTTAACAATTTTCTACGAACAAAAACATCTATTTTAAGGCCCGTGATTTGTATGAACCAAATAAATAGAATACCACAATTCACCGATTTGGAACATCTCTAACGTTCTTCTGTTATGCACAGCAAGAAAAACAGGCAGTATGTACTATTTTAACTTATCCACATGTGAATAACAACGTATGCATCTTGATTTTTTTGAACGCTGGATCGATAAAAATAAGCATATAAAAAAGCACTAGCTTATTTTGCTAGTGCTTTTTGGCAACTGGCTGAACCAAAATACTTCTTTTGGGTTCTTTGCCAACGGATTGTGTCTCAACTAAAGAATTTTTAGCTAACGCTTGGTGAATCATTTTTCTTTCATGGGAAGGCATTGGTTCTAGTTGAACAGATCGATTCGTTTTAATCGCCTGATTAGCTATTTTTATTGCCAGTTTTTCGACCATTTCTTTTCGTTTTTCCCGGTAGCCTTCTGGATTTAAGACAACATTTAAAAATTGCTGACTGTATCGATTAGCTACCAATTGTGTGAGAAGCTGGAGCGCATTGAGGGTTTGCCCATGTTTTCCAATCAACATTCCCGCTGAATCGCTACTAATCTCAATTATGCAGTTTCTGGAGGTTTTTTTGACGTTCGTATGAATCGAAATCCCCATTTCACGGCTAACATTTGTAATAAAATGAACCGCTTCCTCTACAGGGTCAACTATTTTTGTAACTTTTACAACTGCGGGTTTTCCCTTAAAGATTCCTAAAAATCCTTTTTTACCTGGTTCAATTATTTCTACATTTGTTTGATTTCGCTCTACTTCTAAAGCATTTAATGCTTCTTGAACAGCAGCTTCAATCGTCTGGGCCGTAATTGTGATTTCGTTCATTTTTTAACCCCTTCAATATTCGCTTGTTTTAAGTCTGGCCCTTTAATGAAGTAGGTTTGAATAATCATAAATAGATTTCCCACTACCCAATAAAGAGATAAGGCGGCTGGAAAATTGATTGCAAAAACCACAATCATGATCGGCATAATCCAAAGCATCATAGCCATTTGAGGATTTTGATTTGCATTTCCGGCCATCATCATCTTTTGCTGAATAAACGTTGTGATTCCTGCGACAATTGGTAAGATAAATAGCGGATCACGCGCACCTAAATCAAACCATAAAAAGCTGTTGTTTGCGATTTCCGAAGTTCGTGTAATCGCGTGGAAAATCCCAATAAGAATGGGCATTTGAATTAGAATTGGGAAGCACCCAGCTAAAGGATTTACTCCGTAAGTTTGGAATAATGCCATCGTTTCTTTCTGCAATTGCTGCTGCGTCTGGGCATCTTTTGAACTGTACTTCTCCTTTAACTTCTGCATTTCGGGCTGAAGCATCTGCATTGCTTTCGTGTTTCTCATCTGTTTGATCATAAGCGGTAGAATAAGTAAGCGAATCAGGATCGTGACAACGATGATCGCAACTCCATAGCTTTTAAATACCTCCGCCAGATACGTAATGACTAATGACAGCGGATACACAACATACTCATTCCAAAAACCTTTACTATCATCTGTAATAGGTTGGTTCATTTCCGTACAACCCGCTAAAACAGTTAATAGAAAGATAAGCGTTATCCCTAAAAACAACTTCTTCTTCACCTGTTTTTCCTCCTTCTACATGTTCACCTTTCAATTCTGAAAGTGCGTCAAAATCCATTATATAAGGATGCGGTAGAAAAACAACAGCTATTAAAGGCTTTTCTTCTATTGTTTATTAATCGTTTTGTCTATGTGTAAGTAATTTGCCACGCTTAAAGACATGCTGCAAACTGCTTTTAATTTCTTCATAGCTCATTGTTGCAGCAGGCTGCCTTGCAATTACAATATAATCTTTGTCTTGCTTTAAATACGGTGTGAATTCAAACATAATTTGTTTAGCAAGGCGCTTAACTCGATTACGAGTCACGGCATTTCCAATCTTTTTGCCCACGGAGAATCCTACGCGGAAATGTTCTTGATCCGGTTTGTCTAGAACATACAAGACAAATTGGCGATTCGCTACGGACTTGCCCTTTTTAAAAACGGTTTGAAATTCATCATTCTTTTTTATACGATATCTTTTTTTCATTTTTAACAACTCCTGCCCTTTTTCAGGTCATGCTTTTATGTAGTCCCTACAGGAACAGAGGTGATTTTAGCCTTAGAAAGCGAAAAAAGACCACTGGCGTCAGTGGTCTATTATGCTGATAATACTTTTCTTCCTTTACGACGACGACGAGCTAAAACTTTACGTCCATTCGCTGAGCTCATACGAGCGCGGAAACCGTGTACTTTACTGTGCTTACGTTTGTTTGGTTGG
This sequence comes from Priestia sp. FSL W8-0524, assembly GCF_038005965.1. Lineage (NCBI taxonomy): Bacteria > Bacillati > Bacillota > Bacilli > Caryophanales > Bacillaceae > Priestia > Priestia sp. FSL W8-0524. The sequence goes on from NZ_JBBOUG010000001.1 coordinate 4,930,580, forward strand.
TAAGTTCTTTTCATCTATAAACACCTCCTCGAGGAATAACTGAAAAAGACAGTCCTTGCAATTATAATGAAAAGACTAAGAAGATGTCAATGTTATTTAAAAAATAAAATTTTCAATCTCTTGGTTTCATTATCTGTTTTACTCAATCTTCTTCATTCTAATATCTTTATAACCCAATTGTCTATACCTAATCAATAAAATTCATTGATTTATTAAAGAAAAAATTTTTCCTTTTCATCTCTTTTTCTTTCTCTACCAGCTGCGATTGCATCGTTACTGAACAAAACTACAACAATAAATGTTATAAAAAGCCTCTTTTTTATTCAAATTCTTCTCTTAAACCTTTGTGGATAAGTTTTTTCGACATTTTTCTACTTTTCCATTTCTTATCGACAACTCATGCACACTATCTTGTGTTGTGGAAAACTTTTCTCCACAAGGTGTAGTGATTGTGGATAAGTTTCGAAAATTCATTGCATCATGCCGAATTCTTTGATATTATATTTTTGTTTTCACTCTTAATTACTTTTCCACAGTTGGTTTTTATCCACAAACTGTGGACAACTTGTGGACATCATTTCCACTATCACTGTATAAAGTTATCCACACCATGTGGAATCTGTCGAATAGTCGGCTTTCTTCTATAATATATATTTACCCACATAATAGCAATTGTATAAATATAAATTTTTTATGCATAAGGTTTTGTACAGGTTGTACAAGGGTTGTACAAAGCGCATGAAAACTAGAAAAAGGAGGGGTTACTCGTTGGAAAACATTCATGATTTATGGAACAGAGCTTTAGATCAAATTGAAAAAAAATTAAGCAAACCTAGTTTTGAAACCTGGCTCAAATCGACAAAAGCTCATGCTTTGCAAGGAGACACGCTCATTATTACTGCGCCTAATGATTTTGCACGGGACTGGTTAGAATCTAGGTATTCTAATTTAATTGCTGAAACACTTTACGACCTTACGGGGGAAGAGTTAGATGTGAAATTTATTATTCCTCCTAACCAGGCCGAGGAAGAATTCGATATTCAAACTCCTAAAAAGAAAGTCAATAAAGACGAAGGAGCAGAATTCCCTCAAAGTATGCTAAATTCGAAGTATACCTTTGATACATTTGTTATCGGATCTGGGAATCGTTTTGCCCATGCAGCTTCTTTAGCAGTAGCAGAGGCGCCGGCTAAAGCGTATAATCCGCTTTTTATTTACGGGGGAGTAGGATTAGGTAAAACACACTTAATGCACGCAATAGGCCACTATGTGTTAGATCATAATCCTGCCGCTAAAGTCGTGTACTTATCATCTGAAAAATTCACAAATGAGTTTATTAACTCTATTCGTGACAATAAAGCAGTAGAATTCCGCAACAAATACCGCAATGTAGATGTTTTACTGATTGATGATATTCAATTCTTAGCGGGTAAAGAGCAGACACAAGAGGAATTTTTCCATACGTTTAATACGCTTCATGAAGAAAGCAAGCAGATTGTCATCTCAAGTGATCGACCGCCGAAAGAAATTCCTACACTTGAAGATCGACTTCGTTCTCGCTTTGAATGGGGCCTTATTACAGACATCACACCACCAGATTTGGAAACACGAATTGCTATTTTGCGTAAAAAAGCAAAAGCGGACGGCTTAGTTATTCCAAATGAAGTTATGCTTTATATCGCCAATCAGATTGATTCAAATATCAGAGAATTAGAAGGAGCACTTATTCGCGTAGTAGCTTATTCTTCACTAATTAATAAAGATATAAACGCTGATTTAGCAGCAGAAGCATTAAAAGATATCATTCCTAGTTCAAAACCTAGGGTTATTACGATTCAAGATATCCAACAGATTGTTGGACAAGAATTTAATATAAAATTAGATGATTTCAAAGCGAAGAAACGTACAAAGTCAGTAGCGTTTCCTCGACAAATTGCCATGTACCTTTCTCGCGAACTAACGGATTTTTCGCTTCCTAAAATTGGAGAAGAGTTTGGCGGGCGAGACCATACTACGGTCATCCATGCTCATGAAAAAATCTCAAAACTTGTTCAAACAGATACTGACCTACAAAAACAAATTAAAGAAATAAGTGAATCACTAAAAATATAGGCTTTTTTTACTTGTATTTTGTGTATAAGTGAGTTAGGATTGTACACAGTCTGTCCACATGTGGATAGGCTGTGTTCTCACGTTTTTAGGGGTTATCCACATTTCCACAGCCCCTATTACTACTACTATCTTAAAATATAATAAATAATAAGCTTTTAAACCTACTTTTAAGGAGGATTAATTATTATGAAATTTATCATACAGAAAGACTACCTAGTTCAAAGCGTTCAAGACGTTATGAAAGCTGTATCTTCTAGAACAACAATTCCAATTTTAACAGGGATTAAAATTGTAGCGACTGAAGAAGGTGTTACTTTAACCGGAAGTGATTCCGATATCTCTATTGAATCGTTTATTCCAAACGAGGAAGAAGGAAAAGAGATTGTTGATATCCAAAAACCAGGAAGCGTTGTTCTCCCAGCTCGTTTCTTTAGTGAAATCGTCAAAAAGCTTCCTAAAGACATCGTAGAATTGGACGTCCAAAGTCACTTTTTAACAATCATTCGTTCAGGAAAAGCTGAATTTAACTTAAATGGTTTAGATGCAGAAGAGTATCCTCATTTGCCACAGATCGAAGAAAACAACATGTTTAGATTACCGACAGACTTATTAAAAAACATGATTCGACAAACTGTCTTTGCAGTGTCCACCTCAGAAACACGACCTATCTTGACAGGTGTAAACTGGAAAGTCGACGGCAAAGAATTAACGTGTATTGCCACTGACAGTCATCGTCTAGCTTTGCGAAAAGCGACCATTGAAACTGGAAATGAAGCAACGTATAATGTGGTTATTCCAGGTAAAAGTTTAAGTGAATTCAGTAAGATCCTTGATGATTCTCATGAATTAGTAGACATCGTTATCACGGAAAATCAAGTATTATTCAAAACAAAACACTTACTATTTTTCTCAAGATTGCTGGACGGAAATTATCCTGACACTTCAAGATTGATCCCAGCCGATAGTAAAACGGATGTTATATTGAACGTAAAAGAATTTTTACAATCGATTGACCGTGCTTCTTTATTAGCTCGTGAAGGAAGAAACAACGTAGTAAAACTATCTACGCTAGATGAAGGAATTGTTGAAATTTCTTCTAACTCTCCTGAAATCGGAAAAGTAATTGAAGAGGTACAAAGCCAGTCTATCTCAGGAGAAGAATTAAAAATTTCTTTTAGCGCAAAATATATGTTAGACGCATTAAAAGCGCTCGAAGGAACAGATATCAAAATTAACTTCACTGGTGCGATGCGTCCATTTGTCATTCGAACATTAGAGGATGATTCAATGCTGCAGCTGATTTTACCAGTGCGAACATATTAAATCTCAGAAAGCTACTAGCATGCCGTACTAGTAGCTTTCTTTTCTCAAGAAGAATTATTTAGTAAAATAGAGATACATCATTAGAAAGTGAGAGAGTCGCATGAAAACAGAGGTTAAAATTTCAACTGAATACATTACGCTTGGCCAGTTTTTAAAACTAGCAGACGTCATTCAAACAGGTGGAATGGTAAAATGGTTTTTAAGTGAGCACGAAGTATATGTGAACGGGGAGCTAGAAGAGCGCCGCGGACGTAAATTATATGCAAATGACGAAGTGGATATACCGGCTGCAGGATCATTTGTTGTTATTACTTAAAGTTGGTGAAACGTTTGTATATTAAAGAAATTACTTTAACAAATTACCGAAACTATACGAAGACAACGATTCCCTTTGAAAATAAAGTAAACGTCATTTTGGGTGAAAACGCACAGGGTAAAACAAACGTGATGGAATCGATCTTCGTATTATCTATGGCTAAATCTCATCGTACGTCCAACGATAAAGAATTAATTAAATGGGACTGTGAGTATGCAAAGCTATCGGGCATTGTAGAAAAGCATAGAGGGCCCGTTACACTGGATTTAGTCATCTCAACAAAAGGGAAAAAAGCAAAATATAATCACATTGAGCAGAAAAAACTCAGTCAATATATAGGGTCAATTAACACTGTCATGTTTGCTCCGGAGGATTTGAACCTAGTTAAAGGGAGTCCGCAAGTAAGGCGCAAATTTATCGATATGGAAATTGGTCAAGTTTCGCCTGTTTACATGCATGATTTAAGCAGGTATCAAAAGATTTTGCAGCAAAGAAATCAATATTTGAAGCAGCTGCAGACAAAAAAACAAACGGATCTTTCACTTTTAGACGTACTTACGTTACAGTTAAGTGAAATGGCAGCGAAAATCTTAAAAAAACGTTTTGAGTTTTTACAGTTACTCCAACAGTGGGCAGAGCCTATTCATAAAGGGATCAGTCGAGACTTAGAAACATTAAAAATTGAGTATAAGAATTCAATTGATGTATCAGAAGATGCAGATTTGTCGAAAATGTTAGAAGCATATCATCAAAAGTTTGATAAAATAAAAAGTAGAGAAATTGATAGAGGTGTCACCTTAGCAGGACCACACCGTGATGATCTTCTTTTCTACGTTAATGAAAAAGACGTTCAAACATTTGGTTCACAAGGGCAACAGCGGACGACTGCTTTATCGTTAAAGCTTGCTGAAATTGAGTTAATTCATCAAGAAGTAGGTGAATATCCAATTTTGCTTTTAGATGACGTATTGTCTGAATTAGATGATTTTCGTCAATCACACTTGCTAAATACCATCCAAGGAAAAGTTCAGACGTTTGTAACGACAACGAGCATTGAAGGAATTCATCACGAGACCTTAGAAAAAGCCGCTACATATCATGTAGAAGCTGGCCAAATTCAAAAGGTCAAATAGCAATTGATCTGTCTAAAAACTTTTCACAAGGCAATCTAACTGAAATATGATATCATTATAGTTTTAAGTCTATATATTTCAACTCGTACCCTCGATTATGAAAATTTTGTGCATAAGTAAACAAATGGCAAATACATTAAAGGCTCCGTATTATTTCCACATAATATTCGAAAAACATAATACAAAATGATAAATACAGCAGTTTGCTGTTAAAAAAAAGTGTAGGTGATACATTTGACGATGGAACAAAAAGAAGTACAAGCATATGAAGCTGATCAGATACAAGTATTAGAAGGATTAGAAGCTGTTCGTAAACGTCCGGGGATGTATATTGGATCAACGAGCGCAAAGGGTTTACATCATCTTGTATGGGAAATTGTAGATAATAGTATTGATGAAGCGCTGGCCGGCTATTGCGATGAAATTAATGTTATTATCGAAAAGGATAATAGTATTACAGTCAAAGATAACGGTCGTGGAATTCCAGTTGGTATTCAAGAAAAAATGGGCAGACCTGCCGTTGAAGTTATCTTAACGGTTCTTCATGCCGGAGGTAAATTTGGCGGCGGCGGCTATAAAGTATCTGGTGGATTACACGGTGTAGGTGCCTCAGTTGTTAACGCACTTTCTACCTCTTTGGAAGTACACGTACATCGTGACGGTAAAGTTCATTATCAAAAATATGAACGAGGTGTACCGGCTGCTGACTTAAAAGTAGTTGGAGAAACAGATAAAACAGGTACTGTTATTCAATTCCATCCAGACGGTGAAATTTTTACAGAAACGCTTGAATACGATTTTGATACGTTAGCTAATCGTCTGCGTGAGTTGGCTTTCTTAAACCGCGGCATTAAAATTACGATTGAAGACAAACGTGAAGAAGATAAAAGACGTGAATACCATTACGAAGGCGGAATTAAGTCTTACGTTGAACACTTAAACCGTTCGAAAGAAGTGATTCACGAAGAGCCGATCTATATTGAAGGTAATCGAGACAACATTTCTGTAGAAATTGCTATTCAATACAACGATAGCTACACAAGTAATTTATATTCTTTCGCAAACAACATTCACACATATGAAGGTGGAACGCACGAAGCAGGATTTAAAACAGCGTTAACGCGTGTAATTAACGACTATGCACGTAAAAACAGCGTATTTAAAGATAGTGACGCCAATTTAACGGGTGAAGATGTTCGTGAAGGAATTACAGCTATTATCTCTATTAAGCACCCAGATCCGCAGTTTGAAGGACAAACAAAAACAAAGCTGGGAAATAGTGAAGCAAGAACAATTACTGACTCTGTGTTTGCAGAACACTTAGAAACTTACTTGCTAGAGAACCCTATTGTGGCGAAAAAGGTAATTGAAAAAGGTTTAATGGCTGCAAGAGCAAGAATGGCAGCTAAAAAAGCTCGTGAGCTTACAAGACGTAAAAGCGCACTTGAAATTTCAAACTTACCGGGTAAATTAGCAGATTGTTCATCAAAAGATCCTTCTATTAGCGAACTCTATGTAGTAGAGGGTGACTCTGCCGGAGGTTCAGCTAAGCAGGGAAGAAGCCGCCATTTCCAAGCTATTTTGCCTTTGCGCGGTAAAATTATCAACGTAGAGAAAGCGCGTTTAGATAAAATTTTATCTAATAACGAAATTCGTACAATCATTACCGCTCTAGGAACGGGTATTGGTGACGATTTTGATATTTCGAAAGCCCGCTACCATAAAATTGTGATTATGACAGATGCAGACGTAGATGGTGCGCATATTCGTACGCTTCTTCTAACGTTCTTCTATCGCTATATGAGACAGATTATTGAGCACGGATATGTGTACATTGCCCAGCCGCCGCTTTACAAAGTTTCACAAGGTAAAAAAGTAGAGTACGCGTACAACGATCGTCAATTAGAAGAGGTATTAGCTTCTTTCCCTGAAGGCGCAAAACCAAACCTTCAGCGTTACAAAGGTCTAGGAGAGATGAATCCTGAACAATTATGGGAAACAACAATGGATCCAGAATTCCGTACCCTTCTTCAGGTGAACTTGCAAGACGCAATTGAAGCTGATGAGACATTTGAAATTTTAATGGGCGACAAAGTAGAACCGCGCCGTAATTTCATTGAAGAAAATGCTCAGTACGTAAAAAATCTCGATATTTAAATGAACGGTAATACCCTTTATATTTTTTATAAAGGGTATATAAACGTCAGGATAGAGATAGGTTCTATCCTGCGTTTACATATATATGAATTACTATACTGAACTTCGCGAAGGAGGTTCTTATCGATGTCAGATAAACCAAACTCTCAAATAAGAGAAGTAAATATTAGTCAAGAAATGCGCGCATCCTTTTTAGATTATGCAATGAGCGTAATTGTATCGCGTGCTTTACCAGATGTAAGAGACGGACTTAAGCCCGTGCACCGTCGTATTTTATATGCAATGAATGATTTAGGTATGGGATCGGATAAGCCATATAAAAAATCAGCTCGTATCGTAGGAGAAGTAATTGGTAAGTATCACCCACACGGTGACTCAGCTGTATATGAAACAATGGTTCGTATGGCACAAGATTTTAGCTATCGTTATATGCTAATTGACGGTCATGGAAACTTTGGATCTGTTGATGGAGATGCAGCAGCAGCTATGCGTTATACAGAAGCAAGAATGTCAAAAGTTTCGATGGAACTGTTACGTGACATCAATAAAGATACAATTGATTATCAAGATAACTATGACGGTTCTGAACGTGAACCAATTGTATTACCTGCTAGATTTCCAAATTTACTTGTAAACGGTTCAGCCGGAATTGCGGTAGGTATGGCGACAAATATTCCTCCGCATCAGTTAGGGGAAGTCATTGACGGCGTTTTAGCTGTAAGTCAAGACCCTGATATCACAATTGCAGAGTTAATGGAGATTATTCCAGGACCGGATTTCCCAACTGCAGGACAAATTCTTGGCCGCAGCGGGATTCGTAAAGCTTATGAAACTGGGAAAGGTTCTATTATTGTTCGCGCAAAAGTAGAAATTGAAGAACAAAACAATGGTAAACAAACTATTATTGTTCATGAACTTCCATACCAAGTAAATAAAGCAAAGCTAATTGAAAAAATTGCCGAGCTAGCTCGTGATAAGAAGATTGATGGAATTACGGACTTACGAGATGAGTCTGACCGTTCGGGTATGCGTATTGTTATTGAAGTAAGACGTGATGCAAATGCAAATGTTTTATTAAATAACTTATATAAGCAGACATCTCTTCAAACAAGTTTTGGTATTAATACTCTTGCATTAGTAGATGGACAGCCAAAAGTATTGAACTTAAAGCAATGTCTACAGTACTATTTAGACCATCAGGTAGTGGTGATTCGTCGTCGTACTGAATTTGAACTTCGAAAAGCCGAAGCACGCGCGCATATTTTAGAAGGTTTAAAGATTGCTCTTGATAATTTAGATGCTGTTATTGCTTTAATTAGAGGTTCTCAAACAACAGATATTGCACGTGAAGGATTAATGACGCAGTTTTCGTTATCTGAAAAACAAGCGCAAGCTATTTTGGATATGCGCCTGCAGCGTTTAACAGGATTAGAGCGAGAGAAGATTGAAGCGGAATATCAATCTTTATTAGCGCTAATTGCTGAATTAAAAGCTATTTTAGCAGATGAAGAAAAAGTATTAGAAATTATTAGAGAAGAACTAATAGAAGTAAAAGAAAGATTCAATGACGGGCGTCGAACAGAAATCGTAAGCGGAGGAGCTGAAATTATCGAAGACGAGGATCTGATTCCTCGCCAAGATATTGTTATTAGCTTAACGCACAACGGCTATATTAAACGTTTGCCTGTTTCTACGTATAAGAGTCAGCGAAGAGGCGGAAGAGGTATTCAAGGAATGAATACAAACGAAGATGATTTCGTTGAACATCTTCTAACAACGTCTACTCATGATACGATTCTCTTCTTTACAAATAAGGGAAAAGTTTACCGTACGAAAGGATACGAAATTCCAGAGTATGGAAGAACAGCTAAAGGGATACCTATTATTAACTTATTAGAAGTAGACAAAGGTGAATGGGTAAATGCCATCATTCGCGTCGATGAATTTGTAGACGATTGGTATCTATTCTTTACTACAAAACAAGGAATTTCTAAGCGTACACCTTTATCTTCTTTTGAGAACATTCGAAATAGCGGACTTATCGCCTTGAATTTAAGAGAAGAAGATGAATTGATTTCTGTTAAATTGACAGATGGTAAGCGCGATATGGTTATTGGAACGAAGAAGGGTATGTTAATTCGTTTTAATGAAAATGATGTTCGTTCAATGGGACGTACAGCTACTGGAGTTAAAGGGATTACTCTCGATTCAGAAGATGAAGTAATCGGTATGGAGATTCTCGAAGAACAATCAGATATCTTGATCATTACGAAAAATGGTTACGGAAAACGTACGCCGATTGAGGAATATCGTGTACAAACAAGAGGCGGTAAAGGTTTAAGAACATGTAATATCACTGATAAAAATGGTGATGTTGTCG
>NZ_JBBOUG010000001.1:4945000-4960000 GCF_038005965.1 Priestia sp. FSL W8-0524
GGGTTGGGCTGTTCGCCCATTAAAGCGGTACGCGAGCTGGGTTCAGAACGTCGTGAGACAGTTCGGTCCCTATCCGTCGTGGGCGTAGGAAATTTGAGAGGAGCTGTCCTTAGTACGAGAGGACCGGGATGGACACACCGCTGGTGTACCAGTTGTCTTGCCAAAGGCATCGCTGGGTAGCTATGTGTGGACGGGATAAGTGCTGAAAGCATCTAAGCATGAAGCCCCCCTCAAGATGAGATTTCCCATAGCGCAAGCTAGTAAGATCCCTGAAAGATGATCAGGTTGATAGGTCAGAGGTGGAAGCGTGGCGACATGTGTAGCTGACTGATACTAATCGATCGAGGACTTAACCAAACTTTTAAAAGCGTAAGCTTTACTCAGCAACCTGTTACCTAGTTTTGAGAGAGCAATCTCTTGTCTGGTGGCGATAGCGAAGAGGTCACACCCGTTCCCATACCGAACACGGAAGTTAAGCTCTTTAGCGCCAATGGTAGTTGGGACTTTGTCCCTGTGAGAGTAGGACGTTGCCAGGCACTTGAAAAAAGACTAGCTATTTTAGCTAGTCTTTTTTTGTGTGTTCATTTAAGTAACAAGAAATTAAGTAAGGAATCTTTTGAGCTGTAACCTCAAGGAACCTCAAGATAAATGGATAATCTTTCGAAGAGTATGTATGCAATAATTCATACCACCACTCTGTTTCATAACGTGAAATCATACTTAAATTATAAAGTAATAAGTAATGTGCCAACATCTCAGGGAAATATAAGCAGCTATCTTTTTCCAACGGTGCATGCAGCGTGTTAGCTTGGAAATTGTACATAAAAGGTGAACAATTATATAAACAGCTTGAAGGGTCAAGAATACATACCTGATCTTCTGACAAAGACAATGATAGATGGGAACGCTCTTTTAAAAAAGAATAGAGTCTTTCGTGATTCATATGATAACACCTTGTAACTTGTTCAGGAATAGGCAAAGAGGTAGCTGGAAGCGATCCAATAGTTGTTAAATGGGAAGATGGCCTCGTACCCAAATTTAAAAATAATGTATCTAATTCAGGTACACAAGACAACAGATAATTCATTGTATATTTACTACCTTCTAGTTGTTTCACATGAAACAATTCTTCTCCTACTTGTGAAAATAAACCGCTTTTTTGAATCTTAACTTCATCATCTAAAAAATCATAACTTTGTTTTTTTCTTTTTCGTGTTGATACTCCATGTGCTAACACCGCCGTATTTTCGGGATATACGGGGTTTTGTGTTAACAAACAAGCTTTTAACAGCTGTGACATTCCATAAAATAATAAAACGGGTTGAACTGATACAGGAGATTGTGCCGCAACTTGATAATAATTTTTACTGTGTTCCAAATAATAAATAAATGGGTAACTGTTTTTAAAACTATGTTGCTCTGCATCGCTATAATTCAATTTTTGATAGCGCTTTTTTAAAAAGTCTTGTACAAAAGGAACGGAGAAAAATAAATTGTAGGACGTCCAAACATCATTAAATTTATGCAACTAAATCACCTTTTCTTTTTATTAGAATTATCTGATATCTAGTGAAGTTATTGACAGGTACATATCTGCTTGTTAATCTACTAATAATATTCTGTCGTTTAAAGGAGGATTCTATAATGTGGGAAAGCAAATTTTCTAAAGAAGGCTTAACATTTGATGACGTTTTACTGGTGCCAGCAAAATCTGAGGTACTACCTAAAGACGTTGATATGAGTGTTGAACTAACAAAAACATTAAAATTAAAGGTGCCGTTCATCAGTGCAGGAATGGATACAGTTACAGAAGCTGAAATGGCTATTGCGATGGCTAGACAAGGTGGTTTGGGTATCATTCACAAAAACATGTCGATTGAACAGCAAGCAGAACAAGTTGATAAAGTAAAACGTTCTGAAAGTGGTGTTATCACGGATCCTTTCTTTTTAACTCCTGAAAACCAAGTATTTGCTGCTGAACACTTAATGGGCAAATATCGTATCTCAGGTGTGCCGATTGTCAACAACGAAGAAGAACAAAAACTAGTTGGAATCCTTACAAACCGTGACTTGCGTTTCATCCAAGATTATTCAATGCAAATTGCTGATGTAATGACAAAAGAAGAATTAGTTACTGCTCCAGTAGGAACGACTTTAGAAGAAGCAGAGAAAATTCTACAGCAATACAAAATTGAAAAGTTACCTCTTGTAGATGACAATGGCGTATTAAAAGGCCTTATCACAATTAAAGACATTGAAAAAGTAATTGAGTTTCCAAATGCAGCTAAAGATCAACAAGGTCGATTATTAGTTGGAGCAGCTGTTGGCGTAACAGCTGATTCAAATGTTCGTATCGAAAAATTAGTACAAGCTGGCGTTGATGTTATCGTTATTGATACAGCGCATGGACATTCACAAGGCGTTTTAGATACAGTGCGCAGCATTCGCGAGGCATATCCAGAATTAAATATTATTGCTGGTAACGTAGCAACGGCTGAAGGTACAAAAGCATTAATTGAAGCTGGAGCAAACGTAGTAAAAGTAGGAATTGGACCTGGTTCAATTTGTACAACTCGTGTTGTCGCTGGTGTAGGCGTTCCACAAATTACGGCAGTATATGACTGTGCAACTGAAGCTCGTAAGCACGGGGTAGCTATTATTGCAGATGGCGGTATTAAGTACTCTGGAGATATCGTAAAAGCACTTGCAGCTGGTGGACATACAGTAATGCTAGGAAGCCTTCTAGCAGGAACGACAGAAAGCCCTGGCGAAACAGAAATCTACCAAGGAAGACGCTTTAAAGTGTATCGTGGAATGGGCTCTGTGGGAGCTATGGAAAAAGGAAGTAAAGATCGATACTTCCAAGAAGATAATAAAAAATTAGTTCCAGAAGGTATCGAAGGCCGTTTGCCTTACAAAGGACCTGTAGCAGATACTTTATATCAAATGATTGGTGGTTTACGCGCAGGAATGGGTTACTGTGGTTCAGCTAACTTAGAAGCGTTACGTGAACAGGCACAATTCATCCGTATGACTGGAGCAGGCTTAAGAGAAAGTCACCCACATGATGTACAAATTACAAAAGAATCTCCTAACTATTCTATGAGATAATCATGAATGTGTAAAAAACACGTTTCCTTAATAGGGAAACGTGTTTTTTATGTCATTAATCATGAATGTAACAGTACTTCTTTATCTATTTTTTTAAATTTTAGTATGATAAAATTACATTTATGTGAGTTTACGTTTGGAGGGTATAGAGTGAGAAACGCAGTACAGAAACAATTAATTTGTGTCATTGCTGTTATGTTAATGGCCAGCGTATTTTTTGTCTCTACACAAGCATCAGCTGCTTCTAAAACAGATGATATTGGCGTTGAAGCAGACGCAGCCATTTTAGTAGAGGCAAGTACGGGGAAAGTGCTATACGGGAAAAATACGGATGCTTTATTAGGTATTGCAAGCATGACAAAAATGATGACGGAATACCTAGTATTAGAATCCATAAAAGATAAGAAATTATCTTGGGATCAACGTGTGCCAGTTAGTAAATATGCAGCTAAAATTTCTCAGGATTATGGATTATCAAATGTACCATTAATCGAAAACCAAAAATATACGGTGAAAGAATTATATGATGCCATGGCTATTTATTCAGCTAATGGAGCAGCCATTGCTTTAGCTGAAGCTGTCAGTGGTTCTGAAGAAGGTTTCATTAAGTTAATGAATGAAACAGCAAAAAAATTAAATATGGGTGAATCAAAATTTGTCAATTCTACAGGTCTTTCTAATTCCTTGTTAAAAGGGATGTATCCAAAAGGAACAAAGGAAGAAGATGAGAACCTCCTATCTGCTCGGGCAGTTGCTACTCTTGCTTATCACTTGATTCATGATTATCCAGAATCTTTGGAAGTAGCCAAAACTCCTTCCAAGATGTTTAGACAAGGGCAACAAGGCGAAACAAAAATGAACAATTGGAATAAGATGCTCCCTGGTTTTTCAGCTGCATACAGCGGCGTAGACGGCTTAAAAACTGGTCATACAGATTTTGCAGGTCAATGTTTCACTGGAACTGCAGAGCGTAACGGGGTAAGATACATAACAGTTGTAATGAATGCCAAGGAAAACGGCAAGTCTACAGAAGCTGCTCGTTTTTCTCAAACGAAAAAGATATTGGATTATGCTTTTAGTCATTTTCAGTTAAAAGAAGTAGTGCCTGCTAACGGCGAGATTAAAGGGCATGAAACAATTGATGTTGCTAAAGGAAAATCAAAAGAAGCTTCCGTTTCTCCAAAGAATTCGGTAAAAATTATTACCGAAAAAGGTCAAAAAGATCATACTAAAATCAACTTTAAGTTAAACGATAAAGTTATGAACGATCAAAAAGTTGTTGCTCCTATTAAAAAAGGAGAAACAGTTGCTTATGTAAGTGCAACAAACAGCAATCTTAAAGATCTAGGCTATGTAGGAGGCCAAACTACAGATAGCATGACGCCGGTCGTGACAAACGAATCTGTTGAAAAAGCTGGATGGTTCTCTCTCGCTATCCGCAGTATTGGTAACTTCTTCAGCGATATTTGGATGAATGCTGCAAATACAGTGAATAACTGGTTTTAATGATAACTCAAGAGAAAGAAGAGATACTACAAGGGAGTATCTCTTTTTTTTATTTTTAGATTTGTTTGTATATAATCTATAAATTAGATAGGAATTTTCCGAAAAATACGGTAAAATAGACACTAAGTTTTGAATTTTGTATATACACTAAAAATTATTGTGAAACACTTGATACAGGAGGAAGACAAACATGAATAACATTACAGGTACTGATCGTGTAAAACGAGGAATGGCGGAAATGCAAAAAGGTGGCGTTATCATGGACGTGATCAACGCAGAGCAAGCAAAAATTGCAGAAGCAGCAGGCGCTGTTGCCGTTATGGCATTAGAGCGTGTTCCAGCTGATATCCGTGCAGCAGGCGGCGTGTCTCGTATGGCAGACCCAACAATTGTTGAAGAAGTGATGAATGCTGTGTCCATTCCAGTTATGGCAAAAGCTCGTATTGGCCATATTGTTGAAGCACGCGTGCTAGAAGCGATGGGTGTAGACTACATCGATGAAAGTGAAGTGTTGACTCCAGCTGATGAGGAGTTTCATTTAAATAAAAATACATTTACGGTTCCATTTGTGTGCGGTTGTCGTGATCTTGGTGAAGCATCCCGCCGTATTGCTGAAGGAGCTGCAATGCTTCGTACAAAAGGCGAACCAGGGACAGGAAACATCGTGGAAGCAGTGCGTCATATGCGCCAAGTAAACGCTCAAGTACGTAAAGTTGTGGGCATGGACGAAGATGAGTTAATGACAGAGGCAAAACTATTAGGCGCGCCTTATGAGTTATTACTGCAAATTAAACGTGAAGGTCGCCTACCGGTTGTAAACTTTGCAGCGGGCGGTGTAGCAACACCAGCAGACGCAGCGTTAATGATGCAGCTTGGAGCAGACGGTGTGTTCGTTGGTTCAGGAATCTTTAAATCCGACAACCCTGAAAAATTTGCTCGAGCAATCGTTGAGGCAACAACGCATTATCAAGATTATGAACTCATTGCAAACTTGTCAAAAGGATTAGGAAGTGCAATGAAAGGGATTGAAATTTCATCATTATTACCAGAAAACCGCATGCAAGAGCGTGGATGGTAATTTAAAGGGAGTTTTGACAAAATGGTAAAAGTAGGCGTGTTAGGATTACAAGGTGCCTTTCGCGAGCATGCACAAGCATTAGAAGCAGCAGGCGCTGAAGCCATTATCATTAAAAAAGTTGAACAGCTAGACGAAATAGATGGTTTAATCCTACCGGGCGGCGAAAGCACAGCGATGCGTCGTCTGATTGACAAGTATGACTTTATGGAACCTCTTCGCCAGTTTGCACAAGCAGGTAAACCGGTGTTTGGTACGTGTGCGGGTTTAATTTTACTTGCAGGACAAGTTGTTGACCGTGAAGAGCCCCATTTAGGTGTTATGGATATTACGGTAGCTCGAAATTCATTTGGGCGCCAACGAGATAGCTTTGAAGCTGCTCTAAATATTAAAGATATTGGTGAAGATTTTATAGGCGTATTTATCCGTGCTCCGCATATTGTAGAAGTAGGAGAAAACGTTGAAGTCTTGGCAATGCATAACGACCGAATTGTTGCAGCAAGACAAGGTCAATTCTTGGGATGTTCGTTTCATCCAGAATTAACAGATGATGCTCGCATGGCTCAGTATTTTGTAGCAATGGTTGAAGAAGCTTCGAAAAAACCTGTATAAATGAATTGCATCTTGTAAAGACTTGTAGTACATTATGATTAATAAAAATGATATTGGTATAAAGCGTTGATAGGAAATAGTAATAAGATTTTTGATTTCAAGAGAGTCGATGGCTGGTGTGAATCGATAATCAATTCTTATGAATCCGTCCTGGAGCAAGCTGTCGAAAAAGTAGTAGGCAGTTTCGGTTCATCCGTTATCTGGTTTAAGAGGAAGGCTTATTTTAGCTTTCAATTAGGGTGGCAACGCGGGTAAACTCTCGTCCCTTTCACAGGGATGAGAGTTTTTATTTTGCCCTTTTATACTAAAGGAGGTACTCAGTATGTTAGATTTAAAATTTTTACGTGCTAATTTTAATGAAGTAAAAGAAAAGCTCAAGTTTCGTGGTGAGGACTTAACGGACTTAGGTCGCTTTGAAGAGTTAGATGCAAAACGCCGTGAGCTAATTGCTCAAACAGAAGAGTTAAAAAGCAAGCGAAATGAAGTATCACAGCAAATTGCACAATTGAAACGTGAAAAACAAGATGCTGATCATTTAATCGTTGAAATGCGTGAAGTAGGAGACCGCGTAAAGCAATTGGATGAAGAGCTTCGCAGCGTTGAAGAAGAGTTAGAGCTATTGCTGCTTTCAATTCCTAACGTTCCACATGAAAGTACGCCTGTAGGTGAAACTGAAGATGATAACGTAGAAGTTCGCAAATGGGGAGAAATTAAACAATTTGATTTTGAACCAAAACCGCATTGGGATTTAGGAACAGATTTAAATATTTTAGATTTTGAAAGAGCTTCGAAAGTAACGGGAAGCCGCTTTGTATTTTATAAAGGGTTAGGTGCAAGATTAGAACGTGCTCTTATTAACTTTATGATGGATTTACATATGGATGAGCATGGTTATGAAGAAATCCTTCCTCCATATATGGTGAATCGTACAAGTATGACAGGAACAGGGCAGCTTCCTAAATTTGAAGAAGATGCATTTAAAATTAAAGAAGAAGATTATTTCTTAATTCCTACAGCTGAAGTACCAGTTACAAATTTACATCGTGATGAAATTTTAAGCGGAGATCAGCTTCCAATTGCTTATACAGCGTATAGTGCTTGCTTCCGCTCAGAAGCAGGCTCTGCAGGAAGAGATACACGTGGGCTTATTCGTCAGCATCAGTTTAATAAAGTAGAACTTGTTCGCTTTGTTAAGCCAGAAGATTCTTATGATGAATTAGAAAAATTAACGGGCCATGCTGAAAAGGTTCTTCAACTATTAGGTTTACCTTACCGAGTTCTAAGCATGTGTACAGCTGACTTAGGTTTCACAGCAGCCAAAAAGTATGATATTGAAGTTTGGATTCCAAGTTATGAAACGTATCGTGAAATTTCTTCTTGTTCAAACTTTGAAAGCTTCCAAGCTCGCCGTGCTAATATTCGCTTCCGCCGTGATACAAAAGCAAAACCAGAACATGTTCATACACTAAATGGTTCTGGCTTAGCAATTGGCCGTACGGTAGCTGCAATTTTAGAAAACTACCAGCAGGAAGATGGATCAATTCAAATTCCAGAAGTGCTGCGTCCATATATGGGAAATAAAGAAGTTATTTCTAAATAAAAGTAGAAGATGTTCATTAAATTAATTTTTAATGAACATCTTTTTTAAAAAAATTAATAAAAGAGTTGACTTCATTATTTTTATATGATAAATTAATACTTGTCGATACGGAGGAATACCCAAGTCCGGCTGAAGGGATCGGTCTTGAAAACCGACAGGGGTGTTAAAGCCCGCGGGGGTTCGAATCCCTCTTCCTCCGCCATATTTGACTTATAATGCAATTAACATAGCGCGATAAATTGGAGATTGGAAAACCGTTACTTATAAGTAACGGTTTTTTATTTGTTGAAAATGCCGCTTTATTTATTAAAGCGGCATTTTTTTATAGCTGACGACGTTTTAACTTTTCATTATGTTGTAAAAAGCG
Organism: Priestia sp. FSL W8-0524; assembly: GCF_038005965.1. Lineage (NCBI taxonomy): Bacteria > Bacillati > Bacillota > Bacilli > Caryophanales > Bacillaceae > Priestia > Priestia sp. FSL W8-0524. Next base: position 4,953,272 of record NZ_JBBOUG010000001.1, read on the forward strand.
AGCCACTTTTTCAACAATTGATTCAATTGAATCAGGATCCTTGAGAAGGTCGTATTCTCTAATATCTAAACGGAGAATAGGACAAGCCGTAAAGTTATTAATCCATTCTTCATATCGGGCGTGCATCTCTTTCCAATAATCAAGAGGCGTTTGTTGTTCCATTGGTCGCCCTCTTTCTTGAATGCGATCTACAATATCTTCGAAGCTGCCTTCCAAATAAATGAGCAGATCTGGATGAGGGAAGTATGGAGTCATAACCATTGCATCGAACAAGCTTGTATATGTCTCATAGTCTACTTTAGACATTGTTCCCTTTTCAAAATGCATCTTAGCAAAGATACCGGTATCTTCGTAAATGGATCTGTCTTGGATAAAGCCGCCCCCATACTCGAAAATCTTCTTTTGTTCTTTAAAGCGTTCCGCTAAAAAATATACCTGTAGGTGAAAGCTCCAGCGTTCAAAATCCCCATAAAATTTGTCCAGGTAAGGGTTGGAATCTACTTTTTCAAACGATGTGCGAAATTGGAGAGCATCAGCCAATGATTGAGTCATTGTAGATTTCCCAACTCCAACTGTACCCGCTATCGTCAACACAGCATCATTAGGAATGTTGTATTTCGATCGTAAGTTTACCATTATATACTCCTTTTCAACATACTCTCTTGAACCTCTGATAAGATTCTATTTAAGTGTTGTTTATTTTGTACAAAATCTATTTCATCACCGTTATAACGTAAAATGGTTACGTCAGGGTTCTTTTGTTCAAATGCCGTCATAGCTTTTTCATAATCATCACTTAGTCTCGCAAGGTAGTGAGGATCGATGTTTCGTTCAATTTCTCTTCCACGCATTTTAATACGCTTTAGCAAGGTATCTAAACTGGCATTTAAATAAATAATAATGTTCGGAGCCGGCATATCAGCCGTTAAGATGTGGAAGATTTGTACATATTTTTTATACTGTTCATCTTTTAACGTTTGCTCAGCGAAAATCATGTTTTTCATAATATGATAATCTGCTACAACAGGTTTTTTATAAGATAAGAACCCTTTTTGAATATCCTCTAACTGCTTATATCGATTACATAGAAAAAACATTTCGGTTTGAAAACTCCACTCGTCGATATTCTCATAAAATTTCCCGAGAAATGGATTTTCATCTACGATTTCTTTTAAAATTTCGAACTGAAATGCTTGTGCAATCTCTTTAGCTAGAGAGGTTTTTCCGACACCGATGGGTCCTTCTACTGAAATAAAAGGTGTGCCTTGCATTCATTTGCCTCCTTCATGACCACTCGTTCAAAAAAAACAGACAAAAAATATTTTAACATAGAGAAGGAGAATAAGGGGAAAAGAAATTTCTTTCAGTAAGAAGAATAACAAAAAGCCTACTGTTAACAGTAAGCTTTCCCTATTTATGGCTGTGTCACTCTTTTTGTAATTTTGAAGTTGTCTTCAATCAAGAGCCAGTTTTGCGGGAAATCTAAGCCTAGTTTCCAGTAGGCCATTCCTCTAAGTTTTAATTCTTTGATTAAATCAAACTTGGCCTGAATAGATCTAGCGTCTTCAAACCATACTTCGTGAGTGCGCTGCTGTTCATCTTTATACCGGAAGAAAGGAGCTTGTGCTTTATTGTCGTATTGAATAGCTACTTTATAACGAGCTGCCAACTCAATAGCTCGTTGAGGACTAATGGCTTTGGCATATTCTCCTCCTGGTTTGTAAGGCAGTGTCCAATCGTAACCATATAGGTTTTGGCCCATGATAATTTTTGAACTAGGTATTTCAGATACTGCATATTCTAAAACATCACGTACGGGACCAATAGGAGAGACGGCCATAGGAGGCCCACCGCTATATCCCCATTCATATGTCATTGGAACAACGAAGTTAGCAATCTCTCCAATGGCTTTATAATCATGTGCTTCATACCATTTGCCTTTTTGATCTCGACTTGTCTTCGGAGCTAAAGCCACAGACATGAGAAGTTGCTCATCTTGAAGACGCTTTTTTGCTTTCTGTAAGAATGCAATATAGGCTTCTTTATCTGCCGGACGCAAAAATTCGAAGTCAAAGTGAATGTCTCTGAAATTTTGTTCTTTCGCTGTTTTTACAATATTATTTAAGAGCGTATCTTGAACGTCTTTATTAGTTAAAATTGCTCGGCCGACTTCATCACTGAATGCACCGTTTTCAATATTAGCCAATACCATTAAGAAGATGACGTCATTTTCTTTAGCAATAGAACCTAAATTGTTAAGTGGAGGTGCCTTTAGAGAACCGTCTTTTTGCACTTCGAAGTTCGCTGGTCCGAGATAAGTAAGGTATTTTGCATTTTGATTAATCATTTTCTCTGTTTGAGGGGTGATTTTTCGATTGCTTGTTTCAACATACCCTAAAAACTCACCGTTTCTTTTGTTTGGGGAAGGGGGAATTAAGATGCGGCGGCCAGGTGTTAAGGGTGCTGTAACTGAAACATTGTTCGCATTGGCAATAGCCTGATAGCTAACGCCTAATTTTCGTCCTATTTTCCATATAGTGTCCCCAGCTTTTACTGTGTAGTAAGTACCGTTGATGGGAATAACCATAGATTGCCCGATGACGAGTTGATTTGGATTAGGTAATTCATTTGCTCTTATAATCTTTCCTGCGTCAATCCGGAACTGTTTTGCAATACTATATATACTGTCACCTGCTTTAACAGTGTAAATTTGCATAATAAAAAGCCTCCATTTCATATGACTTACTTCCATCATATGAGAAGGCTTTTTACTTAATTCATCAACTCAGTATGTTTGCAAATACGAGCATTTAATACGTTATGCATCATTCTTAAAGCAAAGGTATTGTCTTCATCTGCGTTTGAAGCAATACAATCTTCAGGCACAATTAAATTATACTCACGCATATAAGCATCGTTGGCTGAAAAAAGCACGCATATATTTCCCGCAATTCCTGTTAAAATAAGTGTATGCACATCGAGCTGTGATAGCAAAATATTTAAAGCTGTTCCATAGAAAATAGAATGCTTTGGTTTAATTAAAAAGTAATCAGCGTTTTGTGGTGAAATGTGATGTAGAATGGGTGAACTTACCTCATTTGTGCAGTGTGTTAAAATGGTTTCTAAGTTTGCTTGCCACAGCTTATAGTGGTCATTGACGTAAATAATAGGGATATGTTGAGACGAGGCATATTGTTTTAATTCGGCAATATTTTGAGCGATTATTAAAGATTTTTCAGCAAGTACTTTGCCGTTTTTGAATTGAAAATCGTTTAGCATATCAATAATAATTAAAGCAGTTTTAGCATTCTTCACACAAGGTCTCTCCTTTTCCTGATGTACATAGTAAATAGTTTGACTCAGAAAAAATATAATATGTAAGGTTGGATAAAAAGTGTTAAATGATGAAAAGTATATGAGGTTGGCAATTGATGAAGCATTAAAAGCTAAAGATAAATTAGAGGTTCCTATTGGGGCAGTTATTGTTCAAAATGATGAGGTGATTGCTGCAGCTTATAACTTACGAGAAACAGAACAGCGATCAGTTGCTCATGCGGAACTTTTAGCCATTGATGAAGCATGTAAGAAACTAGGAACATGGAGGTTGGAAGACGCTACGTTATATGTCACCTTAGAACCATGTCCGATGTGTGCAGGTGCTATTGTATTATCAAGAGTGAAAAGAGTTGTGTTTGGCGCTTATGATCCTAAAGGTGGCTGCGCTGGAACATTGTTAAATTTATTAGAGTTTGAAAAGTTTAATCATCAAGCAGAAGTAGTAGGAGGTATGCTAGAAGAAGAATGCGGGAGCCTCTTAACGACTTTTTTTCGTGAGTTACGTCAACGAAAAAAGGCTGGAAAATAGCGCTAAAAAAGTAAGTTTTCTATAGCGGTTGCATTTTTGAATGAAAAGACGTATACTTGTAAATGCATCAACTTGATGCCCAAACTATTGGTTTCAACTTTGCCGTGCTAAGCGGGGAGGTAGCGGTGCCCTGTACTCGCAATCCGCTCTAGCGAGGCCGAATTCCTTCTTGAGGTTAGCTCATCTTAGGGCCTGCCTTAAGTAAGTGGTGTTGACGTTTGGGTCCTATGCAATGGGAATCTGTGAACCCTGTCAGGTCCGGAAGGAAGCAGCAGTAAGCAGAACCTCTCATGTGCCATGGGGTCGCCTGAACCGAGCTAACTGCTTAAGTAACGCCTGGGGTGGCTAATCGACGGAAGGTGCACGGCAGTTATATACATAAGTTTAGTCTACTCTGTGAGAGTAGGCTTTTTATTTTATCTCTTACTATTTTGAAAAAAAACCTCATAATACGCTATAATGAGAACTAATGAATTATATTAAAAGGAGAGGATGTAGTGGCATATCAGGCTCTGTACCGTGTATACCGTCCTCAAAGCTTTAACGACGTAGTCGGTCAACAACATATTATCAAAACACTTCAAAATGCCCTTGTCCAAGAAAAATTTTCGCATGCGTATTTATTTTCTGGGCCTCGAGGGACAGGGAAGACAACAGCTGCTAAAATTTTAGCGAAAGCCGTTAACTGTGAAAAAGCACCCATTGCTGAACCTTGTAATGAATGTGCAACTTGTCGGGGAATTACGGATGGTTCCATTTCTGATGTAATTGAAATTGATGCAGCCTCTAATAATGGAGTCGATGAAATTCGAGATATCCGTGATAAAGTAAAATATGCACCTAGTGCTGTTCGATACAAAGTGTACATTATTGATGAAGTTCATATGCTTTCAATTGGAGCTTTTAACGCTTTGTTAAAAACGTTAGAAGAACCTCCTGCACATGTCATCTTTATTTTAGCTACAACAGAGCCCCATAAAATTCCATTAACGATTATCTCCAGATGTCAGCGCTTTGATTTCAAACGCATTTCGCCAGAAGATATCGTATATCGAATGAAGGAAGTATTAGGTTCTGAAGAGCTAGAAGTAAGCGAGGATGCTCTTTATGAAATTGCGAAAGCTTCAGAAGGAGGCATGCGTGATGCACTTAGTCTTTTAGACCAAGCCATCTCGTATAGTACGGAGAAGGTGAGCTTAGAGGATGTTCTATCCATAACAGGAGCAGTATCACAGTCTTTTATTGTGAAGATCGTCCAAGCTATCTTTAACGAAAACATTGTAGAAGCGCTAGATTCTGTTGAAAGTTTGATCAAAAACGGAAAAGATCCAGCGAGGTTTGTAGAGGACCTCATCTTCTATTATCGTGATGTTCTGCTTTATCAAGCTTCAGAAGAAAATGCATATTTACTTGAAAAAGCAGCGGTTAACGAAGAGTTTAAAGAACTTAGTTCAAAAATGGATAGTGCCTTTATTTATAAAGTCATTGCTGAATTGAACCAAACTCAGCAAGAGATGAAATGGAGCAATCATCCTCGAGTGCTACTTGAAGTAGCTTTAGTAAAATTAGCTCAAAGTTCTACAAATCAAGAGGGTGCTCTTCCATATCAAGACATTTTGCAAAAAATGAATCAAATGGAAGCAGAACTGCAGCAGCTAAAAGAAAAAGGCATTCAAGTTGATCATACAGCTCAGGCAGCGCAAACAGAGAAAAAACAGACAAGACAGTCAAGAAGTCAGTACAAAACGCCTGTTGGAAAGGTAAATGAAGTTTTAAAAAATGCCACTCGGCAGAATTTAGAAACCATTAAGCGATCTTGGGCGCAGGTATTAGACACATTGAAACAACAAAATAAAGCTTCACATGCAGCGTTGTTATCTAACAGTGAACCGGTTGCGTCTTCAGATCAATCATTTATACTTAAATTCAAATATGAAATTCATTGTAAAATGGCTTCTGAAAATAACAACAATGTACGTGATAATTTAGAGAATATCTTATATACTTTAATTGGCAGCAAGCGTGAAATGGTTGCAATTCCAGAAAGTGAATGGGATAAAGTAAGAGAAGAGTTTCTTCAAGGACAGCAAAGTGATGGGTCATCAGGTCAACCACAGGAGGAAGACCCCGTGGTTGCAGAAGCGAAAAAGCTATTTGGAGAAGACTTAATCGAAATTCAAGAGTAAATTTAGGAGGAATGTTCATATGATGAAAGGCATGGGCAATATGCAAAAAATGATGAAACAAATGCAAAAAATGCAAAAAGATATGCAAAAAGCGCAGGAAGAGTTAGCTGAAAAAACTGTTGAAGGTACAGCTGGCGGTGGAATGGTAACAGTTGTGGTTAACGGTCAGAAACAAGTAATTGATGTAAATATTAAAGAGGATGTAGTAGATCCTGAAGATATTGAAATGCTACAAGATTTAGTACTAGCAGCAACAAATGACGCATTAAAACAAATGGACGATTTAACAAATAACACAATGGGTCAATTTACAAAAGGTTTAAATATTCCAGGACTTTAATAAGGTGGTTGCCACGTGCATTATCCAGAACCAATATCAAAGCTTATAGATAGTTTTATGAAGTTACCCGGCATTGGTCCAAAAACAGCTGTTCGCTTAGCGTTCTTTGTTTTATCTATGAAAGAAGATACGGTATTAGATTTTGCAAAAGCATTAGTTAATGCGAAGCGAAATTTAACCTATTGTTCAGTTTGTGGGCATATCACAGATCAAGATCCTTGCTACATTTGTCAAGATCAGCGTAGAGAGCGCAGTGTGGTGTGTGTCGTGCAAGACCCTAAAGATGTCATTGCAATGGAGAAAATGAAAGAATATAACGGCTTGTATCATGTCCTGCA
>NZ_JBBOUG010000001.1:4965000-5022500 GCF_038005965.1 Priestia sp. FSL W8-0524
AGCTCTGAATCGAAGCCCCAGTAAACGGCGGCCGTAACTATAACGGTCCTAAGGTAGCGAAATTCCTTGTCGGGTAAGTTCCGACCCGCACGAAAGGCGTAACGATCTGGGCACTGTCTCAACGAGAGACTCGGTGAAATTATAGTACCTGTGAAGATGCAGGTTACCCGCGACAGGACGGAAAGACCCCGTGGAGCTTTACTGTAGCCTGATATTGAATTTTGGTACAGCTTGTACAGGATAGGTAGGAGCCTGAGAAGCCGGAGCGCTAGCTTCGGTGGAGGCGTCGGTGGGATACTACCCTGGCTGTATTGAAATTCTAACCCGCGGCCCTGATCGGGCCGGGAGACAGTGTCAGGTGGGCAGTTTGACTGGGGCGGTCGCCTCCTAAAATGTAACGGAGGCGCCCAAAGGTTCCCTCAGAATGGTTGGAAATCATTCGTAGAGTGTAAAGGCACAAGGGAGCTTGACTGCGAGACCTACAAGTCGAGCAGGGACGAAAGTCGGGCTTAGTGATCCGGTGGTTCCGCATGGAAGGGCCATCGCTCAACGGATAAAAGCTACCCCGGGGATAACAGGCTTATCTCCCCCAAGAGTCCACATCGACGGGGAGGTTTGGCACCTCGATGTCGGCTCATCGCATCCTGGGGCTGTAGTCGGTCCCAAGGGTTGGGCTGTTCGCCCATTAAAGCGGTACGCGAGCTGGGTTCAGAACGTCGTGAGACAGTTCGGTCCCTATCCGTCGTGGGCGTAGGAAATTTGAGAGGAGCTGTCCTTAGTACGAGAGGACCGGGATGGACACACCGCTGGTGTACCAGTTGTCTTGCCAAAGGCATCGCTGGGTAGCTATGTGTGGACGGGATAAGTGCTGAAAGCATCTAAGCATGAAGCCCCCCTCAAGATGAGATTTCCCATAGCGCAAGCTAGTAAGATCCCTGAAAGATGATCAGGTTGATAGGTCAGAGGTGGAAGCGTGGCGACATGTGTAGCTGACTGATACTAATCGATCGAGGACTTAACCAAACTTTAAAAGCGTAAGCTTTACTCAGCAACCTGTTATCTAGTTTTGAAAGAACAAAACTTTTTCAAAAAAAGTCTTGCTTTCTTTTTTAAATCATGTATAATATAATATGTCTGGTGGCGATAGCGAAGAGGTCACACCCGTTCCCATACCGAACACGGAAGTTAAGCTCTTTAGCGCCAATGGTAGTTGGGACTTTGTCCCTGTGAGAGTAGGACGTTGCCAGGCTTTTATATCGGAGGATTAGCTCAGCTGGGAGAGCACCTGCCTTACAAGCAGGGGGTCGGCGGTTCGATCCCGTCATCCTCCACCATTTGCCGGTGTAGCTCAACTGGTAGAGCAACTGACTTGTAATCAGTAGGTTGGGGGTTCAAGTCCTCTTGCCGGCACCAGTTTTTCGAGCCATTAGCTCAGTTGGTAGAGCATCTGACTTTTAATCAGAGGGTCGAAGGTTCGAGTCCTTCATGGCTCACCATTTATATTCACACGCGGGTGTGGCGGAATTGGCAGACGCGCTAGACTTAGGATCTAGTGTCTTACGACGTGGGGGTTCAAGTCCCTTCACCCGCATCTTTACTTAATTTCATATATGTGCGGAAGTAGTTCAGTGGTAGAACACCACCTTGCCAAGGTGGGGGTCGCGAGTTCGAACCTCGTCTTCCGCTCCACATATATAAGTCCTGCCGGGGTGGTGGAATTGGCAGACACACAGGACTTAAAATCCTGCGGTAGGTGACTACCGTGCCGGTTCAAGTCCGGCCCTCGGCACCATTTTAATAAGCGCCCGTAGCTCAATTGGATAGAGCGTTTGACTACGGATCAAAAGGTTAGGGGTTCGACTCCTCTCGGGCGCGCCATAAACGGGAAGTAGCTCAGCTTGGTAGAGCACTTGGTTTGGGACCAAGGGGTCGCAGGTTCGAATCCTGTCTTCCCGACCATTTATGGGGCCTTAGCTCAGCTGGGAGAGCGCCTGCCTTGCACGCAGGAGGTCAGCGGTTCGATCCCGCTAGGCTCCACCAATCGGAATTTTGAACTTTGAAAACTGAACAAAGCGACAAACGTCAACGTTAATTTTTATTTTTTAAATGAGCAAGTCAAACATTTCTTCGGAGAGTTTGATCCTGGCTCAGGATGAACGCTGGCGGCGTGCCTAATACATGCAAGTCGAGCGAACTGATTAGAAGCTTGCTTCTAAGACGTTAGCGGCGGACGGGTGAGTAACACGTGGGCAACCTGCCTGTAAGACTGGGATAACTTCGGGAAACCGAAGCTAATACCGGATAGGATCTTCTCCTTCATGGGAGATGATTGAAAGATGGTTTCGGCTATCACTTACAGATGGGCCCGCGGTGCATTAGCTAGTTGGTGAGGTAACGGCTCACCAAGGCAACGATGCATAGCCGACCTGAGAGGGTGATCGGCCACACTGGGACTGAGACACGGCCCAGACTCCTACGGGAGGCAGCAGTAGGGAATCTTCCGCAATGGACGAAAGTCTGACGGAGCAACGCCGCGTGAGTGATGAAGGCTTTCGGGTCGTAAAACTCTGTTGTTAGGGAAGAACAAGTACGAGAGTAACTGCTCGTACCTTGACGGTACCTAACCAGAAAGCCACGGCTAACTACGTGCCAGCAGCCGCGGTAATACGTAGGTGGCAAGCGTTATCCGGAATTATTGGGCGTAAAGCGCGCGCAGGCGGTTTCTTAAGTCTGATGTGAAAGCCCACGGCTCAACCGTGGAGGGTCATTGGAAACTGGGGAACTTGAGTGCAGAAGAGAAAAGCGGAATTCCACGTGTAGCGGTGAAATGCGTAGAGATGTGGAGGAACACCAGTGGCGAAGGCGGCTTTTTGGTCTGTAACTGACGCTGAGGCGCGAAAGCGTGGGGAGCAAACAGGATTAGATACCCTGGTAGTCCACGCCGTAAACGATGAGTGCTAAGTGTTAGAGGGTTTCCGCCCTTTAGTGCTGCAGCTAACGCATTAAGCACTCCGCCTGGGGAGTACGGTCGCAAGACTGAAACTCAAAGGAATTGACGGGGGCCCGCACAAGCGGTGGAGCATGTGGTTTAATTCGAAGCAACGCGAAGAACCTTACCAGGTCTTGACATCCTCTGACAACTCTAGAGATAGAGCGTTCCCCTTCGGGGGACAGAGTGACAGGTGGTGCATGGTTGTCGTCAGCTCGTGTCGTGAGATGTTGGGTTAAGTCCCGCAACGAGCGCAACCCTTGATCTTAGTTGCCAGCATTTAGTTGGGCACTCTAAGGTGACTGCCGGTGACAAACCGGAGGAAGGTGGGGATGACGTCAAATCATCATGCCCCTTATGACCTGGGCTACACACGTGCTACAATGGATGGTACAAAGGGCTGCAAGACCGCGAGGTCAAGCCAATCCCATAAAACCATTCTCAGTTCGGATTGTAGGCTGCAACTCGCCTACATGAAGCTGGAATCGCTAGTAATCGCGGATCAGCATGCCGCGGTGAATACGTTCCCGGGCCTTGTACACACCGCCCGTCACACCACGAGAGTTTGTAACACCCGAAGTCGGTGGAGTAACCGTAAGGAGCTAGCCGCCTAAGGTGGGACAGATGATTGGGGTGAAGTCGTAACAAGGTAGCCGTATCGGAAGGTGCGGCTGGATCACCTCCTTTCTAAGGATTTTTACATGACGTACGTTTTGACACTTTGTTCAGTTTTGAGAGTTCAATCTCTCAATTATAGAAAGCACACTACTTTCTTCTTATTAGATAAGAAGAATTTTGGTTGCGATTGTTCTTTGAAAACTAGATAACAGTAATTGCTGAGGAAAAGTGAAACTTTTCTTTAATCAAACCAATAAATAACACAACTTTATGTTGTACCATTTATTCGCTAATGGTTAAGTTAGAAAGGGCGCACGGTGAATGCCTTGGCACTAGGAGCCGATGAAGGACGGGACTAACACCGATATGCTTCGGGGAGCTGTAAGTGAGCTTTGATCCGGAGATTTCCGAATGGGGAAACCCACTGTTCGTAATGGAACAGTATCTTTATCTGAATACATAGGATATTGAAGGCAGACCCGGGGAACTGAAACATCTAAGTACCCGGAGGAAGAGAAAGCAAATGCGATTTCCTGAGTAGCGGCGAGCGAAACGGAATTAGCCCAAACCAAGAGGCTTGCCTCTTGGGGTTGTAGGACACTCTATACGGAGTTACAAAGGAACGAAGTAAATGAAGCGACCTGGAAAGGTCCGTCGAAGAAGGTAACAACCCTGTAGTTGAAACTTCGTTCCCTCTTGAGTGGATCCTGAGTACGGCGGAACACGTGAAATTCCGTCGGAAGCTGGGAGGACCATCTCCCAAGGCTAAATACTACCTAGTGACCGATAGTGAACCAGTACCGTGAGGGAAAGGTGAAAAGCACCCCGGAAGGGGAGTGAAAGAGATCCTGAAACCGTGTGCCTACAAGTAGTCAGAGCCCGTTAACGGGTGATGGCGTGCCTTTTGTAGAATGAACCGGCGAGTTACGATCCCATGCAAGGTTAAGCTGATAAGGCGGAGCCGTAGCGAAAGCGAGTCTGAATAGGGCGTTTAGTATGTGGTTGTAGACCCGAAACCAGGTGATCTACCCATGTCCAGGGTGAAGTTCAGGTAACACTGAATGGAGGCCCGAACCCACGCACGTTGAAAAGTGCGGGGATGAGGTGTGGGTAGCGGAGAAATTCCAATCGAACCTGGAGATAGCTGGTTCTCTCCGAAATAGCTTTAGGGCTAGCCTCATGTTGTGAGAGTCTTGGAGGTAGAGCACTGATTGGACTAGGGGCCCCCAACGGGTTACCGAATTCAGTCAAACTCCGAATGCCAAAGACTTATCCATGGGAGTCAGACTGCGAGTGATAAGATCCGTAGTCAAAAGGGAAACAGCCCAGACCACCAGCTAAGGTCCCCAAGTATACGTTAAGTGGAAAAGGATGTGGAGTTGCTTAGACAACCAGGATGTTGGCTTAGAAGCAGCCACCATTTAAAGAGTGCGTAATAGCTCACTGGTCGAGTGACTCTGCGCCGAAAATGTACCGGGGCTAAACGTATCACCGAAGCTGTGGATTGACATCTTTGATGTCAGTGGTAGGAGAGCGTTCTAAGTGCAGCGAAGTCAGACCGTAAGGACTGGTGGAGCGCTTAGAAGTGAGAATGCCGGTATGAGTAGCGAAAGACAAGTGAGAATCTTGTCCACCGAATGCCTAAGGTTTCCTGAGGAAGGCTCGTCCGCTCAGGGTTAGTCGGGACCTAAGCCGAGGCTGAAAAGCGTAGGCGATGGCCAACAGGTTGATATTCCTGTACCACCTCCCCGCCGTTTGAGTAATGGGGGGACGCAGTAGGATAGGGTAAGCGCGCTGCTGGATATGCGCGTTCAAGCAGTTAGGCTGATGAGTAGGCAAATCCGCTCATCATAAAGGCTGAGCTGTGATGACGAGGGAATTATAGTACCGAAGTTCCTGATTCCACACTGCCAAGAAAAGCCTCTAGCGAGGCGGGAGGTGCCCGTACCGCAAACCGACACAGGTAGGCGAGGAGAGAATCCTAAGGTGATCGAGAGAACTCTCGTTAAGGAACTCGGCAAAATGACCCCGTAACTTCGGGAGAAGGGGTGCTCTGGTAGGGTGTATAGCCCGAGAGAGCCGCAGTGAATAGGCCCAGGCGACTGTTTAGCAAAAACACAGGTCTCTGCGAAGCCGCAAGGCGAAGTATAGGGGCTGACGCCTGCCCGGTGCTGGAAGGTTAAGAGGAGGGGTTATCCTTTGGGAGAAGCTCTGAATCGAAGCCCCAGTAAACGGCGGCCGTAACTATAACGGTCCTAAGGTAGCGAAATTCCTTGTCGGGTAAGTTCCGACCCGCACGAAAGGCGTAACGATCTGGGCACTGTCTCAACGAGAGACTCGGTGAAATTATAGTACCTGTGAAGATGCAGGTTACCCGCGACAGGACGGAAAGACCCCGTGGAGCTTTACTGTAGCCTGATATTGAATTTTGGTACAGCTTGTACAGGATAGGTAGGAGCCTGAGAAGCCGGAGCGCTAGCTTCGGTGGAGGCGTCGGTGGGATACTACCCTGGCTGTATTGAAATTCTAACCCGCGGCCCTGATCGGGCCGGGAGACAGTGTCAGGTGGGCAGTTTGACTGGGGCGGTCGCCTCCTAAAATGTAACGGAGGCGCCCAAAGGTTCCCTCAGAATGGTTGGAAATCATTCGTAGAGTGTAAAGGCACAAGGGAGCTTGACTGCGAGACCTACAAGTCGAGCAGGGACGAAAGTCGGGCTTAGTGATCCGGTGGTTCCGCATGGAAGGGCCATCGCTCAACGGATAAAAGCTACCCCGGGGATAACAGGCTTATCTCCCCCAAGAGTCCACATCGACGGGGAGGTTTGGCACCTCGATGTCGGCTCATCGCATCCTGGGGCTGTAGTCGGTCCCAAGGGTTGGGCTGTTCGCCCATTAAAGCGGTACGCGAGCTGGGTTCAGAACGTCGTGAGACAGTTCGGTCCCTATCCGTCGTGGGCGTAGGAAATTTGAGAGGAGCTGTCCTTAGTACGAGAGGACCGGGATGGACACACCGCTGGTGTACCAGTTGTCTTGCCAAAGGCATCGCTGGGTAGCTATGTGTGGACGGGATAAGTGCTGAAAGCATCTAAGCATGAAGCCCCCCTCAAGATGAGATTTCCCATAGCGCAAGCTAGTAAGATCCCTGAAAGATGATCAGGTTGATAGGTCAGAGGTGGAAGCGTGGCGACATGTGTAGCTGACTGATACTAATCGATCGAGGACTTAACCAAACTTTTAAAAGCGTAAGCTTTACTCAGCAAACTGTTACCTAGTTTTGAGAGAACAATCTCTTGTCTGGTGGCGATAGCGAAGAGGTCACACCCGTTCCCATACCGAACACGGAAGTTAAGCTCTTTAGCGCCAATGGTAGTTGGGACTTTGTCCCTGTGAGAGTAGGACGTTGCCAGGCACTTGAAAAAAGACTAGCTATTTTAGCTAGTCTTTTTTTATTATTCACAAAGTATAAGCTATCTACATAAAATGGGGTAAATGAACTGCATAAAGAAGTTACATCTTGTCGATACTTATTTAGTGGAGGTGGAGAGTAATGGAAAAACAAATTAAAACATGTTCCGTTTGTCATGAACAGCATACAAAGGGTATTGAGGTGTTTTCCAGCTTTATATGCCAACACTGCGAGGTAGAGATTGTAGAGGTGGATTCATCTCATTTTCGTTATCAATTGTTAGTAAATCAATTAAAGAGAATATCAGGAGCGTTTTCTTACTAAAAGCCCTTTTTTATAAGGGCTTCTTTATATGGCTCAAAAAAATCATCTAAGTTTGTTATAATGAAAGAAAAATGAATTTTGATAGGAAAAATGCTTACATATTCTTTTATCAAGTTAACAATGTTATATTTACAAAAAGTAAGGAATGGATGTATGGATACATATTTACCTTTATATAACCGTTTAGTAAGGCATAGCGAAAAGAGGTCACTCTCTTACCACGTGCCCGGCCATAAAAATGGTCAAATTCTCCCTTCACATATTCAGTCTTCTTACGCAGATTTTTTGCAATACGATCTAACGGAAATTAGCGGATTAGATGATTTACATGAAGCAGAATCTGTTATTAAAGAAGCACAAGAGTTAACGGCAAAGTTGTATGGAGTAGATGAAAGCTTTTTTTTAGTTAATGGTTCTACTGTAGGCAACCTCTCAGCAATTTTATCTCTTTGTCAAGAAGGAGATAAAATTGCTGTTCAAAGAGATTCTCATAAATCTATTTTTAATGCTATTACTTTATCAAAGGCATCACCTATTTTTTTAGCTCCTGAAATAGATTCAAAAACACATCTTAGTACAGGTGTATCCATTAAAACAATTAAAGCGGCTTTAGAGCGTTCTGAGGATATAAAAGCATTTGTATTAACAAATCCTACTTACTACGGGGTGGCACGAGATTTAAAGGAGACCATTGACTTTATTCATAGCTACAATATTCCTATAGTTATTGATGAAGCTCATGGAGCCCATTTTATTTTAGGCAATCCTTTTCCGTCGTCAGCTGTTACGTATGGAGCTGACCTTGTCGTTCAGTCAGCACATAAAACGCTACCAGCTATGACAATGGGTTCTTATTTACATATGCAGGGAACATTAGTGAATAAGCAAGCGGTGCGCCATTACCTACAAGTACTTCAGTCAAGCAGTCCTTCATACCCTATTATGGCTTCTCTCGATTTGGCACGGTATTATCTGCAGCAGTTTACACAGCATGATATCGATAGAATGACTGACAATATTCATTCGTTTGTTGAAAAGATTAATAAGATTGATACACTTTCAACTATTAATGTGGAAACAGATCAAACTGCTACCGACCTTTTGAAAATGACATTGACTTGTTCAGCGGCAACAGGATATGATTTGCAAAAGGAACTGGAAAAACAAGATATTTATACAGAACTAGCTGACGTTAACTATGTATTGTTTGTTCTACCGTTAAGCAGCAGTTGGGACTTTAATGATACAATTAAGCGGGTTAGACAAGCAGTAGCAAATATACAGCGTAAGTCGTATGAAAAACCACTAATCAAACCATTTCGTTTTTCAAGGGCAACGGTTCTCCTGTCTATGGAAGAAAGAAAATTAAGGACAAAGCATATGTGTTCGTTTGAAGAAGCGATTGGGTGTGTAAGCGCACAATCTATTATTCCATATCCTCCTGGAATTCCTATTTTAATGGAGGGAGAAACGATTACGAGCAATCATATTGACTATATTTTGCATATTCAAAGGTTAAATGGTCATATTCAAGGCGGCTCTTGTATGGAAGAAGGAAAGATAGAAGTATTTAAATAGAGAAAGGAATTTATACATGTCAGGAACGTTTATTACATTCGAAGGGCCAGAGGGTGCTGGTAAGACGACCATCATCCATATGGTTCAACAAAAATTAATACAAGATGGCTATAACATTGTATTAACAAGAGAGCCTGGAGGCATACGAATTGCTGAACAAATTCGTGAAATCATCTTAAATCCATCTAACACGGAAATGGATGCCAGAACAGAAGCACTTCTTTACGCTGCGGCTAGGAGACAACATCTTGTAGAAAAAGTGATTCCTGAGCTAAATAAAGGGAATATAGTATTATGTGACCGTTTTATTGATAGCTCACTTGCTTATCAAGGAAATGCGCGGGGGATAGGTGTAGAAAATATTTTTGCTATCAATCAATTTGCTATTGAGCAAACGATGCCACAGGCCACTTTATATTTTGATATTGAGCCTGAGGTAGGATTAGAAAGAATTAATAAAGGTCGAAAAGATGAGATTAATCGATTAGATTTAGAATCCTTAGACTTTCATTACAAAGTACGAGATGGATATCTATCTCTTTTGAGTCAATTTCCAGAGCGTATTCGCCGAATTGATGCAAATCAATCCATTGAAAAGGTCTGTGAAGAAGCTTATAAACAGATACAATTGATTTTAAAATAAATACAGATGATTGTTATTCTTGCTATACTATTCTTAACAATAAAGTAAAATGAGGTGTTATTCATGAAATTAGTAATGGCCGTTATTCAAGATTCAGATAGCTCAAAGCTTTTAAATGCACTTGTAGAAAGAGGATTTCGTTCAACCAAATTATCAAGTACGGGCGGATTTTTAAAATCAGGGAATACAACAATTATGATTGGTACAGATGATCATAAAGTAGATGAAGTACTTGATATTATTAAGGGCCAATGTGAAAACCGCAGACAGATGATTTCTCCTGTGGCACCGATGGGTGGTAATGCAGATTCATACATTCCGTATCCTGTTGAAGTTGAAGTGGGCGGAGCTACAGTATTCGTACTACCAGTAGATCAATTTCATCAATTTTAAGAGAGAAGATTTTAAATAGAAAGTGATGATTGAATGGGAAATACATGGGAACAGCTTGAAGCTCTTCAGCCGAACGTATTAAAGATTTTGCAAAACAGCTTACTTAAAGAGCGAGTTGCTCATGCTTATTTATTTGAAGGAAGCAAAGGAACAGGTAAAAAACAAATTAGTTTTTTGTTTGCTAAAGCACTGTTTTGCCAAAGTCCAGTTAATCATAGGCCATGCCATGAGTGCAGTAACTGCCGGCGAATTGATTCAGGTAATCATCCAGATATTCACTTGATTGAGCCAGCTGGTTTATCGATTAAAAAAGAGCAAATTCAATTCTTGCAATCAGAATTCACAAAAACCGGTGTTGAATCTAATAAAAAGTTATATATTGTGAATCATGTTGATAAAATGACAGTAAGCGCAGCAAATAGTTTACTGAAATTTTTAGAAGAGCCTGGCAACGGAACTTATGCAATTTTATTAACAGAAAATATACAGCGCTTATTAGATACGATTATCTCACGTTGCCAAGTAATATCATTTCGATCTCTTACACCAGAACAGTTAGCTAAAAAACTAGTAGAAAATGGCCTTTCCGCAGTAGATGCGTCCATCCTGTCTAATTTAACAAACAGCATTGATGAAGCAATTGAATTAAGTAAAGATGAATGGTTTGGACTTGCAATAAAGTTAGTGATACAATTATATGAAGTGTTAACAACGAGACCTCAACAAGCTCTTCTTTTTATTCATGAAAAGTGGGTAACACATTTTAAAGAAAAAGAACAAGCTCATATTGGTTTAACTTTATTGATGCTTCTTTACCGTGATTTGTTGACGCTGCAAGTTGGACAAGAGTCTAAAATCGTCTATCGTCATAAAATAGAAGAATTAAAACAGCAAGCTCTTCAGACAACGCAGGAAAAAGCGATTTATCGCTTAGAGGTTATCTTGAAGGCCAAAAATAAATTAAATTCAAATATGAATCTACAGTTATTAATGGAACAGCTGGTGTTGGATTTGCAGGAGGGATAAAAGCTTGTATGATGTAGTAGGCGTTCGCTTTAAAAAAGCGGGAAAAATATATTATTTTGACCCTGGAGAACTTACAATTCCAGATGGTGAGTTTGTTATTGTAGAAACAGTTCGTGGTGTTGAATTTGGCAGAGTGGTTATTAACAAAAAGCAAGTAAGTGAACATGATGTCGTGCTTCCTTTGAAAAAAGTAATCCGCATTGCTGAACAAAAAGACAGGCTGATTGTGGATGAAAATAAACAAGCTGCTAGAGAAGCGTATGACGTATGCGTGCAAAAAATTCAATCACACGATTTAGATATGAAGTTAGTAGATGTAGAATATACGTTTGATCGTAATAAAGTCATTTTTTATTTTACAGCAGACGGCCGTATTGATTTTAGAGAGCTAGTTAAAGATTTAGCTGCTATTTTCCGTACGCGAATTGAGCTTCGTCAAATTGGTGTACGAGACGAGGCAAAACTGTTGGGCGGGATAGGTCCTTGTGGACGTATGCTATGTTGCTCAACGTTTTTAGGTGATTTTGAGCCGGTTTCTATTAAGATGGCCAAAGACCAAAACCTATCGCTTAATCCAACGAAAATTTCTGGTTTATGCGGACGTTTGATGTGTTGTTTAAAATATGAAAATGATGAGTATGAAACGGCAAAAGAACAGCTTCCTGATATAGGCTCAACAATTAAAACTTCAGATGGTTCAGGACGTGTAGTAGGTTTGAATATTTTGGAAAGAATTATTCAAGTGGAACTGTCAGATCACGAACAAATTTTAGAGTATACTCTGGATGAGATCAATAATGAAGGTGCTGTTTCGTTTCAAGCCACAGATTAACGAGGTGGGCAAAGGTGGATAAAAAAGAGATTTTTGATTCGGTGACAAACATGGAGGAACAAATTGGTCATTTATATAAGCAGTTAGGTGAGTTGAAAGAGCATCTTGCTGAGCTAATTGAAGAAAATCATCATCTGCAAATAGAAAATGATCATTTGCGCCGTCGCCTTGACCAGACAAACTTCGAAACGAAGCTGAAAAATAGACATTCAAAAGCAAGCGCTCAAACAAAAGAGCAAAAACAAATTGATATCGGAGAAGGATATGACAATTTGGCTCGCCTTTACCAAGAGGGTTTTCATATTTGTAACATTCATTATGGAAGTGTGCGTAAAGATGGAGACTGTTTGTTTTGCTTGTCATTTTTAAATAAAAAGTAACAACACCTCTCCCTTTTGGAGAGGTTCTTTTTATGAGTAAAAGATGTAAATAATAGATGTACAAGGAGAAGAACGATTATGGTTGAGTTATATGGAGATGAACGTTTAGATTATCTATTAGCCGATGAGGAAATGCGCATTATTCAAAGTCCATCTGTCTTTTCCTTTTCATTGGATGCTGTGCTTTTATCTCACTTTGCTTATGTCCCAATTCGTAAAGGCAACTTGGTTGATTTATGTTCAGGAAACGGTGTAATCCCACTGTTTTTATCTAAACGAACAAAGGGAAAAATCATTGGTGTAGAAATTCAAGAGCGGCTACATAGTATGGCACAAAGAAGTATTGCGTATAATCAGCTGGATGGGCAGATTAAAATGATACATGGTGATTTAAAAAATGCACCTCAAGAACTGGGTTATGGAAAATATGATGTTGTAACATGTAATCCTCCTTATTTCACCACATCCAATAAAGAAGAAATAAATGAAAACGAACACTTTGCAATCGCTCGCCACGAAATTCATTGTTCGTTGGAAGATGTGATTAGAGCCAGTAGTCAACTAGTTAAGCAAGGCGGAAAAGTAGCATTGGTTCACCGTCCAGGGAGACTATTAGATATCGTTACGTTAATGAGGCAATACCGTTTAGAGCCAAAGAGACTTCAGTTTGTCTATCCTAAAGATGGGAAAGAAGCAAATACACTTTTAATTGAAGGTACGAAGGATGGAAGTCCAGATTTAAAGATTCTTCCTCCGCTGGTGGTCTACCAAGATAATGATGAATACACGGACGAATTAAAAAGGATTTTATATGGAACAGAATAATCATTATTTTTATGTAGTTGAATGCAAGGACTGTACGTATTACGCTGGTTACACGAATAATTTGCAAAAACGTATTTCTGTCCATAATGAAGGGAAAGGGGCAAAATATACGAGAGCAAGAAGGCCTGTTTCATTAATTTGGCATGAGGTGTTTACTTCTAAAACAGAAGCTATGCAAAAAGAGTATTGGTTCAAACAGTTAAGCAGAGTGCAAAAACAGGCTTACATTCGAAGGGAGCAAGAAAAGCAGAATGAAATCACAAAAAAGTTATGATGTATCGAATGAACGAGGCGTTTTATATTTAGTTCCCACTCCTATTGGAAACTTAGAGGATATGACATTTCGTGCGATTCGAATTTTAAAAGAAGTTGATTATATTGCCGCAGAAGATACGAGACAAACGAAAAAACTATGTAACCACTTTGAAATCGATACGCCTATTACAAGTTATCATGAACATAATAAACATACAAAAAGTGAACAGCTGTTAAGCGACTTGGACAGTGAAAAAAATATTGCTTTAGTAAGCGACGCGGGTATGCCCTGTATTTCAGATCCTGGTTATGAGTTAGTGGTAGCTGCCGTTAAAGAAGGATATACGGTTGTTCCGCTGCCGGGGCCTAACGCAGCATTAACGGCTTTAATTGCTTCTGGTCTACCTACAGGGCAGTTTTATTTCTATGGATTTTTAAACAGAAATAAAAAACAGCGTAAAGAACAGCTTCAAGAGCTTCAGTATATTAAAGAAAGCATGATATTTTATGAAGCCCCTCATCGATTAAAAGAAACGCTAAAGAGTATAGAAGAAATTTTAGGGAACCGATCTATTGTGTTATGTAGAGAGTTAACCAAACGCTATGAAGAATTTTTAAGAGGAAGCGTATTAGAAGCAATTGAATGGACAAATGCCACAGATATTAGAGGGGAATTCTGCTTAATTCTTGAAGGGACAAATGAAGAAGCGCCAGATGAAAGTAATCTATGGTGGGAACAGCTCACCATTATCGAGCACGTTGATCACTATGTAGAAGAAGGACTTTCAAACAAAGAAGCGATTAAGCAAGTGGCAAAAGACCGAGATGTATCAAAACGAGACATTTATAGTGAATATCACGTACATTAAAAAAAGCTGTCTATCATAGACAGCTTTTCGTTTTATTTAGAAGCTTGTAAAGAATCTTGAAGTTCTTTCATGATTTGTTCTGCACCTTCACGGCTTAGAATTAATTTGCCGCTAGCAAGTTGAATGTTATCATCAGATACTTCACCTGTTACTTGGCAAGTCATGTTTGGTTTATATTTTTTTAAGATGATGCGCTCTTCATCTACATAGATTTCTAGAGCATCTTTCTCTGCAATTCCTAATGTACGACGTAATTCAATTGGAATTACTACGCGTCCTAATTCATCAACTTTACGAACAATACCTGTAGATTTCATGTTAATCGTTCTCCTCTCAATGATCATTTTTCTATGTTATTACTTTCGTCATTATTCGACAATTTCAACGTACTTTCATAATACCAGCGTTTCCAAAACTAGTCAATCATTTTATATGTAAAAAAATGTAGCTGGGAAAAAATTTTTTCCCCGACTCGTTTAGAAGCTAATTGTGACCGTCAGTCAAGGAATGACAAGGGGTTTCATTGGAAAAAAGATTAATCGCCTAAATAGCTTGATATTAACTATTTTGAAGATAGGGTAAATATAATTCGACATAAAACGACAAAATTAGACCTATTTGTCGTTTTTATCAAAGTGACTTTTTGAATGGGGGTATATTTTTTATAAAAATAGGGCGAAGCTGATACAATTAACAGGATTATTTTTTGGGAAAATAACGATTATTTAAAAATGAAGTGAATCCGTCATATTCCCGTGTATATAGGAAGAGAATGTTTTGAAATTATCATGTAAAATAGTATGATAGATAGTAGAATAAGAAGACAGGGTTTATATGATTACATCCATATAAATCAAAATGTTGAAATGGAATGTTGGAGGTTATGAACATGGCAGATGGAAATAATACATTTTACATTACTACGCCGATTTATTATCCGAGTGGTAAATTACATATAGGGCACGCATACACGACGGTAGCGGGAGATGCAATGGCTCGTTATAAACGTTTGAGAGGGTTTGACGTACGTTATTTAACAGGTACGGATGAACATGGTCAAAAAATTCAGCGAAAAGCAGAAGAGAAAAACGTGACACCTCAGCAATACGTAGATGATATTGTCTCTGGAATCAAAGAGCTGTGGGATAAGATGGATATTTCGTATGACGATTTTATCCGTACAACAGAACCAAGACATAAAGAAATCGTGGAAAAGATTTTCGCGCGCCTTTTAGAACAAGGTGATATTTATCTTGATGAGTATGAAGGTTGGTATTCAGTTCCCGATGAGACGTACTATACAGAGCATCAACTAGTAGATCCAATCGTTGAAAATGGAAAAGTTGTAGGTGGGAAAAGCCCGGATAGCGGACACCCTGTAGAGCTCGTTCGAGAAGAGTCCTATTTCTTTAAAATGGGGAAATACGTAGATCGTTTACTAGCTTTTTATGAAGAGAACCCTTCATTTATTCAACCGGAGTCTCGTAAAAACGAAATGATCAATAATTTTATTAAGCCGGGTCTTGAAGACTTAGCTGTTTCTCGTACGACGTTTGATTGGGGGGTAAAAGTTCCAGGTAACCCAAAACACGTTATTTACGTATGGATTGATGCGCTTTCTAACTATATCACCTCTCTTGGGTATGATACTGAGAATGATGAAAACTATCGAAAATACTGGCCGGCTAACGTACATTTAGTAGGAAAAGAAATCGTACGTTTCCATACCATTTATTGGCCAATCATGTTGATGGCACTTGATTTGCCACTTCCTAAGAAAGTATTTGCTCACGGCTGGTTATTAATGAAAGATGGAAAGATGTCGAAGTCAAAAGGGAATGTAGTAGACCCAGTGACATTGATTGACCGCTATGGGTTAGATGCCCTTCGTTACTACTTGCTTCGTGAAGTTCCATTCGGTTCAGACGGTGTATTCACACCAGAAGCGTTTGTTGAACGTATTAACTTTGACTTAGCAAATGACCTTGGCAACCTAGTTAACCGTACAGTGGCGATGATTAATAAGTATTTTGATGGTGTTATTCCGACTTATGAAGGAAATGTAACAGAGTTTGATGCACTTATCGTACAAGCTCAAAAAGATACAGTGAATAAATATGAAGAAGCGATGGAGGATATGGAGTTTTCAGTGGCTCTTGCTTCTATCTGGCAATATGTAAGCCGCACGAATAAATACATTGATGAAACGCAGCCTTGGGCGTTAGCAAAAGATGAGAATAAGCGTGCAGAACTTGCTTCCGTTATGACACATCTAGCTGAATCAATTCGTCACATTGCGGTATTACTACAGCCATTCTTAACACGGACACCTGAGAAAATTTTTGCTCAGATCGGTGTAAAAGAAGATGTGTTAAAAACGTGGGAAAGCACGACGCGCTTTAATATGCTTAAAGAAGGCACAAAAGTAGAAAAAGGTGAGCCAATGTTCCCTCGTCTAGATCGAGAAGAAGAGGTAGCGTTTATTAAAGAGCAGATGCAAGGAAGTGCTCCGAAGGAAGAAAAACCTGTTGTGAAGGAAGAGCCTTCTGAAGAGATTACGATTGATGATTTCATGAAAGTAGAGCTTCGTGTAGCGCAAGTTACGCAAGTAGAACCAGTTAAGAAGGCAGATAAACTATTAAAGCTGCAGCTTGATCTGGGCTATGAAAAACGCCAAGTTGTATCAGGTATTGCCAAGTTTTATAAGCCTGAAGAATTAGTAGGTCGCAAAGTAATTTGTGTAACCAACTTAAAACCTGTAAAATTGCGCGGCGAACTATCACAAGGAATGATTTTAGCCGGTGAAGATGAGAATGGTCTTTCACTAGCAAGCGTAGATCAAAACTTAGCAAACGGCACGAAGATAAAATAAGTATAGGTAAAAGGGGTGTTTCACGTGTAACATGCGAGGACCCCCTTTTATTCATGGAAAGGATCGATTAGATGTTATTTGATACACATGTTCATTTAAACGCAGAACAGTATGAAGACGATTTGCAAGAAGTAATTAATCGCGCGTTAGAAAAAGGTGTTCAAAACATGGTGGTTGTTGGATTTGATGAACCTACCATTAAAAAAGCTATTCAAATAGCTGAAACGTACGACTTTATCTATGCTAGTGTAGGCTGGCATCCAGTAGATGCAATTGATATGACGGATGAGCATTTAGCTTGGATTGAAGAGTTAGCTCAGCATCCGAAAGTTGTGGCTTTAGGAGAGATGGGATTAGACTATCATTGGGATAAATCACCTAAAGAGGTTCAAAAGGACGTATTTCGCCGTCAAATTCGCTTAGCGCGCAAAGTGAATTTACCTATCATTATTCATAATCGTGATGCCACCGAAGACGTGGTAACCATTTTAAAAGAAGAGCACGTAGAGGAAGTAGGCGGTATTATGCATTGCTTCACGGGTAGTATTGAAGTAGCGAAGCAGTGTATGGATATGAATATGTATATTTCTTTTGGTGGACCTGTTACATTTAAAAATGCAAAAAAACCAAAAGAAGTTGCTGCAGAACTTCCTTTAGATAAACTATTAATTGAAACAGACTGTCCTTATCTAACTCCTCATCCATTCCGCGGCAAGCGCAATGAACCTGGTTATGTGTCATACGTAGCGGAGCAAATTGCAGAGTTAAAAGGCATAACGTATGAAGAGTTGGCTGACATTACAACAGCTAACGCTAAAAAACTATTTGGCATTAATGATTAAAACTTTTTCTCATATAACAATCATTTTCGTGTTAAAGTAAAGATAGGCGCAGAGGAGAATGTTATCCTCTGCCTTTTTCAGTTAAAATAACAGATAGATGCTTTTTAATTTAGTTGATAATAAGATAAAACGTTGATTTCATAGAAGAAAAATGATGTGAGTAACGAGCATTTCATTTTTACTGAAAAGCAAATGAACAAAACTGAATGTTTTGGAGGAAGAAATGAAGATTAAAGAAATTATTGTAGTAGAAGGTCGGGACGATACCGTAGCGATTAAACGTGCAGTGGATGCGGATACTATCGAGACAAATGGATCAGCTATAAATGAAGAAACCATTGAAAAAGTAAAATTAGCTCAAAAAACAAGAGGCGTAATTATTTTTACAGATCCAGATTATCCAGGACAGCGAATTCGAAATATTGTTTCAGAACGTGTTCCAGGATGTAAACATGCATTTTTAGATAAAGAAGAGGCTCGCCCTAAAAACGGCAAAGGTATTGGAGTTGAACATGCTTCTATTGCGTCTATTCAAAAAGCACTAAAAGATGTAAAGCAAGAGTGGGTAGAAGCAGATATGGAGATTTCTCAAGAGGATTTAATCGTAGCTCGTTTGGTAGGAGATAGTAAAGCCAAGTCTCGACGTGAAAGAATAGGAAAGTTATTAAAAATAGGCTATGCCAATGGAAAGCAGCTTCATAAACGATTACAGATGTTCCAAATTTCAAAAGAGGAGTTTATCAAAGCTGTTGAGCAGATAAATAAGGAGGAAAAGGAATCGTGTTAAAAGATATTGCAACGCCTAATCGAACCAAGGAAATTTTAAAGAAATACGGTTTTACATTTAAAAAGAGTTTGGGACAAAATTTTTTAATTGATACGAACATTTTACATCGCATTGTTGATCATGCAGAAATAACAGAAGAAACGGGAGCAATTGAAATTGGACCCGGTATCGGAGCGTTAACTGAACAGCTAGCAAAGCGCGCAAAAAAAGTACTGGCATTTGAAATCGACCAGCGTCTGCTTCCGATTTTAGCCGACACTCTTTCTCCTTACCCAAATGCAAAAGTTATTCATCAAGATGTGTTAAAAGCGGATTTAAAAGAGACGCTCGAACAAGAATTCGAAAACATAGAAGATTTAATGGTCGTTGCGAATTTACCGTATTACGTGACGACACCCATTTTGATGAAATTATTAGAAGAGCAAATTCCGGTACGGGGAATCGTTGTTATGCTTCAAAAAGAAGTTGCCGACCGTATAGCAGCTAAACCGGGAACAAAGGAGTACGGTTCACTTTCTATTGCGATTCAATACTATACAGAGGCTGAGACGGTTATGATTGTGCCTAAAACAGTATTTAATCCGCAGCCTAATGTAGATTCAGCTGTTATTCGGCTGCTGAGAAGACCGAAGCCAGCGGTAGAAGTACAAGATGAAGCATTCTTCTTCCAAGTTGTACGAGCAAGTTTTGGACAGCGCCGAAAAACCATTTTAAACAATCTAGTGAACAACTTGCCAAATGGGAAACAGAAAAAAGCGGACATTGAGCAAGCACTTGCAACTGCTGAAATTGATCCGAAAAGAAGAGGCGAAACGCTGTCTATTCAAGAATTCGGAGCGTTAAGTGACCAACTTTTAAAATCATTTCGCTAAATCATCACATTTTTATCATGAAGTCATAGGCTATGAAGAGAATTTATTTTTGAAGTAGCAAAGACGGAGTGAAGCATATGAACATCAAAATTGGTGATATAGTTACACGACCTTCTTATCAAAGAGATTTGCTTTTTCGTGTTATAGCTATTAATGACAGCGAAGTGGGGAAATATGCGACTTTAATAGGAGAAGACGTTCGGTTGATTGCCGACGCTCCTTGTACAGATTTAGAGGTTGTGGATGCTAAAGAACAGGATCAAAGAAAAAAACAAGAAGAAGAACTTTTAGAAAGATCCTTGGAGCTTATTCAACAGGATTATCGGCTCGTTCGAGAGAAAACTGAATATAGTATGACTAATGGATACAGCCATTCACATCGCTTGTTTCAAATTCCTGGAAAGGTCCTGCACGTAGACGGAGACCCTAATTATTTACGTAAATGTTTGTTGGTTTATGAAAAAATTGGTGTTCCTGTTTATGGTGTTCATTGCGTAGAGTCAGAGATGCCGGAGAAAGTTGGAAAGTTAATTGAGGATGTAAGGCCTGATATTCTGGTGCTGACAGGGCATGATGCTTATTCCAAAGGAAAAGGAAATAAGGATGATCTTCTTGCTTATAGACATTCCAAGCACTATATTCGAACAGTCCAAGAAGCAAGAAAAAGAGTTGGTAATTTAGATCAGCTGGTGATTTTTGCAGGTGCCTGTCAATCGCATTTTGAATTATTGATTCAAGCTGGAGCAAACTTTGCTAGTTCACCTTCGCGTGTAAATATTCATGCGCTTGACCCCGTGTATGTAGTAGCAAAACTAAGTTTTACTCCTTTCACGGATCGTATTAATGTATGGGACGTCTTACGTAATACATTAACGGGTGCTAAAGGTTTAGGAGGAGTAGAAACAAAAGGGCTGCTTCGCACGGGCATGCCTTATGAAAGCGATGAGTAGAAATAAAAACAACTGGTTACAGCATGTACACGCATGATGTGCAACCAGTTGTTTTTTCGTATGAAGCCAAAGTATACGCTGAATTTCACAAAATCATTTTCAATATTTGCTAAAGATATACATATTTCGTTAAAAAACGAGCATACTAACAGCGAAATGTAGATTCATGTTGAAAATTATTTATTGACACAATTAGAGATAGATTGTTATAATTTTATGTTTTTGACTATTTTTCTAACATGTGTTACACTATACATAGTGAGGTGGACCAATATGGCGAAAACTTTGTCTGATATTAAGCAAGCGCTGGATTTGCACCTAGGCCAACGATTAACTTTAAAAGCAAACGGTGGTCGTAGAAAAACAGTAGAACGTTCAGGTGTATTAACAGAAACGTACCCATCTGTTTTTATCGTTGAATTAGATCAAGAGGAAAACTCTTTGGAGCGCGTTTCGTATAGTTACGCAGATGTGTTAACGGAAACAGTGCAACTAAAATTTTTCTAAGAATGACATAGGCAATATAGCAAGTGGTGATGAGCAGTGGACATTGGTTTACTGCTTTTTTATTGGTCTTTTTTTCAAATTATATATACATTATTTTTTATACATACTATACATATCGTCCTCGCATTTTCATGTATAAAGAGCGAGGAGATTCAGGTTGAAATTTCATTTTATACGTAAAGGAGCCATGTGCAATGTCAAGGCGTAGAGGGATTATGTCATCGAAGCTGAAAGAAGAACTGGCTAAAGAACTTGGTTTTTACGATACTGTACAAGCAGAAGGTTGGGGCGCTATTCGGGCAAAAGACGCAGGCGATATGGTGAAGCGAGCAGTGGAGCTTGCACAGCAGCAGCTAAGGCAATAGTGAAAATCAATGCTTATGCGATTATTTAAAGTGAAATGAGGAAAACCGAAGTGTATAACCGCTTCGGTTTTTTTGTCCCAAAATGAAAGATAAAACAGAGGATTAAACAAAGATGTTTAAATGAACAGCTATATCTTGTTCATTTTATGATAAAATAGCGTTAAACTCGATAAGATGAAGTAGGTGAAGTAAGTTGAAATTAATGGTGAAAGCACCGGCTAAAATAAATTTGTCACTTGATGTGTTACATAAACGCCCAGATGGTTACCATGAAGTTAAGATGATTATGACAACAATTGATTTAGCGGACAGAATTGAACTTTCTGATCGTGAAGATGGACGAATTGTTATTTATTCTCATAATCGCTTTGTTCCAGATGACCAGCGAAATCTCGCTTATCAGGCAGCGCAGATTTTGAAGCGACGTTATAACATTTCAAAAGGTGTAAATATATTAATTGATAAACATATTCCAGTAGCTGCTGGATTAGCTGGAGGCAGCAGTGACGCGGCTGCTACATTACGCGGTTTAAATACGTTATGGGAATTAGGGTTATCATTAGACACACTTGCAGAAATAGGGGCTGAGATTGGCTCTGACGTATCTTTTTGCGTGTACGGAGGGACAGCTCTTGCTACAGGGCGCGGAGAGATTGTAGAGCATATTGAGGCACCTCCAAGCTGCTGGGTGATTTTGGCTAAGCCTGAAATAGGTGTTTCTACAGCAGATGTATATCGAAACTTAAAAATTGAGGAAATGGATCATCCTAAAGTAGATGAGATGGTTCACGCCATACAATCAGGAAATTATGATCAAATGTGTAGCCTTGTCGGAAATGTATTGGAAGCAGTAACGCTGAAAATGCATCCGGAAGTAGCTCTCATTAAAGAACAAATAAAGCGTTTTGGCGCCGATGCTGTACTCATGAGTGGCAGTGGGCCAACTGTATTTGGACTTGTACAGCATGATTCACGTATGCATCGCATTTATAATGGATTACGTGGCTTTTGTGATAAAGTTTATGCAGTTAGGTTACTAGGTGAACGAATAACGCTTGAATAAATCCGTATGTTAATGTTATATTTACATTACAATATTCGGATTTTCAGGAGGATGTTATGAAGTTTCGACGTAGTGGACGATTAATTGATATGACCAACTATTTCATTCAAAACCCTCAGCGCCTTATCCCTCTTACGTATTTTGCAGATAAATATGATTCCGCAAAATCATCTATTAGCGAAGATATGGCGATTATTAAACAAACTTTTGAACAGCAGGGTATCGGAACTTTGGTTACGCTACCAGGGGCTGCCGGCGGAGTTAAATTCATTCCAAAGATGACGAATGAAGAAGCCGGTCAGCTTGTTCAAGAATTATGTGGGTTGATTGAAAAACCTGAGCGTTTATTGCCAGGTGGATATTTATATTTAACTGATATTTTAGGGAACCCCCGCGTTGTGAATAAAATCGGTCGCTTGTATGCATCGCTTTTTGCTAACCGCAAAATCGATGTTGTGATGACTGTAGCAACAAAAGGTATTCCTATTGCGTATGCGGTTGCTCAGTATTTAGACGTGCCCGTTGTTATTGTGCGCAGAGACAGTAAAGTAACTGAAGGATCGACCGTTAGTATTAACTACGTGTCAGGTTCATCTAAGCGCATTCAAACGATGCTGTTAGCTAAGAGAAGTTTAGCGGTGGGGTCAAATGTACTCATCATTGATGACTTCATGAAAGCCGGCGGTACGGTAAATGGAATGGTTAGTTTGCTTGAAGAGTTTGATGCAACTGTTGCTGGTATTGGAGTTTTAGTAGAATCAGAAGATATTGAAGAACGTTTAGTGGATGAGTATGTGTCTCTTGTACAATTAACAGATGTAAATATTAAAGATAAACAAATTCGTGTACAGGAAGGCAATTACTTAAAATATATTTGATCAAGTAAGGGAGAGGAACATATGTTACAGGTTCAAACAAAAAATGCACCGCAAGCTATTGGTCCATATTCACAGGGAATTGTTGTGAATAACTTGTTTTACAGTTCAGGTCAAATTCCACTTCGTCCAGATGGTACGTTGGTCGAAGGCGATGTTCAAGTACAAGCTACTCAAGTATTTGAAAATCTAAAAGCAGTTCTTGAAGAAGCAGGAGCTTCTCTAAATACAGTTGTAAAGGCAACCGTGTTCATTAAAGATATGAACGACTTCGCAGCATTAAATGAAGTCTATGGTGACTACTTCGGCGACCATAAGCCGGCACGTTCATGTGTAGAAGTAGCGAGACTACCTAAAGATGTACTTGTTGAAATTGAAGTTATTGCGCTTGTTAAAGGGTAATTAAATTAACAAATTTCTAACAAAAAGCAAGTAACTTCCAATTGTTCACTTTTTTTGCGAAAATTTTCTAAAAATTTTTTCTGAATAGCAGGAAAACACAAAATTCTGTGGAATTAAGTATGTAAAGCTTCGCATAGAAAAAGGTGGTGAACAAGATGGAAGTAACTGACGTAAGATTACGCCGCGTGAACACTGAAGGACGTATGAGAGCGATTGCTTCAATCACATTAGATGGTGAATTTGTTGTTCATGATATTCGTGTGATTGATGGTAATAATGGCTTATTTGTAGCCATGCCAAGTAAACGTACACCGGATGGTGAGTTCCGTGATATTGCACATCCAATCAATTCAAATACTCGCGGAAAGATTCAAGATGCTGTTTTAGCAGAATATCATCGTTTAGGTGAGGTAGAAGTTGAATTCGAAGAAGCGGGTGCTTCGTAAACATATGATACATTAAGAGTCTACTGAAAAGTAGGCTCTTTTCTTTTTGATTACCGCTTATATAATTTCACACCTTTGTAAAACTTTAGCATTACCAAAAAATAAAATTCATGACTTATAAATGATTCCTTGAAATGCTGTCATTTTTGATATAATATTCTTAATGGATAAAAAGGTAAAATTGGAGGCCTGTTATGTCAAAAAGATATGCAGTCATATTGGCAGCTGGTCAGGGTACACGTATGAAGTCATCTTTATATAAAGTGTTACACCCTGTGTGTGGCAAACCGATGGTGCAACACGTAATTGATCAGTTATCACGCTTAGATTTAACAAATTTAATTACAGTTGTAGGTCACGGTGCCGAAAAAGTGAAATCACATGTTGGAGATAAAAGCTTATTTGCTTTACAAGAAGAGCAGTTAGGAACAGCTCATGCAGTAATGCAAGCAGAATCTTTACTTGCACATGAAAAAGGTACGACAATTGTTGTATGTGGAGATACTCCGCTTATTACAGCTGAAACAATTGAATCTTTATTAAAGCATCATGAAGCAACAAATGCAATGGCAACTATTTTAACGGCTCATGCAGAAGATCCAACAGGATATGGACGCATCATTCGAAATGAACAAGGCTCTGTTGAAAAGATTGTTGAGCATAAAGATGCCACAGAACAAGAGCGTCTTGTACAGGAAATTAATACTGGTACGTACTGTTTTGATAATGAGAAATTATTTGAGACACTTTCAAAAGTTTCAAATGATAATGTACAGGGAGAGTACTATTTACCTGATGTTATCGAAATTCTAAAAAATGAAGGTCAAATTATTTCTGCATATCAAACATCCGATTTTGCTGAAACATTGGGCGTTAATGATCGATTTGCTCTGTCTCAAGCAGAAGAAACAATGAAAAAGCGTATCAACAAGCAGCATATGTTAAATGGAGTGACGATTGTGGATCCTTCTAACACGTACATTTCAGCAGATGCTGTCATTGGCAGAGATACGGTTATTTATCCTGGTACGGTTATTCAAGGAACAGTTGTAATTGGAGAGAACTGTGAAGTAGGACCTAACAGTGAAATTAAAGACTGCAAAATAGGTAATAATACTTCTATTCGCCATTCTGTTGCTCACGATAGTGAAATTGGTCACGAAGTCACAATTGGCCCATTTGCACATATTCGTCCTCAATCATTAATTGGAGATGAAGTGCGCGTAGGAAACTTTGTAGAAATTAAAAAAGCATCTTTTGGCAAAGGTAGCAAAGCTTCTCATTTAAGTTATATTGGAGACGCAGAGGTCGGAAAAGGTGTAAACTTAGGGTGCGGATCTATTACAGTTAACTACGATGGGAAAAATAAATTTTTAACAAAGATTGAAGATGGGGCATTCGTAGGATGTAACTCAAACTTAATTGCACCTGTAACAATTGGTGAAGGCGCCTATGTTGCAGCTGGTTCAACCGTAACGGATGATGTGCCAGGAAAAGCATTATCAATTGCTCGTGCGAAACAAGTAAATAAAGAAAACTATGCTGAAAAGCTTGATATTAATAAAAAATCCTGACGGAGGTTTCACAATAAAATGTCAAATGTATATGCTGATGAAAATTTAAAGTTATTTACGCTAAATTCAAACAAGGCTTTAGCTGAAGAGATCGCAAAAGTAATTGGTGTGGAATTAGGTAAATGTTCGGTTGATCGTTTCAGTGACGGTGAAATTCAAATTAACATTGAAGAAAGTATCCGTGGTTGTGATGTATTTATCATTCAATCAACAAGTGCTCCAGTTAACGAACACTTAATGGAATTATTAATTATGATTGATGCATTAAAACGTGCATCAGCTAAAACAATTAACATCGTTATGCCTTACTATGGCTATGCTCGTCAGGATCGTAAAGCTCGTGCACGTGAACCAATCACTGCCAAATTAGCAGCAAATATCATTGAAAAAGCGGGAGCTACTCGTATTATCACATTAGATTTACATGCTCCTCAAATTCAAGGTTTCTTCGATATTCCAATTGACCATTTAGTAGGTGTTCCAATTTTAGGTGAATACTTCAAGAGTAAAAACCTTGATGACGTTGTTGTTGTATCTCCGGACCACGGTGGCGTAACGCGTGCTCGCCGTTTAGCGGAACGTCTAAAAGCGCCGATCGCTATCATTGACAAACGTCGCCCACGTCCAAACGTAGCAGAAGTTATGAACATTGTTGGACAAGTGGAAGGGAAAACAGCAATCTTGATTGATGACATGATTGATACAGCTGGTACAATTACAATTGGTGCAAGTGCATTAATTGAAGCAGGTGCAAAAGAAGTATATGCTTGTTGTACACACCCAGTTCTTTCAGGCCCTGCGATTGAGCGTATTCAAAACTCTACAATCAAAGAGCTAGCTGTAACAAACTCTATTGCTTTAACAGAAGATAAGAAAATTGGTAAAGTAACAGAACTTTCAGTAGCTCCGTTAATTGGTGAAGCGATTATTCGTGTTCACGAAGAGCAATCAGTTAGTACGTTATTTGATTGATAAACAGAACCTCTTTCCATTTGGAAAGAGGTTTTTTAAAAAAAAATTAAATGGGCTAATCCTTGGTTTTAAAGGGATTTGGACGGGATGAGCAAAGAGTATATTGCTGATTGAAACGAGTTTTATGTTTAGCAGCCTTCTAAAAAGGGTACATTTTAAGTAGAAAACATACTGGAAGGTGAATAAAATGAGTATTTCAATTCAAGCAAATAAAAGAACGGATTTCAAAAATTCTACAAATAGAAAAATTCGCGACGAAGGAAACTTCCCAGCGGTTGTTTACGGAAATAAAACAGAATCCACGCCTATTTACTTAAACAGTGCTGATTTTATTAAGACTATTCGTGAAGCAGGACGCAATGGAGTGTTAACATTACAAGTGGACAAGCAAAAATATTCCGTAATGTTACATGATATTCAAACCGATCCATTAAAAAACGAAATTGTCCACGCCGATTTCCAAGTGGTCGACATGAAGAAAGAAATTGATACTGAAGTTTCTTTATCTCTAGTAGGAGAAGCAAAAGGAACAAAAGAAGGCGGCGTATTACAGCAGTCTCTATATGAAATTTCATTAAAAGGCTTGCCGCAAGATATCCCATCATCTATTGATGTAGATGTATCAGATTTGGGAATTAACGATACAATTACAGTAGGGGATATTAAGGTAGATAAAAAGCTAGAAATTACGCATGATGCAGAAGATACAGTTGCTTCTGTACTACCTCCTCAACAGGAAGAAGAGCCGGATAGCGGCGAAGTTCAGGATGCTGAAGGCGACGTTGAAGCAACAAAAGAAAAAGATAGCGAAGAATAATATAAAAAGACGTAACCAAAAGGTTACGTCTTTTTGTGTGAATTGATTATAATAAAAGTGATACTATATAGTAATGTAAAACATTAAAGACATTTACCTATTATGTACAACTTACATAGAGTGGAAAGGAGTATCTATTTTGAAATTAATCGTTGGTTTAGGGAATCCTGGAAAAGAATATGACCGTACTCGTCATAACATAGGATTTATGGCAATTGATAAAATTGCCGAACAGTTTATGATTTCATTAGATAAAACAAAGTTTAACGGAATATATGGAACAGGTATAATAAGAGGAGAAAAAGTCATATTATTAAAGCCTCTAACATATATGAATTTATCAGGAGAAAGTATTCGCCCGTTAATGGACTATTTTGATATAGACGTCGAAGACTTGCTTGTTATTTACGATGACTTAGATTTGCCGTGCGGAAAAGTAAGATTGCGTACAAAAGGAAGTCCAGGCGGCCATAACGGAATAAAATCAATTATTCAGCATTTAAAAACCCAAGAGTTTAACCGAATTCGTATTGGGATTGATCGTCCGAAAAACGGTATGAAAGTAGTTGACTATGTACTAGGGCGCTTTACAGAAGATGAAATGGTTCATATGGAAGAAGCGATGAAAACGTCTGTGCACGCGAGTGAAGACTTTTTAGGTCAAACGTTCTTAGAAGTAATGAATCGCTATAATTAAGCAGAATAAAATTTCTCTCAATCGTCCATACTAACACTAAAAGATTTGGGAGGATTTGTATGTCTATTCATTATTTCTGTAGACATTGTGGCGCAAAAGTCGGTATGATAGAAAAGACAGCTCACAATACAGAAGCACTCGGTTTTAATCACCTGACCGCAGATGAACGAAAAGACTTTATTAACTACCATAATAGTGGAGACATCGTGGTTAAAATTATTTGTGAAGACTGTCAAGAAGCGCTAGAACGAAATCCAGACTATCATCAGTACGAAACATTTATACAATAAAAAGCTTTGGTCTCAAACCAAAGCGTTTTTCTGTTTAGTTTAGACATATCATGGGAGGAGGGAATTCCTTTGCGAGGGATTAGACAGCAATTTGAAGAAAATAAAGAAATTGGAGCTGTTGTCAGCAGTTTAGAAGAAGGTTTGAAAGAACAGTTAGTAACGGGAATTTCCGGTTCAGCTCGATCTGTATTAATGGCACTCTTAAATGAGGATAAAAAATACCCCTTATTAGTAGTGACTCATAATTTATATCAAGCCCAAAAAGTGTATGAAGACCTTTTGCACCTTTTACCGGAAAAAGACGTTTTCTTATACCCTGTTAACGATTTAGTTGCTACAGAAGTGGGGATTGCAAGTCCAGAATTAAAGGCTCAGCGAATTGAAGTACTCAATTATTGGAGTCAACATACAGGTGGAGTAGTTGTAACCCCGCTTGCAGGAATTCGAAAGCTGCTGCCTCCTAAAGCAAGATGGGAGCAAACGCAGCTGCCGTTTCAAATGGGAATTGACATCGACGTCGATCATTATTTAAAAAGGTTAGTTGAGTTGGGTTATGAGCGGGCATCGATGGTTTCAGCTCCGGGTGAGTTTAGTGTGCGCGGAGGAATCATTGATATTTATCCGTTAACAGAAGAGCTACCTGTCCGAATTGAACTATTTGATACCGAGATCGATTCCATTCGTACGTTTACAATTGAGGATCAACGCTCTCAAGAACAGTTAAAAGAAATTTCAATCGGCCCTGCTACGGAAATCATTGTGAGCCAAAATGAAGTGGCCCAAGGAATTGAAGAACTAGAAGCACAGCTGGCTTCGACGCTGCAGCAAGTGAAAAACGCAGCGCTAAAAGCTACCTTAACAGAAAATATTAAAGGTGAAATTGAACAGCTGCGTCAAGGTCAACTTCTTGAAAATATGTTCAAGTATTTATCATTCTTTTACGAATCGCCTGCTAGTTTACTAGATTATTTACCAGAAGGTGGCCTTGTCATCTTTGATGAAACAACTCGAATTCAAGAGACGTCTGATCAGCTTGAAACAGAGGAAGCTGAATGGATAACAGAATTATTAGGACAGGGGCAAATTGTTCGAGATGTTCAATTATCTCATAAGCTCCCATCTCTTATTCAGCGAGCAAAACATCAGTTTTTATACTTATCGTTATTTTTGAAGCACGTATCGTATACGAGTCCGCAAAATATTATTAATATTTCATGTAAGCAGATGCAGCAGTTTTACGGCCAAATGAACTTATTAAAAAGTGAAATTGAACGTTGGAAAAATGCTAATTATACGGTAGTCCTCTTAGGAGCAGATAAAGAGCGCGTGAAAAAACTCGAAGGTGTGCTAGCAGATTATGATATTGATTCATCTATTTTAGATGGAAATGGTCAGCTTGTGCCAGGTCTTGTTCAAATTATTGAAGGCGATTTACAAATGGGCTTTGAACTGCCGATGCAAAAACTAGCAGTTTTAACCGAGGAAGAATTGTTTAAAAAGCGGATCAAGAAATCAAAGCGTCGTCAAAAGCTTTCCAATGCAGAGCGTATTAAAAGCTATTCAGAGTTAAACGTAGGTGACTATGTCGTTCACGTGAACCACGGTATTGGCCGTTATTTAGGAATGGAAACGTTAGAGATTAACGGTAATCATAAAGATTATATCCATATCAAATATGAAGGCTCTGACAAGCTGTACGTTCCTGTTGAACAGATTGATCAAGTACAAAAATATGTAGGCTCTGAAGGGAAAGAGCCGAAAGTATATAAACTTGGCGGAAATGACTGGAAGAAAGTGAAACGAAAAGTTGAGTCTTCTGTTCAAGACATCGCTGATGACTTAATTAAACTGTATGCAGAGCGCGAAGCAAGTAAAGGTTATGCATTTTCCCCGGATGGCGATTTACAGAGAGAATTTGAAACAGCTTTCCCTTATCAAGAAACCGAAGATCAGCTTCGTTCTGTACAAGAAATTAAAAAGGATATGGAACATGAAAGACCAATGGATCGTCTGCTTTGTGGGGACGTTGGATACGGAAAAACGGAAGTAGCCATTCGTGCTGCGTTTAAAGCTGTGACAGATGGAAAACAAGTGGCTATTTTAGTGCCAACCACTATTTTAGCTCAGCAGCATTATGAAACCATCCGTGAGCGTTTTCAAGACTACCCAATTAATATTGGGCTATT
This sequence comes from Priestia sp. FSL W8-0524, assembly GCF_038005965.1. NCBI lineage: Bacteria > Bacillati > Bacillota > Bacilli > Caryophanales > Bacillaceae > Priestia > Priestia sp. FSL W8-0524. Next base: position 4,995,656 of record NZ_JBBOUG010000001.1, read on the forward strand.
GAGCCGCTTTCGCAGCCGTAAACAGCAGCAGGAAACAATTAAAGGGCTAAAAAACGGGACCGTAGATGTAGTGATTGGTACACATCGTTTACTATCTAAAGATGTGATTTATAAGGATTTAGGGTTGTTAGTTATCGATGAAGAGCAACGTTTTGGTGTAACGCACAAGGAAAAAATCAAGCAAATGAAAGCAAACGTTGATGTCCTTACACTTACAGCAACACCTATTCCACGAACATTACATATGTCTATGTTGGGCGTAAGGGATTTGTCTGTTATTGAAACGCCGCCTGAAAATCGTTTTCCGGTTCAAACATATGTAGTGGAGTATAATCCGGTTCTAGTTCGTGAAGCGATTGAGCGTGAGTTAGCGCGTGATGGCCAAGTTTACTTTTTATATAATCGCGTAGAAGATATTGAACGAAAAGCAGAAGAAATTTCGATGCTCGTGCCTGATGCTAGGGTAACGTATGCCCATGGAAAAATGAATGAAACAGAACTCGAAGCAGTTATCTTAAGCTTTTTAGAAGGCGAATATGACGTGATTGTGAGTACAACTATTATCGAAACAGGAGTAGATATTCCAAATGTAAATACGCTTATTGTCAACAATGCTGATAAGATGGGATTATCACAACTGTATCAATTAAGAGGACGCGTAGGTCGTTCAAATCGCGTGGCATATGCGTACTTTACGTATCATAAAGACAAAGTACTGACAGAAGTAGCTGAAAAGCGTCTGCAAGCTATTAAAGAATTCACCGAATTAGGTTCTGGTTTTAAAATTGCTATGCGTGATCTTTCAATACGTGGCGCCGGAAACCTACTGGGTGCTCAGCAGCATGGATTTATCGATTCTGTCGGTTTCGATCTCTACTCACAAATGCTTAAAGAAGCGATAGAGGAAAGACGCGGGTCTGACGGAGAAAGTGTGAAATTTAATGTGGAAATGAATCTGGACTTAGACGCGTATATCCCTGATCAGTACATTACAGACGGCCGCTTGAAAATTGAGATGTATAAGCGCTTTAGAGGAATTGAAGCACTAGAGGATATTCAAGAATTGCAAGATGAAATGATTGATCGTTTTGGGGAGTATCCGGCTGAGGTTGAGTATTTGTTTAAAGTAGCTGAAACAAAAGTATATGCAACGCAGAACCTAGTAGAATCTATTCTTCAGTCAAAACAAGAAATTTCTATTCTGCTTTCTGAAGAAGCGAGCTCAACGATAGACGGCCAAAAATTATTCATGCTAGGTGATCAATTTGGCAGAATGGTCAGCTTAGGTATGGAAGGCAAGAAAGTAAAATTAGTGGTTAACGTAAAAGGACTTGCTCAAAAAGAATGGCTCAATATTGTGTATCAGTTAGTAAAAGGAGTAGCCACTGTTAAAAAAGAACAAGTTACGAATTAAAAAGAAGGCTCATTTTTGAGCCTTCTTTTTATATAGCCGAAATAAAAATGTCCAAATCCCCATGTTTTGGCGGTTTTTTGGACATTTTTTTAATAAAAGCACACTTTTTAACAAAAAAAGAGATGGTTGGTGAATAGAAGTTGTAGAGTGAAGAATACTAACCTCAACAAAGGTGAACCTTTTATCATATAGCCATCAGTGATATTCACCAACTATTTTAATCATCATATGAAAGAGAGGCTTCAATGAATGAAAGCAACAGGTATTGTTCGTCGTATTGATGATTTGGGTCGCGTTGTGATTCCAAAAGAAATTAGAAGAACACTTCGCATCCGAGAGGGAGACCCGCTAGAGATTTTCGTCGATCGCGATGGAGAAGTTATTTTAAAGAAATATTCGCCAATTAGTGAATTAGGAGATTTTGCAAAAGAGTATGGCGAAGCGCTATACGATAGCTTAGGTCATCCTGTACTTATTTGTGACCGCGATGTATTTATTGCGGTAGCAGGAAGCTCTAAAAAAGAATACTTAAATAAAAACATTAGTTCTTTAGTAGAATCTGTTATGGAAAGCCGCAGTTCTTCTTTAGTAACTGATGGGAAAAACCTTGAATTTGTCGATGGATACGAAGAAAATATTTCTTCTTACACAATCGGTCCGATTATTGCAAATGGAGATCCGATTGGAGCTGTTGTCATCTTCTCAAAAGAGAAGTCTCTTGGTGAAGTAGAGCATAAAGCAGCCGAAACGGCAGCTAGCTTCTTATCTCGTCAAATGGAGCAGTAAGCGTAATTATCTTTATTTTACATTATTTACTGAAAAGGTAGCAGTTTCTGCTACCTTTTTTCATGCTGTCTTACCTTAGAAATAAAGAGAACATGATATAATGGTACGGTATTTTATTTATTGGAAAGTGCAGGATGTTTTATAAGAACAAAGCGCTATTCTTCTACAGTTAGCGGCTCATAAAAAGCGTTGTTCACATAATTACAAGCTGCAGGTGAAAGGTGTAGGAATGCAGAAACAATCAAAGCTCTATTCTATTTTTAACGGCGCGATTATTTTAACGCTCGCAGGTTTATTTACGAAAATCTTAAGTGCTACTTACCGTATTCCATATCACCATATTGCGGGAGATATAGGGTTTTATATCTATCAGCAAGTTTATCCGCTATATGGAATTGCGCTACAGCTAGGTACATACGGTTTCCCTGTAATTATTTCAAAGTTAGTAGCCGATTATGTGGCAACAAATCGGAGAAAGGAAATCCGAGGAATACTTCAAGTTTCATTTGCTTTTTTGTTTGTAGTAGGCTGCATAATGTTTTCCCTCCAATATATCTTTGCAGAAACGATTGCCGAGTGGATGGGAGATCGTCAGTTAACGCTTCTCATTCAAATTATTTCATTTTCGTTTTTACTTATTCCGTTTATTGCTGTCATTCGTGGTTATTATCAAGGATTATATAATATGTTTCCTACTGCGTTGTCTCAAATCGCAGAACAAATTGTGCGAGTAGGGACTATTTTGTGCCTATCTATTTTCTTTATCCACCATGGGTATGGTCCTTATACTGCAGGAGCAGGAGCTATTTTTGGTTCCATAACAGGCGGTATAACATCTCTTATTATTTTATGTTTATTTGTTTTTAGAACAAAGACAAATTCTAAGGGAGTATTTCAACGCATAAAAAAAGCAGACATCAAAAAAGTAGTGAAAATCCTTATTATTCAAGGTTTATTAATTTGTATCAGCGCTATGGGTCTGCTGTTTATTCAGCTTATTGATTCCTTTACATTATATTCCGGTCTGACGGCGCATGGCATGGCTGAACAGGCAGCAAAAGTTTCAAAAGGTATTTATGACCGTGGACTTCCGTTGATTCAATTAGGTACAGTAGTAGGTACAGCTTTTTCACTTTCACTTGTACCCGTTATTTCTTCAGCCATTGCGAAAAAGAACTTGTCATTTGTGCTTGAAAAAGTTCAGCTGTCTCTCCGACTATCGCTTGTAGTCGGAGTTGGAGCAGCCTTTGGCTTGATTGCGCTGATGAAACCCATTAATATGCTTTTATATAGTAACTCCGACGGAACGGACGTTTTACAAATTTTGAGCTTGTTAGTTATATTTACAACCGTAGCAGCAACTGCTGGAGCTGTGCTTCAGGGGATGGGAGCTGTTTTCGCACCTGTAATAGCCGTCATCGCTGGCATGACGGTTAAACTGATATTGAATCTTTGGCTAATACCAGATTTTCAAACCATAGGAGCAGCCATTGCTTCCTCAGCTGGATTCGCTATTGTTGCAGCAATCAATCTATTTTGTCTGTATAAAAAGCTAGCTGTATCGCTCGTTCCGAAAAAGGCGAGTGGAGGTATTTTTATAACGGGCATAGCAATGGTCATTCTTTTGCAAAGCTATTTATTTTGTTTACATCACTTTGTATGGTCTAATGGTTTAGATACGAGCAAACAAGTGGTTGAAACAGGATCTGGTGTTTTAATAGGCGGTTTGTTTTATTTGTTTATCATTATGAAACAACATATTTTTACCGAAGAGGAATTACGTTTACTTCCAATGGGAAGTGTTTTAGCTAAATACGTATTAAAAAATAAATAAGAAGGTGAAGCAATGACAGGTAAAGTAACAGTTATTGGTTTAGGAGCAGGCGATTTAGAGCAGCTACCCGTAGGCATCTATCGCTTGCTGCAGCAGGAAAAGCATATTTATATGCGCACAAAAGAACATCCTGTAATCAAAGAATTAGAAAGTGAAGGCTTGACGTACGTATCCTATGATGACGTATACGAATCTTATGATGGATTTGAAGAGGTATATGAACATATATCAAATGATTTAATCGATAAAGCTTCAGTAGAAGAAGTGGTTTATGCCGTTCCCGGGCATCCTTTAGTGGCAGAACGTACGGTTCAATTACTTTTACAAAAAGGAAAAGAACGCAGCATTCCTGTTGAAATTAAAGGGGGACAAAGCTTCTTAGATCCAATTTTTGGTGCACTAAAGATCGATCCTATTGAAGGATTTCAGCTGCTAGACGGAACAGGCTTAAAGCGAAGCGAAATAGAGTTAACGGGTCATGTTCTAATTGCTCAAGTGTACGATCAGTTCGTTGCTTCAGAGGTAAAACTAACGCTGATGGAACACGTTCCTGATGATTACCTCGTTTACATTGTAACGGCAGCGGGAAGCAGTGAAGAAAAAATCCAGCCGATCAAGCTGTATGAATTAGATAGAGAAATGTCGCTCAATAACTTAACGACTATTTATGTCCCTCCAGTAGCGGACGAAACGGTTTTATACCATCAATTTGACTCATTCAGAAGGATTATTGCCACGCTCAGAGGGCCAAACGGATGTCCTTGGGATCAAAAACAAACGCATGAATCGCTCAAGCGCTATTTGCTAGAAGAGTCTTATGAGTTATTAGATGCAATTGACCGTCAAGATGACGATAATATGATTGAAGAGCTCGGTGATGTATTGCTGCAGGTATTGCTTCATGCACAAATCGGTGAAGATGAAGGAATGTTTTCAATTGATGACGTCATTCGCAGTGTTTCAGAGAAAATGGTAAGACGCCATCCGCATGTATTTGGGGAAGTGAGCGTGAATGATGCAGATGAGGTCTTAAAAAATTGGGATGAAATCAAAAAAGAAGAAAAAGGAGAGGAGCCTTCTTCTCTGTTAGCTTCTGTACCTGGGGCTATGCCTTCTTTAATGAAAGCGCACGGATACCAAAAACAAGCTGCAAAAGTTGGTTTCGATTGGTCAGAAGTTGAACCTATGTGGGAAAAAGTACAGGAAGAACTTGCTGAATTCCAAGATGAAGTACAGCATGCTGATAAAGAAAAAATGAGCGATGAATTTGGAGATATTTTATTTGCTTTAGTGAATATTGCAAGATTTTATAAAATCGACTCTGAAGCTGCATTAGCTAAAACGAATACAAAATTTTTAAATCGATTTCAATATATTGAAGAAAAAGTGAGAGCTTCTGAAAAACCATTTGAATCTTTTTCGTTAAAAGAGTTAGATGAATTTTGGGAAGAAGCCAAAAAAACAGGTTTGTAAAACAGAAAGGTGAGGGAATTATGAGGTTAGATAAATTTTTAAAAGTATCACGTTTAATTAAGCGCCGTACATTGGCAAAAGAAGTATCAGACAAGGGCCGTATTACGATTAATGGTATCGTTGCAAAAGCAAGCACAAATGTGAAAGTAGGAGATGAATTAGCCATCACATTTGGCACGAAGAAAATTACCGTTAAAATAGAGGCTCTTCAAGAAGCAGCTAAAAAAGAAGAAGCAGCTAATTTGTACTCAATTGTCAAAGAAGAGCGTATTTCATCTGAAGTATAACTGATGAAGGCTTGTTCTAAATCACCTTTCTCATTCATATGTTTTAAACAACAGATAACAAGAGCGAATGCTCTTAATGAATGAGGTGGGGATGAAGATATGAGCCAATTTTATGAAACAAGCAATTCAAATAAAGACCATACTCCAAATCATGATTTAGTGATGAAGGGTCGGCGTCTCTTAGATATCACGGGTGTGAAGCAGGTAGAGAGCTTTGACAATGAGGAATTTTTACTTGAAACAGTGATGGGTTTCTTGTCAGTTAGAGGGCAAAATCTGCAAATGAAAAATTTAGACGTTGATCAAGGAATTGTATCGATAAAAGGAAAAATCTTTGATATAGTTTACTTAGATGAGAACCAATCGGAGAAGGCTAAAGGATTCTTTAGTAAGTTGTTTCGATGAGTTTAAACATTCAGCTCTATACAATGCTTGCGATGGTATCGATGGGAAGCGGTTTAGGTGCTTCTCTCGATACTTATCGTTACTTTGTTAATCGCTCTAAATCACGCCCATGGTTTGTATTTGTAAATGACGTATTGTTTTGGATGGTGCAAGCTCTTCTCATTTTTTATGTGTTGTTTTTAGTGAATGAAGGAGAACTGCGTTTGTATGCGTTTCTTGCTTTGTTTTGCGGCTTTGCCGCGTATCAAAGCTTATTTCAATCACTGTATTTAAAAGTATTAACATTTACTGTCTCGAGCGTATTAAGTTTATATCGAGGTGTTTTAACGCTTAGTAATATTTTTTTGGTCAAGCCTATCCGCTTCTTTATTCATATTCTACTTGTAGTCGCTTTAGGGATCTACCGAGCTGTTCATAAGCTGCTCGTATTCTGTCTAAAGCTTATTTACTTACCGACTAGGTGGGTTCTTTTCGTATTTTGGAGAATGATGCCTAAACCTGTAAAACGATTTTTACATATGGGTTTTCGGTATATAGAAGGAATTTACAATCGTGCAAAGAATATGATAATGAGAGTCGTTGCATGGGTGAACACTTTAAAAAACAAGGGGGACGACTAATTCAATGAGTGCGGTACGAAAAAAAAAGGTCGCGAAGTTAAATACTGATTATAGCCATAAACAAGAACAAATTAAACAAAATACAGATCGAAAGCGTATCGGTTTAATTAGGCGTTTGACTGTTTTCGGAGTGTTGGCCTTAATCATTGGTGGATTGATGGTATCAGCTTTAATTACGCAAACCTCAGCTATTGAGAACAAAAAAGCTGAGAAGGTAAAATTAGAACAGCAGCTGACAAAATTACAAAGCAAGCAAAAACAGTTAAAAGGTGAAATCGTCAAGTTAAATGACGATGATTATATTAAAAAGATTGCCCGCAGAGATTATTTTTTATCAGAAGACGGGGAAATTATCTTTAATGTAAAAAAAGACTAAACGTATGGTTCGTTGACAGTGTATTTTTGCTTTTTGTATAATATAATAAATTGATTTCTTTTATCATTTAAGGAGGAGCATTTTTTTTATGTCAATCGAAGTAGGCAGCAAGTTACAGGGAAAGGTAACAGGTATTACGAACTTTGGAGCTTTTGTTGAGTTACCAGGAGGTTCAACAGGCTTGGTTCATATCAGTGAAGTAGCTGATAATTACGTAAAGGACATTAACGACCATTTAAAAGTGGGCGACGAAGTTGAAGTCAAAGTAATTAACGTTGAGAAAGATGGTAAAATTGGTCTTTCAATTAAGAAAGCGGTAGACAAACCAGAACGTCCAGAAAGACCAGAGCGTCCTGCAAGAGCGCCACGCTCAGACCGTCCACGTGATTCACGCCCACAACGTAATAACAATCGTGGTGGCGGTAATGATTTCCGTACAAAAGAAACATTCGAACAAAAAATGAATCGTTTCTTAAAAGACAGTGAAGAACGTTTATCTTCCCTAAAACGCCATACCGAATCAAAACGCGGTGGACGCGGTGCAAAACGCGGTTAACTTGCTGCTTATATCAAATAGATAGCGAGTTTTTGGAAAGTACCTTTTATCTAAAAGGTGCTTTTTTTATATGTAAAAAAGAGTAGAAAAAAAGCATGTACTTGTTGTACATGCTTTTTGATGACCCGTACGGGATTCGAACCCGTGTTACCGCCGTGAAAGGGCGGTGTCTTAACCGCTTGACCAACGGGCCGTTATTCGAGTAGCGGCGGAGGGGATCGAACCCCCGACCTCACGGGTATGAACCGTACGCTCTAGCCAGCTGAGCTACACCGCCATTATACGTTCTCTAAAAGACATTTATAATAATATAAAAAAGCAGGGTTATTGTCAATAACTTTTTTGTTATTTTTATAGACTTTTATTTGCTTTTAAAAAAGAATGATGAGCATAGGCTTTCTCTGGGGCGAACAGTATCTCTCATATTTTTTAAATCTCCATGTAAGATTGTACATCTTTTTGTATAGTTTTCAATATAATACTAGAAAATAGTCGAACGATTATAGGTATTTTGCTAGTCCGTTTGACAAAATTTCACCTTTCGCCGCGATATAATAACGAATAAGTATAATTAGCGGGTGGTGGGAGAATGCAAAAGACGGAAAGAGATTTTGCAAGTCCAACAACAGAGGCGGTATTTAACCGAACTAGATTAGAAATGTCCCGTGTATTTACAAAGGCGGGTATGAAAACGGAAAAGGTGTTATTTCAATGGGGATTATTGCTGCTAGTCGTAGGTTTCTTATTAGGACGAGCGTTAATTTTAATGAAAATCATGCCATTTGCTTTGCCATTCTTTGCAGCCGTAATGGCTATAAAGAAAGAAAAAGCACCGTTAGCAAGTTTAGCCGTATTGGCAGGGGCATTTAGTGTTTCCATTCAAAATGGAGGTACCGTATTTGCTACACTATTTGTTTTCTTACTAATTCATCGATTTAGCGGCATACTGACAATGGATCCGTTAAAGAAACTGCCGTTCACTGTATTTAGCGCGATGTTACTTACAAAACTAACTATTTTTTATGTGTTTACCAAGGAATTCACCATGTATGATTTTACATTTGTGGCAGTAGAAGCAGGGTTGAGCTTTATCTTAACAATGATTTTCCTACAAAGCGTGCCTTTAATTTCATATCGAAAGCGAAAACAATCATTAAAAACAGAAGAAGTGATTTCTCTTATTATTTTGTTGGCATCTGTTATGACAGGGACAATAGGGTGGATGATTTACGGCCTTTCGGCTGAACATATATTATCTCGTTACTTAGTACTAGTTTTTGCGTTTGTATCTGGCCCTACGATAGGAGCTACGGTCGGGGTCGTAACCGGTTTAATTTTAAGTTTCGCGAATGTTTCTAGTTTGTACGAAATGAGTTTACTCGCTTTTTCTGGCTTGCTTGGAGGACTTTTAAAAGACGGTAAAAAGCTAGGGGCAGCTCTAGGGCTGGTTGTTGGTTCATTGCTAATTGGCCTATATGCTCAGGCAGATCAAGGATTGACGACTAATTTGTATGAATCACTGACGGCCGTTGTCCTATTTTTATTAACCCCATCTTTTGTTTTGAAAAACTTAAGTAAACTAGTACCAGGGACATCTGAAAATATGCTTGAACAACAGCAGTACGTGCGTAAGATCCGAGATGTAACAGCAAATCGCGTAGAACAGTTTTCAAATGTTTTTCAAGCACTTTCCAAAAGCTTTACGCAAAATGGATTTTACGATGAAAAGCCAAGCGCTGATAAAGAAGTTGATTATTTCTTAAGCAGCGTTACCGAAAGGACGTGCCAATTTTGTTTTAAAAAAGAACAATGCTGGGCACAGCAGTTTGATACAACCTATGAATATATGAAGGAAATTATGCTTGAAGTTGATAATGGCACTCTTGAACAAAATCCAAGGCTAATTCGAGAAATGGACAAACATTGCGTGAAATCGAAAAAAGTCATCGATGTGATTGAGCATGAACTTACGTATTTTAAAGCCAATCAGCACTTAAAAGCACAAATTCAAGAAAGTAGAAGGATTGTAGCAGAACAGCTTCACGGTGTCTCTGAAGTTATGGGGAATTTTGCAAAAGAAATTAAGCGAGAGCGCGAAAATTTAAATGTACAAGAAGAACAGATTTTAGAAGCTCTTCGTAACTTTGGGATGGAAATCAATCAAATTGAAATTTATAGCTTAGAACCTGGAAATGTAGATATTGAAATGTGGGTGCCATATTGTCACGGAAGAGGAGAATGCGAGAAAATTATTGCGCCAATGCTTACGGATATTTTAGGTGAAAGTATTGTAGTAAAGAACGAAGAATGTGCTAAATATCCTCAAGGCTATTGCCACGTTTCGTTTGGCTGTACAAAAGCATACGTTGTTGATACAGGCGTAGCACATGCTGCTAAAGGCGGAGGGTTTGTATCCGGTGACAGCTATTCCATGATTGAGCTAAACGCCGGTAAATATGCACTAGCTATTAGTGATGGCATGGGAAATGGAGAGCGTGCCCACTATGAAAGCAGCGAAACGCTTCAGCTGTTAAAACAAATTTTACAAACAGGAATAGAAGAGACAATTGCAATCAAATCGATTAACTCTATTTTATCCCTGCGTACAAACGATGAGATCTTTTCGACCTTAGATTTAGCGATGATTGATTTACAAGATGCCAATGTAAACTTCTTGAAAATCGGTTCTACGCCAAGCTTCATCAAACGCGGAGATAAGGTTATTAAAATACAGGCAAGCAATTTGCCAATGGGCATTATTGAAGAATTTGAAGTGGATGTTGTGAATGAACAAATGAAGGCGGAAGACTTGTTAATTATGATGAGTGACGGTGTATTTGAAGGACCGAAACACGTTGAGAACTACGAAATGTGGATGAAGCGAAAAATTGGCGAGCTTCAAACAAACGATCCACAAGAAATTGCAGACTTAATTATGGAAGAAGTTATTCGAACAAAATCAGGTTTAATTGAAGATGATATGACGGTAGTTGTGGCAAAACTTCAGCACAATACCCCGAAATGGTCATCGATTCCTTCTTACGCTTATCGTAAAAAAGCACAATAGTTAGATAGAAGTATATTTTATCTCCTCCTCGTCTATCATGTTAATACTGATAATGAGGAGGGGATTTTTTTATGAAAAAAGGTACATTGAAACAGATGTTGGTCATTACGGACGGTGGTTCGAATACAGGTGAAGATCCGGTAGCAATGGCTGCACTAGCTAAAGAACAAGGAATTAGTGTAAACGTTATTGGTGTGATGGAAGAGGATACAATTGATGAGCAAAGCACGAATGAAATAGAAGGCATTGCCATGTCAGGCGGTGGCGTGAGTCAAATTGTTTACGTAAAACAGCTGTCTCAAACTGTTCAAATGGTTACAAGGCAGGCAATGACGCAAACACTTCAAGGCGTTGTAAATAAAGAACTTCAGCAAATTCTAGGTTCCTCTAATTCAAGATTAGAAGAGTTATCTCCTGAGAAGCGTGGAGAAATCATGGAAGTGGTTGATGAACTTGGGGAAACGGTTGACTTAGAGATTCTTATTTTAGTTGACATGAGCGGAAGTATGAAAAATAAGCTCCCTACTGTAAAGGAGTCGCTGTTAGATTTATCGTTAAGCTTGAATGCTCGCATGGGGCACAATCAATTTTCAATCTTTTTATTTCCTGGGAAAAAGAAAGATGTAGAGAAGCTAATGGAATGGAATCCAAGATTAGAGTCGCTTTCAACGATTTTCCCAAAACTAACAGCAGGAGGTATTACGCCTACTGGACCGGCTATCAAAGAGGCTACTCATTATTTCACCAAAAAGCGCTCATTGAGAGGGTTGTTAAAAAATAATGAACAATACATTGAAGAATCAGGTATGTAACCTATCTCCGGGAACAGAAATTCAAGGGAAATGGCATCACGTCCATTATAAAATTCTTGAGAAATTAGGCGTGGGAGCAACTGGAGTTGTCTACTTAGTCCAATTAGTAAACGGAACGCTAGCGGCGTTAAAAATAAGCTTTTCCAACATGTCCGTTACAGCAGAAGTGAATGTATTAAAAAAGTTGTCTCAAGTCAAAGACAAAGTGCTAGGACCGCGTTTACTTGATGTAGATGATTGGAGCTATGGTTCTCACGCTCTTTCTTTCTATGTAATGGAGTATGTGAAAGGGCAGCCTCTCCTTTCTTTTATCTCAACAAGAGGGACAGAATGGTTGCAAGTGTTTGCAAGTCAGCTCTTAACAGACTTAGAAAACCTTCATGAAGAAGGGTGGGTATTTGGCGATTTAAAACCCGAAAACCTGGTCGTAACATCTAACCCTGTAAAAGTTCGATGGATCGACGTGGGAGGAACAACTCTGCAAGGGCGGTCAATAAAAGAATTTACCGACTTTTATGATCGAGCGCACTGGGGGCTTGGCTCCCGAAAAGCAGAACCGACCTATGATTTGTTTGCCGTATCTATGGTTTTGATTCACGCGGCTTATGGCAAGCGAATTAATAAAACAGACAAACCGGCTGAACAATTAAAACAATTTATATTAACAACAAAGCAGTTGGAGCCTTTCGGAGACGTTTTGTATCAAGCGGTTACGGGAAAGTATAAGTCAGCTAAAGAAATGAAAACAGAGGTGTTATCGGTCGAAAAAAGAAGAGGGGCAAAAAGTAGAGGAACAAAGCCTCAAAACGTTCGTCAACCGTCTGCCCCTCGTGTTAAAGTAAAGAAGAAGCGTTCTCACGTGTTAGAGACGCTACTACTTTGTACGTCTGTAATGTTGATTTATATTTTGTATCTATTTATTCAAGTGCTATAAAGTTTGGAGAAATTGTGAAACTTTCCTTATAGTCATTCGTATAAAGTAAATTAATGATACATTATTGCGTGTACATTATAAGGATGAGTCATTCCTATGGAAAAGCAAGTGAACAATTTTATGACAAAACATCAGTTATTATCCGCAGGCTCTACGGTGGTTGTAGGTATTTCTGGTGGTCCTGATTCTTTAGCGCTGCTGCATTTCTTATGGAGTCTGAAAGAGCAAAAATCTCTTACGATTATTGCTGCTCATGTTGATCATATGTTCCGGGGCCAAGAGTCACAGCAAGACATGGAATATGTGCAGAACTACTGCAAACAATTGAATATTAAATGTGAGGCGAAGCAGATTGATGTTACTGCCTATCAGAAGGAAAGAAAGCTATCTTCTCAAGTAGCTGCCAGAGAATGCCGCTATGCATTTTTTACTCATGTTATGAAGAAGCACAAAGCAAACCTTCTTGCATTAGGACATCACGGAGATGATCAGATTGAAACGATGTTAATGCGAATGGTTCGAGGTAGTACGATGAATGGATACGCAGGGATGCAGCCCAAGCGGCCATATGGGCATGGATTTATTATTAGGCCTTTCCTAGCCGTAACGAAAGAAGAAATCAATCGCTACTGTAAGCTACATGGGCTTACACCTCGAATTGATCCGAGTAATGAGAAAGACTCGTACACGAGAAATCGGTTTCGTCATTACGTTTTGCCATTTTTAAAGCAAGAAAACGTCGCTGTACATGAAAAATTTCAACAATTTAGCGAGAACTTGCATGAAGATCAAGCATACTTAGAGGAATTAACGACCGATGTGATGAATAAAGTAATGAGAAAGAAATTGCAAAATGAAATTCTCATTGATAGAGATTGTTTTCTAAGGATACGCAAGCCTTTACAAAGGCGTGGTATTCAACTAATATTAAACTATCTCTATAAAGAAATTCCTCCAACCCTTTCCTCAGCGCATGTTGACACGTTAGTAGGATTTTGTGAAAGTGAAAAACCGTCTGGGACGCTTGACTTTCCAAATGGTTTACGCATTATCCGATCTTACAACGACTGTCTTTTCACCTTTAATGAGGGGAACATCGAGCCATATGAATTTATTGTTCCGATTCCAGGGGTCGTTGAGCTTCCAAATGGTCACCAGCTTATTTGTGAAATACATAATAAAGTCGAAGATATAAAAGGAAACGATGTTTTTCTTTTAGATGAAGCTCACGATTTACAATCATTAAAGGTAAGGACACGAAAAAATGGCGATAAAATGCGAGTAAAGGGCATGAAGGGACATAAAAAAGTAAAGGATATTTTTATCGATGAAAAAATCCCTTTACACTTCAGAGATCATTGGCCGGTAGTGGAAGATAGCCAAGGAACTATTTTGTGGCTACCTGGTTTGAAAAAATCTGCTTATGAACTGCATACACATAAGTCCAGATATGTTATTTTATACTATAAGTAGCGAAAACTTCTAGGAGGCAAGTAAGGAATGAAGCAGGATATTCAAGAAATTTTGATTTCAGAAGAAGAAATACAACAGAAAGTAAAAGAATTGGGTAAGCTATTATCTGAGGAATACGCTGACCGTTTTCCTTTGGTAATCGGTGTACTAAAAGGCGCTATGCCTTTTATGTCTGATCTAATTAAGCGTGTTGATACATATTTAGAAATGGATTTTATGGATGTATCAAGTTATGGCAATGCGATGGTTTCTTCTGGTGAAGTAAAAATCCTAAAAGATTTAGATACATCAGTTGAAGGTCGAGACATTCTTATCTTAGAGGATATTATCGACAGCGGCTTAACACTTAGCTATCTTGTAGAGTTATTCAAGTACCGTAAAGCTAAGTCAATTAAGATTGTCACACTCTTAGACAAACCAACAGGTCGTAAAGCAGCTATTAAAGCAGATTACGTTGGATTTGAAGTACCTGATGCGTTCGTAGTAGGGTATGGATTGGATTATCAAGAAAAATATCGTAACCTGCCGTATATTGGGGTTCTTAAACCGCAAGTATACAGCAATTAAGAAGCACATATCCAAGTGCAATTTATTGGATAGGATAAATGTTCTATGTTAGTATTGAATACAGTATTTGTTTATCGTGGGAGGAGGTAAGAAATGAATCGGATCTTCCGTAATACCATCTTTTATTTACTTATATTTTTAGTCATTATTGGCGTGGTAAGCTTCTTTAGTGGCTCTAATCAAAAAGCAGAACCAATGAGATACGATACATTTGTTCAACACTTAGACAAAGGTGATGTGAAATCACTCTCTATGAAGCCTGAAAGAGGCGTGTATGTTGTGCAAGGAAAGTTAGATTCTTATAAAAAGGATCAAACGTTCCAAACTTACATCGTAGATGGTGACAAAGCACTTGATCGTATTGACGCTGCTTCAGAAAATAATCAAGTAGAAGTTGATTTTAAACCTGCTGATGAAACAAGCGGCTGGGTAACGTTCTTTACGTCAATCATTCCGTTTGTTATTATTTTCATCCTATTCTTCTTCTTACTGAACCAAGCTCAGGGCGGCGGAAGTCGTGTTATGAACTTCGGTAAGAGTAAGGCTAAGCTTTACAGCGAAGAAAAGAAAAAGGTTAAATTTAAAGACGTAGCTGGTGCAGACGAAGAAAAGCAAGAACTTGTGGAAGTTGTTGAGTTCTTAAAAGATCCTCGTAAATTCGCAGAGCTAGGTGCAAGAATTCCGAAGGGTGTCTTACTTGTGGGACCTCCTGGTACTGGTAAAACATTATTAGCAAGAGCTGTTGCTGGTGAAGCAGGCGTTCCTTTCTTCTCTATCAGTGGTTCGGACTTTGTTGAAATGTTTGTTGGGGTCGGTGCTTCTCGTGTTCGTGATTTATTCGAAAATGCGAAGAAGAATGCTCCATGTATTATCTTTATTGATGAAATCGATGCTGTAGGTCGTCAACGTGGCGCAGGTCTTGGTGGTGGACACGATGAGCGTGAACAAACATTGAACCAGTTGCTTGTTGAGATGGATGGTTTTGGTGCTAACGAAGGTATCATTATTATTGCAGCAACAAACCGCCCGGATATTTTAGATCCAGCGTTATTACGTCCAGGCCGCTTCGACCGTCAAATTACGGTAGATCGTCCAGATGTAAACGGCCGTGAAGCAGTGCTTAAAGTACATGCTCGCAATAAGCCTTTAGATGAATCAGTAAACTTAAAAGCAATTGCTATGCGTACGCCAGGTTTCTCAGGTGCAGATTTAGAAAACTTGTTAAACGAAGCTGCCTTAGTAGCTGCTAGACAGGACAAAAAGAAAATTGAAATGGTCGATATTGACGAAGCAACAGACCGCGTAATTGCAGGTCCAGCTAAGAAAAGTCGAGTTATTTCTAAAAAAGAACGCAATATTGTTGCTTATCATGAAGCAGGACATACAATTATCGGTGTCGTATTAGACGAAGCTGATATGGTACATAAAGTAACCATTGTTCCACGTGGGCAAGCTGGTGGATATGCTGTTATGTTACCAAAAGAAGATCGCTACTTTATGACGAAGCCAGAGCTGCTGGATAAAATTGTTGGATTGCTTGGTGGTCGCGTAGCTGAGGAAATTATTTTCGGCGAAGTGAGTACAGGTGCTCACAATGACTTCCAGCGTGCAACAAGCATCGCTCGTAAAATGGTAACAGAATACGGTATGAGTGAAAAGTTAGGACCAATGCAATTCGGTCAATCACAACAAGGCCAAGTATTCTTAGGTCGTGATTTACACAGTGAACAAAACTACAGTGATGCGATTGCTCATGAAATTGATAATGAAATCCAACGTTTCATTAAAGAAAGCTATGAGCGTGCGAAGCAGATCTTAACGGAAAACCGTGACAAGTTAGAGCTTGTAGCTCAAACATTGTTAGAAGTAGAAACGTTAGACGCTGAGCAGATCAACCACTTAGTAGATCATGGAACTCTTCCAGACCGTTCTAGTCACGTAACAGATGAAGATGTTAAAGTAAACATCCAAACAAAGACAGACGATGAAGAGCCAAAAGCATAAGATCAAAAAAGATCAGTGGAGACAATCTCCACTGATCTTTTTTATTTGGTAGAAGTTAGGTTTGGCAAAAAGTTTTTCATATATATAGTGGATAAGTAGGATATCCACTAGAGAATTGTGTCATTATATTCCTATTTTATCTAGAATATACACGTCTATTTACCAGTTATGGTATGATGGTTTCAGTGTGAATACTGAATTTAAATAAAGTGGTGATTGAAATGATTTTTGTATTAGATGTTGGAAATACCAATACGGTATTAGGTGTATACGATGGAGATGAATTAAAGTACCATTGGCGTGTAGAAACAAGCCGTAATAAAACAGAAGACGAGTATGGCATGACAATCAAAGCCTTGCTTGAGCACGTTAGTTTATCTTTTAAAGATATTCATGGTATTATTATTTCCTCTGTTGTTCCTCCTATTATGTTTGCATTGGAGAGAATGTGTCAAAAGTATTTTCATTTAAAGCCGCTTGTTGTTGGTCCTGGAATTAAGACGGGTTTAAATATTAAATATGAAAATCCACGTGAAGTGGGAGCAGACCGTATTGTCAATGCTGTTGCTGGAATTCAGCTGTACGGAAGCCCTTTAATTATCGTTGATTTTGGTACCGCAACCACATATTGCTACATTGATGAAAATAAGCAATATATGGGTGGTGCAATTGCCCCTGGTATTAATATTTCGACAGAAGCTCTTTATTCAAGAGCATCTAAGCTTCCGCGTATTGAAATTGCGCGACCAAATAGCATTGTTGGGAAAAATACAGTATCTGCGATGCAAGCAGGTATTTTATATGGATACGTTGGACAAGTAGAAGGAATTGTAGCAAGAATGAAAGAGCAAGCAACAGTAAATCCTAAAGTTATTGCTACTGGAGGACTCGCAACATTGATTGCTAAAGAGTCGGATATTATTGATATTGTGGATCCATTTTTGACTTTAAAAGGATTACAAATAATCTATACAAAAAATATGGAGTAAGAGGTGTATATTATGGGCGACTATTTAGTAAAAGCACTAGCTTACAATAGTCAAGTTCGCGCTTATGCGGTAAAAACAACGGATACAGTTGGAGAAGCGCAGCGCCGTCACTATACATGGCCTACAGCCTCTGCAGCATTGGGACGTTCAATGACTGCGGGAGTTATGATGGGGGCTATGCTAAAAGGTGAGCAAAAGCTAACAATTAAAATTGAAGGCCGCGGCCCAATTGGTGTTATCTTAGTAGACAGCAATGCCAAGGGTGAAGTGCGTGGATATGTAACGAACCCGCAAACGCACTTCGATTTAAATCAGCATGGAAAATTAGATGTAGCACGTGCTGTAGGTACAGATGGTACGCTGAGTGTTGTAAAAGATATCGGGATGCGTGATCAATTTAATGGACAAGTACCTATCGTATCGGGAGAATTAGGAGAGGATTTCACGTATTATTTCGTGACATCTGAGCAAGTTCCATCTTCAGTAGGTGTAGGTGTACTTGTTAACCCTGATAACACAATCTTAGCTGCGGGTGGATTTATCATTCAGCTTATGCCAGGAACAGATGATCAAACGATTACAGCTATTGAACAACGTTTACAAACGATTGAACCCATTTCAAAACTAATCCAAAAAGGTCTTTCTCCTGAGGAAATCTTAGAAGAAGTTCTTGGAAAAGAAAACGTAAAGTTTCTAGAGACAATGCCTGTAGAGTTCAAATGTCAGTGCTCAGAAGAAAGAATTGCTAATGCCATTATCAGCTTAGGAAAAGAAGAGATTCAATCGATGATTGAGGAAGACGGCCAAGCTGAAGCACAGTGTCATTTTTGTAATGAAACCTATCGTTTTGATAAAAAGCAGCTAGAAGAAATGAAAGAACAAGCAATTTAAATGAAATAAAAGATTCTTTAAAGGCGTCATTTTATAAATGAACGCCTTTTTTTATAAGTGTTAAGTCCTATTTATGTATATATTGATCTAAAAATATAACAAAAATAGGTAAATGGAAAGACAAAATGATTGACAATTTAGAAAACATCTGATAAATTGTATACAAAATCAATAAAATTAGTTGGTATTAGGAGTGGTCATATGGCACGTATTGCAAATTCAATTACAGAGTTAATTGGTCAAACACCAATCGTAAAACTAAACCGTCTAGTTGAAGAAGATATGGCGGATGTATATTTAAAATTAGAATTTATGAACCCAGGAAGCAGCGTAAAAGATCGTATCGCATTAGCAATGATCGAAGATGCTGAAGCAAAAGGTGTATTAAAGCCTGGAGACACCATCATTGAACCAACAAGCGGTAACACAGGAATTGGCTTAGCAATGGTAGCTGCAGCAAAAGGATACCGTGCTATTTTAACAATGCCTGAAACGATGAGTATTGAGCGTCGTAATCTGCTTCGTGCGTACGGTGCAGAGTTAGTGTTAACACCAGGTCCAGAAGGAATGAAAGGTGCGGTTAATAAAGCAACTGAGCTTGCAAAAGAGCACGGCTACTTTATTCCTCAGCAGTTCCAAAATGAAGCTAACCCAGAAGTGCACCGTCAAACAACGGCTAAAGAGATCATCGAGCAGTTTGGCGATCAGCTAGATGGATTTGTGGCAGGTATTGGTACTGGCGGTACTATTACAGGTGCTGGCGAAGTATTAAAAGAAAAGTATCCAAACATCAAAATTTATGCGGTAGAGCCAGCTGATTCTCCGATCTTAAGTGGTGGTCAACCAGGACCTCATAAAATTCAAGGAATCGGTGCAAACTTTGTTCCGGATACGCTTAACACGGAAGTATATGACGAAGTTGTCGCTGTTCAAAACGACCAAGCTTTTGAATATGCACGTAAAGTAGCAAAAACAGAAGGCGTACTAGTAGGTATCTCTTCTGGGGCTGCGATTTATGCTGCGTTAAAAGCTGCAAAACAGCTAGGAAAAGGTAAAAAAGTGTTAGCGATTATTCCAAGTAACGGTGAGCGTTACTTAAGTACTCCATTGTTCCAATTCGAGGAACAAACACAAGCATAAAAACCATAAAAGAACAGCTTCTATATGAAGCTGTTTTTTTTCATCTGAGAATCATGTAAAATGAAAGCAGGTGATTTATTTTTAGGAGAGTGAACAAATGCAGCAAAGAATGACTTGGGGCGAATCTATTTCTATCTCTAAAAACCAATGGTTCAAAAAATATCAAGAGTTGTCAAAAGAGGAACCGAATCATATCCTGCTTGAAAGCGGTCGAGGCGGAAAGTTTCAAATGATGGGATTAAAACCTGGAGCCATTTTGCGAGGCGAACAAAACGAGCTTCATATCAAAACGGATGGCCAAGCTACTGTTCAAAAAGGTAATCCGCTTCATCTTATGCGAGACTGGATGAAGAAGTTTGAAGCAGAGGTGAATCCAGATCTTCCTCCTTTTCAAGGTGGAGCAATTGGCTTTATTAGCTATGATTATATCCGCTATGTAGAAACCATACCTGATCTTGCTGAAGATTCATTGAAAACGCCGGACGTTTATTTCCTTATTTTCGATGACGTATTTGTATACGATCAAGAAAAGGAAAAGCTCTGGATTATCGTTAACGATGAAGCAGATTGTAAAGAGCAGGCACATAAGCGTATTGATCAATACAAAAAGGACTGGATGGAGGCAAGTGCTGAAGGGCTCTCATATGAGCGTATTCATCGTGTTGCCGAAAAGAGTGAGGTTTCAATGTCTGAAGCTGCTTTTTCAGATGCCACAACTCGCGTACATGAGTACATCGGTCAAGGCGATGTGTTTCAAGTGAACTTATCTGTTCGACAGTCTCAACAGCTTCAAACTCATCCTATGCATATCTACGAACAGGTACGAAAAATCAACCCGTCTCCTTATATGTCTTATATGCAGACAGAAGAATTTCACATTGTGAGCTGTTCACCAGAACTATTAGTGAAAAAAGCCGGTGACGAAATCAGTACGAGACCAATTGCGGGAACGCGCTCTCGCGGTAAGGATGATCAAGAAGACCAACAGTTAGCGGATGAGCTTATTCATAACGAAAAAGAGCGTGCAGAGCATGTGATGCTTGTTGATTTGGAGCGTAATGACCTTGGTAGAGTAAGCGACTATGGTACCGTTCATGTTGACGAGTTTATGGTTATTGAAAAGTATTCACATGTGATGCATATTGTGTCTAATGTAAAAGGCAAGCTCGCGCGCAATAAAGATTTTGTAGATATTGTAGATGCGGTTTTTCCTGGAGGAACGATTACTGGAGCGCCTAAAGTTCGTACAATGGAAATCATTGAAGAACTTGAACCTGTAAGGCGAGGAATTTATACAGGATCGATTGGTTGGATTGGGTTTAATGGAGATATGGAATTAAATATTGCGATTCGCACTATGATTATTCAAGACGGCCAAGCTTATGTGCAGGCTGGTGCGGGTGTTGTAATTGATTCAAATCCGAAACACGAATACAAAGAATCACTGAAAAAAGCAATTGCACTATGGAAAGCAAAAGAGCAGAGCGAAAATGAGCTGAGTGAGGGTGAGTAAAGATGATATTAATGATTGATAATTATGATTCTTTTACGTTTAATTTAGTACAGTATTTAGGTGAGCTAGGGCATGAGCTTCTTGTAAAAAGAAATGATGAAATTACACTTTCTGAAATTGAAGTGCTAAATCCAGATTTCTTGATGATCTCCCCGGGACCTTGTAGTCCTAACGAAGCGGGAATCAGTTTAGAAGCCATCGAGTATTTTGCAGGTAAGATTCCAATATTCGGCGTATGCTTAGGGCATCAGTCGATTGGGCAAGCTTTTGGAGGGAATGTGATTCGTGCGGATAAATTAATGCACGGTAAAACATCTGAAATGCATCATGATGGCCGTACTATCTTTAAAGGTCTTGATAATCCGTTCACGGCAACTCGATATCATTCTTTGATTGTAGAAAAAAGTTCACTGCCGGATTGCTTTGAGATTTCAGCGTGGACAGCAGAAGATGAAATTATGGCGATTCGCCATAAATCATTACCTATTGAAGGGGTACAGTTCCACCCTGAATCTATCATGACTTCTTACGGTAAAGAAATGCTGAAGAATTTTATTGAAACTTACGAAAAAAAGCGAGTGTAATGATATGTATATATACGTCAATGGTGAAGTAAAGCCTGCGTCTGAAGCCACTATTTCTCCGTTTGATCACGGATATATGTATGGTCTAGGGCTATTTGAAACGCTACGAGTTTATGATGGTCATCCATTTTTAGTGGAAGACCATCTGGATCGACTGCGTAGCAGCTTACGTGAATTAAATATTGTATGGGACTACTCCACACAGGACGTGTTGGCAATTATTAATAGTCTGTTAATGAAAAACAATGAGAGAAATGCGTATGTTCGATTAAATGTTTCAGCAGGAAATGGCGGAATTGGACTGCAAGTGGAAGAATACGACAAGCCATCTACAATTGTATACATGAAATCAATGCCTCATCCATCGAGCCCCCTTGTAAAAGAGGGGCTTATTCTTGAGACAAAGCGAAATACGCCCGAAGGAACCGTGAGGTTGAAGTCTCATCATTATTTAAACAATGTACTGGCTAAGCGAGAAGTTGGTTCAGACTTAAATAAAGAGGGTATTTTTTTAACAAAAGAAGGGTTCTTAGCCGAAGGTATTGTGTCCAATTTATTTTTTGTAAAAGATGATTGTGTATATACACCGTCTCTTGAAACAGGTATCTTAAATGGAATTACGAGACAGTTTATCTTTACGCTTTTAAAAAAGAAAAACATAGAAGTTGTAGAAGGTTTATTTACGGCGGAACAGCTTTTGGAGAGTGATGAAGCTTTCGTTACAAATTCCATTCAAGAAATCGTACCTCTTCGAAGTATAAAGGATAAGAAGTTTTCAGTCGGAGACCATACGTTAACAGCTCAGTTGCAAAAAGAGTATCGCTCTTACACGATGTCGCTAATGAGTCGACGCGAGCTACATGTATAAAAGCGAAAGGAGAGGCTAAAGATGGATAAAATTTATGTGAATGATATGCGTTTCTATGGATATCATGGTGTATTTCCAGAAGAAAATAAATTAGGGCAGCGTTTTCACGTGGATTTAACTGTAGAACTAGATTTAAAACAAGCTGGTACTACGGACAATTTAGAATACTCGGTGAGCTATGCAGATTTATACCAAACATGCCAGGAAGTTGTAGAGAAGCGCACGTTCAAGTTAGTTGAAACGGTGGCCGAAACGATTGCATCTGAATTGCTTGCTAATTACGAACTCGTGCAGGCTTGTACAGTAAAGGTATATAAGCCTGATCCGCCAATTCCCGGTTATTATCAATCGGTAGCTATTGAAATTAAAAGGAGCCGTTGAATGACAACAGAAGCATATATTGCATTAGGATCAAATATTGAAAATCGAATGGAACATTTGAAGTCGGGAGTTACTGGCTTGATGAAACATTCTGAGGTTAAGGTAGTGGCTGTTTCATCTGTTTATGAAACGGCCCCGGTCGGGTATACGAATCAAGCAAGCTTTTTAAACATGGTAGTAAAAATACAAACAACGTATTCGTCAGAGCAACTTTTAGATTGTTTGCAAGCCATTGAACAAGCGGCAGGTCGAAAAAGAGAGATTGTATGGGGACCTAGAACCCTTGATTTGGATATCTTACTTTATAGTAATGAAATCATTCATACGGATAGGCTGAACGTCCCTCATCCCCGAATGTTTGAACGGGCGTTTGTGATGGTTCCTCTGAACGAACTAGCTCCATCTCTTATTCTCCCTGTAGCAGAAGAAAAAGTTGAAACCATCACAAAACGGTTATCGGATTTAAAAGATGTAAAATTATTTCGAGAGCAAACAACTGATATACTAGATATGTTCGAAAATAATAGGAATGATTTACATAAGTAAAAATGAATCTTATTAGTTGATTCATTTTTATATTGGCGTAAAGTAGAGTTCACAGTGAAAACTTTAAGGTTTGGGTTCGCAGGTTGTTGGTTTATTCGGTAGCTTGTTAGAGAAATCGAAGAAAAAGAGAAGCGAAGCAAGAATAAAGCGATTTGACATAGAGAAACGACTGAACCTATAATAATTTTAAAGAAACGTAGTAGTTGCCAGTAAACATGCTGGCCTTTTTTCTGTTTCGGAAAACTTAATTATACGATGGAGATGAGTAAACGATGAGTCATGAAGAATTAAATGATCAATTTCTCGTTCGTCGCGAAAAAATGAGCAACCTACGAGATCAGGGTATTGATCCGTTTGGTCAACGTTTTGAACGTACACATACATCACAGCAATTAATTAGTGAGTATGACGAGTTAACAAAAGAACAGTTAGAAGAAAATGAAGTGCCTGTGTCACTAGCTGGTCGTATTATGACAAAGCGTGGAAAAGGAAAAGCAGGTTTCGCTCACGTTCAAGATTTAACAGGACAAATTCAGCTTTATGTACGTAAAGATGCAATTGGCGAAGAACAGTACGAAATCTTCAGCAGCGTAGATATCGGTGACTTGGTAGGGGTTGAAGGTGTTTTATTCAAAACAAAAGTTGGCGAACTTTCTATTAAAGTAAAAGATTTCACGTTACTAACAAAAGCGCTTCGTCCACTTCCAGATAAATATCATGGTTTAAAAGATATTGAACAGCGCTACCGTCAACGTTACTTAGATTTAATTACAAACCCAGAAAGTAAACAAACATTTATCTCAAGAAGCCGCATTATTCAATCGATGCGCCGTTACTTAGATAATCACGGATACTTAGAAGTTGAAACACCGATGATGCATTCAATCGCAGGTGGAGCAGCAGCTCGTCCGTTTGTGACACACCACAATGCTCTTGATATGGAACTTTATATGCGTATTGCGATTGAACTTCATTTAAAACGTTTAATCGTAGGTGGATTAGAAAAAGTATATGAAATTGGCCGTGTATTCCGTAATGAAGGTGTATCTACACGTCACAATCCTGAATTTACAATGATCGAATTGTACGAAGCGTATGCGGACTACAAAGATATCATGGCTTTAACAGAGAACTTAATTGCACACATTGCGCAAGAAGTACTTGGCACAACAAAGATTCAGTATGGTGATCAAGAGGTAGACCTAACGCCAGAATGGACAAGACTTCATATGGTCGATGCTATTAAACAATATACGGGCGTAGACTTCTGGGGAGAAACATCTGTTGAAGAAGCTCGTGCTTTAGCAAAAGAACACGGGGTAGAAATCACTGAACATATGCAATATGGACATATTGTAAATGAATTCTTTGAACAAAAAGTAGAAGAGCAGTTAATTCAACCGACGTTCATTTACGGACATCCTGTAGAAATCTCTCCACTTGCTAAGAAAAATGCGGAAGATCCGCGTTTTACTGACCGTTTTGAGCTG
This sequence comes from Priestia sp. FSL W8-0524, assembly GCF_038005965.1. Classification (NCBI taxonomy): domain Bacteria; kingdom Bacillati; phylum Bacillota; class Bacilli; order Caryophanales; family Bacillaceae; genus Priestia; species Priestia sp. FSL W8-0524. The sequence goes on from NZ_JBBOUG010000001.1 coordinate 5,020,666, forward strand.
TTTATCGTGGCGCGTGAACACGCGAACGCATTTACAGAGCTAAATGATCCAATTGACCAACGTGAGCGCTTTGAAGCTCAGTTGAAAGAGAAAGAACAAGGAAACGATGAAGCACATGAGATGGATGATGACTTCATTGAGGCATTAGAATACGGTATGCCACCTACAGGTGGTCTAGGAATCGGTATTGACCGCCTTGTTATGTTACTAACAAATGCACCGTCAATCCGTGATGTACTATTATTCCCACATATGCGTCAACGCTAAAAAAAGAGATGGCTACGGCCATCTTTTTTAGGTATTAATATTAGAAAATTTAAACTTTTAATTTACCTCTTGTTTTTATGAAAACGATTTGGTATATTTATATCTGTTGCTAACGCAGATAAGCGAAAACAACAAAAAGAAATAAAAAAGTTGTTGACATTACGTTGATAACTTGATAAGATAGTAAAGTCGCTTAAGAGCGGCGGTTGAACTTTGAAAACTGAACAAAGCGACAAACGTCAACGTTAATTTTTATTTTTTAAATTGAGCAAGTCAAACATTTCTTCGGAGAGTTTGATCCTGGCTCAGGATGAACGCTGGCGGCGTGCCTAATACATGCAAGTCGAGCGAACTGATTAGAAGCTTGCTTCTAAGACGTTAGCGGCGGACGGGTGAGTAACACGTGGGCAACCTGCCTGTAAGACTGGGATAACTTCGGGAAACCGAAGCTAATACCGGATAGGATCTTCTCCTTCATGGGAGATGATTGAAAGATGGTTTCGGCTATCACTTACAGATGGGCCCGCGGTGCATTAGCTAGTTGGTGAGGTAACGGCTCACCAAGGCAACGATGCATAGCCGACCTGAGAGGGTGATCGGCCACACTGGGACTGAGACACGGCCCAGACTCCTACGGGAGGCAGCAGTAGGGAATCTTCCGCAATGGACGAAAGTCTGACGGAGCAACGCCGCGTGAGTGATGAAGGCTTTCGGGTCGTAAAACTCTGTTGTTAGGGAAGAACAAGTACGAGAGTAACTGCTCGTACCTTGACGGTACCTAACCAGAAAGCCACGGCTAACTACGTGCCAGCAGCCGCGGTAATACGTAGGTGGCAAGCGTTATCCGGAATTATTGGGCGTAAAGCGCGCGCAGGCGGTTTCTTAAGTCTGATGTGAAAGCCCACGGCTCAACCGTGGAGGGTCATTGGAAACTGGGGAACTTGAGTGCAGAAGAGAAAAGCGGAATTCCACGTGTAGCGGTGAAATGCGTAGAGATGTGGAGGAACACCAGTGGCGAAGGCGGCTTTTTGGTCTGTAACTGACGCTGAGGCGCGAAAGCGTGGGGAGCAAACAGGATTAGATACCCTGGTAGTCCACGCCGTAAACGATGAGTGCTAAGTGTTAGAGGGTTTCCGCCCTTTAGTGCTGCAGCTAACGCATTAAGCACTCCGCCTGGGGAGTACGGTCGCAAGACTGAAACTCAAAGGAATTGACGGGGGCCCGCACAAGCGGTGGAGCATGTGGTTTAATTCGAAGCAACGCGAAGAACCTTACCAGGTCTTGACATCCTCTGACAACTCTAGAGATAGAGCGTTCCCCTTCGGGGGACAGAGTGACAGGTGGTGCATGGTTGTCGTCAGCTCGTGTCGTGAGATGTTGGGTTAAGTCCCGCAACGAGCGCAACCCTTGATCTTAGTTGCCAGCATTTAGTTGGGCACTCTAAGGTGACTGCCGGTGACAAACCGGAGGAAGGTGGGGATGACGTCAAATCATCATGCCCCTTATGACCTGGGCTACACACGTGCTACAATGGATGGTACAAAGGGCTGCAAGACCGCGAGGTCAAG
>NZ_JBBOUG010000001.1:5027500-5142500 GCF_038005965.1 Priestia sp. FSL W8-0524
TTCAGATATTGTGCTAAGCAGTCGAATCAGGCTGGCTCGAAATTTAACTCATTATCTTTTTCCAACTCTCTTTTCTAAAGAACAAGCAGTTGAAGTGGTTCGAGTATTTGAGCAAGTTTCTCAAAAAAGCGAGAACACCAATCAGTGGAATTTGCATTTACTAAAGATGAACGAATTACAGCCTCTTCAAAAGCAAGTGTTGGTTGAAAAACATCTTATCAGTCCTAACTTGGCTGAAGGAGACAACAACGGAGCTTGTTTTTTATCAGAAAAAGAAGATTTGAGTATTATGGTTAATGAAGAAGATCATTTACGCATACAATGTTTATTTCCAGGCCTTCAATTATCTGAAGCTTTAAGCACAGCGAATAAAGTAGATAATTGGATTGAGAAATACGTAGATTATGCGTTTGATGAAAATAGAGGGTATTTAACCAGCTGTCCCACAAATGTGGGTACTGGGCTACGTGCATCTGTGATGATGCATCTGCCGGCTTTAGTGATGACCCGTCAAATTCATCGTATTATTCCCGCTATTAACCAGCTTGGCTTAGTGGTGAGAGGAATTTATGGAGAAGGTAGCGAAGCTTTAGGGAATATCTTTCAAATTTCTAATCAGATAACCTTAGGGAAATCTGAAGAAGATATTGTGGCAGATTTAAATAGTGTCGTACAGCAGTTAATTACACAAGAGCACTCTGCAAGAGACGCACTGTTTAAAACATCTCATGTAGAGTTAGAAGATCGAGTGTATCGTTCATATGGAGTATTGGCCAATAGCCGTATTATTGAGTCCAAAGAAGCTTCACAATGTTTATCAGATGTTCGATTAGGAATCGATTTAGGGTATATAAAAGGACTGAGTCAAAATATATTGAATGAACTTATCATTATGACGCAGCCAGGCTTTTTACAAAAGTATTCGGGAGGGCCCCTAAAGCCTCAGGAACGTGACATTAAAAGAGCCACCTTAATTCGAGAACGTCTCACTATAAATAAAAACACAAATTAAACGTGGAGGGTGACGATTATATGATGTTTGGTAGATTTACAGAGCGCGCACAAAAAGTATTAGCTTTAGCACAGGAAGAAGCACTACGCCTAGGTCACAACAACATTGGAACGGAGCACATTTTATTAGGTATCGTTCGTGAAGGTGAAGGAATTGCAGCAAAAGCTCTTTCTGCTCTAGGCCTAAGCACTGAAAAAATTCAAAAAGAAGTGGAAGCATTAATTGGCAGAGGCCAAGAATTAACGCAGACCATTCATTATACACCTCGAGCGAAAAAAGTCATTGAACTTTCAATGGATGAAGCCCGAAAGCTTGGTCATTCTTACGTAGGAACAGAACATATCTTACTAGGCTTAATTCGTGAAGGTGAAGGCGTTGCAGCACGCGTTTTAAATAATCTAGGTGTCAGCCTAAATAAAGCTCGTCAGCAAGTACTTCATTTATTAGGTAGCAATGAAGCTGCTTCAAGCCATCAAGGCGGAGGTTCTTCAAATGCTAATACACCTACGCTAGACAGCTTAGCACGCGATTTAACAGTTGTAGCGCGCGAAGGAAGCTTAGACCCTGTTATCGGACGTGGGAAAGAAATTCAGCGTGTTATTGAAGTGTTAAGCCGACGTACAAAAAACAATCCTGTATTAATTGGGGAGCCAGGTGTCGGTAAAACGGCAATCGCTGAAGGTTTGGCTCAGCAAATCGTCAACAATGAAGTTCCAGAAATTTTACGTGACAAACGCGTTATGACCTTGGATATGGGAACGGTCGTGGCTGGTACAAAATATCGCGGAGAATTTGAAGATCGCCTGAAGAAAGTAATGGATGAAATTCGTCAAGCAGGTAATATCATTCTCTTTATCGATGAGTTACACACATTAATTGGCGCTGGTGGTGCAGAAGGTGCTATCGATGCTTCTAATATTTTAAAACCGTCTCTTGCTCGTGGAGAACTTCAGTGTATCGGTGCTACGACTTTAGATGAATACAGAAAATATATTGAAAAAGATGCAGCGTTAGAGCGTCGCTTCCAGCCAATTCAAGTGGATGAACCAACGTTGGAAGAGTCTATTCAAATCTTAAAAGGGCTTCGTGACCGTTATGAAGCGCATCACCGAGTATCTATTTCTGATGAGGCAATCGAGCAAGCGGTGAAACTATCAGATCGCTACATTTCAGATCGTTTCTTACCGGATAAAGCAATCGATTTAATTGATGAAGCTGGTTCAAAAGTGCGTTTACGTTCATTTACAACGCCGCCAAATTTAAAGGAATTAGAGCAAAAATTAGAATCAGTACGCAATGAAAAAGATGCGTCTGTTCAAAGTCAAGAATTTGAAAAAGCAGCATCTTTACGCGACACAGAACAACGCCTACGCGAAGAATTAGAAGACACAAAGAAAATTTGGAAAGAGCAGCAAGGTAAAGAAAACTCAGCTGTAACCGTAGAAGATATTGCGATGGTGGTATCTAGCTGGACGGGTGTACCGGTCTCTAAACTGGCACAGGAAGAGACAGAAAGACTGCTAAACATGGAAGAGATTCTTCACTCTCGTGTAATTGGGCAAGAAGAAGCGGTAAAAGCAGTTGCAAAAGCTGTGCGCCGTGCTAGAGCAGGCTTGAAAGATCCAAAACGCCCAATTGGTTCATTCATTTTCTTAGGACCAACAGGGGTTGGTAAAACAGAGCTTGCACGCGCATTAGCGGAGTCAATCTTTGGCGACGAAGACGCAATGATTCGTATCGATATGTCTGAGTACATGGAGAAACATTCTACTTCACGCTTAGTAGGTTCACCTCCAGGATATGTTGGATACGAAGAAGGCGGCCAGTTAACGGAAAAAGTAAGAAGAAAACCTTACTCAGTTGTTCTTTTAGACGAAATTGAAAAAGCACATCCGGATGTATTTAACATTTTATTACAAGTGTTAGAAGATGGACGCTTAACAGATTCAAAAGGCCGTACAGTTGATTTCCGTAATACGATTTTAATTATGACATCAAACGTAGGTGCGGACACATTAAAACGAAGCAAGCACTTAGGGTTCACAGTAGAAGCAGAAGGCCAAGACTACAAAGATATGAAAGGAAAAGTAATGGCGGAAATGAAGCGCGCATTCCGTCCGGAGTTCCTAAACCGTATCGATGAAATTATCGTCTTCCATTCATTGGAGAAACCTCACTTAGCTGAAATCGTTAAATTAATGGCGGACCAGTTAACAAAACGCTTAAAAGAGCAAGAAATTGATCTTGAATTAACAAAAGAAGCAATTGATAAGATTGCAGAGGAAGGTTTTGACCCAGAATACGGCGCTCGTCCACTTCGTAGAGCAATTCAAAAACATATTGAAGACCGTTTATCTGAAGAGCTGCTAAAAGGGGTTGTTCAAAAAGGTCAGAAAGTGACGCTAGATGTAGACAAAGGAGAATTTGTTGTTAAATCCTCCGCTCCAAGCAGCATCAGCTAAATTTACTCAAACCAAGACGAGGCATACGAAAAAACACGTATGCCTCCCTTTTTATTTTAGCTTAGGAAATAGTGTACAATAGAGATAGAAATCGATTGAATGAACGGAGAGATTGATAACATAATGGCGAAACGAAAAACAAAATTTGCATGTCAGCATTGCGGATATGAATCCGCAAAATGGATGGGGAAATGTCCTGGATGCGGAAGCTGGAATTCGATGGTGGAAGAAATGGAAGAAACGAAATCATCACGCCGAGGAGCTTTTTCCGGAGCTACTGCTTCTAAAGTTCAAAAACCTCAGTCAATTACAGCGATTGAATCTACAACAGAACCACGGATTTTTACACCTTCTGCAGAGTTAAACCGTGTATTAGGAGGCGGTATTGTCAGAGGGTCACTCGTTTTAATAGGGGGAGATCCGGGTATCGGAAAGTCTACTTTACTTTTGCAAACCTCCGCGCAGTTAGCAATGAAACAAAATAAAGTACTATATATTTCGGGAGAGGAATCAACCAAACAAACGAAGTTAAGAGCGGACAGGCTAGGTGTAAAAGCTGAAGAGCTTTATGTTCACGCAGAAACAAACTTAGAATTAATACTAGAGGCCATCTCAAGCATGCAGCCTGATTTTGTGGTGATTGATTCAATTCAAACCATTTACCATGCTGATGTGACATCAGCGCCAGGAAGCGTCTCACAGGTGCGAGAGTGTACGGCTGAACTAATGCGTGTTGCTAAAACGAATGGCATTGCCATCTTTATTGTGGGTCATGTAACGAAAGAAGGGGCCATTGCGGGTCCAAGACTTCTTGAACATATGGTAGATACGGTTCTTTATTTTGAAGGAGAGCGCCATCATACGTATCGTATATTAAGAGCGGTTAAGAACCGATTTGGATCTACAAATGAAATGGGCATTTTTGAAATGAAAGAAAGTGGGCTAGAAGAAGTATTGAATCCATCTGAAATCTTTCTAGAAGAACGGTCTCAGGGAGCAGCAGGTTCGGTTGTTGTCGCTTCAATGGAAGGGACAAGACCCGTATTAGTAGAGCTGCAGGCGCTAATCAGTCCAACGAGCTTTGGAAACCCTAGAAGAATGGCGACAGGAGTAGATCATAATCGCGTTTCGCTTATCATGGCTGTCTTAGAAAAGCGTGTAGGAATGCTGCTGCAGAATCAAGATGCTTATTTAAAAGTAGCAGGTGGAGTGAAATTAGATGAACCAGCAATCGATTTAGCTGTAGCCGTTAGCATTGCTTCAAGCTTCAGAGATGCTGCTTCTAGCGCTACAGATGTTATTGTAGGAGAGGTAGGATTAACAGGCGAAGTACGCCGAGTGTCTAGAATTGAACAGCGCGTTCAAGAAGCGGTAAAATTAGGGTTCCAACGAATTATTATTCCGGAGAAAAATTTAGGAGGATGGAAAGTCCCAGATGGTATTGATGTGATTGGGGTATCAACAGTAGCGGAGGCTCTGCAATATACATTAGGAGGATAAGCAGTGGAAGGAGAAAAAACAACAGTTAGTCAAAAACAAATATCAGAAATTCTGCAGTTTGTAGCACCAGGAACCCCTATTCGTGACGGTATCGATAACGTCTTGCGGGCAAAGACGGGCGGCTTAATTGTTATGGGCTACAATGAACAAGTCAAAAAGATGGTAGATGGAGGATTTTCGATTAATTGTGCATTTACACCTGCGCATTTATACGAGTTAGCCAAAATGGATGGAGCGCTTATTTTAAACGACAGCGGAAGCAAGATATTGTTTGCTAATGCTCAGCTCATGCCAGATCCCTCTACCCCTTCTTCACAGACAGGAATGCGTCACCGTACAGCGGAGCGCGTAGCTAAGCAGTCAGGTGTATTGGTGATAGCCATTTCACAAAGACGGAATGTGATTACGCTTTACAAAGGGTCTCTGCAGTATGTATTGAAAGACATTAGCGTTATTTTAGCAAAAGCGAATCAAGCGCTTGGAACCCTTGAAAAGTACAAGGCGGTATTAGATGAATCGATTACAAGTCTCAGTGCATTGGAGTTTGAAGAGCAAGTAACTCATACAGATGTGCTGCAGTCGCTTCATCGTACAGAAATGGTTTTGCGTATTAAAAATGAAATTTTGAGCTATATTAGCGAGTTAGGAACAGAAGGAAGGCTAATTCGTCTCCAAATGAATGAACTGCTTTCTCACTTAGAGGAAGAAGCAACTTTATTAATCAAAGATTATATGTATGACCTCAGCTTTGACCCTTACCGAGTGATTGAACGCATGCAGCAGCCGTCAAATAATGTTCTTCTCGATGACCAAACGCTCCTTCGCTTAATGGGATATCCTATGTATACAAGCTTTGAAGACAGCGTTATTCCTAGAGGGTATCGAATGCTTCATAAAATTCCAAGACTTCCATCGATTATTATTGAAAATCTCATTGATGAATTAGGGGATTTAAAAACGATAGCAGATGCGTCGGTAGAAGAATTGGATGAGGTAGAAGGCATCGGTGAAATTCGAGCACGGAAAATTAGAGAAGGCCTAAAAAGACTAAAAGAGCAGCATCTTACAAACCGTCAGCTATAGGATATTAATTGACATTAAATGTTTGATTCATTAAGATATTGTGAAAATACAAAAAAAGTGACAGTTTGTTTACAAATTCTGTTTTTTGGTTAAATAACAGGTTTCAATCATTGTAAACTGTTTATAATGATAAAGGGAGGTGAAGGCGTGTTAAAACGTTTTGTACAGTTATTTTTTATTATTACAGGTGGTACATTGGGCGTCTTTTTTATACCTGAACTTATTCAATTATTAAATCTGCAAGATGTAGCATTTCTAGAAAAACCTTACGTCGATGCAATACTGGGAGCTATTTTGTTTTTCCTTGTCACGTTTTGGATTGTTGATTATATAGTTGAATTAATTCGCCGAGTGGAAGAGGCGTTGCTGAAGGCGCCTGTAACGGATGTACTTTTTGGTAGCTTAGGATTGATTTTAGGGCTTATTGTAGCCTACTTGGTCGGAGCTTTTTTAGGCAGAATTCAACTTCAAGTAGTAAGTACCATTTTACCAATCTTTCTAAGTATTCTTTTAGGTTACTTAGGGTTTCAAGTCGGGTTTAAAAAACGTGATGAGCTTGTGAACGTGTTTTCCATGCCATCTCGAATTGGGAAGAAAAAAGGGCAAGAAGAAGAAGCAGATAATGAAGAATCACTAAAGTCTCTTAAAATTTTAGATACAAGCGTTATTATTGACGGTCGTATCGCAGATATTTGTCAAACAGGATTTTTAGACGGAACGATTGTTATTCCGCGCTTTGTGCTTGAGGAACTTCAGCATATTGCTGATTCGTCGGATGTTTTAAAACGAAACAGAGGTAGACGAGGTCTAGATATTCTAAACCGTATTCAAAAGGAACTGGCAATGAAGGTAGAAATTTATGAAGGCGATTTCGAAGACATTCAAGAAGTGGACAGTAAGCTGGTCAAATTGGCAAAGCTGACTTCTGGGTTGGTCGTTACAAACGACTTTAATTTAAATAAAGTATGTGAACTTCAAAATGTCGGCGTCTTAAATATTAATGACTTAGCAAATGCCGTTAAGCCAATTGTGCTTCCGGGAGAAGAAATGAATGTGTTGGTTATAAAAGATGGTAAAGAGCATAATCAAGGTATTGCCTATCTTGATGACGGTACAATGATCGTGGTAGAAGAAGGAAGAAATTACATTGGAAAGCAAATTGATGTACTGGTGACGAGCGTACTCCAAACCTCAGCAGGCCGTATGATTTTTGCGAAACCCAAGTTATTAGAAAAAGCACTGTGACGTAACAGGTAAAGGGAGTATACCTATGAAGTATGAAATTATCGTTTTAGCTGCAGGGCAGGGGAAGCGAATGAAAGCGGGGCGGAACAAACAATTTTTAACTATTCAAAACGTTCCGCTTATCATTCATACGCTGCAAAAATTCGAACAAGATCCTTGGTGCAGTGGAATTGTACTAGTTGTAAACGAAAAAGAAGTGGCGATTTTTGAAGAGTTATTAACTGAATATCCAATTCAAAAGGTTCAATCATTGACAGTTGGAGGCGATGAACGTCAACATAGCGTTTATAACGGCCTTAAAAGTCTAAAGCAGGCTCAAATGGTATTAATTCATGATGGCGCTCGACCATTTGTTCAACAAAACACAATCCATGAGTTAGTAGAAAAAGCTGCTAGTGATAAGGCTGCTGTACTGGCTGTTCCAGTAAAAGACACAATTAAGCGTGTGGAACAGGGGACTGTCATTGAAACAGTTGAGCGCTCTAGCTTGTGGGCTATTCAAACGCCGCAGGCTTTTCTTTTTGATGTAGTAATGGATGCACACGAAAAAGCAAAAACAAATGAATACTTAGGCACCGATGATGCAAGCTTAGTAGAAAAAGCGGGACAAAAAGTATCGATTGTAGAGGGAAATTACGATAATATAAAACTAACAACACCAGAAGATTTGTTATATGCAGAAGCTATATTAACAAAGCTAAACAGGACTGAAGGAGTGGAAAAATGAACATTCGAGTAGGACAAGGTTTCGACGTACATGAATTTGCAGAAGGAAGACCTTTAATCATCGGCGGTTTAGAAATTCCGTATGAAAAAGGATTATTAGGCCACTCAGATGCAGATGTGCTGTTACATACAATCGCAGATGCCTTATTAGGAGCGGCGGCTAAAGGAGATATCGGAAAGCATTTTCCGGATACAGACCCTGAATTTAAAGATGCTGATTCAGCAAAGCTTCTTCAACACGTATGGAAACTACTAAAAGATGAAGGTTATGAATTAAGCAATGTAGATTGCACGATTATCGCGCAAAAACCTAAAATGGCTCCTTACATTGAACCAATGAGAGAGCGTATTGCGCAGCTGTTAGAAGCAAGCATTTCTCAAATTAACGTCAAGGCAACAACAACAGAAAAGTTAGGTTTTACGGGACGTGAAGAAGGAATCGCTGCCCAAGCAGCCGTTTTAGTTTATCAAAAATAAAAACAGTTGACTTTGACAGATACCTATTTGGTGATAAAATTAGAACATGTCTAAAACATATAAATACATACTATAAGTAATATTAAATTGGAGGTCATCTTAGTTATGTCAAGCGAAGTAAGAGTTCGTTATGCCCCGAGTCCAACTGGACATCTTCATATAGGGAATGCAAGAACAGCACTATTTAATTATTTATTTGCACGAAATCAAAACGGTAAATTTATTATCCGTATTGAAGATACAGATCAAAAGCGTAATATCGAAGGCGGCGAAGAAAGTCAGCTGCGCTATTTAAAATGGTTAGGTATTGAATGGGATGAAAGTATCGACGTAGGCGGGGAGTACGGTCCTTACCGCCAGTCTGAACGTACGGAAATCTATCAAAAATATACGGAAGAACTTCTTGAAAAAGGATTAGCTTATCACTGTTACTGTACGTCAGAAGAGCTTGAAAAAGAGCGTGAAGAACAGCAGGCGAACAGTCAAATGCCGCGCTATTCAGGTAAGTGCCGTAACTTAACAGCTGAACAGCGTGCTGAACTAGAAGCAGAAGGCCGTGAGCCGAGCATTCGCTTCCGTGTTCCTAGTAACACAGAAATTAAGTGGAATGATATTGTCAAAGATGAAGTATCGTTTGAGTCTGAAGGCATTGGTGATTTCGTTATTGTGAAAAAAGACGGTACACCAACATATAACTACGCTGTAGCCATTGATGATTATCTAATGAAGATGACACATGTTCTACGCGGAGATGACCATATTTCCAATACACCGAAGCAAATTCTTGTGTATGAAGCTTTAGGCTGGACGCCTCCTGTATTTGGTCATATGACGTTAATCGTAAATGAAAATCGTCGCAAGCTAAGTAAACGTGATGAGTCAATCATTCAGTTTATCGAGCAATATAAAGAATTAGGCTACTTGCCAGAAGCACTATTTAATTTTATTACAATGCTTGGCTGGTCACCTGTGGGGGAAGAAGAAATTTTCTCTAAAGAACAGTTTATTGAAATTTTTGACCCAGCTCGTTTATCAAAATCTCCAGCACTATTTGATACAAGCAAATTACGTTGGATGAACAACCAATACATGAAACAATTGGATTTAGATGAGGTAGTAGCTTTATCAGTTCCTCACTTAGTGAAAGCTGGAAAAGTTGAAGAAACGCGCGATGCAGAAACAGAACAATGGGTACGTGACTTAGTCGCTCTATACCAAGAACAAATGAGCTTTGGCGCTGAGATTGTTGAACTTACTGAAATGTTCTTTAAGAAAGAAATTGATTACAGTGAAGAAGCAAAAGCAGTACTTGCTGAAGAACAAGTACCGGAAGTGTTAAAAGCATTTGCTGAAGAGATTTCTTCCTTAGAAGAATTCAGCGCTGATGAAATTAAGGCAGCAACAAAGGCTGTACAAAAAGCAACAGGTCAAAAAGGTAAAAAACTATTTATGCCAATTCGTGTAGCAACAACAGGCGAAACACACGGTCCCGAGCTTCCAAAAGCTATTTCTCTTTTAGGGAAAGAAACAGTTTTAGCTCGTCTAGAAAGCATTTATAGTTAACAAATTTCTATTTTGCCCATATGATAAAATAATCAAATATGGATATCGTTGAGAAGGAAGAGTAGGCAAGTTCATTGCATATCAGAGAGGGTTATCACCGGCTGAAAGTAACCTATGACAAAACTTGTCGAAGTGCGCCTTTGAGTCTTTTGTTGAATGCTACTAAGTAAGTAGGCAAAAGCGGTTACTCTCACGTTATGAGAGAAGAGTTGGGATTGTTTGTTGATCCAAACAGAGTGGAACCGCGTATATACGTCTCTGTGTCATTTGACATAGGGGCGTTTTTTTATACAATCAATGAGTAGATAGAGGAATAGCGGAATTGGGGTGAGATGATGCTAAAGTTGTTAAAGGAAGACATTGAGGCCATATTTGAACAAGATCCTGCAGCAAGAAGTTATATTGAAGTGATATTAACCTATTCAGGGTTGCATGCTATTTGGGCACATAGATTCGCTCACGGGCTTTTTAAAAGAAAGTGGTTTTTTCTGGCACGTGTAATCTCACAAATTAGCCGATTCTTCACAGGGATTGAAATTCATCCGGGTGCGAAAATTGGCCGCCGCTTTTTTATTGACCACGGAATGGGAATTGTTATTGGGGAAACGTGCGAAATTGGAGATAATGTAACAGTATATCAAGGAGTAACACTCGGAGGAACAGGGAAAGAAAAAGGAAAGCGTCACCCGACGATTGAAGACAATGTCTTAATTGCAACAGGTGCTAAAGTGCTAGGATCGATTACGATTCATGCGCACTCCAAAATTGGAGCAGGCTCAGTTGTGTTAAATGACGTCCCAGAAAACTCAACGGTTGTTGGTATCCCTGGCCGAGTCGTCATTCAAAATGGCGTCCGGATTCCAAAAGATTTGAATCATCAAGATTTGCCAGATCCAGATGCAGAGCGTTTCAAACAGCTAGAGAAAGAAATTTTACACCTGCAAAATCAATTAAAGGAATTAAAAGAAGGGAAGATTCACCATGGCAATTAAGCTATATAACACGTTAACACGTCAAAAAGAGACGTTTGTACCGCTAGAAGAAAACAAAGTCAAAATGTACGTGTGCGGACCGACCGTGTATAACTATATTCATATTGGAAATGCACGTCCTGCGATCGTATTTGATACGGTGCGCCGCTATTTAGAATTTAGAGGCTACGACGTGGAGTATGTCTCAAACTTCACAGATGTGGATGATAAATTAATTAAGGCAGCAAAAGAGTTAGGAGAAGATGTTCCAACGATCGCAAACCGCTTTATCGATGCCTACTTTGAAGATACGTCAGCTCTTGGATGCAAGCATGCCGATGTGCATCCACGCGTAACTGAAAATATGGATATCATTATTGAATTCATTGATGAACTGGTGAAAAAAGGCTATGCGTATGAGTCAGAGGGCGACGTATACTATCGTACGCGTAAATTTGAAGGATACGGAAAATTATCACATCAGTCCATTGATGAATTGCAATCCGGTGCTCGCATCGAAGTTGGAGAAAAGAAAGAAGATCCATTAGACTTTACTCTTTGGAAAGCAACCAAAGATGGAGAGATTGCATGGGATAGCCCTTGGGGTCAAGGAAGACCAGGCTGGCATATTGAATGCTCGGCGATGGCACGCAAGTATTTAGGTGATACAATTGATATCCACGCAGGCGGCCAGGATTTAGCTTTCCCTCATCACGAAAATGAAATTGCTCAATCAGAAGCGCTCACTGGGAAATCGTTTGCGAAATACTGGCTTCATAACGGATATATCAATATTGATAATGAAAAGATGTCTAAATCACTAGGGAATTTCGTGTTAGTTCATGACATTATTAAAAAGCATGATCCTTCTCTACTTCGATTCTTTATTTTATCTGTTCACTATCGTCACCCAATTAACTATAACGAAGAAATTTTAGAGAATACGCGCAAAGGGTTTGAGCGTCTGCAAACAGCTTATGGCAACTTAACTCACCGTCTAGAGGCAGCAACAAATCTTCAAGAAGATGCTTCAGAATGGTTCGAAAAGCTAAAAGAGCTCCGCGAAACCTTTGTTGAAGAGATGGATGATGATTTTAATACGGCAAATGCCATTTCTGTTCTGTTCGAGCTAGCAAAGCAAGCTAACTTGTATTTATTAGAACAAACAACGTCTACAGATGTAATTGAAGCCTTTATTAAAGAGTTTAAAGAACTAGGTGCTGCAATAGGCATTGCGTTTGGAGAAGCTGAACTTCTAGACGAAGAAATTGATCAATTGATCCAAGATCGTATTCAAGCTCGTAAAGATCGTAATTTCCAATTAGCAGATCAAATTCGAGATGAATTAAAGGCTAAAAATATTATTTTAGAAGATACGGCGCAAGGAACAAGATGGAAAAGAGGATAATAGTGTTATGAGCAGCAGTAAATTAGATGTAAAACAGCTAAATAGCTTAGCTCTTGCTTATATGGGTGATGCGGTGTTTGATTTACATGTTCGCCGCCACCTGCTGGTGTTAGGGACAGTGCGCCCTAACCAGCTTCATAATAAAGCTAAAAAATATGTATCAGCAAAAGCACAAGCACAAATCGTATATTATTTTAAAAATGAAAACTTTTTTACTGAAGAAGAAGAAGGTGTACTGCGCCGAGGACGCAATGCAAAGTCTGGTACAGTCCCTAAAAACACAGATGTGCAAACGTATCGCTACAGTACAGCATTTGAAGCGGTCGTAGGCTATTTGTATCTTTTAGGTGAAGAAGAAAGAATGATGGAACTTATTACTAAAGCTATCTCTTTCGTCGATGAAGGAGAGGGAGGAATGAATCATGGAACATGAATTTATCATTGGACGTAATCCGGTCCTAGAAGCCCTAAAGTCTGGGCGTGACATTAACAAGCTATGGATTGCCGAAGGATCGCAAGGCGGTTCTATGGGGCAAATCACGCAGTTAGCAAAACGTAATGGTGTATTGGTGCAGTTTGTACCGAAAAAGAAAATTGAGCAAATGGTAGACGGTATTCATCAAGGAGTAGCTGCACAAGTTGCTGCTTATCAGTATGCAGAGTTAGATGATTTATTTAACTTAGCGGAAAAACGTAATGAAAGTCCGTTTTTCCTTCTGTTAGATGAGCTCGAAGATCCCCATAATTTAGGTTCTATTATGCGAACAGCCGATGCCGTTGGCGCACACGGTATCATTATTCCAAAGCGCCGTTCAGTTGGATTAACGGCCACTGTAGCAAAGGCGTCTACAGGAGCGATTGAACATATTCCTGTAGCAAGGGTAACAAACCTATCAAGGACGATTGATGAATTAAAAGATCGAGGCGTATGGATTGTTGGAACGGATGCGAAAGAAAGTGACGATTACCGCAACTTAGATGGAGGTATGCCGCTTACGTTAGTGATTGGAAGTGAAGGAAAAGGCATGAGTCGTTTGATTCGTGAAAAATGCGACTTTCTTGTACAGCTTCCAATGGTTGGGCATGTTACATCGTTAAATGCATCTGTAGCAGCTAGTCTTCTCATGTATGAGGTTTACCGAAAACGCCATCCTCTAGGTGAATAAAAATGGATATTCTACTGGTGGATGGTTATAACATGATAGGTGCGTGGCCCGACCTAAGAAAGCTTAGAGATAATGATTTAGCGGGTGCTCGAGACCTGTTAATTGAAAAGATGGCAGAGTATCAAGCATATATGGGGTATCGTGTCATTATTGTCTTCGATGCTCATATGGTCGAAGGAATTGAAAAGAAGGCAAAAAATCATAAGGTTGACGTTGTATTTACACGAGAAAATGAAACAGCGGATGAGTACATTGAAAAGCTGGCTCAAGAGCTAAACAATGTAAAGACACAGATTCATGTTGCTACATCTGATTTTACGGAGCAGTGGGCAATCTTTGGACAAGGTGCGCTTAGAATTTCTGCTCGAGAATTGTACAACGAAATTGAGCAAATTGAGAAACATATTAATCTTGATGTGAAGTCTATTCAAAATCAAAAGCCAGCGGCACGCATTCAACTTTCCAATCAAGTAGCCGAAATTTTCGAAAAATGGCGCCGGGGACAGCGGTGAGGTTATTGACGGTACGGAATTAGCTACTGTATAATATTTCTATCTACTGTGCGGTCGGGGGGATCGATATGGGCGATACTTATGGGAGAAAACTGCATGCTCATTTCGAACAACAAGAGGATGAAACAGTTGTCGATCTTGTGCATAAAGGCGATATTGACGCATTAGAGTATTTGATTCATAAATACAAAAACTTTGTGCGAGCAAAGGCGCGGTCGTATTTTTTAATTGGGGCAGACCGTGAAGATATTGTACAAGAAGGTATGATAGGGTTATACAAGGCAATTAGAGATTTTAGAGAAGATAAGCTAACTTCGTTTAAAGCTTTTGCTGAACTTTGCATTACCAGGCAAATTATTACCGCTATTAAAACCGCAACAAGGCAAAAACATATTCCATTAAACTCTTATGTATCATTGGACAAGCCAATATATGATGAAGAGTCCGACCGAACCTTAATGGATGTTATTTCGGGGACAAAAGTAGCAAATCCAGAAGAGCTGCTCATTAATCGAGAGAAGTTTGATGATATTGAATTAAAGATGGCTGAACTGTTAAGTGATCTTGAGCGAAAAGTTCTCGTTCTTTATTTAGATGGTCAATCTTATCAAGAGATTTCAGAAGAGTTAAACCGCCACGTCAAATCCATCGATAATGCACTTCAGCGTGTGAAGAGGAAATTAGAGCGCTACCTCGAGATTCGTGAAATCACAATGTAGCCTTCTATCCTCATATTGACATGCTAAGAAAGTCTGTGATACTTTTTTATAGACATTATCACTCTATAGGTGGTTGACATTATGCGTAAAAAAGTTGTACTTGCGTGTGTGCAATGCGCTAGTCGTAACTATACGACTATGAAAAACACACAGCAAAACGAAGAGCGTTTAGAAATGAAGAAGTTTTGCAAAACGTGTAACGCACATACGATTCATCGTGAAACAAAGTAGATCAATAATCTGCACAGACTAATACCCCTTTTAATTTATTGGAGGTTACAAACATGAACCGTGTAGGAAATTTCTTGCGTGATGTTGGGCGTGAGATGAAGAAGGTAAGTTGGCCTAAAAAAAATGAGCTAACTCGTTATACAATTACTGTTATTTCTACAGTTGTATTTATGACACTCTTTTTTGTAGTAGTTGATTACGGAATTTCGTCACTTATTCGTTTAATCCCTTGAATAAATTGACTTGAATCATGGTATAATAAAGCTAAATTATGTTTTTTTCAGAAAAGCCCGGAGACGGGTTTTTTAATTTGCTTTAAGAATGATTGTGCTAGGAGTCAACTATTTTCCTAGTGCGTTGTCTGTGCAATAGATTAGGACATCTTATTTTATAGTGAGCTGGGAGGGAAGGACGTATAGTCCTCAGAAATGGAGAAAAATTGGTATGTAGTCCATACTTATTCTGGATATGAAAATAAAGTAAAAACAAATTTAGAAAAGCGCGTAGAAACAATGGGTATGCAAGATAAAATTTTCCGCGTTGTTGTTCCTGAAGAAGAAGAAAGAGAAATTAAGAACAACAAAGAAAAGATTACAAAGAAAAAAGTATTCCCAGGGTACGTGTTAGTTGAAATCATCATGACAGATGATTCATGGTATGTAGTTCGTAATACACCTGGCGTTACGGGCTTTGTAGGTTCAGCAGGTTCTGGATCAAAGCCAACTGCTCTTCTACCAGAAGAAGTAGAAATGATCTTAAAACAAATGGGCATGGACGAGCAGCATGCTGACTTTGACTTTGAACTAAAAGAAACAGTATTGGTTCAAGAAGGTCCGTTTGCAAACTTCGAAGGTACCATTGAAGAAATCGATACAGATAAACGTAAAGTTAAGGTTCATGTCGATATGTTCGGAAGACAAACGCCAGTAGAGCTAGACTTTACACAAATTGAAAAAATATAATCTGTAAGACCTTGCAATTCATGAAGTTTAATGTTAATATTTCATAAGTCAGTATGTCTCAAAACTAGAGACTAAAACAACTATTTCTTTATTTTATATATAAAGAACATTGAGTGGGAGGGCATCGCCCTATTACCACATCACGGACTTAAGGAGGTGTGTCTCGTGGCTAAAAAAGTAATTAAACTTGTTAAGTTACAAATTCCTGCAGGTAAAGCAAATCCAGCGCCACCAGTTGGTCCTGCATTAGGTCAAGCCGGTGTTAACATCATGGGTTTCTGTAAGGAGTTTAACGCTCGCACAGCTGATCAAGCTGGTCTTATCATTCCTGTTGAAATCACGGTATTTGAAGACCGTTCATTTACATTTATTACGAAAACTCCACCTGCTGCTGTACTACTTAAGAAAGCGGCTGGTATTGAGTCTGGTTCTGGTGAACCAAACCGTAATAAAGTTGCAACAGTCAAGCGTGACAAAGTGCGTGAGATTGCTGAAACTAAAATGCCTGACTTAAACGCTGCTAGCGTTGAATCTGCAATGCGCATGGTAGAAGGTACAGCGCGCAGTATGGGAATCGTAGTTGAAGACTAATTCCATTTGATTGGGTGTTAGAAGGTTGCGAGAAATGGAAGTTTTCCTATGCTCGCAACCTTTATTAGTGGGAGGTTATTCCGTTAAAACCACATAAGGAGGAAACAAAAATGGCTAAAAAAGGTAAAAAGTACGTTGAAGCTGCTAAGCTTGTAGATCGTACACAAACTTATTCAGTACAAGAAGCGATTGAATTAGTAAAGAAAACAAACACAACTAAATTTGATGCAACTGTAGAAGTAGCATTCCGTTTAGGAGTTGACCCTAAGAAAGCTGACCAACAAATTCGTGGTGCAGTAGTACTACCAAACGGTACAGGTAAAACTCAACGTGTATTAGTATTCGCTAAAGGCGAAAAAGCTAAAGAAGCTGAAGCTGCAGGCGCTGACTACGTTGGCGATGCTGACTACATCAACAAAATCCAACAAGGTTGGTTCGAGTTCGATGTAATCGTAGCTACTCCAGACATGATGGGTGAAGTTGGTAAACTTGGTCGTGTATTAGGACCTAAAGGTTTAATGCCAAACCCTAAAACTGGTACAGTAACATTTGATGTTCAAAAAGCAGTTAACGAAATCAAAGCTGGTAAAGTAGAATACCGTGTTGATAAAGCTGGTAACATCCACGTACCAATCGGTAAAGTATCTTTCGAAGAGAGCAAGTTAGTTGAAAACTTCACTACAATCTTCGAAACTATGGTAAAAGCTAAGCCGGCAGCAGCAAAAGGCACATACATGAAGAACGTAGCTGTTACTTCAACAATGGGCCCTGGTATCAAAGTTGATACTGCTTCATTCTCTGCTTAATAAATTTGGAAATAAATCGGTGTTGACTTTTTGAAAGTCCCTGATTATAATAGATAATGTTGTTAAAAAGAATAACATTTGTACCGTAGACAGTAGGTGCTGCAAAGCTTAATTTCCTACCGAGGTGTGTGAGATAAATTAGTGAAACGTTATGGTTCGCTTACTACACCTCCATGTCTTTATTGTCATGGAGGTTTTTTATTGCACCTTGTCTGAGTGTACGGAAGGAAATCTACAGGAGGTGTAAAGATGAGCAACGTAATTGAACAAAAGAAACAAGTCGTAGACGAAATTGCTGAAAAACTTCAAGCGAGTAACTCAATAGTTGTCGTTGACTACCGTGGTTTGAATGTTGCTGAAGTTACTGAACTTCGTAAGCAATTACGTGAAGCAGGCATTGAGTTCAAAGTTTACAAAAACACTTTAACTCGCCGTGCTGTAGAAAAACTTGAACTAACAGATCTTAATGATGCGTTAGTAGGTCCAAATGCAATCGCATTTGGTGGAGAAGATGTTGTTGCTCCAGCTAAAATTTTAAACAACTTCGCTAAAGAACACGAAGCGTTAGAAATCAAAGCTGGTGTAATTGAAGGTAATGTTGCATCTGTTGAAGAAATTAAAGCACTTGCAGAACTACCATCTCGCGAAGGCTTACTTTCTATGTTGCTTAGCGTGCTTCAAGCTCCAATTCGCAACCTTGCTCTTGCTACAAAAGCTGTGGCAGATCAAAAAGAAGAACAAGGTGCATAATCTAGTCTGTTATATATAACACAATCACAAGGAGGAAATTAACAATGACTCAAGAACAAATCATTGAAGCAGTTAAAAATATGACTGTTTTAGAACTTAACGATTTAGTAAAAGCAATCGAAGAAGAATTTGGCGTAACTGCTGCTGCTCCTGTAGCTGTAGCTGGCGGTGCTGCTGGTGAAGCTGCTGCTGAGAAAACTGAATTTGACCTAGTACTTGAAAGTGCTGGCGGACAAAAAATCAAAGTTATCAAAGTAGTACGTGAAATCACTGGTCTTGGCTTAAAAGAAGCTAAAGAAATCGTTGATAACGCTCCAAAAGCTCTTAAAGAAGGTATTTCTAAAGAAGAAGCTGAAGAAGCAAAAGCTAAACTTGAAGAAGTTGGCGCTTCTGTAGAAGTTAAGTAATTATTGCTTAACAACTGATATAAAAAAGCTCGCTTGTACAAGCGAGCTTTTTTGCTTCTGTCATCCTTTTCATTTATAGTAAAGAAGAACATATTGATTAGGAGGTTCTATTTTGACAGAACATTATTTTTCTAATACACCATCGTCTGCAAGTAATGAAGAGCGCTTTTCATTTGAATTGAGAGGAACCTCTTTTTCATTTACGAGTGACAGCGGTGTTTTTTCAAAAAAAGAGATCGATTTTGGATCGCGCCTGTTAATTGAAACGTTTCAAATGCCTGAGAGTCCCGGCCCGCTTCTGGATGTTGGGTGCGGATATGGCCCGATTGGGTTGGCTCTTGCAAAAGAGGATAGCCAAAGAAACGTTCATATGGTCGATGTTAATGAACGTGCATTAGCACTAGCTCAAAAAAATGCTGAAGTTAATTCAGTATCAAATGTTTCAATCTATCAAAGCTCTTGCTATGAAAATGTGAAGGAAACGAATTTTGCAGCTATTCTTAGTAATCCGCCGATCCGTGCGGGTAAAAAAGTTGTTCATGAAATTCTAGAAAAGTCATTAGATCACCTTGCTGACCAAGGAGAACTTTGGATTGTGATTCAGAAAAAGCAAGGAGCGCCATCTGCTCTTGCGAAATTAGAATCTCTATTTAATGAAGTAGAAGTAGTAGAAAAGAAAAAAGGGTATTATATCATATGTGCTAAAAAATGTTGACTAATATTTTTTAGTATGTTAGCATTATAAAATGCCAATATATAAATATTCCATATAAGCTCGGGTTATACATAAAATAAAAGGTATAATTTTGAATTATATGGGAAAAACTAATAAAATCAATAGTACGTTTTTATGAAATTGTGGTTTTCTATTTAAAGAGACCATTTTTCTTTTGTTCAATAATAAACATATGGTTTATTATATATTTTGAATAATAACGCTTGATTTGAGGGGTGAATCAGTTGACAGGTCAACTAGTTCAGTATGGACGCCACCGCCAACGCAGAAGTTATGCTCGTATTAGTGAAGTTTTAGAGTTACCGAACTTAATCGAGATTCAAACGGCTTCATACCAATGGTTTTTAGATGAAGGTTTACGAGAAATGTTCCAAGATATTTCTCCAATTGATGATTTTACAGGTAACTTATCACTAGAATTTATTGATTACAGCTTAGGTGAGCCAAAGTATTCAGTAGGAGAGTCTAAAGAACGTGATGTAACTTATGCAGCACCTCTTCGTGTTAAGGTGCGGTTAATTAATAAAGAAACAGGTGAAGTAAAAGACCAAGATGTGTTCATGGGAGATTTCCCATTGATGACCGAAACAGGTACCTTTGTAATTAATGGTGCTGAGCGTGTTATCGTATCACAGTTGGTTCGTTCACCAAGTGTTTACTATAGTGGAAAGCTTGATAAAAACGGTAAAAAAGGATATACAGCAACTGTTATCCCTAACCGTGGTGCATGGCTAGAATATGAAACTGATGCAAAAGATGTAGTATACGTGCGTATTGATCGTACTCGTAAACTGCCAGTAACAGTGCTGTTACGCGCGCTAGGTTTCGGTTCTGACCAAGAGATTATCGATTTAATCGGTGATAATGAATACATCCGTAATACGCTTGAAAAAGATAATACGGAAACAACGGAAAAAGCGCTATTAGAAATCTATGAGCGTTTACGTCCGGGTGAACCACCGACAGTTGAGAATGCGAAGTCTCTATTAGTATCTCGCTTCTTTGATCCAAAACGATATGACTTAGCGAACGTAGGTCGCTATAAAATTAATAAAAAGCTTCATATCAAACATCGCTTATTTAATCAAAAGCTAGCTGAAACATTAGTTGATCCTGAAACAGGTGAAATTATTGCAGAAAAAGGCGCAATGATTGATCGCCGTCTGCTAGATCGCTTGATTCCGATGCTTGAAGGTGGAGTAAACTTCAAAACTTATAGTCCGGTTGGTGGAGTAGTAGAAGACGATGTTACATTACAATCTATTAAGATTTATGCGCCAAATGATCCAGAAGGTGAAAAAGTCATCACTGTATCAGGCAACGCTTATGTAACAGAAGAAGTTAAAAATATCACACCTGCTGATATTTTAGCATCAATCAGTTACTTCTTTAACTTGCTTCATCAAGTAGGAGACACAGATGATATCGACCACTTAGGTAACCGTCGTCTGCGTTCTGTAGGTGAATTGTTACAAAACCAATTCCGTATCGGTTTATCTCGTATGGAACGTGTTGTTCGTGAAAGAATGTCAATTCAAGACACGAATACAATCACACCTCAACAATTAATTAATATTCGTCCAGTTATTGCGGCGATTAAAGAGTTCTTTGGAAGTTCTCAATTATCACAGTTCATGGATCAAACGAATCCATTAGGCGAATTGACGCACAAACGTCGTCTTTCAGCTCTAGGACCTGGTGGTTTAACGCGTGAACGCGCTGGTTTCGAAGTGCGTGACGTTCACTACTCCCACTATGGCCGTATGTGTCCGATTGAAACGCCAGAGGGTCCGAATATCGGGTTAATCAACTCACTTTCTTCTTATGCAAAAGTAAACAAATTCGGTTTCATCGAAACACCTTACCGTCGTATCGATCCTGAAACAGGTAAAGTGACAGAGCGAATTGACTACTTAACAGCTGATGAAGAAGATAACTATGTTGTAGCCCAAGCGAACGCTCGTCTAGGTGATGATGGTTCATTCTTAGATGAAAATGTCGTTGCACGTTTCCGTGGAGAAAACACGGTTATCCGTCGCGATCGTTTAGACTATATGGATGTATCACCAAAACAAGTTGTATCTGCCGCTACAGCATGTATCCCATTCTTAGAGAACGATGACTCTAACCGTGCATTAATGGGTGCGAACATGCAACGTCAAGCAGTACCTTTATTAAATCCTGAAGCACCAATCGTAGGTACAGGTATGGAATATGTATCTGGTAAAGACTCTGGTGCAGCCGTGATTTGTAAATACCCTGGCGTTGTAGAGCGCGTAGAAGCAAAACAAATTTTTGTTCGCCGCTATGAAGAAGTAGACGGACAAAAAGTTAAAGGTAACTTAGATCAATACAAATTATTAAAATTCGTTCGTTCTAACCAAGGTACTTGTTACAACCAGCGTCCAATTGTTTCAGTTGGCGACGAAGTAGTAAAAGGTGAGATCTTAGCCGACGGTCCTTCAATGGAAAAAGGTGAGCTTGCTTTAGGACGAAACGTAATGGTTGGTTTCATGACATGGGATGGTTACAACTATGAGGATGCCATCATCATGAGTGAACGCCTTGTGAAAGACGATGTATATACGTCTGTTCATATTGAAGAATATGAATCTGAGTCTCGTGATACGAAACTTGGACCTGAAGAAATTACGCGTGACATTCCAAACGTAGGTGAAGATGCGCTTCGCAACTTAGATGAGCGTGGAATCATCCGCATTGGTGCAGAAGTAAAAGATGGAGATCTTTTAGTTGGTAAAGTAACGCCAAAAGGTGTAACAGAACTAACAGCTGAAGAACGTCTTCTACACGCTATTTTCGGTGAAAAAGCGCGTGAAGTTCGTGATACTTCTCTTCGTGTACCGCACGGCGGCGGTGGAATTATCCTTGATGTTAAAGTCTTCAACCGTGAAGATGGCGACGAATTACCACCAGGTGTAAACCAATTAGTCCGTGTATACATTGTTCAGAAGCGTAAAATTTCTGAAGGTGACAAAATGGCCGGTCGTCACGGTAACAAAGGTGTAATTTCACGTATTTTACCGGAAGAAGATATGCCTTACCTACCAGACGGTACGCCAATTGACATCATGTTAAACCCATTAGGGGTACCATCTCGTATGAACATCGGTCAGGTGCTAGAGCTTCATTTAGGTATGGCTGCTCGTAAGCTTGGCATTCACGTTGCGTCTCCAGTATTTGATGGTGCGCGTGAGGAAGATGTTTGGGCAACAATCGAAGAAGCTGGCATGTCTCGTGATGCTAAAACAGTTCTATATGATGGTCGAACAGGTGAACCATTCGATAACCGTGTATCAGTAGGAATCATGTACATGATCAAACTTGCTCACATGGTAGACGATAAACTTCACGCTCGTTCTACTGGACCATACTCACTTGTTACACAACAACCACTTGGTGGTAAAGCGCAGTTCGGTGGACAGCGTTTTGGTGAGATGGAAGTATGGGCACTTGAAGCATACGGTGCTGCTTATACATTACAAGAGATCTTAACAGTGAAATCAGACGACGTAGTAGGTCGTGTGAAAACATACGAAGCAATTGTTAAAGGTGAAAACATTCCAGAACCTGGCATACCTGAATCGTTCAAAGTATTAATCAAAGAACTACAAAGTTTAGGTATGGATGTGAAGATGCTTTCTGCTGACGAGCAAGAAATTGATATCATGGACTCAGAAGAGGACCATGAGCAACCAACAGAATCAATTATTGCAGATAACGAAGAAAGCCTTTCTGAAGGACAAAAAGATCCTGTCACAAAAGAGTAAGGAATTACTTTCATATAAACGTTAAGGGAAAAAACCTGTAGATTAAAAGGGAGGTAGGCTCCTTGCTAGATGTAAATAACTTTGAGTATATGAAAATCGGTCTAGCTTCGCCAGATAAAATTCGTTCTTGGTCGTACGGTGAGGTAAAAAAACCTGAAACGATCAACTATCGTACGTTAAAACCTGAAAAAGACGGCTTATTCTGTGAGCGTATTTTTGGTCCACAAAAGGACTGGGAATGTCACTGCGGAAAATATAAGCGCGTTCGTTATAAAGGTGTTGTATGTGATCGTTGTGGCGTAGAAGTTACGCGCGCAAAAGTTCGTCGTGAACGCATGGGTCACATCGAACTAGCTGCACCTGTTTCACATATTTGGTACTTTAAAGGTATTCCTAGCCGCATGGGACTTGTCTTAGACATGTCCCCTCGTGCGCTAGAGGAAATCATTTATTTTGCTTCTTATGTAGTAACAGATGCTGGTGATACACCACTTGAAAAGAAACAGCTTTTATCAGAGAAAGAATACCGTGCGTATCGTGAGAAGTACGGACAAACTTTCCATGCAGCAATGGGTGCTGAAGCTGTTAAAAAATTATTGCATGATATCGATCTTGATAAAGAAGTAGATGCTTTGAAAGAAGAATTGAAAACTGCTCAAGGTCAACGTCGTACACGTGCTATTAAACGTTTAGAGGTACTAGAGGCTTTCCGTCATTCTGGTAACGAACCTTCTTGGATGATTTTAGACGTTCTACCGGTTATTCCGCCAGAACTTCGTCCAATGGTTCAATTAGATGGTGGACGCTTTGCTACGTCTGATCTAAATGATTTATATCGCCGTGTAATTAACCGTAACAACCGCTTAAAGCGTTTATTAGACCTTGGAGCTCCTAGCATTATCGTTCAAAACGAAAAGCGTATGCTTCAAGAAGCTGTAGATGCATTAATCGATAATGGTCGTCGTGGCCGTCCGGTAACAGGACCAGGTAACCGTCCATTAAAATCTCTTTCTCACATGTTAAAAGGTAAGCAAGGTCGCTTCCGTCAAAACTTATTAGGTAAACGTGTTGACTACTCTGGCCGTTCGGTAATCGTTGTAGGTCCGAACTTAAAGATGTATCAATGTGGTCTTCCAAAAGAAATGGCGTTAGAGCTTTTCAAACCTTTCGTAATGAAAGAGCTTGTTGAACGCGGTTTAGCTCATAACATCAAGAGTGCAAAACGTAAAATTGAACGTGTGCAACCTGAAGTATGGGACGTATTAGAATCGGTTATTAAAGAGCATCCAGTTCTTTTAAACCGTGCACCAACGCTACACAGACTAGGTATTCAAGCATTTGAACCTACGCTTGTAGAAGGTCGCGCTATTCGTCTTCATCCGCTTGTATGTACAGCATATAACGCTGACTTTGACGGTGACCAAATGGCGGTTCACGTTCCATTATCTGCGGAAGCACAAGCAGAAGCACGTATCTTAATGCTTGCTGCTCAAAATATCTTGAACCCTAAAGATGGTAAACCAGTTGTTACACCTTCACAGGATATGGTATTAGGTAACTACTACTTAACGCTTGAGCGTGAAGAGGCAGTTGGAGAAGGCATGGTGTTCAAGGATACAAATGAAGCACTATTAGCGTACCAAAACGGTTATGTGCATCTTCATACACGTGTAGGTGTGTATGCAGGTTCTTTAAACAACGAAACGTTTACAGAAGCACAAAATCAACAGTTGCTTGTTACAACGGTTGGTAAATTAGTTTTCAACGAAATTTTACCAAAATCGTTCCCATACATTAACGAACCAACAAGAGAAAACTTAGAAGTGAAAACTCCTGAGAAGTACTTTGTTGAAAAAGGTGCAGATGTGAAGGAATTCATCAAGAATCAACCGGCTATCGCACCGTTTAAGAAAAAAATCTTAGGTAATATTATCGCTGAAGTATTTAAACGTTTCAAAATTACTGAGACTTCTAAAATGCTTGACCGTATGAAAGACCTAGGTTTCAAATATTCTACTAAAGCTGGTATTACAGTTGGTGTAGCTGATATCGTGGTTTTAGGAGAAAAAGAAGTTATCTTAACAGAAGCGCAAGCTAAAGTAGATAACGTACTAAAACAATTCCGTCGCGGTTTAATTACTGAAGATGAGCGTTATGAGCGTGTTATCTCTGTATGGAGTAGCGCGAAAGACGTTATCCAAGGTAAATTAATGGCGTCATTAGACAAACGCAACCCAATCTTCATGATGAGTGACTCTGGTGCCCGTGGTAACGCATCTAACTTCACTCAGCTTGCAGGTATGCGTGGACTAATGGCCAACCCGTCCGGTCGTATCATTGAGTTACCAATCAAATCTAGTTTCCGTGAAGGTTTAACAGTATTAGAGTACTTTATCTCTACCCATGGTGCACGTAAAGGTCTTGCCGATACGGCTCTTAAAACAGCTGACTCAGGTTACCTTACTCGTCGTCTGGTTGACGTGGCACAAGACGTTATCGTACGTGATGACGACTGTGGTACAGACCGCGGTATTCTGGCTGTTGCAATCAAAGAAGGAACAGAAGAAATTGAGAAACTTGATGAGCGTCTAATTGGACGTTATGCAAGAAAAACACTACTTCACCCAGGAACAAACGAAGTGTTAGTGAAAGAAAACGAACTAATTACAGAAGACCTAGCTGAAACAATTGTGGATGCTGGTGTTGAAGAAGTATGGATTCGTTCTGCATTCACATGTAACACTCGCCACGGTGTATGTAAAAAATGTTACGGTCGTAACCTTGCAACTGGTTCAGAAGTTGAAGTGGGTGAGGCAGTTGGTATCATCGCTGCTCAATCTATCGGTGAGCCAGGTACACAGTTAACGATGCGTACATTCCATACAGGTGGGGTTGCTGGAGACGATATCACTCAAGGTTTACCGCGTATCCAAGAGATTTTCGAAGCGCGTAACCCTAAAGGTCAAGCCGTTATTTCTGAAATTGAAGGTACAATTGCCGGCATTTCTGAAGGACGCGATCGTCAGCACGAAATTACTGTTCAAGGAGAGATTGAAACTCGTTCTTACACAGCTCCGTACAGTGCACGCCTGAAAGTTATTGAAGGACAGCGCATTGCACGTGGTCAAGAATTAACGGAAGGTTCAATTGATCCTAAAGAATTACTAAAAGTAAAAGACATCACGGCTGTACAAGAGTACTTGCTTCGTGAGGTGCAAAAAGTATACCGTATGCAAGGGGTAGAAATTGGAGATAAACACGTAGAGGTAATGGTTCGCCAAATGCTTCGTAAAGTGCGTGTAATGGATTCAGGAGATACAGATGTATTACCAGGTTCATTACTTGATATTCACCAATTCACTGATGCAAATGAAAAAGTATTACTTGAAGGCAATCGTCCAGCGACAGGCCGTCCTGTATTACTTGGTATTACAAAAGCATCTCTTGAAACTGATTCCTTCTTATCTGCTGCGTCATTCCAAGAAACAACGCGTGTTCTTACGGATGCTGCAATCAAAGGAAAACGTGATGAGTTGCTTGGACTTAAAGAGAATGTTATCATTGGTAAGCTAGTTCCGGCTGGTACAGGTATGACGAGATATCGTAATGCTGAACCAATCAAAAACCAAGCTGAAGAAACGGTAACAATCGACTAATTATAAAATCATTACTCTAGAATGGATGTTTTTTAAAAAAACTACGAAACGTTAGTTGACATCCATTCTAGGGAATGATACTATATCAAAGGTGCTCCTATAAACTACCTGTTACTTTGGAGGATATGATAATGTCTTATGAAAAAGTATTACAGGCTGATCATATTATTGTAGGAACAAAGCAGACGGTGAAAGCATTAAAAAAAGGTACAGTAAAGGAAGTCATCATTGCTGAAGACGCTGATTTTTATGTCACATCCATTGTGGCAAAAACGGCACAGCAAGAAAACGTTCCGTATACGTATGTCCCTTCTATGCGAAAGCTTGGTCAAGCTTGTAGGATAGAAGTTAACGCTGCAACTGTTGCAATTATTAGTTAACACGTTTTTGAACTTTTAGTTTCAAAGACTTTGTTTTTTGCTAAAAAATGAACCACCTGGATGTGTGGTCTTACAAAAGGCGAAAGGAGGAAAAATTAAATGCCTACTATTAACCAATTAATCCGTAATGGTCGTGTGAGTAAAGGTAAAAAATCTGACTCACCTGCTTTAAACAGAGGTTACAACAGCTTCAAGAAAGCTCAAACTAACCAATCTTCTCCACAAAAACGTGGTGTATGTACACGTGTGGGTACTATGACACCGAAGAAACCGAACTCGGCTCTTCGTAAATATGCTCGTGTACGTTTAACAAACGGTATCGAGGTAACAGCTTATATCCCAGGTATTGGTCACAACTTACAAGAACACAGCGTGGTACTTATCCGCGGTGGACGTGTAAAAGATTTACCAGGGGTACGTTACCATATCGTACGTGGTGCACTTGATACTGCTGGTGTGGATGGCCGTATGCAAGGTCGTTCTAAATATGGTACTAAGCGACCAAAAGCAGCTAAAAAATAATAGCTTAACAATTAATAGATAAACTTTTAAAAGTGAAAGGAGGAAGTAGAATGCCACGTAAGGGACCTGTTGCAAAAAGAGACGTATTACCAGATCCGATTTACAATTCTAAGCTTGTATCTCGCTTAATCAACAAAATGATGCTTGATGGAAAGCGCGGTAAGTCACAAGCTATTCTTTATAGAGCATTCGATTTAGTACAAGAGCGCAGTGGTAAAGAAGCTATGGAAGTATTCGACCAAGCTCTTAAAAACATCATGCCTGTACTAGAAGTTAGAGCACGCCGTGTAGGGGGTTCTAACTACCAAGTTCCTGTAGAAGTACGCCCAGAGCGTCGTACTACTTTAGGTCTTCGTTGGTTAGTAAACTATGCTCGTCTTCGTGGAGAAAAAACGATGGAAGAGCGTTTAGCTAACGAAATCCTTGACGCAGCTAACAACACTGGTGCTGCAGTTAAGAAACGTGAAGATACTCACAAAATGGCAGAAGCTAATAAAGCATTTGCTCATTACCGTTGGTAATCTTTTAACGAAACTTTTAAAAAAACAAATTATAATATGGAAGGAGAAATACCTAAGATGGCAAGAGAGTTCTCCTTAGAAAACACTCGTAATATTGGGATCATGGCTCACATTGATGCTGGTAAAACAACAACAACTGAGCGTGTTCTTTATTATACTGGCCGTATCCATAAAATTGGTGAAACTCATGAAGGAGCTTCACAAATGGACTGGATGGAGCAAGAGCAAGAACGTGGTATCACTATCACGTCTGCTGCGACAACTGCTTCTTGGAAAGGTCACCGCGTTAACATCATCGATACTCCTGGACACGTAGACTTCACTGTTGAAGTTGAGCGTTCATTACGTGTACTTGATGGCGCTGTGGCAGTTCTTGATGCTCAATCTGGTGTTGAGCCTCAAACAGAAACAGTATGGCGTCAAGCGACTACGTACGGTGTTCCCCGTGTCGTATTCGTTAACAAAATGGACAAAATTGGTGCTGACTTCTTGTACTCTGTAAAAACGATCCACGATCGTTTAGGTGCAAATGCTCACCCAATTCAGTTGCCAATCGGTGCTGAAGATGACTTCGAAGCAATCATTGACCTTGTGGAAATGAAAGCATACTTCTACGAAGATGACTTAGGTACTCGTTCAGAATCTCGTGAAATTCCTGAGGAATACAAAGAGCAAGCTGAAGAATACCGTGCAAGCCTAGTAGAAGCTGTTGCAGAACTTGACGAAGAATTAATGATGAAGTACTTAGACGAAGGCGAGCTTACAGTTGAAGAACTAAAAGCTGGTATCCGTAAAGGTACTTGTGACGTTGAATTCTACCCAGTTATCTGTGGTTCAGCATTCAAAAACAAAGGTGTACAATTAATGCTAGATGCGGTAATTGATTACCTACCATCTCCAGTTGATGTACCAGCAATCCAAGGTATCGTACCTGACACAGAAGAAGAAGTTACGCGTGAGTCTAGCGACAACGCTCCTTTCTCAGCATTAGCGTTCAAAGTTATGACGGACCCTTATGTTGGTAAATTAACGTTCTTCCGTGTGTACTCTGGTGTACTAAGCTCTGGTTCATACATCAAAAACTCTACAAAAGGTAAGCGTGAGCGTGTAGGTCGTATCCTACAAATGCATGCTAACTCTCGTGAAGAGATTTCTGAAGTATACGCTGGAGATATCGCAGCAGCTGTAGGATTAAAAGATACTTCTACTGGTGATACTCTATGTGACGAAAAGAGTCTTGTAATTCTTGAGTCTATGGAATTCCCAGAGCCAGTTATCTCTTTATCTGTTGAGCCAAAATCAAAAGCTGACCAAGATAAAATGACGACAGCTCTTCAAAAGTTACAAGAAGAAGATCCAACTTTCCGTGCGGAAACTAATACAGAGACTGGTCAAATCATCATCTCTGGTATGGGTGAGCTTCACCTTGATATCATCGTTGACCGTATGCGTCGCGAATTCAAAGTAGAAGCAAACGTTGGTGCTCCTCAAGTAGCTTACCGTGAAACTTTCCGCGCTGGTGCGAAAGTTGAAGGTAA
Source organism: Priestia sp. FSL W8-0524 (assembly GCF_038005965.1). Taxonomy (NCBI): domain Bacteria; kingdom Bacillati; phylum Bacillota; class Bacilli; order Caryophanales; family Bacillaceae; genus Priestia; species Priestia sp. FSL W8-0524. Next base: position 5,057,233 of record NZ_JBBOUG010000001.1, read on the forward strand.
ATTCGCTCGTCAATCTGGTGGTCGTGGACAATTCGGTCACGTTTGGATTGAGTTCGAACCTAACGAAGAAGGAAAAGGCTTTGAATTTGAGAACAAAATCGTTGGTGGTGTAGTTCCACGTGAATACATCCCTGCAGTTCAAGCTGGTCTTGAAGATGCATTACAAAACGGTGTTCTTGCTGGTTATCCATTAATCGATATCAAAGCTGCTTTAGTTGATGGATCTTACCATGACGTTGACTCAAGTGAGATGGCGTTTAAAATTGCCGCTTCTATGGCTCTTAAAAACGCAGTATCAAAATGTAACCCAGCTATCCTTGAACCAATGATGAAGGTTGAAGTTGTTATCCCTGACGAATACTTAGGAGATATCATGGGTGACGTTACGTCTCGTCGTGGACGTGTAGAAGGTATGGAAGCACGCGGTAACGCTCAAGTTGTACGTGCATTCGTTCCACTTTCTGAAATGTTTGGTTATGCAACTGCATTACGTTCAAACACTCAAGGTCGCGGAACATATTCTATGCACTTCGATCACTACGAAGAAGTTCCTAAATCAATTTCAGAAGAAATTATTAAAAAAAATAAAGGTGAATAATTGATTTTCACTCTTTATTGAAGTATAACTACTTATGTACGCTGTGAAAGTGGAGCTCATTCCCTTTCACGGCCTCATAAAACATAAACTACATGAATTTTAAGGAGGATTTTCGAATGGCTAAGGAAAAATTCGACCGTTCAAAAACACATGCCAATATCGGTACAATTGGTCACGTTGACCATGGTAAAACAACTTTAACAGCTGCTATCACTACTGTTCTTGCTAAGAAAAGTGGTAAAGGTGCAGCAATGGCTTACGACATGATCGACGCTGCTCCAGAAGAGCGCGAGCGTGGAATCACAATCTCAACTGCACACGTTGAGTATGAAACTGACACTCGTCACTATGCACACGTTGACTGCCCAGGACATGCTGACTATGTTAAAAACATGATCACTGGTGCTGCTCAAATGGATGGCGGTATCTTAGTAGTATCTGCTGCTGATGGTCCAATGCCACAAACTCGTGAGCACATCCTTCTTTCTCGTCAAGTAGGTGTACCTTACCTAGTTGTATTCTTAAACAAATGTGACATGGTAGACGACGAAGAGCTACTTGAATTAGTAGAAATGGAAGTACGTGACCTTCTTTCTGAATACGACTTCCCTGGTGACGATGTACCAGTAATCAAAGGTTCTGCTCTTAAAGCTCTTGAAGGCGAAGCTGATTGGGAAGCTAAAATCATCGAGCTTATGGACGCTGTTGATGAGTACATCCCAACTCCAGAACGTGACACTGAAAAACCATTCATGATGCCAGTTGAGGACGTATTCTCAATCACTGGTCGTGGTACAGTTGCTACAGGTCGTGTAGAGCGTGGACAAGTTAAAGTTGGTGACGTTATCGACATCATCGGTTTAACTGAAGAGCCAAAATCTACTACTGTAACAGGTGTAGAAATGTTCCGTAAGCTTCTTGACTATGCTGAAGCTGGCGACAACATCGGTGCTTTACTTCGTGGTGTAGCACGTGAAGAAATCCAACGTGGACAAGTATTAGCTAAACCAGGCTCAATCACTCCACACACTAAATTTACTGCTGAAGTATACGTTCTTTCTAAAGACGAAGGTGGACGTCACACTCCATTCTTCACAAACTACCGTCCACAGTTCTACTTCCGTACAACTGATGTAACTGGTATTTGTAACTTACCTGAAGGCGTAGAAATGGTAATGCCTGGCGACAACATCGAAATGACTGTTGAACTTATCGCTCCAATCGCGATTGAAGAAGGTACTAAATTCTCAATCCGTGAAGGTGGACGTACAGTAGGCGCTGGCGTTGTAGCTAAAATCAGCGAGTAATTTCTCGTTTCAGTAAAGGGAGTAGGGTAACCTACTCCTTTTTTATTTGGTGATAAAAGGTAAAGATAGTTTTTACTATTACACTTGCAAAATGATCTCCTTTTATATATAATGAAAAAAGTGTGCGACACATAAAAAAGTTTTTTAACTTTATTGTTGCAATATGAACCCATTTTTAGTATAATAAAAATGTTGGTCTTTGACTGCGATGATGCGGAAGGTTGCCGACACACCCGGCCGCTTTGCCATGGCGAGTGTGGGGAAATTTCCGCGGAGAATGTCTATTGTAAAATAGGCGAAAAAGGAGGGAAAATAATGGCAAAAGAAAAAATTCGCATTCGTTTAAAAGCATATGATCACAGAATTCTTGATCAATCTGCTGAGAAAATCGTAGAAACTGCAAAACGTTCTGGTGCGGCTGTATCTGGTCCGATTCCATTACCGACTGAAAAATCAATTTATACAATTCTACGTGCAGTACACAAATATAAAGATTCTCGTGAGCAGTTCGAAATGCGCACGCATAAACGCTTAATTGATATCGTGAATCCAACACCACAAACTGTTGATTCATTAATGCGTTTAGACTTACCATCTGGTGTAGATATCGAAATTAAACTTTAATTTAAAATAAAGAATGAAAAGATACTTAGGAGGTGTGACTAATGGCCAAAGGAATCTTAGGAAGAAAGATCGGTATGACTCAAGTATTTGCTGAAAATGGTGACTTGATCCCAGTAACAGTAATTGAAGCTTCTGCTAACGTAGTTCTTCAAGTTAAAAACGCTGAGACAGACGGTTACGAAGCAATCCAATTAGGTTTCGAAGATATCCGTGAAAAACTATCTAACAAACCTGCAAAAGGACATGCTACTAAAGCTAATACTGCTCCTAAGCGCTTCATCCGTGAGTTACGCGGTGTGGACGCTTCAGCATATGAAGTTGGTCAAGAAGTCAAGGTTGATATTTTCGCAGAAGGCGATGTAATTGATGTAACAGGAATCTCAAAAGGTAAAGGTTTCCAAGGTGCTATTAAACGCCACGGACAATCTCGCGGACCTATGTCTCATGGTTCTCGCTACCACCGTCGCCCAGGTTCAATGGGTCCTGTAGCTCCAAACCGCGTATTTAAAGGTAAATTATTACCAGGACGCATGGGTGGAGAGCGCATCACTGTGCAAAACTTATCAATCGTTAAAGTTGACGCAGAACGCAATCTTTTATTAGTAAAAGGTAACGTGCCAGGAGCTAGAAAATCTCTAGTTACTGTTAAATCTGCAGTTAAATCTAAATAATAATTCTTCGAGAAAGGAGGAATAACCAATGCCAAAAGTAGCATTGTTTAACCAAAACGGTGAAAACGTTGGAGAGATCGAACTTCAAGATGCCGTTTTCGGTATCGAACCAAACAACAAAGTACTTTTCGACGCGATCGTAATGCAACGCGCATCTCAACGTCAAGGTACTTCTAAAGTTAAAAATCGTTCTGAAGTAAGAGGCGGTGGCCGTAAGCCATGGCGTCAAAAAGGTACTGGTCGTGCTCGTCAAGGATCTATCCGTTCTCCACAATGGCGTGGTGGTGGCGTAGTATTTGGTCCAGTTCCAAGAAGCTATAGCTACAAATTACCTAAAAAAGTTCGTCGTTTAGCAATTAAGTCTGCATTATCAACTAAAGCTCAAGATAACAGCATCGTTGTTCTTGAAGCTCTTTCTTTTGACGCTCCAAAAACAAAAGAAATGGTAGCAGTTCTTAAAAACCTAACAGTAGAACGCAAAGCATTAGTAGTAACTGCTGATCTTAACGAAAATGTTGCACTTTCAGCACGTAATATTCCTGGTGTAACAGTTGTTGCAGCTAATGGTTTAAGCGTATTAGACGTTATGAACCATGATAAGCTTGTAATCACTAAAGACGCAGTTGAAAAAGTAGAGGAGGTGCTTGCATAATGAAAGATCCTCGTGATATTATTAAGCGCCCCGTAATTACAGAACGTTCAACAGACTTAATGGCTGAGAAAAAATATACGTTTGATGTTGATGTAAAAGCTAATAAAACTGAGGTTAAAGATGCTATCGAAAAAATCTTTGACGTAAAAGTTGAAAAAGTAAACATCATGAACTACAAAGGTAAATTCAAGCGTGTAGGTCGCTACAGTGGTCTTACTAACCGTCGTCGTAAAGCGGTAGTAACACTAACTCAAGAGAGCAACGAAATCGAATTCTTCGAAGCTTAAGATTACTAGAGAAGGAGGGAAATTGAGATGGCGATTAAAAAGTATAAACCAACCTCAAATGGTCGTCGTGGTATGTCAGTTTCTGATTTCGCTGAAATTACTACTGACAAACCAGAAAAATCGTTACTTGCACCTGTCAAGAGAAAAGGTGGTCGTAACAACCAAGGTAAATTGACTGTTCGTCACCAAGGTGGTGGGCACAAGCGTCAATACCGTATCATCGATTTTAAACGCGATAAAGATGGAATACCTGGACGCGTTGCTACAATCGAATATGATCCAAACCGTTCAGCTAACATCGCATTAATTCATTATGCTGATGGTGAAAAACGTTACATCCTTGCTCCTAAAAACCTAAAAGTAGGTTTAGAAGTTATGTCAGGTCCTGAAGCTGACATTAAAGTAGGTAACGCGCTTCCTTTAGCTAACATCCCTGTTGGTACAGTAGTACACAACATCGAATTGAAACCTGGTAAAGGTGGACAATTAGTTCGTTCTGCAGGTACATCTGCTCAAGTACTTGGTAAAGAAGGTAAATACGTATTAGTACGTTTAACTTCTGGTGAAGTACGCATGATCCTTGCAACTTGTCGTGCAACTGTAGGTCAAGTTGGTAACGAACAACACGAGTTAATCAACATCGGTAAAGCCGGTCGTTCTCGTTGGTTAGGTATTCGTCCAACTGTACGTGGTTCTGTAATGAACCCTAACGATCACCCACACGGTGGTGGTGAAGGACGTTCTCCAATCGGACGTAAGTCTCCAATGAGTCCATGGGGTAAACCAACACTTGGTTACAAAACTCGTAAGAAGAAAAACAAATCCGATAAATTTATCGTTCGTCGTCGTAAAAAATAACGGGATTGAGCTACGGTTCAAACGAACCGTAGGACAATCACGAAGGGAGGTTCATTTATGGGTCGCAGCTTAAAGAAAGGACCTTTTGTAGATGACCATTTAATCAACAAAATTGAGAAGTTAAACGAAACTGACAGCAAGCAAGTAGTAAAAACTTGGTCTCGTCGTTCAACTATCTTCCCTCAGTTCATTGGTCATACAATTGCTGTATATGACGGTCGTAAACATGTACCAGTTTATGTTACTGAAGACATGGTAGGTCACAAACTTGGTGAATTCGCACCATCTCGTACTTACAAAGGTCACGCAAGTGATGATAAGAAAACAAGACGCTAATATGAGAGGAGGCTTTTAAATGCAAGCTAAAGCTGTCGCGAGAACAGTACGTATTGCTCCTCGTAAAGTTCGTTTAGTTGTAGATTTAATTCGAGGTAAGCAAGTGGGTGAAGCGCTAGCAGTGCTACTTCACACGCCAAAGGCTGCTTCTCCAGTCGTTGAGAAAGTATTAAAATCTGCTATTGCCAATGCAGAACACAATTATGAAATGGACGCTAACAATTTAGTTATTACTGACGCTTTTGTTAACGAAGGTCCAACTTTAAAACGTTTCCGTCCACGCGCTATGGGACGTGCAAGCCAAATTAACAAGCGCACAAGCCACATCACAATCGTGGTATCAGAAAAGAAGGAGGGATAATTCATGGGTCAAAAGGTAAATCCGGTCGGTCTTCGCGTCGGTGTCATCCGTGATTGGGAATCAAGATGGTTCGCTGGCAAAGACTACGCTGACTTATTACATGAAGACTTAAAAGTACGTGAATATATCGCTAAACGTTTAAACGATGCAGCTGTTTCTAAAGTTGAAATCGAACGCGCTGCTAACCGCTTAAACGTAACGATCCACACTGCAAAACCTGGTATGGTAATTGGTAAAGGTGGTACTGAAGTAGAATCACTTCGTAAAGCTCTTAACCAATTAACAGGCAAGCGTGTACACATTAACATCCTTGAAATTAAACGAGCAGATTTAGATGCTAAACTAGTAGCTGAAAACATCGCTCGCCAACTTGAGAACCGTGTATCATTCCGTCGTGCTCAAAAGCAAGCTATCCAACGTAGTATGCGTGCTGGAGCACAAGGTATCAAAACAATGGTATCTGGTCGTTTAGGCGGAGCTGATATTGCTCGTTCTGAATATTACAGTGAAGGTACAGTTCCACTTCATACACTTCGCGCTGATATTGACTATGCTCACGCTGAAGCAGATACTACTTATGGTAAACTTGGTGTGAAAGTATGGATCTATCGTGGAGAGGTTCTTCCTACTAAAAAGAAAACTGAGGAAGGAGGAAAATAATTATGTTATTACCAAAACGCGTTAAATATCGTCGCGAACATCGCGGAAAAATGCGTGGACGCGCTAAAGGTGGTACGGAAGTACATTTCGGTGAATTCGGTTTACAAGCTACTGAAGCTTCTTGGATTACAAACCGTCAAATCGAAGCTGCTCGTATCGCAATGACTCGTTACATGAAACGTGGCGGTAAAGTATGGATTAAAATTTTCCCTTCTAAACCTTATACTGCTAAGCCTCTAGAAGTCCGAATGGGTTCTGGTAAAGGTGCTCCTGAAGGTTGGGTAGCAGTTGTTAAACCTGGAAAAGTAATGTTTGAAATTTCAGGTGTATCTGAAGAGGTTGCACGTGAAGCTTTACGTTTAGCTGCACACAAGCTACCTGTAAAATGTAAGTTTGTAAAACGTGAAGAAATTGGTGGTGATTCTAATGAAAGCTAATGAAATTCGTGACCTTACCACTGCTGAAATTGAACAAAAAGTTAAGGCTTTAAAAGAAGAGTTGTTTAACCTTCGTTTCCAATTAGCGACTGGACAATTAGAGAATACTACTCGTATTCGCGAAGTGCGCAAATCGATCGCTCGTATGAAAACTGTAGTTCGTGAAAGAGAGATTGCTGCTAATAAATAATTAAGTCTGAGAGGAGGCTTTCAGAATGAGTGAACGCAACCAACGTAAAGTTTACACTGGCCGCGTAGTTTCTGACAAAATGGATAAGACTGTTACTGTTCTTGTTGAAACTTACAAAAAGCATTCGCTTTATGGCAAGCGTGTAAAATACTCAAAGAAATTCAAAGCTCACGATGAAAACAATACAGCTCAACTAGGCGATATCGTGAAGATCATGGAAACTCGTCCGTTATCAGCTACTAAACGTTTCCGTCTAGTAGAAGTTGTAGAAAAAGCTGTTATCATCTAATAGTTAAGATAGATCGGATAAGAATGATTCATCCGAAGGGAGGTTTCGTACATGATTCAACAAGAATCTCGTTTAAAAGTTGCAGACAACTCTGGTGCACGTGAGGTACTTACTATTAAAGTACTTGGTGGTTCAGGTCGTAAGACAGCAAACATTGGTGATGTTATCGTTTGTACGGTGAAACAAGCAACACCAGGAGGCGTTGTTAAAAAAGGTGACGTTGTTAAAGCTGTTGTTGTACGTACAAAAAGTGGTGTTCGCCGTACTGACGGTTCTTACATCCGTTTCGACGAAAATGCTTGCGTAATCATCCGTGACGACAAAGGACCACGTGGTACTCGTATCTTCGGACCAGTTGCTCGTGAATTACGTGATAACAACTTCATGAAGATCGTATCATTGGCTCCAGAAGTTATCTAATTGATATATAGAACAAATACAAAATGCCTTTTAAGGAGGTGCGAATAGGATGCATGTTAAAAAGGGCGACAAAGTAGTGGTTATCTCTGGTAAAGACAAAGGTAAGCAAGGTGAAGTACTTGCAGCTTTCCCAAAGAAAGACCGTGTACTTGTTGAAGGCGTGAACGTTGTGAAAAAACACTCTAAACCTTCTCAAGTAAATCCACAAGGTGGAATCGTTAGCCAAGAGGCACCTATCCACGTATCAAACGTAATGCCGTTGGATCCTAAATCTGGTGAGCCAACTCGTGTTGGGTACCAAGTTATCGATGGCAAAAAGGTACGTGTAGCAAAAAAATCTGGTGAAACTTTAGATAAATAATTAATGAAATGTGAAGGGAGGTTTAGTTCACATGAACCGTCTTAAAGAGAAATTTACAAAAGAGATTACTCCTGCTCTAGTTAGCAAGTTTAATTATGAATCTGTAATGCAAGTGCCAAAAATCGACAAGATCGTAATCAACATGGGTATCGGTGATGCTGTTTCTAACTCAAAAGCTTTAGATAACGCTGTTGAAGAACTAGCTGAAATCACTGGTCAAAAACCTGTTGTAACTCGTGCGAAAAAATCTATCGCTGGTTTCCGTCTTCGTGAAGGTATGCCAATCGGTGCGAAAGTTACTTTACGCGGCGAGCGTATGTACGAATTCTTCGATAAATTAGTATCAGTATCACTTCCACGTGTGCGCGATTTCCGTGGTGTATCTAAAAAAGCATTTGATGGTCGTGGAAACTACACGTTAGGTGTTAAAGAACAATTGATCTTCCCAGAGATCGATTATGATAAAGTAACTAAAGTTCGTGGTATGGATATCGTTATTGTTACAACAGCAAACACTGATGAAGAAGCTCGTGAGCTTTTAACTCAGTTCGGTATGCCATTCCAGAAGTAATAACTGCCAACGTTAAGCAGAGGAGGCGAAAATGTGGCTAAAAAATCAATGATTGCGAAGCAAAAACGCCAGCAAAAATTCCAAGTACAAGAGTATACACGTTGCGAACGTTGTGGACGTCCACACTCAGTACTACGTAAATTCAAGCTTTGCCGTATTTGTTTCCGTGAGCTTGCTTATAAAGGTCAAATTCCTGGTGTTAAAAAAGCTAGTTGGTAAAACCCAAGTTTGGGAAGGAGGTAAATTAATATGGTAATGACTGATCCTATTGCAGATTTACTAACTCGTATCCGCAATGCGAACATGGTTCGTCATGAGAAAATTGAAGTTCCTGCTTCTAACATTAAGAAGCAAATTGCAGAAATCCTTAAGCGTGAGGGTTTCGTACGTGATGTAGAATACATCGAAGACAACAAACAAGGTATTATCCGTATCTTCTTAAAATACGGTTCAAATAACGAACGTGTAATTACAGGCTTAAAACGTATCAGTAAACCTGGTCTACGTGTTTATGCAAAAACTAACGAAGTACCACGTGTACTTAACGGTTTAGGTATCGCAATCGTTTCTACTTCTCAAGGTGTTTTAACTGACAAAGAAGCTCGTCAAAAGCAAACTGGTGGAGAAGTATTAGCGTACGTTTGGTAATAAGTTTTAAATGTGAATGGAGGTGTAACTATGTCACGTGTTGGTAAAAAGCCTTTAGAACTTCCAGCAGGTGTTACAGTTACGAACGAGAGCAACACTGTAACTGTAAAAGGACCAAAGGGTGAATTAACTCGTACATTCCACCCTGAAATCGAAATTAAAGTTGAAGACAACGTATTAGTTGTTAATCGTCCTAGTGACAATAAAGAGCACCGCGCTCTTCATGGAACTACTCGTAGCCTTTTAGGTAACATGGTTGAAGGTGTTACTAAAGGATTCGAACGTGGTTTAGAATTAGTCGGTGTAGGTTACCGTGCACAAAAATCTGGTAGCAAATTAGTATTGAGCGTTGGATACTCTCACCCAGTTGAGATTACTCCTGAAACAGGAATCGAAATCGAAGTTCCTTCTCAAACTAAGATCGTTATTAAAGGTATTGATAAAGAACGCGTAGGTGCATTAGCTGCAAATATTCGTGACGTTCGTCCACCAGAGCCTTACAAAGGTAAAGGTATTCGTTACGAAGGCGAATATGTACGTCGTAAAGAAGGTAAAACTGCTAAGAAGTAATGCCGGTTAGGTAAAAGAAAGGAGTGCCCGAAATGATCACGAAGCTTGATAAAAACAAAGTTCGTAAAAAAAGACATGCTCGTGTTCGTGCGAAGTTATCTGGAACTGCAACTCGTCCGCGTTTAAACGTGTTCCGTTCTAATCAACATATTTACGCACAAGTTATCGACGATTTAAATTCAGTAACAATCGCAAGTGCTTCAACGTTAGATAAAGACCTGACTTTAGAAAGCACTGGTAACACTGAAGCTGCTATCAAAGTTGGCGAATTAGTCGCTAAACGCGCAGTAGAAAAAGGTGTAAACGAAGTAGTATTCGACCGTGGCGGTTATTTATATCATGGCCGTGTTAAAGCATTAGCTGACGCTGCTCGTGAAGCTGGATTACAATTCTAATTGTAAAAGGAGGGAAAATCATGCGTCGTATTGATCCAAATAAATTAGAGCTTGAAGAACGTGTTGTTACCGTTAACCGCGTAGCTAAAGTTGTGAAAGGTGGACGTCGTTTCCGCTTCGCTGCATTAGTTGTAGTTGGTGACAAAAACGGTCACGTTGGATTCGGTACTGGTAAAGCACAAGAGGTACCAGATGCAATCCGTAAAGCAATTGAAGATGCGAAGAAAAACTTAATTACTGTACCTATGGTTGGTACAACTATTCCACACGAAATCCTTGGACAATTTGGTGCAGGTCAAATTTTCTTAAAACCTGCTTCTGAAGGTACAGGAGTTATCGCTGGTGGCCCAGTTCGTGCGGTACTAGAATTGGGTGGAGTAAGTGATATTCTATCTAAATCTTTAGGTTCAAACACTCCAATCAACATGGTACGTGCAACTCTTAACGGTTTAGCTAACCTAAAACGTGCTGAAGATGTTGCAAAACTACGTGGCAAGACTGTAGAAGAACTGTTAGGATAAGGGAGGGATATGGAATGGCAAACAAACTAGCAATTACCCTTACTCGTAGCGTAATTGGTCGTCCAGAAGATCAACGTGTAACTGTTCGTACACTTGGCCTACGTAAGTTAAATCAAACTGTCGTTCAAGACGATAATCCTGCAATTCGCGGAATGATTAACAAAGTAGCTCACCTTGTTACAGTAAAAGAGCAATAAGTATAAATTGTCACTCTAAGGAGGTGCTCCGGAATGAAACTTCATGAATTGAAACCAGCTGAAGGTTCACGTAAAGTACGTAACCGTGTAGGTCGTGGTACTGGTTCAGGTAACGGAAAGACTTCAGGTAAAGGTCACAAAGGGCAAAACGCTCGCTCTGGCGGTGGCGTAAGACCTGGCTTCGAAGGTGGTCAAACTCCTTTATTCCGTCGTCTTCCAAAACGTGGGTTCACTAATATCAATCGCAAAGAATACGCGATCGTTAATTTAGAAGCTCTTAACCGTTTTGAAGATGGAACTGAAGTAACACCAGAATTATTAATCGAAACTGGTTTAGTAAGCAAAGCAAAAGCTGGCGTTAAAGTACTAGGAAACGGTACATTAAACTCTAAGCTAACTGTTAAAGCTGCTAAATTCTCTTCAACTGCTAAAGAAGCTATCGAAGCTGCTGGCGGTACAGTTGAGGTGATCTAATGTTTCAAACAATCTCCAATTTAATGCGCGTGCGTGAAATAAGACAAAAAATCTTTTTCACTTTGTTAATGTTAATTGTCTTCCGAATTGGTACATTTATTCCTGTACCAAGTGTTAATACGGATGTACTAAAATTGCAAGATGGGTTAAATGTATTCGGAGTTCTGAATACATTTGGCGGCGGCGCGTTAAAAAACTTTTCCATTCTTGCTATGGGCATTATGCCTTATATTACAGCATCCATCATCGTCCAATTATTGCAGATGGATGTTGTACCTAAGTTTACAGAATGGTCAAAGCAGGGAGATGTTGGGCGCCGTAAATTAGCTCAAGTAACTCGTTATGGAACAATTGTGCTTGGATTTATCCAGGCTTTAGGTATGTCTATAGGATTCAACAATATTTCGGGCGGACAATTGATCGCTAATCCAGGAATTTCTACGTATCTTCTAATTGCTACAGTGTTAACGGCAGGTACTGCCTTCTTAATGTGGTTAGGAGAACAGATTACTGCAAAAGGCGTAGGTAATGGTATTTCTATCATTATCTTTGCTGGGATTGCAGCTGGTATTCCGACAACATTAAATCAAATTTATGCACAGCAATTTGAAGACGTTGGGGATCAATTATTCATTCGTATCGTAACGGTAGTTTTAATTGCGATTGCAGTTTTAGCTATTATTGTTGGGGTTATTTACTTCCAACAAGCGCTACGAAAAATTCCTATTCAATATGCAAAGGGTTCAGCTGGTCGTAATCCTGTTGGAGGTCAATCCACTCATTTACCGTTAAAAGTAAATGCTGCTGGGGTTATTCCTGTTATCTTTGCAGTTTCATTTATTATCACACCACCAACAATTGCATCATTTTTCGGTCCAAATGATGTAACGACGTGGATTCAGAATACATTTGACTATACTAAGCCAATTGGTATGATAGTGTATGTAGCGTTAATCATTGCTTTTTGTTACTTCTATACATTTGTTCAAGTTAACCCTGAACAAGTAGCAGAGAACTTGAAAAAGCAAGGTGGCTACATCCCAGGCATTCGTCCTGGTAAAAGCACACAAGCTTATTTAACGAAAGTGTTATATCGTCTGACATTAATCGGTTCGATATTCCTTGCGTTAATTGCTGTGTTGCCGGTTCTGTTCATCAAAATTGCAAACCTACCCTCATCTGCTCAGATCGGCGGTACTAGTTTGTTAATTGTTGTCGGTGTAGCTCTTGAGACAATGAAACAACTTGAGAGTCAATTAGTGAAACGCCATTATAAGGGATTTATTAAGTAAAGCTGTTTAGTGGGAGGCAGGCTGCTTTCCCATTAAACGGATAAGATACTGAGGGGGAAGCAAGAAATGAATTTAGTGTTAATGGGCCTTCCTGGTGCTGGGAAAGGTACTCAAGCAGAAAAAATCGTTGAGCATTACGATATCCCTCATATCTCAACAGGAGATATGTTCCGAGCTGCAATTAAAGAAGGAACGCAACTAGGTTTAAAAGCTAAATCATTTATGGACCAAGGTAACCTTGTTCCTGATGAAGTAACAATTGGAATTGTGCGCGAGCGTTTAAACAAACAAGATTGTGAAAACGGCTTTTTACTTGATGGCTTCCCGAGAACAGTAGCCCAAGCAGAAGCTCTTGAAACAATTACAAAAGAACTAAACAAGCAAATTGATTATGTGATTAATATTGATGTAGATCAAAGCATTTTAATGGAGCGTCTTACTGGACGCCGCATTTGTAAAGATTGCGGAGCTACTTACCACTTAGTATTCAATCCTCCTGCGAAAGAAGGAGTTTGTGACAAATGTGGCGGAGAGCTTTATCAACGTGCAGATGACAATGCTGAGACGGTTTCAACTAGACTTTCAGTTAATGTTAAACAATCTCAACCTCTACTTGATTTCTATCAAGAAAAAGGTTATCTACGCAATATTAATGGTAATCAAGATATTAACATTGTGTTTGAGGATGTTCGTCAATTACTTGCTGGGGTTAAGCAATGATCATTTGCAAGACACCAGAGGAAATTGAGGTCATGCGTGAAGCTGGACGAATCGTGGCTTTAACTCATCAAGAGTTGAAAAAACATATCGTTCCAGGTATTACGACTATAGAATTGGATGCAATTGCTGAAAATTTTATTCGTCAACATGATGCAATTCCGTCTTTTAAAGGGTATAATGGTTTTCGCGGCAGTGTATGTGCTTCTGTGAATGAAGAATTAGTTCATGGTATTCCGGGAGAACGCAAGCTTAATGAAGGGGATATCATCAGTTTAGACATCGGAGCTAAATTCGGTGGCTATCACGGTGACTCAGCTTGGACATATGGAGTAGGAAAGATTTCATTAGAAAATCAAGAGCTGCTTGATGTGACTGAGCAATCTCTCTACAAAGGATTAGCAGAAGCGAAGCCGGGTGAGCGTTTGTCGAATATTTCACATGCTATTCAACAGTACGCAGAATCACGTAACTTTTCGATTGTAAGAGAATATGTTGGCCATGGTGTCGGCAAAGACTTACATGAAGATCCGCAAGTACCTCATTATGGTCCACCGAATAAAGGACCGCGTCTACGTCCAGGCATGGTATTGGCAGTTGAGCCAATGGTGAATGCTGGTATGCGATATGTAAAAACATTACCTGATAACTGGACAGTTGTGACAGTGGATGGTAAAATGTGTGCGCACTTCGAACATACTATTGCAATTACTGAGACGGGATATGAAATTCTGACAGCATTGTAATGTTAAAGGATGTTATCTCTATCCATTCCTCGCTAGATGCACTGGACAGTAAACAGTAATTATCTAAATTCACGATGATCGTTTTTCGTCTGAATTGCTGTTAAAATGGTAAAGATGTATATTAGCGTCAATCATCTTGAATTTAATGATTACGATCTCCGGATGTTCAGAACAGGTTCTTTTTAAGTCGTTTAATGATAGCTTGTTACTGTTTCAAAGAAAGGAGAGCACTTTAATGGCAAAAGACGATGTAATTGAAGTTGAAGGTACAGTTGCTGAGACTTTACCTAACGCTATGTTCAAGGTAGAATTAGAAAATGGTCATACAGTACTTGCTCACGTATCAGGAAAAATTCGCATGCATTTCATTCGAATCTTACCTGGTGATAAAGTAACTGTAGAATTGTCACCATACGATTTAACTCGCGGTAGAATTACGTACCGTTTCAAATAAAACCTATGCACTCCGTACTATCAAGGAGGTATGAAACATGAAAGTCAGACCATCAGTTAAACCAATCTGCGAAAAATGTAAAGTTATCCGTAGAAAAGGTAAAGTAATGGTAATTTGTGAAAACCCTAAGCATAAACAAAAACAAGGTTAATCAATAAGGAGGTGCACTATTCATATGGCACGTATTGCTGGTGTTGATATTCCTCGTGACAAGCGTGTAGTAATTTCATTAACATACATTTTCGGTATTGGTCGTCCAACTGCTGAAAAAGTTCTAGCTGAAGCTGGAGTTTCTGAAGATACTCGCGTTCGTGACTTAACAGAAGAAGAATTAGGTAAAATTCGTGATATTTTAGATAGCTATAAAGTAGAAGGCGATCTTCGTCGTGAAGTTTCTTTAAACATCAAACGTTTAATTGAGATTGGTTCATACCGTGGTATCCGCCACCGTCGTAGTTTACCAGTTCGTGGTCAAAACAGTAAAAACAATGCTCGTACACGTAAAGGCCCACGCCGTACTGTAGCGAACAAGAAGAAATAATTAGTAAGGGAGGTCATTAACAGATGGCACGTAAAACTAATACACGTAAACGTCGCGTGAAAAAGAATATTGAAGCTGGTGTAGCTCATATTCGCTCAACGTTTAACAACACTATTGTAACAATTACAGATGTTCACGGTAATGCGATTGCTTGGTCTAGTGCAGGCGCACTTGGCTTCAGAGGTTCTCGTAAATCCACTCCATTTGCTGCGCAAATGGCTGCTGAAGCTGCTGCAAAAGTTTCTATGGATAACGGAATGAAAACTCTTGAAGTTACAGTTAAAGGCCCTGGTGCTGGTCGTGAAGCAGCTATCCGTGCTCTTCAAGCTGCAGGTTTAGAAGTAACAGCTATTAGAGATGTTACTCCTGTACCTCACAACGGATGCCGCCCACCAAAACGTCGTCGTGTATAATTAATATGTATAGATTCTATTTCGTTGTCTATAATGATGATGGTGTAGAATTTATTCATGCAACGAAATGTTTTCCATTTGTTGTGCACATTCGGGAACTGTCTAATAGGGAATTTCGGTTAGGCATTTGAGAAATCAGCCGTCTAGCCGAGGTTTCGACGTTTTGAAGGAGGGTTTATATTGATAGAGATTGAAAAGCCAAAAATCGAAACGGTAGAAATCAGCGATGATAGAAAGTACGGTAAATTCGTCGTCGAACCACTTGAGCGTGGATATGGTACTACTTTGGGTAACTCCTTACGTCGTATCCTATTATCCTCACTCCCTGGTGCAGCTGTAACATCTATTCAAATTGAAGGTGTATTACATGAATTTTCAACAGTTCCTGGAGTTGTTGAAGATGTAACAAACATCATTTTAAACGTTAAAAAGTTAGCGTTAAAGATTTACTCTGATGAAGAGAAAACACTTGAGATCGATGTTAAAGGTCCTGGTACAGTAACGGCTGCTGACATTCAAGCAGACAGTGATATCGAAGTTCTAAATCCGGATCTTCATATTGCAACACTTGAGTCAGATGCTCATTTCCGTATGAGACTTACTGCTCGCACAGGTCGAGGTTATAATCCTGCCGATGCTAACAAGCGTGAAGACCAACCAATTGGTGTACTTCCAATTGACTCAATCTATACGCCTGTTACTCGCGTATCGTATTATGTAGAAAATACTCGTGTTGGTCAAATGACAAATTACGATAAGTTAACGTTGGATGTTTGGACTGACGGTAGCATCGAGCCAGAAAAAGCTGTTGCTTTAGGTGCAAAGATTCTAACGGAACACTTAAATATCTTCGTTAACTTAACAGATGAAGCTCAAAAAGCAGAGATCATGGTAGAAAAAGAAGAAGACCAGAAAGAAAAAGTTCTAGAGATGACGATCGAGGAACTGGATTTATCTGTTCGTTCTTACAACTGCTTAAAACGAGCAGGCATCAATACTGTACAAGAGCTTGCTAATAAAACAGAAGAAGATATGATGAAAGTTCGTAACTTAGGCCGTAAATCTTTAGAAGAAGTTAAAGCTAAACTTGAAGAATTAGGTTTGGGTCTACGTAAGGACGACTGATTATATCTACCTGTTTAACTACTTAACAAAGGAGGGGACCTCACATGTCTTACCGTAAATTAGGTCGTACAAGCGCACAACGCAAGGCGCTTCTTCGTGATTTAACAACTGATTTAATCATCAGTGAACGCATTGAGACAACTGAAGCTCGTGCAAAAGAATTACGTTCAACTGTTGAAAAAATGATTACTTTAGGTAAACGTGGAGATCTACACGCTCGTCGTCAAGCTGCATCTTACATCCGTAATGAAGTAGCTAACGAGGAAGCTGGTCAAAGCGCTTTACAAAAACTATTCAGCGATATCGCTACTCGCTACGAAGATCGCCAAGGCGGTTACACTCGTATCTTAAAAGTTGGACCTCGCCGTGGTGACGGTGCTCCAATGGTTATCATTGAATTAGTTTAATATTTTTAATACAGATAGAAAAGGGCGAGACAGTGTGTAACTAGTCGTTGCCCTTTTTTTATACCTTAAACCGGGTAAATAGCGTAAAAAACCAATGTAGGCAATGCTGCAATAGAAAAAGCTGAGAGGAAGATAGCGTTGAAAGAAATGTCTTTAGAGGTAAAAGATTTATGCTTTCGATACGATCCTGAAGCAGACCTAACATTAGATCACCTTTCTCTCTCTGCTTATAAAGGTGAATGGTTAGCGATAGCTGGACATAATGGATCTGGTAAATCGACGCTGGCACGAATTCTAAACGGCCTTTTGCTACCTGAAAAAGGAACGGTTCGAGTGGGCGATACTCTTTTATCTGAAGAAACAATATGGGATGTGCGCAAGCAGATTGGAATGGTGTTTCAAAACCCAGATAATCAATTTGTTGGCTCAACCGTTCAAGATGATATTGCGTTTGGGCTTGAAAACAACGGGATTCCATTTGAGATTATGGAAAAACGTATACCTGAAGCAATCGAAATGGTCAATATGAGTGCTTTTCTGGATCAAGAGCCTCATCAGCTATCAGGTGGACAAAAACAGCGTGTGGCCATTGCGGGTATAATTGCCGTACAGCCATCTGTCATCATTCTAGATGAAGCAACATCTATGTTAGATCCTATTGGACGAACTGAAGTACTTGAAACTGTTAGAAAATTAAAAGAAGAAAAACAACTGACGGTTATTTCAATTACCCACGATTTAGATGAAGTAGCAATGGCTGACAGAGTCGTTGTGATGAACAAAGGGAAGATCTATGCAACAGGTACTCCACGCGAAGTATTTGCATTAGGTTCCAAGTTAACGGATATTGGACTAGACTTGCCGTTTTCCGTTAAACTAAGCCATCGTTTTGCTTCCTTAGGAATTCCTTTATCAAAAATTCATTTAACAGATGAGGACTTGGTGGACGAACTATGGACATTATATTCAAAGAAGTAGAGCATCGTTATCAAGTTAATACACCATTTGAACGAATTGCTCTACATGACTTAAATTTAAGCATTCAATCAGGTACATTTTTGGCTGTTATTGGCCATACTGGTTCTGGGAAATCAACAATCATACAGCATCTGAATGCCTTATTGAAGCCAACTGCTGGTGAAATTCAAATCGGTGAGCGCACCATTAAAGCCAATCGAAAAGAAAAGAATTTAAAAGCTATTCGTCAGCAAGTAGGTGTGGTGTTTCAATTTCCAGAACATCAGCTTTTTGAAGAAACGGTGGAAAAAGATATAGCTTTTGGACCAATGAATTATGGCGTTTCGGAAGAAGAAGCAAAGCAAAAAGCACGAGAGCTTATCAAGTTGGTGGGGTTGCCAGAAGACATTCTCACCAGATCTCCTTTTGATTTGAGTGGTGGACAAATGCGTCGTGTAGCGATAGCAGGTATTCTAGCGATGAATCCTAATGTGCTAATTTTAGATGAGCCAACTGCTGGATTGGACCCTAGAGGCCGTCAAGAAATTATGAATATGATTTATCGTCTTCATAAAGAAAAAGGCTTGACGACGATTCTCGTGACTCACAGCATGGAAGATGCAGCTATGTACGCTGATGAGCTAATTGTAATGAATAAAGGAACGATTGCGATGAAAGGGTCACCTAGAGAAGTTTTCGGTCAGCATACGCAGCTAAAAGAATATGGATTGGATGTTCCAGAATCGCTTCGCTTTATGCTGAAGCTGCAAGAGAAATTTCAGATTGAAGCATCGGATACGGTTATTACCTTTTCTGAAGTGGTAGAGAAAGTGCAGCACCTTATGCAGCAAGGTGAACGAATATGATGAACTCAATCATTATTGGTAAGTATGTCCCGGGTCATTCTGTTGTCCATCGAATGGATCCTCGGGCCAAGCTGCTTCTCGTATTTGCGTATGTATTAATTGTGTTTTTAGCAAATAACCCTATCGGCTATGCTTTTTTAGGTGTGTATACCCTTGTGATAGTGGCCATGAGTAAAGTGCCCGTTTCCTTTATTTTAAGAGGGTTAAAGCCCGTTCTATTTATTATTATCATCACGTTTCTTTTGCACATTTTTATGACGAAGGAAGGTCCTCTTTTGTTTGAATGGGGATGGTTTTCTGTCTATAAAGGCGGCCTTATTCAAGGTGTTTTAATTTCCTTACGCTTCTTGTTCTTAATTTTAATTACGACGATGCTAACGTTAACGACTACGCCCATTGAAGTAACAGATGGAATGGAAAGCTTGTTGAATCCATTTAAAAAGCTCAAGCTTCCTGTTCATGAATTAGCTTTAATGATGTCCATTTCTCTTCGCTTTATTCCTACATTGATGGAAGAGACAGATAAAATTATTAAAGCGCAGACAGCACGAGGAGTGGACTTTAGCAGCGGTCCCGTTACGGATCGGTTGAAAGCTGTCGTTCCTTTGCTTGTTCCTTTATTTATAGGTTCATTTAAGCGTGCTGAAGAGCTAGCTATTGCCATGGAGGCAAGAGGATATAAAGGCGGAGAAGGGCGTACAAAGTATCGTCAATTAAAATGGGGAAGCATAGATACAATTATGCTTTTACTTCTGCTGGCAGTAGCAGTTGTTTTAGTGCTGATTAGAACGTAAAGATTGTTTGGTGAAAAGATGAAACGTTTAAAATGTATAGTTGCATACGACGGCACACACTTTTCAGGTTATCAAGTTCAGCCCAATAAGCGAACAGTTCAACTGGAGATTGAAGCCGTTTTAGAGAAAATGCATAACAAAAAAGTTCCGATTTACGCCTCTGGACGAACGGACACAAATGTTCATGCACAGGGGCAAGTCATTCATTTTGACACAAACCTAAATATTCCATGTGATAAGTGGAAAAAAGCATTGAATTCAATGCTACCAGATGATATTGTAATGAAGAATGTATGTGAAGTTGATGCACATTTTCACGCCCGGTATGACGTTACTTCAAAAGAGTATCGCTATCATATTTTGCGCGGCGAAGATCGAAATCCTTTCACTCGTTCTTATGCATACCATTACCCTTATCCATTAGACTACTCAAAAATGAAAAAAGCCATCACATATTTACTCGGTACACACGACTTTACAAGCTTTTGTTCAGCGAGGACAGAAGTGGAAGATAAGATTCGTACGATTTACAAGATTGATATGTATGAAGAGAATAGTCAGCTTGTGTTTAGATTCGTTGGAAGTGGCTTTCTGTATAATATGGTTCGTATTCTTGTTGGAACGCTTTTAGAAGTAGGACAAGGCCGTATTGAACCAGATGCTATAAAAGATATTCTAGAAAGCAAATCACGTCCTCGTGCAGGGAAAACTGCGCCTTCGCAAGGACTATATTTATGGCGCGTTTTCTATGACAACTAAACCTGGTGTAACATTTTCTTGACATTAGTAGCTTAAAGATATAATATATCATATGGTATGTATTTTAACCCCACGGTTAGCCCCGGAAATTAATCGTGTTGAAATAGAAGGTTGAAATAATTTTATAATTGATGATGAAAATTAGGAGGGAAACTCATGCGTACAACTTTCATGGCGAAAGCAAACGAAGTAGAGCGTAAATGGTATGTTGTCGATGCTGAAGGTAAAACTTTAGGTCGTTTAGCAAGTGAAGTAGCATCAATCTTACGCGGTAAACATAAACCAACTTTTACACCACATGTTGATACTGGTGATCACGTGATCCTTATCAATGCGTCAAAAATCGAATTAACAGGTAAAAAATTAACTGATAAAATTTATTACCGTCACAGCATGCACCCAGGTGGTTTGAAACAACGTACAGCATTAGAAATGCGTACTAACTACTCTGAGAAAATGCTTGAATTAGGAATCAAAGGCATGCTTCCAAAAGGTAGCCTAGGCCGTCAAATGTTCAAAAAATTACATGTGTATGCTGGTGAAACACATCCACATGAAGCACAAAAACCAGAAGTTTACGAACTTCGCGGATAATTAATAAGAGGAGGTTATTATCTTGGCACAGGTACAATATTACGGAACTGGTCGTCGTAAAAGCTCTGTTGCTCGTGTACGTTTAGTACCAGGTAACGGTCGCGTAACAATCAACGGTCGTGAAATCGAAGAATACATTCCATTTGCTGCACTACGTGAAGTAGTAAAACAACCACTTGCTTTAACTGAAACTGTAGGTAACTATGACGTATTTGTAAACGTTAATGGTGGAGGTTATGCAGGTCAAGCTGGCGCTATTCGTCACGGAATCTCTCGTGCTTTATTAGAAGCAGACCCTGAATACCGTGGAACATTAAAACGTGCTGGTCTATTAACTCGTGACGCTCGTGCGAAAGAACGTAAAAAATACGGTCTTAAAGGCGCTCGTCGTGCACCACAATTCTCAAAACGTTAATTTTATATTACGTTTCAAGCCTTGGTCTTTGGACCAAGGCTTTTTTTATTTGTTGTTTGCGTATGAGACGAAGGCTTGTGCAGACAATATGTAAAAAAGGGAGGCGTTATCGTGAACGAGGTTACATATTTAAAAGAAAAACGTTATGAAAAAGAAATGAAATATGAACGCAAAGTCCTAAGGGAACTATCGTTTGATTTGCTTCAAGAGAGGCTGCGCCGTTATTTTCATCCAATGTTTCAGTGGAATATGCTAGGAGACGAACATGTGGAGGAGTACTGTCTTGACATTGCTATCGAATCATTTTTATTAGGTGCCCGGGTGAGTAAACGTGGTAAAGGCTACGAAGATGTTCAGAAGCACAGTAAGCAAGAAGAGTCTCTTTTAATTGATACATTGTACGGAGCCGTCAGCATGTCTGTAACAGATCTTTATCAAGATGGCCTGTATTATTTGTGTCAAGGATATGTGCAAGACTGGTGGAAAGAAGGTTATCGAACCGCAGAAAAAAGACGCCGTTTACGTTTGCATTAAAAAGTACTCATAATTCCCGTTCTTGTCCCATATAGAAATAAATAGGTGAGGCAAGAAGGGAAGGGATAAAATGTCTAAAGTAAAAATAATGAGCACAATTATAGCGCTTCTTGTTCTTTTTGTCATTGTACAATATCAAATAGATCATAGAACATCATCCGGTTCGCTTTCACTTCCTCTTAGCGGGAAAGTTATTGTACTAGATCCTGGACATGGCGGTGTTGATGGAGGAGCGGTAGGAGAGGATGAGGTGCTTGAAAAAGAAATAACTCTTAAAATTTCGTTAATGCTTCGAGACTATCTGCAAGAGCAAGGGGCACTTGTTATTATGACGAGAGAAAAAGACGAAGACCTAGCGGCCAAAGATACAAGAGGATACAGTCGCAGAAAAGTAGAAGACTTAAAAAATCGCTTAACGATGATTAATAAATCCAACGCTGATTTGTACTTAAGTATTCACTTGAATGCTATTCCATCCTCTGCGTGGAGAGGGGCTCAAACTTTCTATTACGGATCCCTAAAAGAAAACGAGCAAGTGGCCAAACTCATTCAACAAGAGCTAAGAAATAATCTGGACAATACGACCCGTGAAGCAAAAGCTATTCAAACTCTTTACCTTCTTAAGCATTCTAAGCCACCCGGTGCTTTGGTTGAAGTAGGATTCTTGTCAAATCCTACAGAACGTAAAATGCTTCAATCGAAACGCTATCAAAAAAAGTTAGCTGAATCCATTTATGAAGGAGTCAGCCGGTATTTTACTGGAGAAAAGCCTAAATAAAAAGCATAGCACCCTTCTATTCAGAAAAATCTAATATGTATGATATACTTGATAGTATAAATAAATAGATTTTAACATGGTGGTGGGAGTATGCTAACGGAAAAGCAAGTAAAAGAAGTAGTAGGGGAAATTACAGATCCATTTTTAAATAAAAAACTATCAGAAACAGATGCGATTAAAGAAATAACAATTAAAGCTGAAAAACAGCATATAAGCCTGAAGATTGCTGTTGCAAAAACAGGTACGAGTGAACAGTTGAGCCTGCAAGGCACAATTGTAGAAGAATTAAAAAAAGCAGGTGTACAGTCGGTTGGACTGCGATTTGTTGAGTTTACGCCTGAGGAACTTCAGCAGTACCGCGCTGAGCAGCCGAATACTGGCAACTTACTAACTAGTCCGAATGCACCAGAATTTATTGCTATTGCCAGCGGTAAAGGAGGCGTTGGTAAATCAACAGTCTCTGTTAACTTAGCCGTTTCTCTAGCTCGTTTAGGAAAAAAAGTTGGTTTAATTGATGCTGACATTTATGGATTCAGCGTCCCAGACATGATGGGAATCACACAACGTCCTGTAGTAGAAGGTGAAAAGATTATTCCAGTTGATCGTTTCGGAGTAAAAGTTATTTCCATGGGCTTCTTTGTAGAAGATAATTCACCTGTTATCTGGCGAGGACCTATGCTCGGAAAAATGTTGACGAGCTTCTTTACAGAAGTTGAATGGGGAGAATTAGATTATCTTTTACTAGACTTACCTCCAGGAACAGGTGATGTCGCATTAGACGTTCACTCCATGCTTCCTGCTTGTAAAGAAGTGATTATTACAACACCACATCCTACAGCGGCATTTGTTGCAGCTAGAGCGGGTGCTATGGCTTTGAAAACCGATCATGAGGTCATTGGAGTTGTAGAAAATATGGCTTACTTTGAAAGCCAGCTAACAGGGGAAAAAGAGTATGTATTTGGTAAAGGCGGGGGTCCAAAACTGGCTGAGGAACTTCAGACAGAGCTGTTAGGACAGCTTCCGTTAAGTCAGCCTGATTGGAATGAAGAAGATTTTGCACCTTCCATTTACGACGAATCACATCGTTTAGGTCAAATATATGGAGAGATTGCAAGCAAGATTGCATTTATTTGCGAAAATGAAAAAGCAGCAACAGGAAAATAATAAAAAGCACGCGCTGTTCGAGCGCGTGCTTTTTATTATTATACAGAGAGTTCAATCTGCGTCTTTTTTAAATCAAATGCGAGGTTTTGTTTTAAGAGAGCTAAAAATGTTTTTCCAGCTGTACTTACGGTGTGAGACTGGTGCTTTAAAATGCCGATTGCAGGCCCCTCATGTAAGTCATGAATCGTTTTAACCACCACTTGATCCGGCGGAAGAGTTGCGCTTATTTGTGGAACAACGGCTATTCCTAAGTTTTCTTTTACAAAATGCTGAAGTGTGCTAATAGTGCCTAACTGGACTTTAGCAGGCAGCTGTCCTGTTCGTTCAAAGATTAGCTGCTCAATTTTCTTTTGAACGGAAGATTGCCCAGCTGTAATCAGCGTTTCGTGTATTAAATCTTTTGCAAAGATTGTTTTTCTTTTTGTTAGCGCATGATTGAATGGTAGTAGCAGCACAAGTTTTTCTGTTAGCAATGCCTCAAACTCTATATCTCTGAACGATTCTGATACAGTGCCAATCGCGAAATCAATTTCTTGATTGCGTATATGTTGATGAAGGTGCTTTTCGTCTGCAACGAGTAAGCTAATTTCTGTGTTGGGATATCTTTTTTTAAATAATGAGAGAATGGAAGGCAGTCGACTGCTTGCTGTAGGCTCTGCAGCACCTATACGGATCGTGCCAGCTTCGCCTGTTGAATAATCCTTTAAGGTATTATTTAGATATTCATATTCCTTTAGTAAAATATTTGCCCGTTCGTAAAAGATTTTACCTGCTTCAGTAAGTTTAATGCTTTTTCCTCGTTCTAAAAGCTTAAATCCTAGTTCGGATTCTAACTTTTGAATGTGCAGTGTAATGGTAGGCTGAGAGTACTTTAAATATTCAGCGGCTAATTGAAAGCTTCCTAAACGAACAATGGTTTGAAACGTTTTAATAACGCGAAATTCCATCGAATTCCCTCCTTTTGCTATAAAACGATTGTGTTAATTTCTAATATTTTACCATAAAGCTAAGAATTAAAGTTTACAATTCCAATAAAAATACTAAGTATTAAAAAATATAAAGAAGTCATTTAGGTTTTTTAATAAAAATAAATGACATAATTAAATACGCATCTCATGTGAGATGCGTATTTAATCACTGCTGTTGCTGTTCTCCCCCTGAGTCAGATCCAGCGGAAGAAGAACCGCCATCGTCGCTGCTTTGTTTTTGTCCACCTTGTGTTTCTTCAGCGGCTTTCAAAAGAATGTCTTGAATTTTAGATTGATAAAGAGGGCTATCAAACGTTTCGGTCATAATCTTTTGTAAATAAGTGCGATATTCTTTACTCTTTAAAACAGTCAGTACTTCTTTTTCCATAGCCGGATCCTTTAAAACATCTTGAAGCATTCCTTGATATTCAGGATCTTTCATTAGTTGTTTGATGACCGTCTTATTTTCTTTTTCCAAACTTTTAGCAAAGCTTTCAGCAAACTTCGGATCATCCATGGCTTTTTTCCAAAATTCCACGCCCTTATCTGATACTAAGGTTTGAGAAATTGTATCTTTTATCGCGTTTTGATCCATTAAAATATCTTGTCTAACAGAAGGGTCTTTCATAATTGCCTCGACTGCTTTTTTTCCTTCATCTGTTTTTAAAATATCAACAACCATTTTCTTTGTTTGATCATAATCCATACCATTGTTCTCTTCATCTTGCGGTGCACAGGCTGTAGCTAAAAGCATACACATTCCTATATAAATGAGGAGCATGAGTCGCTTTTTCATAGTAATGAGCTCCTTTCCTAATATGCTTACGCTTAATATGAGATAATCAAGGTTTTTTATTCATAAAAGAGCTCTAGATTTTTCAAAACGTGATTGGTACAATTTATGAAAAGGTACAATTTTGCAACTTATGGGGGAGATGGAAGTGAATAGTCGAAATTGGGTTCGTCTATTTCTAACCACGTTAGCTGTTGGGGGTATAAGTACAGCTGTTGTTGGGTTTGCGGTGCGCTGGGGGGAATACGGTCACTTATTTCAACAAGGAAAGATAGGAGAAATTGTTGCTGTTTTAACATGGCTCGTAGGCGTAGGGTTTATTTTTAGTTTAATTAGCCAAATGGGGTTCTTTGCATATTTAACTATTCACCGATTTGGGCTGGGAATTTTTAAATCTGCATCTCTTTGGAAATCGGTTCAAATTGTATTTGTTTTATTTGTATTATTTGACGTTGCTTATTTTCGATATAAGTTCTTTCAACAAGCGGGAGAAGGCATAGGTAAGTATATTTTGTTAAGCGTTTTCTTGTTAGCGGTGGGGTTGTTAGTGGCGTATGCAAAGAAAAAGCAGACGAATAAAGAGGCTTTTGTACCAGCGCTGTTTTTTATGATTGTTGTAACGACAATTGAATGGTTCCCAGCGCTGCGAACGAATGAAGAAAGCTGGCTTTACCTTATGTTGTTTCCACTTCTAATTTGTAATATGTATCAACTTCTTATTTTGCCGAAACTTCTTACGCACGCAAGAATAGCAAAAGCAGACAAATAGTATATTTGTCTGCTTTTGCTTTCCATATACAGTGGGAATAAATCTTAGCGGATATCTTTTACTTGGGTTTTTGAATTTGAAATTAATGTTGAAATACTTACGTTTGAGACTTTTTTATTTTGTAATGAATCCTTGATATATGGAATAGCCTTTGCTGTTTGTTGAGCGGAGTCAGACGCGTGCAGCAATATAATATCTCCCCCGTCTAAAGGCTTTGTAACATTCGAGACAATTTTTTCAACCCCTGGATTTGTCCAGTCTTTAGAATCAATGCTCCAGTGAACAGTAGTATATCCTATATCTGCTGTTAATTTTAAGATGTCTTTATTAAATTGCCCGTTAGGAGGACGAAGAAGGTGAACATCTTTAAGGCCTAGAGAATCAAAGACTTTCTTTGATTTTGCAAGATCCTGTCTAATCTCATTAGGTTTTAGGCTTGTATAAGAAGTATAGTCATAGCCCATTGTGCCAATTTCGTGACCTTCTTTCTTAATGCGCTCTACAATATCTGGGTGACGTTCAGCCCATGAAGCAGATAAAAAGAAAGTAGCATGTTCAATATGCTGTCTTTTTAGTTCATTCAGAATGGGAATAGCTCTTTCATCTCCCCAGCTGATGTTAAAGGTCAGAGCAACTTCCGGATTTTTATCATCCGCCTTATAAACAGCTCTTGGACCGTTATCCGTTGAAAACACGGGAAAGTGAAACGTCTGCTGAGCATAGAGAAAAAAACTTGTAAAAAACGCAGCAACTACGATAAGCATGGTCTGTTTGATTCTTTTGGCTCGAATAGTATAAAACATATTCATTTTGTCACCTCATTTAATAAGTAGTACTTGTCTAATTTGTATGCGTTTTGTCTACAATTAATAACAGGTAAGGAAAAGAACAACTGATTTTATTTTGATGTGTGAGAATCAATGTCGCAAAAAGCAGGTGAATCAATGAAAATTTGTTTATTTAATCAGGTGGAGTGTTTAGAGTTAGAAGCACTACTTAGAGAAGAAATAAAGAGATCAAACGTTGCTTTTCAACAAAGTTTGAATCATGTAGTTCTTGAACGAAACATTCAAGAAAAGTATCAAATCCTTTCAAAGATCTTGCTAAGATTCGGCGAAAGCAGGGAAGTAAATAAGATTTTTTGATAAAACGAAAAAAACTTTTCAAAAAGTGTTGACTTTTATATAGTACAGATGTTAAATTATTAAATGTCGCTGATGAGTGATTGGAAAACAATCGCAATTCATCAGAAATAAAATATTAAAAAGTTGTTGACAAATGAAAGACAACTTGTTAATATAAGAAAGTCGCTCAAGAGCGGCGGTTGAACTTTGAAAACTGAACAAAGCGACAAACGTCAACGTTAATTTTTATTTTTTAAAATGAGCAAGTCAAACATTTCTTCGGAGAGTTTGATCCTGGCTCAGGATGAACGCTGGCGGCGTGCCTAATACATGCAAGTCGAGCGAACTGATTAGAAGCTTGCTTCTATGACGTTAGCGGCGGACGGGTGAGTAACACGTGGGCAACCTGCCTGTAAGACTGGGATAACTTCGGGAAACCGAAGCTAATACCGGATAGGATCTTCTCCTTCATGGGAGATGATTGAAAGATGGTTTCGGCTATCACTTACAGATGGGCCCGCGGTGCATTAGCTAGTTGGTGAGGTAACGGCTCACCAAGGCAACGATGCATAGCCGACCTGAGAGGGTGATCGGCCACACTGGGACTGAGACACGGCCCAGACTCCTACGGGAGGCAGCAGTAGGGAATCTTCCGCAATGGACGAAAGTCTGACGGAGCAACGCCGCGTGAGTGATGAAGGCTTTCGGGTCGTAAAACTCTGTTGTTAGGGAAGAACAAGTACAAGAGTAACTGCTTGTACCTTGACGGTACCTAACCAGAAAGCCACGGCTAACTACGTGCCAGCAGCCGCGGTAATACGTAGGTGGCAAGCGTTATCCGGAATTATTGGGCGTAAAGCGCGCGCAGGCGGTTTCTTAAGTCTGATGTGAAAGCCCACGGCTCAACCGTGGAGGGTCATTGGAAACTGGGGAACTTGAGTGCAGAAGAGAAAAGCGGAATTCCACGTGTAGCGGTGAAATGCGTAGAGATGTGGAGGAACACCAGTGGCGAAGGCGGCTTTTTGGTCTGTAACTGACGCTGAGGCGCGAAAGCGTGGGGAGCAAACAGGATTAGATACCCTGGTAGTCCACGCCGTAAACGATGAGTGCTAAGTGTTAGAGGGTTTCCGCCCTTTAGTGCTGCAGCTAACGCATTAAGCACTCCGCCTGGGGAGTACGGTCGCAAGACTGAAACTCAAAGGAATTGACGGGGGCCCGCACAAGCGGTGGAGCATGTGGTTTAATTCGAAGCAACGCGAAGAACCTTACCAGGTCTTGACATCCTCTGACAACTCTAGAGATAGAGCGTTCCCCTTCGGGGGACAGAGTGACAGGTGGTGCATGGTTGTCGTCAGCTCGTGTCGTGAGATGTTGGGTTAAGTCCCGCAACGAGCGCAACCCTTGATCTTAGTTGCCAGCATTTAGTTGGGCACTCTAAGGTGACTGCCGGTGACAAACCGGAGGAAGGTGGGGATGACGTCAAATCATCATGCCCCTTATGACCTGGGCTACACACGTGCTACAATGGATGGTACAAAGGGCTGCAAGACCGCGAGGTCAAGCCAATCCCATAAAACCATTCTCAGTTCGGATTGTAGGCTGCAACTCGCCTACATGAAGCTGGAATCGCTAGTAATCGCGGATCAGCATGCCGCGGTGAATACGTTCCCGGGCCTTGTACACACCGCCCGTCACACCACGAGAGTTTGTAACACCCGAAGTCGGTGGAGTAACCGTAAGGAGCTAGCCGCCTAAGGTGGGACAGATGATTGGGGTGAAGTCGTAACAAGGTAGCCGTATCGGAAGGTGCGGCTGGATCACCTCCTTTCTAAGGATTTTTACATGACGTACGTTTTGACACTTTGTTCAGTTTTGAGAGTTCAATCTCTCAATTATAGAAAGCACACTACTTTCTTCTTATTAGATAAGAAGAATTTTGGTTGCGATTGTTCTTTGAAAACTAGATAACAGTAATTGCTGAGGAAAAGTGAAACTTTTCTTTAATCAAACCAATAAATAACACAACTTTATGTTGTACCATTTATTCGCTAATGGTTAAGTTAGAAAGGGCGCACGGTGAATGCCTTGGCACTAGGAGCCGATGAAGGACGGGACTAACACCGATATGCTTCGGGGAGCTGTAAGTGAGCTTTGATCCGGAGATTTCCGAATGGGGAAACCCACTGTTCGTAATGGAACAGTATCTTTATCTGAATACATAGGATATTGAAGGCAGACCCGGGGAACTGAAACATCTAAGTACCCGGAGGAAGAGAAAGCAAATGCGATTTCCTGAGTAGCGGCGAGCGAAACGGAATTAGCCCAAACCAAGAGGCTTGCCTCTTGGGGTTGTAGGACACTCTATACGGAGTTACAAAGGAACGAAGTAAATGAAGCGACCTGGAAAGGTCCGTCGAAGAAGGTAACAACCCTGTAGTTGAAACTTCGTTCCCTCTTGAGTGGATCCTGAGTACGGCGGAACACGTGAAATTCCGTCGGAAGCTGGGAGGACCATCTCCCAAGGCTAAATACTACCTAGTGACCGATAGTGAACCAGTACCGTGAGGGAAAGGTGAAAAGCACCCCGGAAGGGGAGTGAAAGAGATCCTGAAACCGTGTGCCTACAAGTAGTCAGAGCCCGTTAATGGGTGATGGCGTGCCTTTTGTAGAATGAACCGGCGAGTTACGATCCCATGCAAGGTTAAGCTGATAAGGCGGAGCCGTAGCGAAAGCGAGTCTGAATAGGGCGTTTAGTATGTGGTTGTAGACCCGAAACCAGGTGATCTACCCATGTCCAGGGTGAAGTTCAGGTAACACTGAATGGAGGCCCGAACCCACGCACGTTGAAAAGTGCGGGGATGAGGTGTGGGTAGCGGAGAAATTCCAATCGAACCTGGAGATAGCTGGTTCTCTCCGAAATAGCTTTAGGGCTAGCCTCATGTTGTAAGAGTCTTGGAGGTAGAGCACTGATTGGACTAGGGGCCCCCAACGGGTTACCGAATTCAGTCAAACTCCGAATGCCAAAGACTTATCCATGGGAGTCAGACTGCGAGTGATAAGATCCGTAGTCAAAAGGGAAACAGCCCAGACCACCAGCTAAGGTCCCCAAGTATACGTTAAGTGGAAAAGGATGTGGAGTTGCTTAGACAACCAGGATGTTGGCTTAGAAGCAGCCACCATTTAAAGAGTGCGTAATAGCTCACTGGTCGAGTGACTCTGCGCCGAAAATGTACCGGGGCTAAACGTATCACCGAAGCTGTGGATTGACATCTTTGATGTCAGTGGTAGGAGAGCGTTCTAAGTGCAGCGAAGTCAGACCGTAAGGACTGGTGGAGCGCTTAGAAGTGAGAATGCCGGTATGAGTAGCGAAAGACAAGTGAGAATCTTGTCCACCGAATGCCTAAGGTTTCCTGAGGAAGGCTCGTCCGCTCAGGGTTAGTCGGGACCTAAGCCGAGGCTGAAAAGCGTAGGCGATGGCCAACAGGTTGATATTCCTGTACCACCTCCCCGCCGTTTGAGTAATGGGGGGACGCAGTAGGATAGGGTAAGCGCGCTGCTGGATATGCGCGTTCAAGCAGTTAGGCTGATGAGTAGGCAAATCCGCTCATCATAAAGGCTGAGCTGTGATGACGAGGGAATTATAGTACCGAAGTTCCTGATTCCACACTGCCAAGAAAAGCCTCTAGCGAGGCGGGAGGTGCCCGTACCGCAAACCGACACAGGTAGGCGAGGAGAGAATCCTAAGGTGATCGAGAGAACTCTCGTTAAGGAACTCGGCAAAATGACCCCGTAACTTCGGGAGAAGGGGTGCTCTGGTAGGGTGTATAGCCCGAGAGAGCCGCAGTGAATAGGCCCAGGCGACTGTTTAGCAAAAACACAGGTCTCTGCGAAGCCGCAAGGCGAAGTATAGGGGCTGACGCCTGCCCGGTGCTGGAAGGTTAAGAGGAGGGGTTATCCTTTGGGAGAAGCTCTGAATCGAAGCCCCAGTAAACGGCGGCCGTAACTATAACGGTCCTAAGGTAGCGAAATTCCTTGTCGGGTAAGTTCCGACCCGCACGAAAGGCGTAACGATCTGGGCACTGTCTCAACGAGAGACTCGGTGAAATTATAGTACCTGTGAAGATGCAGGTTACCCGCGACAGGACGGAAAGACCCCGTGGAGCTTTACTGTAGCCTGATATTGAATTTTGGTACAGCTTGTACAGGATAGGTAGGAGCCTGAGAAGCCGGAGCGCTAGCTTCGGTGGAGGCGTCGGTGGGATACTACCCTGGCTGTATTGAAATTCTAACCCGCGGCCCTGATCGGGCCGGGAGACAGTGTCAGGTGGGCAGTTTGACTGGGGCGGTCGCCTCCTAAAATGTAACGGAGGCGCCCAAAGGTTCCCTCAGAATGGTTGGAAATCATTCGTAGAGTGTAAAGGCACAAGGGAGCTTGACTGCGAGACCTACAAGTCGAGCAGGGACGAAAGTCGGGCTTAGTGATCCGGTGGTTCCGCATGGAAGGGCCATCGCTCAACGGATAAAAGCTACCCCGGGGATAACAGGCTTATCTCCCCCAAGAGTCCACATCGACGGGGAGGTTTGGCACCTCGATGTCGGCTCATCGCATCCTGGGGCTGTAGTCGGTCCCAAGGGTTGGGCTGTTCGCCCATTAAAGCGGTACGCGAGCTGGGTTCAGAACGTCGTGAGACAGTTCGGTCCCTATCCGTCGTGGGCGTAGGAAATTTGAGAGGAGCTGTCCTTAGTACGAGAGGACCGGGATGGACACACCGCTGGTGTACCAGTTGTCTTGCCAAAGGCATCGCTGGGTAGCTATGTGTGGACGGGATAAGTGCTGAAAGCATCTAAGCATGAAGCCCCCCTCAAGATGAGATTTCCCATAGCGCAAGCTAGTAAGATCCCTGAAAGATGATCAGGTTGATAGGTCAGAGGTGGAAGCGTGGCGACATGTGTAGCTGACTGATACTAATCGATCGAGGACTTAACCAAACTTTAAAAGCGTAAGCTTTACTCAGCAACCTGTTACCTAGTTTTGAGAGAACAAAACTTTTTCAAAAAAGTCTTGCTTTCTTTATCAAATCATGTATAATATAATTTGTCTGGTGGCGATAGCGAAGAGGTCACACCCGTTCCCATACCGAACACGGAAGTTAAGCTCTTTAGCGCCGATGGTAGTTGGGACTTTGTCCCTGTGAGAGTAGGACGTTGCCAGGCTATTATTATTCCACAGTAGCTCAGTGGTAGAGCTATCGGCTGTTAACCGATCGGTCGTAGGTTCGAGTCCTACCTGTGGAGCCAACTGGCCCGTTGGTCAAGCGGTTAAGACACCGCCCTTTCACGGCGGTAACACGGGTTCGAATCCCGTACGGGTCACCATTTATTTTTATCTACATAATAGTGGAGGATTAGCTCAGCTGGGAGAGCACCTGCCTTACAAGCAGGGGGTCGGCGGTTCGATCCCGTCATCCTCCACCACCGTGCCGGTGTAGCTCAACTGGTAGAGCAACTGACTTGTAATCAGTAGGTTGGGGGTTCAAGTCCTCTTGCCGGCACCATTTATATCGGAGGGGTAGCGAAGTGGCTAAACGCGGCGGACTGTAAATCCGCTCCTTCGGGTTCGGCAGTTCGAATCTGCCCCCCTCCACCATTTTTATTGGGCTATCGCCAAGCGGTAAGGCAACGGATTTTGATTCCGTCATGCGTTGGTTCGAATCCAGCTAGCCCAGCCATAGAGAGCCATTAGCTCAGTTGGTAGAGCATCTGACTTTTAATCAGAGGGTCGAAGGTTCGAGTCCTTCATGGCTCATTTTAATAAGCGGAAGTAGTTCAGTGGTAGAACACCACCTTGCCAAGGTGGGGGTCGCGAGTTCGAACCTCGTCTTCCGCTCCATTTCTATATAAAAAAACATATTGGGGCCTTAGCTCAGCTGGGAGAGCGCCTGCCTTGCACGCAGGAGGTCAGCGGTTCGATCCCGCTAGGCTCCACCATACATATAAACGTACAACCTTTAAGCAATTTGCTTAAAGGTTTTTTTGTGTAGTTTCTACAAATTAGAATTGTATATATATTCAAAAAAGTGTCGAGTTGAGCCATCGCTCATTTAGCCGTTACAATAAGAGAGTAGCAACATTTGTGATGGGGGGACATATTATGAATAAGCTTTCAATTATTGGAGTACCAATGGATTTAGGTCAAACTCGCCGAGGGGTCGATATGGGGCCAAGTGCGATACGATATGCAGGTGTTATGGAACGCATCGAGAATATTGGATATAGTGTAGAAGATAAAGGGAATATTGAAATTGCCTTAGCTGAACGAGTACATAGTGATGAAAATACAAACTTAAAGAATTTAAAAGCTGTAGCGGATGCTAGCGAAAGACTTGCTCAGACCGTAAGTGATGTTATTACAAATAAAAGGTTTCCTTTAGTGCTAGGGGGAGATCACAGCATCGCTATCGGAACACTAGCAGGAGTAAGTCGTCATTATAAAAATTTGGGCGTAATTTGGTATGATGCACACGGAGATTTAAATACAGCAGATACGTCTCCTTCCGGAAATATTCACGGTATGCCATTGGCGGCAAGTATAGGTATAGGAGACGAAGCATTGACTCGAATTGGTGGCTATGCCCCTAAAGTCAAGCCCGAGAATATTGTGATTATCGGAGCCCGTTCTTTAGATGAAGGAGAAAAAGAGCTAATAAAGGAAAAAGGAATTAAAGTGTATACGATGCATGAGATAGATCGAATGGGTATGACAAAAGTAATGGAAGAAACAATTTTATATTTGCGTGATAAAACAGATGGCGTTCATCTATCACTCGATTTAGATGGACTGGATCCACATGATGCACCTGGAGTAGGAACGCCAGTTATCGGTGGAATAAGCTACAGAGAAAGTCATTTAGCTATGGAGATGTTGGCAGAATCTCAGCTAATCACTTCTGCCGAGTTTGTGGAAGTGAATCCTATTTTAGATGAGCGGAATAAAACAGCTACCGTAGCTGTTGCATTAATGGGCTCACTTTTAGGAGAAAAATTAGTATAAAACATTATTGCCTACCAAAAGGTACATGAAACATATGTGAAGGTAAAAAAAAAGAAGCTCTTAGTTCAGATTCTAGAGCTTCTTTATATAGAGAAAAACTTTTCATATTCATTTAATAGACCATCTAGCTCTGAGCTTACTCTCACCACTGTTAGTGATGATAAAGGATTTTCTGCTGCAAGAGTGACCATGTTATTTCTACATTCTTCAATTTGATTCAAAAGGTTTTCTTTTGTATGAGTCAAGCTTTCCACTCCTCTTCTTTTCATCTATACTAATTACATAACCTACGTACGATCTTTTTAAACGTATTTGACAAATTTTGTTAAAATAATTAAGCATAAGTGAAACTTTATGATAAAGTACACGTATATATACTATCCCGCAATGGGCGGAGGTAACCGTTACATGGATTTATTATTAAAAAGAAAAATAAAAAAAGTAAAAAAAGGTGACCAGGATGCGTTTGCTGACATAGTAGAATATCACAAGGATAAACTTTTTCATCTATGTTATCGAATGCTAGGAAACCGGGAAGAAGCGCAAGACGCTGCACAAGAAGCGTTTATTCGAGCCTATGTAAATATTCATAGCTATGACACGAGTAAAAAGTTTTCCACCTGGCTATATCGAATTGCTACAAATCTTTGTATTGATCGAATTCGTAAAAAAAAGCCAGACTATTATTTAGATGCAGAAGTAGCCGGGACCGACGGGTTAAATATGTACTCTCAAATAGCTGCCGATCAGGCCTTACCAGAGGAAGAGCTAGAGCAAGTAGAATTGCAAGAATTCATTCAGTCGGAAATATTAAAGCTACCTGAGAAATATCGAACTGTCATTGTCCTAAAATATATAGATGAGCTGTCGTTAAAAGAAATCAGCGATATTTTAGACCTGCCTCTTGGTACGGTAAAGACTAGAATTCACAGAGGACGTGAAGCTTTAAGAAATCGACTTCGCCACTTGTAAGGAGTGAACTAAGAATGAAATGTCCAAAAATGTATGTAAACCTCATTCATGAGCATTTAGATGGAGATATTACAAAAGAAAATGAACTGTTATTAAAAGAGCATTTGCACCAATGCAAAGGTTGTCAGCAGCATATGCATCAGTTAAAAAGAACGATTGCATTTGTGCAAAGCACTTCTCATATAGAATTACCTATGAACTTTACAGCAGGTGTTATGGCCGGGTTACCACGTGAGAAGAATCGAATTCGAATGAATAGATGGTTTACAAACCATCCGATTCTTAGTGCAGCTGCTGTATTTGTGTTGTTAATGTCCGGCACGGTGTTTTCAGCTTGGGAAACGGATGAAGACTTTTCTGTTTCAAAGCAGCCGAACCTGGTCATTCACGATAAAACAGTCGTTGTACCAAAAGGTGAGACCGTCAAAGGTGATATTACTGTGAGAAATGGCGATATTAAAATTGAAGGAAAAGTAGATGGAAACGTTACTGTTATACATGGTGATAAGTATCTAGCTTCTGCAGGAGAAGTGACAGGCAATATTGAAGAGTTAGACAAGATTTTTGACTGGGTATGGTATAACGTCAAAACTCATGCCAAGCAAGCTGTTGACTTTTAATAGTTAAACATAAAACCGTCCGCTTATCTTGTTAGAGAGGAACAGTGGACGGTTTTATTTATATAAAAAGAAGGCTACATTATATAGGAACAAGGATTTAAAAATAAGATGTAATTTACAGTGTAATTTTGTTTTATGGTATAATAAAACGGTTATGTTATCTTTATTACATATATAGAGGAAGTGAGAAGATGCCTATTGGAGACCTGCCAATCCTCTCATATTTAGGAAAAATTGTTGATGTTCTCCTGGTATGGTTCGTCATATATAAATTAATTATGGTCATAAGAGGTACAAAAGCAGTACAGCTTTTAAAAGGAATCACGGTAATTTTAGTTGTCCGCTTTATAAGTAACTTCCTTGGACTAAATACGTTGCAATGGTTAATGGACCAAGCGTTAACGTATGGATTTTTAGCTATTATTATTATCTTCCAGCCAGAGCTGCGCCGAGCGCTTGAACAGCTTGGGAGAGGACGTTTGTTTTCACGCAGTAATTTGCCTGAAGAAGATGAACGTACCGTTACGATTGAGGCGATTATAAAAGCAACGCATTATATGGCTAAAAGACGCATAGGTGCATTGATCTCAATTGAAAGAGAGACGGGTATGGGTGATTATATTGAAACAGGTATACCGCTCAACTCTAATATTTCTTCTGAATTATTAATCAACTTATTTATACCGAATACACCACTTCATGATGGAGCGGTTATTTTACAGCGGGATCAAGTAGCCGCTGCAGCATGTTACTTACCTTTATCTGAAAGTCCTTTTATTTCAAAAGAATTAGGTACTCGCCATCGTGCTGCTGTAGGAATAAGTGAAGTAACAGATAGTGTGACTGTCATTGTATCTGAAGAAACTGGAGGCATTTCCGTTACCAAAAACGGTGAATTGTATCGTGAATTGACCATTGATACATTAAGAGAAATGCTAGAAAAAGAATTAGTCACAACTTCTAAAGCAACTTCTTCCACTCGTTGGCAATGGAGGTTGAAGAAGAATGGATAAATTGATGAATCGATCGTGGGTTATGAAAATTATCGCGTTGCTGTTAGCCTTCATGTTATATTTATCTGTTAATTTAGATGATGGTGCCAGTTCATCAAATAAAATTCTGAACCGAAGCAGTTCTGCCAACACTGGAGTAGAAACATTAACAGATGTTCCGGTTCAAGTATCCTACAATGAGAAGAACAGAATTGTAAGAGGTGTTCCGGATACGGTCATTATGACACTGGAAGGTCCTAAAAATATTTTGGCTCAAACAAAGCTACAAAAAGATTATCAAGCTTATATTGACCTTGATAATTTAAGCTTAGGGCAGCATAGAGTCAAGGTTCAGTATCGAAATATCTCTGATAATTTAAACGTAGTGGTTAAGCCTGATATTGTAAATGTAACAATTGAAGAACGCGATTCAAAACAGTTTTCAGT
Source organism: Priestia sp. FSL W8-0524 (assembly GCF_038005965.1). Classification (NCBI taxonomy): domain Bacteria; kingdom Bacillati; phylum Bacillota; class Bacilli; order Caryophanales; family Bacillaceae; genus Priestia; species Priestia sp. FSL W8-0524. Next base: position 5,094,952 of record NZ_JBBOUG010000001.1, read on the forward strand.
AGAGGCAAGCTATGATAAAAATAAGGTCAAAAATGGGTATGAAGCAGGGGAAGCAACCGTTAGCCCAAGAGCCGTCACGGTAACGGGCGCATCAAGTCAATTAGACCAAGTTGCTTATGTAAAAGCTATTATTGATTTAGATAATGCTTCAAAAACAGTGACGAAACAAGCAACTGTTGTCGCATTAGACAAGAATTTAAATAAATTGAATGTAACAGTTCAACCAGAAACGGTCAATGTAACAATCCCGGTGAAAAATATTAGTAAAAAAGTGCCGATCGATGTGATTCAAGAAGGCACGCCAGGCGACGGTGTCAACATTACGAAGCTAGAGCCTAAAACAGATACCGTGAAAATTATCGGTCCATCTGATTCTTTAGAAAAAATCGATAAAATTGATAATATTCCAGTCGATGTTACCGGTATTACGAAATCTAAAGATATTAAGGTGAATGTCCCTGTTCCAGACGGAATAGATAGTGTAAGTCCTAAACAAATTACCGTTCATGTGGAAGTAGACAAACAAGGTGATGAGAAAGACGCAGAAGAAACGGACGCAAGTGCAGCTGAGACTAAGTCATTTAAGAATTTGCCGGTTTCTTTAACTGGTCAATCCTCAAAGTACACGTATGAACTGCTTTCTCCTACTTCAGTAGATGCGGATGTAAAAGGACCAAAATCTGATTTAGATAAGTTAACGAAAAGCGGCATTAGCTTGTCAGCGAATGTAGGGAATTTATCTGCTGGAGAGCACACGGTTCCTATTATAATAAATAGTCCTGACTCTGTTACATCAACACTATCGACTAAACAGGCAAAAGTTCGTGTAACAGCGAAAAAACAATCAGGGACAAATGATGAGCAAACGGATAAAGAAACAAGTGGAAGCACGAGCGATAAAGAAACAAAGCCAGACACGGGAACTGGATCAGGATCAGGAACAAATCCTGGGACGGGAAATTCAGGTGATTCAACTGATAAACCAAGCGAAGAGACTGATACACCTGAAGACAATACAGATACACCAACAGATAATACAGAAACTGGTGACGATAGTAGTAATCAAAGTGATGAAAATTCTACACCCGTAGATGGACAGACAGATAATACATCAGGAAACTAAATGTTTTGACATGAAGGAGAGAAAATTAATGGGTAAGTATTTTGGAACAGACGGAGTACGAGGAGTTGCCAATAGTGAATTAACTCCTGAGCTTGCTTTTAAAATTGGACGCTTAGGTGGTTACGTTCTAACAAAAGATGCAGAGCGACCAAAGGTATTAATCGGACGCGATACACGCGTTTCTGGTCATATGTTAGAAGGAGCGCTTGTTGCAGGCTTGCTTTCAATTGGTGCAGAAGTTATGCGATTAGGCGTTATTTCAACTCCAGGGGTAGCGTATTTAACAAAAGCACTTGGCGCACAAGCAGGAGTCATGATCTCTGCTTCACATAACCCAGTTCAAGATAACGGAATTAAATTCTTTGGTCCAGATGGATTTAAACTGTCAGATGCACAAGAGAATGAAATTGAAGCGTTAATGGATAGTGAAACAGATCAATTACCAAGACCTGTTGGGGGAGATTTGGGTCAGGTAAATGACTACTTCGAAGGTGGACAAAAATATCTTCAATACTTAAAACAAACGGTTGATGAAGACTTCTCAGGTATTCATGTTGCATTAGACTGTGCGCACGGAGCAACGTCGTCGTTAGCAGCACATTTATTTGCAGATTTAGATGCGGATATCTCTACAATGGGGGCATCACCAAACGGATTAAACATCAATGACGGTGTAGGATCTACACATCCGGAAGCATTAAGTGCCTTCTTAAAAGAAAAAGGAGCGGATGTTGGGTTAGCATTTGATGGAGACGGAGATCGTTTAATCGCAATCGATGAAAAAGGCGAGATTGTAGACGGTGATCAAATCATGTTCATTTGTGCAAAATACTTATATGAACAAGGACGTTTAAAGAAAAATACGCTTGTTTCTACTGTTATGAGTAACTTAGGCTTCTATAAAGCACTAGAAGCTAGCGGAATTGAAAGTGCACAAACGGGTGTAGGCGACCGTTATGTAGTAGAAGAAATGAAAGCTAATCAATATAACCTAGGTGGAGAACAGTCAGGTCATATTATTTTCTTAGATTACAACACAACAGGTGACGGTATGCTTTCAGCTATTCAGCTTGTAAACATTATGCAAGCAACGAAAAAGCCTTTATCAGAATTAGCAGCTGAAATGAAAAAATATCCTCAGCTTCTTGTAAATGTAAAAGTAACAGATAAGCATCATGTTACAGATAACGAGAAGGTAAAAGTGGTTATTGAAGAAGTGGAAAAAGAAATGAACGGTAATGGCCGAGTACTTGTACGCCCTTCAGGAACAGAGCCGTTAGTACGTGTTATGGTTGAAGCACAAACACAAGAAGAATGTGAAACTTATGTAACGCGTATCGTAGAAGTAGTAAAAGAAGAAATGGGCTTAGAGTAATTCATTAATTATATGCATAAGCGGTGACGTTTCAAGCTGCTTATGCATATTTTTATATTGTTGAGAAAAATTCTTGGAAATTATCTAATGCTAAAGGCTGTTTTTACAGATAGTAAAGAAGATAATTGACGTTTTCTCACTTCTTATTGTAATATTAAATCTGTTCGTCTCTTAATTTATGTAAAGGAGTGAACAATCTATTTTAAAAGTGAATACAAAGCGCCTGAACTAAGTAAAGGGACGGAAACGACTTAGTTGACGAGGAGGAGGTTTATCGAAGTATCGGCGGATGCCTCCCGGTTGTTGATTATCACGGCCGAAAACTTGATGTGAAAAACAATGAGGTGACTTATTGGACAAAAGCATTGAGATGATAATCATTGATGATGAAAAGAGACTCTCTTTTCATACATGAAGGAGGATTTTATCTATGTGCGGAATTGTAGGATATATTGGAACAGAAGATTCGAAAGAAATTTTATTACGTGGTCTTGAAAAGTTAGAATATCGTGGCTATGACTCAGCGGGTATTGCAGTTGTTAACAATGAAGGCGTACACGTATTCAAAGAAAAAGGCCGTATTGCAGAATTGCGTCAGGCAGTAGATCACAGTGTTGTAGCACCAGCAGGTATCGGTCATACGCGTTGGGCAACTCATGGTGTACCAAGCCAAGAAAATGCTCACCCGCATCAAAGTACATCTGGACGCTTCACACTTGTGCATAACGGTGTAATTGAAAACTATGCTATTTTGAAACGTGAATATTTACAAGATGTAACGTTCAAAAGCGAAACGGATACAGAAGTAATCGTTCAGTTAATTGAAAAAATCGCAGCAGAAGGCTTAGATGTAGAAGAAGCGTTCCGTAAGACAGTAAGCTTGCTTCACGGTTCTTATGCACTAGCTCTTGTTGATAACGAAGATAAAAATACAATCTACGTAGCTAAAAACAAAAGCCCGCTTCTTGTAGGTGTTGGCGAAGGATTTAACGTTGTAGCGAGTGATGCTATGGCAATGCTTCAAGTAACAGATCAGTACGTAGAATTAATGGATAAAGAAACAGTAATTGTGACAAAAGAAGGCGTAACAATTAAAACGCTTGATGGTGAAGTGGTAGAAAGAGCACCTTATACAGCAGAGCTTGATGCAAGTGATATTGAAAAAGGTACGTACCCTCACTATATGTTAAAAGAAATTGATGAGCAGCCTTTAGTTGTTCGTAAAATCATTCAAGAGTACCAAAATGAGAACAATGAACTGCACATTGATGCAGACATTTTAGGAGCGATGGATGAAGCAGACCGCATCTATATCGTAGCATGTGGAACAAGCTATCATGCAGGCCTAGTAGGTAAACAATTCATTGAAACGTGGGCGAAGGTTCCAGTAGAAGTGCACGTAGCAAGTGAATTCTCTTATAACATGCCGCTTTTATCTGAAAAGCCATTGTTTATCTTTATCTCTCAAAGTGGAGAAACAGCTGACAGCCGTGCAGTATTAGTTCAAATTAAAGAACTAGGTTACAAAGCGTTAACAATCACAAACGTTCCGGGATCAACATTATCTCGTGAATCTGATTATACGTTATTACTTCATGCAGGTCCGGAAATTGCTGTAGCATCAACAAAAGCTTATACAGCTCAATTAGCAGTGCTGTCAATTCTAGCGGCTGTAACAGCAAAAACACGCGGCATTGAATTAGAATTTGATTTAGTTCAAGAGTTAGCAATCGTAGCAAACACAATGGAAGTACTTTGCGACGACAAAGAAGAAATGGAAAGCATTGCTCTTCAATTCTTAGCAACAACTCGCAACGCATTCTTTATTGGACGTTCTGTTGATTATTATGTAGGTTTAGAAGGTGCGTTAAAACTAAAAGAAATCTCTTACATCCAAGCAGAAGGATTTGCTGGAGGAGAGCTTAAGCACGGAACAATCGCTTTAATTGAAAACAATACGCCAATTATTGCATTAGCAACACAAGAACATGTAAACTTAAGCATCCGTGGTAACGTAAAAGAAGTAGTAGCACGTGGAGCTAATCCTTGTATCATTTCAATGAAAGGATTAGAAACAGAAGAAGATCGCTACGTGATTCCGAAAGTTCATGAAACACTTTCACCACTAGCAGCGGTTATTCCTTTACAATTAATCTCTTACTACGCTGCATTGCACCGCGATTGCGATGTAGATAAACCACGTAACTTAGCAAAATCAGTTACTGTAGAATAATAAGGTTCTAGACACCCTTCTATTTATAGAAGGGTGTTTTTGTATATAATTCTCATTGAGCTAAAAAATATATTTGCTTGCTCAATTTATTTTATATAATAGAGTAGGTAAATGAACGAAACTCACTTATAAAAAAGGAAGTGAAAAGTATTAGTGGAGTAGCTCAAAGTATCAAGTACGTGTTGCGAGGCATCTTTTTTGTCTTGTATTTTCCCTTTTATTTTGTATTTCAAATTTTGTGTAAGCTATGGATATATTTTATCGCTAAGCCCCTCATATGGATAGGAACAAGAATTATTCAACCTGTCATTGATTTCATTTGGAGATACATTATACGTTTCTTGTTCGTTTATCCTATTTCTTGGCTATGGAGTGTCCTCATCTATCCTTTTATTCTCTTCGTTTGGAAACGATGTTTTTTGCCTATAACTAGATTTATATGGAAGTACGTTTTATACCCTGTGTTGTATCTAGTTTGTTACCCTTGTTATCTTTTCTGGAAATATGTTGTGCTGCCATTTTACAATGAAATTGTTATTCCTGTGGTTTCATTTTGTCAGCGTATATTCCTCTGTTTCTGGAAAGGAGTTAAGTGGATCGTAATTCATATGATCTACTATCCCCTACGGTGGATTTGGATGAGATGTATATACAAACCGCTTAAAAATGTATATACAAAAATCATTCAGCCGGTTATCAAATGGTTTTCTCATTTATTTAGTTAATGAAATATACCAAAAGATTGCTTTTCTTTTTTAAGTATTAAACTCGAAAGGTAAGAGGGAATTGATGTATAATAAAAACGGATATATCATTGCCTATTTATTTTATTAGATTCAATTTTGAAAGAGAGTGAAACAATATGGGCCGTAAGTGGAACAATATTAAAGAAAAGAAAGCGTCAAAAGATGCTAATACAAGTCGTATATATGCCAAGTTTGGCCGTGAGATTTATGTGGCTGCAAAACAAGGTGAGCCAGATCCAGAATCAAACCAAGCGTTAAAAGTTGTATTAGAACGCGCGAAAACATACAATGTGCCAAAAGCAATTATTGACCGTGCCATTGAAAAAGCAAAGGGCGGTTCAGAAGAAAATTACGATAATCTTCGTTACGAAGGTTTTGGACCAAATGGCTCAATGGTTATCGTAGATGCTCTTACGAATAACGTAAACAGAACAGCTTCAGACGTGCGTGCTGCCTTTGGTAAAAACGGCGGTAATATGGGAGTAAGCGGATCAGTAGCGTATATGTTTGATCCAACAGCTGTTATTGGTGTAGAAGGTAAAGATGAAGAAGAGACGCTAGAACTGTTAATGGAAGCAGATGTAGACGTGCGTGACATTTTAGAAGAAGAAGATTCTGTAATTGTTTATGCTGATCCGGATCAATTCCATGCGGTACAAAAAGCGTTCAACGATGCTGGTATTACGGAATTTACAGTAGCTGAGCAAACGATGCTTGCTCAAAATGATGTAACTCTTCCTGAAGATGCACAAGCTCAGTTTGAAAAAATGATTGATGCATTAGAGGACTTAGAAGATGTGCAGCAAGTATATCACAACGTTGATTTAGGATAATAGTGAAAGAGGCAGACCTATCAAAGAGGTCTGTCTTTTTTTATAGGCCGTGTGAAAAGCATCTATTGACCCTTTCCCTTCGTTTGGAATATGGTAAGATAATGAATTAAGAATAGAAAATAGTAGAATTTTATAAGGAATAAATGGAGGGAAAGCAGTTGAAAAAATTAATGGTGGGGATGGCGTTAACAGCTACGCTTGCAACGGCTGTAACGCCTGGCTTTGGCTCAATTGGGGGAAATCAAGAAAAGGCATATGCAGCAACAGTTACATATAAAGTAACGGCAAGCAAGCTAAATGTGAGAAGCGGAGCGGGAACGAATTACGGGATTATCGGCAGCGTAGTAAAAGATCAAACACTATCTGTGGTAAGCAAAAGCGGAAGCTGGTACAAAATTAACTATAACGGCCGCACAGGCTATGTAAGCAGCGATTATGTACAGTCATCAGGAACAACAGCGCCACCAGCAGAAAGCACAACGTATACAGTAACGGCAAGCACGCTGAATGTAAGAAGCGGAGCGGGCACCAATTATGCATCCATAGGAAGTGTGACAAAAGGCCAGAAGCTGTCTGTGATGAGCAAAAGCGGAAGCTGGTACAAAATTAACTACAACGGCCGCACGGGCTACGTAAGCAGCGATTATGTACAAGCATCGGGAACAACAACGGCCCCAACAACGCCACCAGCAGAAAGCACAACGTACACAGTAACGGCAAGCACGCTGAATGTAAGAAGCGGAGCGGGCACCAATTATGCATCCATAGGAAGTGTGACAAAAGGCCAGAAGCTGTCTGTGGTGAGCAAAAGCGGAAGCTGGTACAAAATTAACTACAACGGCCGCACGGGCTACGTAAGCAGCGATTATGTACAAGCATCGGGAACAACAACGGCCCCAACAACGCCACCAGCAGAAAGCACAACGTACACAGTAACGGCGAGCACGCTGAACGTAAGAAGCGGAGCAGGCACCAACTATGCATCTATAGGAAGTGTGACAAAAGGCCAGAAGCTGTCTGTGGTGAGCAAAAGCGGAAGCTGGTACAAAATTAACTATAACGGCCGCACAGGCTATGTAAGCAGTGACTATGTACAGGCTTCAGCTACAGCGTCTCCAAAGCTCGTAGTCGATTCTTTTAAAACGTTAGGCAACGCTCAGCAAGTCATCTTGGTTACAGCAGATAACTACGATACGAAGTTTGCTAAAATTCAAACATTTGAAAAAGTTGATGGAAAATGGAAGCAAGTTTTAACTGCGAACGGTGTACTTGGACAAAAAGGATTCGCTTTAGCGAAAAAAGAAGGAGATATGGAGTCTCCGACAGGGAAATATACAATTGGCACAGCATTCGGACGCTATGCAAATCCTGGAACTAAGCTTCCATATCGAAAGATTACATCAAATGATGTGTGGGTAGACGATTCAAAAAGCTCTCTGTATAATACGTGGCAGCAAAAGCCAGCGAATGGCCGCTGGACGAGCGCTGAGAACATGGATATCCCGGCTTATGATTATGGGTTTGTCATTAATTATAATGAATCTAGAACCCCAGGAAAGGGAAGTGCAATCTTCTTTCATGTAGGAACAAATTATACAGCAGGATGTACGGCCACTTCTAAAGAACAAGTTGTCTCTATTTTAAAATGGTTAAATCCAGAGAAAAATCCAGTTATTATTCAATCTCCTGTAAGTGAATTAGATAAATATTAAGTTAGAAAGCAGCTGAATTCGTGTAATTCAGCTGCTTTTTTATGTAATTAAAAGCTTTGTCCGTCTGTGGTACGACAAAGTTAGTTTTCCTATTCATTGAATGAAAGCGTTTAATCTCTTACGATTAAAGTATCATCACGTAGAGAAAGGAAGAGAGCAAATGGCTCAATCTAATATAAAAGTAGCTGTACAAAAATTTGGGAACTTTCTAAGTTCAATGGTTATGCCAAATATCGGAGCATTTATTGCATGGGGACTTATTACTGCTTTATTTATTCCAACAGGCTTTTTTCCAAATGAAAGCCTTGCCAAACTAGTGGATCCAATGGTCAAGTATTTGCTTCCGCTGCTAATCGGCTACACAGGAGGAAAGCTTGTACACGATCAGCGCGGAGGCGTTGTAGGTGCTATCGCGACCATGGGCGTCATTGTTGGATCTGATATTCCGATGTTTCTAGGCGCTATGATTATGGGGCCGCTGGGCGGTTATATCATCAAGAAGTTTGACCAGTTTATTGAAGGTAAAGTCAAAACAGGATTTGAGATGTTAATTAATAATTTCTCAGCAGGTATTCTTGGAGGAATTCTAGCGATTCTAGCCTTTTTAGGAGTTAGCCCAGCTGTGGACGGATTTACAGGTGCACTTGTAGTGGGTGTAGATTGGATGGTTGCACATGGCCTTCTTCCTCTTACAAGTATTTTAATTGAACCAGCTAAAATTTTATTCTTAAACAATGCCATTAATCACGGCATTTTATCTCCGATTGGAGCAGAACAAATTCGAACAAACGGACAGTCCATTCTATTGTTATTAGAAACAAATCCTGGTCCGGGATTAGGAATTCTGTTAGCGTATTGCTTCTTTGGAAAAGGAACAGCAAAACAGTCAGCACCGGGAGCGGCCATCATTCATTTTATTGGCGGAATTCACGAAATTTACTTCCCTTACGTTTTAATGCGTCCTCTTCTAATCATTGCGGCTATTTTAGGAGGAATGAGCGGAGTATTTACATTTGTTCTTTTAGGAGGAGGCTTACAAGCCGTTGCTTCACCAGGAAGTATTTTGGCTATTTTAGCTGCTACACCAGGTAATGCAGGCAGCTATGTTGCAAATATCTCAGGTGTTCTTGTTGCAGCCGTCGTATCGTTTATTGTAGGTTCGTTAATTTTAAAAACGGGCAAGCAAACAGAAGATTTGGACGAAGCAGCTCGCAAAATGCAAGAGATGAAGGGCAAGAAGAGCTCTGTAGCAGGAAGCTTTACAAAACAGCAAGGCGACGTACCAGCAAGCGTTCAAAAAATTGTTTTTGCCTGTGACGCAGGTATGGGATCGAGTGCAATGGGCGCCTCTCTTCTTCGCAAGAAAGTTAAACAAGCAGATTTAAATATTTCGGTAACAAATACAGCTATCAGTAATATTCCAAGTGATGCTCAAATCGTTATTACACAGGAAGAGCTAACGCCAAGAGCTCAAAACAAAGTTCCAGATGCGTATCATATCTCGGTGGATAACTTTCTATCTAGCCCGGAATATGACAAACTAATTGATCAACTAAAAAATGATCATACTACTTCTAAGGCGGAAGAAGAAAAGAACGTATCTGCAGAAAACTATACAGATAGTAATGATGGTTTATTAAAAGAAGAAAACGTTTTCTTGAATCAGCACTTTTCTTCTAAGGAAGAAGCAATTCGATTTGCAGGAAGTGTGTTAGTAAAAGGCGGATATGTAGAAGAAAACTATGTTGAAGCGATGATTGAGCGAGACAATATGACTTCTACTTATATGGGAAATGACGTAGCGATTCCGCACGGTACCGAAGAAGCGAAAAAGAACGTTTTAAGATCAGGTTTTACAGTAATTCAAGTTCCAGAAGGCGTTGATTTTGATGGTGAGAAAGTTCGTTTGATTTTCGGAATTGCCGGAAAAGACGGCACCCATTTAGAAATTTTATCTGGTATCGCGATTACATGTTCTGATATGAACAATATTGAAAAGATGGTTCATGCCAAATCAGCTAAAGAATTAATGGCTATTATTCAAAGTAACTAACGGGATAGAAAGGCATGAAGATGCCTTTTTATCCTTTGTTTATAAATAAGAAAAGAGTTGATGTTCTTGTTTATTACTTCAAGAGAAAAATCAATCATTGAGTTAATTATTAAAACGGCAGGAAAGCATACAGCACTTACACTTGCTACTTTTTTGAATGTAAGTGTAAGAACCGTTCACCGAGATTTGAAGGCAATTGAATCAACACTTGAAAAATTTGATTTAAAGCTGATTCGTACACAAGATGAAGGACTAATGATTGAAGGTAAAAATGAACAAATTTTTCGTCTTATCCAAGAGCTGATGAAGATTAAAACGACGGATCAGTCTCCACAGGAAAGAAAATTAATTCTTTTAATTCTTCTTCTAGAAGAAGGAGATTCATTTAAATTACAAACACTGGCTAAAGACTTAGAAGTAAGTATTACTACACTAACTGCTTATCTAGATGAATTAACAGAGTGGTTAACCACATTTGACGTTTTCCTTCATCGAAAGAGAGGGGTCGGAGTAGAGGTTCAAGCTACTGAAGCCAATAAACGGAACGCATTAGCCAATTATTTTCTTGTCCACTTTAATGAAGAGTTAATTGAATGTTTGTTTCTAGTAGAAAATCATCAGCATACGGATGAAACGATTTTGCATTATTTTTATCCGAATTATTTAGCAGAAGTAGACCGAATTGTACATCAAGCGATTAATCAGCATCATTCTAAGCTGGCTGACAGCGATTATATAGGGCTCATTGTTCATATTTGCATTATGATACAGCGAACGAAAAAGCAAATGTATCTAGAAGACGACGGCGGCCAAACGGAAGAGCTGGCGAGTGAACTGTTCTTAATGAAGGATATTTGCCGCGAAATTGAACGGGTATTTTCTCTTTCTTTCACGGAAAAAGATATTCATTTCTTAGCAGTACGGCTACGTGCAGCTAAGTTCCAAACTACTAGAGACGTATATTACGACAGCGTAGTGGTTGGGCAGATTATTAAGAATATGATTTCTCATGTTTCTGTTCAGCTTAACACCGACTTGACCGGTGATTTTTCCCTTTACCAAGGGCTGCTTGCTCATATGGAACCGGCAATTTTTCGTCTTAAGCAAAAAATGGAGCTTTTTAATCCATTAACGGAAGAGATTAAGAAAAAGTACCCTGTTTTATTTATGGCTGTGAGAAACAGTATCGATCAAGAGCTGCCGGATTTAGTTTTTCCAGATGATGAAGTGGCATATCTTGTTTTGCATTTCGGTTCAACGCTAGTGCTAAAAGAAGAAGTCATGGAAATTCAGGCACTGATTGTCTGTCCAACTGGAATCGGCACTTCGAAAATGTTAGCTAGCCGTATTCGTAAAGAGATTCCGGAGATTAATTCAGTTGTCATTAAATCGGTAAAAGAAATCAAAGAAGCGGCGCTTGAAGGGTATGACGTAGTGATTTCAACAGTAAGACTTCCTTTTTTAAATGTCGATTACATTTTAGTCAATCCACTCTTAACCGAAGAGGATATTCAGTCCGTTCAGAATTTTTTACAGAAAAACATTCAAAAGTTAACCAAAGATAAGGGCTATCGTTCGTTCCAATATAAAAATAAGACCGTCTCTACACAAAAACCGTCTTTTGAGGAAACGATGAAGCAAATTAAAGATGTGCATGGAAGTATCGAATCAATTCTTCAAAACCTTAGAATGTATCGATTTTCGGATGCAGTGAGTCATGATCAAGTGATTTCGCACGTAGTAAAAGCAGCTGAAAAAGAACGTTTAATAACCAATGCCAGCTGCGTTATTGATCAGCTTAAGGAACGAGAAAACAAAGGCGGTTTAGGTATTCCGCAAACGAGTATGGCACTGTTCCATTGCCGTGAACATCACGTGAAAGAGCTGATTTTTCAAGTTTCACATTTAGAACAGCCTTGCACAGTTAAAGGTATGGACGGAACAAACATGCAGGCGCGTAACCTTCTATTAATGCTAGCACCTGAGGAGTTAAGTGAAGTACAGCAAGAAATCTTAAGTTTAATTAGTACAAGTTTAATTGAAGATCATGAAGCAATGATGGTTTTTTCGTCTTCGAACGAAGAGATAATTCGCAAAAGGCTAGAGGATACGTTTCATGAGTACCTTCGAAATAATTTGATAAAGGAATGATTTTTGTGAAACAAGCAGTTCATTTTGGAGCAGGTAATATTGGGCGAGGATTTATTGGGGCATTATTTTCTCAAAGCAACTATCACGTTACATTCGTAGATATTGCTGAAAAGATTATTAATCAGTTAAACACAGATGAAGGGTATAACGTAATAACAGCCGCAGAGCACCCAGAGACATTAGCTGTTCAAAACGTAATAACAGCCGCAGAGCACCCAGAGACATTAGCTGTTCAAAACGTATCTGGTTTAAATAATCTGACGCAAGAACAAGCAGTCATTAAAGCGATTAAAGAAGCAACGTACATTACGACAGCCATCGGACCGAACGTTCTGCCTCGCATTGCTCCTTTAATTGCTAAAGGTTTGGCTGAGCGTGTGAAAACAAGCGACGAAAAGGTATATATTATTGCATGTGAAAATCAAATCTCTGCGACAGATTTATTAAAAGGCTATATTTTTGATGCGCTGGATGAAGAGACAAAAGCTCATATGGTAAATAAGGTCTTTTTCTTCAATTCAGCTGTAGATCGTATCGTACCTCTTCAACACAACCAAGGTTCGCTTGATGTTTTAGTAGAATCCTATTATGAATGGGTAGTAGAGGCACCTGAAAATATTCCTTTTGTAGAAGGAATGACGATTGTGCCTGACCTTGCTCCTTTTATTGAAAGAAAGCTATTTACAGTAAATACAGGACATGCGGTGATTGCATATTTTGGTTATTTAAAAGGAAAAGAAACGATTGATCAAACGTTAAGAGATTCAGATATTTACCAACAAGTACAGCAAACGCTACGAGAAACAGGAGACTATCTAATTAAAAGATATGACTTAGATAGAGAGGAACACGAAGCCTACATCGTAAAAATTATTGAGCGTTTTAAGAATCCTCATTTAAATGATTCAGTTAAACGGGTAGGAAGAGCGCCAATTCGCAAACTTGGACCTCAGGATCGTTTGATTCGTCCAGCGCTAGAAGCAAAAAAAGCGGGCCTTTCTTATACCCACTTAGCGAAGGCCATCGCTGCTGCGCTTCTATTTGACCCGCAAGAAGATAAAGAGGCTATGAAGCTTCAAGCGAATATTCATGAGTATGGTATTGAGTATGTGTTAAAAGAGGTCAGTGGGTTAGAGGCAAGTAATAATTTAACAAAAGAAATCATTGCTCAATATAATGCTTTAAAATCGTAAATGACTCTAATACGTGTAAACAGTCCATTTTAAATGGGCTGTTTTTCTTTTTGTAGAAAGGGAATGTTTGTGTATAGGAGGATGATAAAATGGTAGCTATTACTCACGTTGGATTAGCTGTACCTGATGTAGAAGAAGCCGTCCAGTGGTATGGGAAAGTTTTAGGTTTTAAGCTGATTGCCGGTCCTTATACGTTTAATGCGGAGGAAGAAAAAGCTGAAAATATGACTCAAGATTTACTAGGGTCTCATATTAAAAAAATGAAAAATGCTCACATGACAGCTGATAACCAGGTAGGCATTGAACTGTTTGAATTTAATAAGCCGCAAATGCCTCTTGTATTAAAAGACAGCGATGAGCAGTATCAAAGTTATTTTCACATGTGTTTAATAGTCGATGACGTGGAAAAATTAGCGGATAAAATCGAACAATCAGGCGGTAAAAAGCGTAGCCAAGTATGGAATACAAGACCTGGAAAACCTTATTACTTAATTTATTGCGAAGATCCGTTTGGGAATATTATTGAGCTATATTCACATAGTACGGAGCTCATGTATGGGAATAAAGAAGAATAAAAGCTTATCCACATTTTTTGGATAAGCTTTTATTTTTCACAGCTGTCCGTAGCCATATACCTTTGCCAGCTCTTCGAAGGTTTTTGATGAATACGTAATAGTTACAGATGTTCCTACTGCTACTTTATCGAATAGTTCTTCCACATCCGCATTGTGCATCCGTACGCAGCCGTGGCTTACATATTTGCCAATGCTAGCTTCTGAGTTATTCCCATGAATACCGTATGTGTCGCCGGTTGTTCCGTTTGCATTAAGCCCTAGCCAGCGAGAGCCAAGAGGATTATTAGGAGCGCCTCCTGCAATGTGCCCTGTATAGTAAGGGCGATTTTTAATTTTGTTAACAATCTTGAAAAAGCCTACCGGCGTATCGCTCCATGTTTTTCCCGTAGCTACTGAATACGTCTTTTCTAACTTTCCGTTATGAAAATAAGCAAGCTGATTTGTTTTTTTATTAATAATAATTAAATCTTCACTTGCTGTGTTTTCACTTGCGTCCGCCGTGCTTGCTGTATAAGAAATACTGATAATAGCTGCGAGACACAAAGCCGCTGCTCGCAGTAGAATTTTTCTCACGTTCTAGCCATCTCCTCTATTGTTCGATTACATATTTGATGAATTACATGCTATTAGTGTATAAAAGAAAAATGGACTGAACATGAACCTTACCTGAATGAAAACTGAAAGTGCGTTTTTACATGCGAATATAAAGTGAAAATATGGGCAGAAATACAACTAAAGGTCTGGTACATATCTCATGAAAAAGAGAAAAATGAAAATGCACCTTGTCTGTTTAATTTAGGATGTATTATCATGAAAGTTTGAAATGAAGGGCAGGAGGTGGAATAAACAGATGCTTAAAGAATTTAAAGAGTTTGCTTTGCGAGGAAATGTATTAGATTTAGCTGTCGGTGTTATTATTGGAGCTGCATTTGGAAAAATTGTCACGTCTCTTGTAAATGATATTATTATGCCGCTGATTGGTTTGTTGTTAGCAGGGATAGACTTTAAAGATTTATCCTTTACGGTTGGAGATGCTACGGTATTATATGGATCTTTTATTCAAACAATTGTTGATTTCTTAATTGTTGCATTCTCGATTTTCTTATTTATTCGTTTCTTTAATCGTTTTAAGAGAAAAGAAGAAGAGAAAGTAGAGGAAGAAGTGGCTGTTCTGTCAAAAGAAGAAGAGATCTTAACAGAAATTCGTGATCTGCTAAAAGCAGAAGCAGTGAAAGAGCGTTCATAACAGCAATTTTTACATACGTATAAAACGGCTAAGAGGCCCGTCTTTTCATAAGAAAAGCGGGCTTTTTTTGTGTGAAATTTCTCGGGAAATGTTAGTGGTATGATCATGGGAAAATTAGGCGTGAAAGCGAGAGAGATAGGAATGTTAAAATCATATTAAAAGTGTTAAGATATTGTAAATAGGAGGCTTAAGGTTATGTTTAAACATTTGTATCGTTCTTTGCCAATGCTGGTGGCGTATGGGCTGCTTAGCGTTTTTTTATACAGTGTTGTTATGCTTAATATATCAAATGACACAAAGATATTGTTTGACTGGGCCCAAATCCATACAGCTGGGTTCGTCGTATTAATAGGGGGATGCTCACTTGTCTTATGGACGCTCACTTTCTATTTGTTGCTTCGATTTAATCAGATAGAGAGAATACAAGGTTCGCAGTGGTACGCCATTTTTACGGCAATTGTGTTTTCAATTGCGGTAGCAGCCGTTTCTGCTATGGTTTTTGTTATCTATCATATTGATATACATAATCCAGGCAAAACAATAGAGTGGGTGCAAGCATACCCTGAACGCTATCTTTTTACGGTCTTTTTACTTTCGCTGTTAACACTAGCGATCATTATGCTAGTAGGGGAAGCTTATTTAGGGGCTGGAATTACCTTTGTTCTGTATTTTATTTTAGCTCTTGTAAACTATTATAAAAAAATCTTTCGAAATGAACCATTGTTCCCGAACGATTTTATTCAGGCAAGTCAGTTAAAAGAAGTTATTCCGATGATTAAAGATTCGATTTCAATTCCTATTGTCATAGGAGTTATTGGATCTATTGTCGTACTGATCGCTCTTTGGTTTTTCTTGCCGAAAATTAAAATTCGATGGTTTCTTCGAATTATTATGATTCTGCCGCTTATCTTTTTAATGAAATCATTTTTATTCTTTGAACACTCGTTTGCTCAAAAATATTATGATCAATATGCTGCGCTGATGCCTTGGAATCAGCAAAATAATTATTACTATAATGGACCTGTTATTGGCATGATTTCAAATGTTAAAACAGATGTGCTGCAAGAGCCGGATGACTACTCACAGGAAGTAATGGCCAAAGTGGCAAAACGCATTCAGTCAAAGGAAGAGAAAACACAAGAAAGCAGGACTGAAGTCAAGCCAAACGTTGTGTTTGTAATGAATGAAACGTTTTGGGACCCAACAAAGCTTAACGTGACGTTCTCTGAAGATCCAATGAAAAATACAAGGGAGCTTCAAAAGAAATATCCTTCTGGGTGGTCTTTAAGTCCTTCATTTGGCGGGGAGACAGCTAATGTAGAGTTTGAAGCATTGACGAGCTACTCTTTGTCTTTCTTTAACCCTGGAGGTCTTCCTTATCAGCATGTATTGAGTAAAAAAGAATATCCGTCTTTTGTTTCTTATTTAGAAAAACAAGGCTATGCTACAACAGCTATGCATCCAAACAGCGGCATGCTTTATATGAGACAAAATGTGTATCCAAATTTGGGATTTGATCAAGTGAAGTTTATTGATCAAATGAAGCATACTCAAAAAGATAACAAAGAATTTGTTTCTGATGAAGCTGTAGTTGATGAAGTACTCGATACGCTTCGTCAGTCGAAAAAGCCTGCATTTGTGCATGCTGTAACGATTGCAAATCATCTTCCTTATTCTGCGGATAAGTATAATGGTCAGGAAACAATTAAAGTAACCGGTAAAGGGTTATCACCAGAAATGCAAAAGGAAATTGAAATTTATGCTGAAGGAATCAAACGTTCAGATGCTGCTTTAAAACGATTGAACGATGAAATTCAAAAGTTGGACGAGCCGACCATTGTAGTATTTTGGGGAGATCATTTGCCAGCACTTGGACAAAACCTTCAAGCTTACAAAGAAACGGGTTTTGGAAACGAGAAAACGCAGCAAACATCTCAAAAATTTTATGAGACGCCGCTCTTATTTTTATCTAATTATGATACAAAAATAGATAAAAATCTTGGTACGATGAGTCCTATTTATATTGCTCCGACACTTGTTCAATCTCTTGGTTACAAAAGTAATCTGTTCTACGATCAGCTGAATCAAATGAAAACAGAAGTGCCGGCTTTTCGTTCAAATATGTATATAAACTCAAAAGGAAAGCTAGTGGATGAGCCGGCAGCGCTCTCTAATAAAGCTGCAAAAGACCTTCAAGATTACCATGAAGTTGAGTTTGATACATTATCCGGGAAACAGTATGAAACGCATAGGTTGTATAAATAAAAATAAAAACTCCTTTTAAATAAAAGGAGTTTTTATTTTTTAAGTGTTTAAGGTTGTACTAAAAAATAATTCATGTATAATATTTTAAGGTTAAAAGTAAACTTTAAGTTAAGTAAAACAAAACTTGAGTTTGGAACAGCATGAACAATTATTCATGCTGTTTGCTAATTTTAAATACAGTTGAGGATCGAGAGTATGGAAATAGGAAAGAAAATTAAGAATTTACGATTAAAAAAAGGCTTAACACAAGAAGAGCTAGGAGAACGTACTGATTTAAGCAAAGGCTATATTTCGCAGCTAGAGCGCGATTTAAGTTCGCCGTCTTTAGAAACATTTTTTAGTATTTTGGAAGTGCTGGGGTGCGAACCGAAAGAATTCTTCGAAATTGATACGCATGTTCAAAAGGTTGTATATAAAGAGGAAGACTACACGAGTTATTGCGAAGATGAAAAAGGTTACCATATTCAGTGGCTTGTACATGAATCAAATGAAAAAGAAATGGAGCCAATTCGTCTTATTCTTCATGAAAAAGGTGCATTTAAGAGATTTGAACCTTCTCTTTCAGAAACGTTTGGCTACATTTTGCGCGGGTGTGTGAAGGTGAAGCTTGGAGGCAGAATATATGAGGCTAAACAAGGGGAAACCATCTATTTTCAAGCTTCTGAAGAACATCAGATTTTAAATGCTCATGACGGAATAACAGAGTTAATTATCGTGGCGACAGAGTCTTATTTATAGAACAAAAGAGGTGAAGTGAAATGACATCTACGAATACAATTATTCAATTTGAAAATGTGACCAAGCAATATGATAATGATTCAGTTGTATTGGATCATGTAAGCTTTGAAATTGAAAAAGGGAAGTTTTATACCCTTTTAGGTCCATCGGGATGTGGAAAGACAACGATTTTACGATTAATTGCAGGCTTTACGGAGGCCTCGAGCGGAACGATTTATTTTAATGGAAAAAGAATTAATGATGTCCCGGCTAACAAACGTCAGGTTAATACGGTTTTTCAAGACTACGCGCTTTTCCCGCATTTGAATGTATTTGAAAATGTAGCATTTGGTCTTCGAATCAAGAAGATGAAAAATGCTGATATTGGGATAAAAGTTAAAGAAGCCCTTCGCTTTGTTAACCTAGAAGGATATGAAAAGAGAGAAATAAAGGAAATGTCGGGCGGTCAAAGACAGCGCGTAGCCATTGCACGAGCAATTGTAAATCAGCCCGAAGTCATTCTGCTGGACGAGCCGCTTTCAGCTCTTGATCTAAAATTGCGTACGGAAATGCAATACGAGTTAAGAGAATTACAGCGCCGTCTAGGTATTACGTTCATTTTTGTTACGCACGATCAAGAAGAAGCGCTTGCGATGTCCGATGAAATCTTTGTTTTGAATAAAGGAAGAATTCAGCAGAGCGGGGAACCTACAGATATTTATGATGAGCCAATTAATCGTTTTGTTGCCGATTTTATTGGTGAATCAAATATTGTACCAGGTAAAATGATTGCTGACTTTTTAGTGGAGTTTGGCGGCCAGCAATTTGAATGTGTCGATCAAGGGTTAAACCGAAATGAGCAGGTTGAAATTGTGATTCGCCCTGAAGATTTAGCCATTACAAGCTCCGATCAAGGAAAGCTGCAGGTTCGTGTAGATTCACAGCTGTTTAGAGGAGTCCATTATGAAATTTTAGGCTATGACCATGCAGGGAATGAGTGGCTCGTCCACTCTACAAAAAAGGCAACGGTTGGCGAAGAAATTGGTTTATATTTTGAACCTGAAGCTATTCACGTTATGCGATTTAATGAAACGGAAGAAGAATTCGATAAGCGACTCGAAGGTTATGAAGAGGATTACCATGCAAACTAAATCAAGAAATATTTATTTAGTCCCGTATGTGTTATGGATTTTGCTTTTTGTAGTTGCTCCCATTGTATTAGTTGTCTATTATTCTTTTTTCAGCATTGATAATGAGCTGACGCTTGAAAACTATAAGAAATTTTTTACCCCTGTTTATTTACAGATGACGCTGAGCTCATTTTGGTATGCCTTTTTAATTACGTTATTTTCCTTGGTTTTTTCTTATCCAACAGCTTATTTACTAACGAAGCTTAAGCATAAGCAGCTTTGGCTTCTACTGATTATTTTACCGACGTGGATTAACCTATTATTAAAAGCTTATGCTTTTTTAGGCATATTCGGCACGTACGGTACGGTTAATAAATTTACTGAATTTCTGGGATTTGGTACTCATCAAATTTTATTTACTGACTTTAGTTTTGTATTTGTATCAGTGTATATTTTTATCCCCTTTATGATTTTGCCGATCTTTAACTCTTTAGAAGAACTTAATCCCTCGCTTATCTACGCTTCGCGAGACTTGGGGGCATCTTCATGGGTGACATTTAAGCGCGTGGTATTTCCGCTAACGCTAGAAGGGGTTAAATCAGGTTGTCAGGCTGTTTTTATTCCAGCACTGTCACTCTTTATGATTACGCGTTTAATTGCTGGAAACCGCGTCATTACACTGGGAACGGCGATTGAACAACATTTTTTAGTGACGCAGGATTGGGGCATGGGAGCCACAATTGCTGTCTTTTTAATTATTGCGATGGCCGTTATGATGCTCATAACAGGCACTGGAAAGAGAGGTGTGTAAAATGAAGAGAAAGTGGAAGTTCAGCCACCTTTATTTATTTTTTGTCTTTTTCATTTTATACGCGCCCATTTTTTATTTAATGTATTACTCTTTTAACAGCGGAGGAAACATGCGAGAGTTTGAAGGGTTTACGTTAGATTGGTACAAAGAAGTGTTTCAAGACACACGTTTGCTCATTATTGTCTTGAATACCTTAATTATTGCTCTATTGTCTTCGGTTATTTCAACGATTATTGGCGTGATAGGAGCACTTGCTATCGTATACGTGAAGCGCAGACGTGTTCAAAATACACTGTTAACATTTAATAATGTGTTAATTGTGAGTCCAGATGTTATTATTGGCGCATCTTTTTTAATTCTATTTACCATTATCGGTGTAAAGCTCGGGTTTATATCGGTATTATTAGCGCATATTGCATTCAGTGTACCGATTGTGGTCATCATGGTTCTGCCTAAGCTGCAGGAAATGAGTCCGACACTGCTCGATGCAGCCCGTGATTTGGGAGCAAGTCGCTTTGAAGTACTTTCGAAAGTGGTATTGCCATTTATTCGTCCGGGTATCTTTGCAGGCTTTTTTATGGCTTTAACTTACTCTTTGGATGACTTTGCGGTTACGTTCTTTGTGACCGGGAATGGTTTTTCCACGCTTTCAGTAGAAATTTACTCGTTAGCAAGAAGAGGGGTCTCGCTGAAAATCAATGCTCTTTCTACTCTTATTTTCATGTTTACCGTGCTGATTGTAATTGGTTATTACTTTATCAGTCAGCGATATAGCAATAAAGCGAAAGGGGTGGCGACTGGAAAATGAAGCAATTAGCAAAGCCGTTTATCTTCATCGTCATCCTTTCTTTCGTTCTTATGTATGTGGTTCATCATTTGAACAATGCCGAAGGATACTCTGGAGGAGATACGCTGACCGTCTATAATTGGGGAGATTATATTGATCCTGATTTAGTGAATCAGTTTGAAAAAGAAACCGGAATTAAAGTCATTTATCAGACCTTTGATTCGAATGAAGCAATGATGACAAAAATTGAACAAGGCGGTACGACATTTGATATTGCTGTTCCTTCTGAATACGCGATTAGCAAGATGCGTGAAGAAAATTTACTATTGCCAATTGATCATTCGAAGCTGCCTAATTTAAAATACATTAATCCGCGTTTTTTAGACCTATCTTTTGATCCTGGCAATAAGTACTCTATTCCTTATTTTTGGGGAACTGTGGGTATTGTTTATAACTCTGATATGATTCATGGTAAGAAGATAAAGAGTTGGAATGATTTATGGGATCCTAAGCTAAAAAATCAAATTTTACTTGCAGATGGTGCTAGAGAAGTGATGGGAATGGGGCTAAACAGCTTAAATTATTCATTAAATGATACGAATAAAGCTCATCTTCAAGAAGCAAAAAGAAAGCTTGATACATTAACACCAAACGTAAAAGCCATTGTAGGAGACGAGATTAAGATGCTCCTAGCAAATGAAGAAGCGGCAGTTGGCGTTGTTTGGTCAGGTGATGCTTCTGAAATTATGAGTGAAAACGATAAGCTGAATTACGTTGTTCCAGAAGAAGGTTCGAATTTATGGTTCGATAACATGGTTATTCCAAAAACGGCTAAAAACGTAGAAGGTGCACATAAATTCATGAATTTTATGCTAGATCCTAAACACGCTGCTCAAAATGCAGAATATGTAGGGTATTCTACGCCTAATAAAAAAGCGTTAGATTATTTGCCGAAAGAAGTAGCGAAAGATGAACGTTTTTATCCGGATGAAGAACTAACCAATAAGCTTGAAGTATATAATAACTTAGGCAAACGAATGCTTGCTTATTACAATGAATTATTTTTAGAATTCAAAATGCACCGTAAATAAAAGGTACTTAGTTAGGCCTTTATACTCAAGTTCTTTATTGTTTTTGTAAATTCAGTTGCGTGATAGCAAGAGGAAAGATAAAATACAAACGAGTAAAGCTAATAACATTTATTTTATGTTATTAGCTTTTTTATTTGTAAAACGGGAAAGATAAGAAAAAATTGAATGTTCTATTATTCATCTAGAATGTATATTTCACATTATATAGGAGAGAAAAAGTGAAGCAAAAACAAAAGCAGCATATTCAATCCATTTATTTTTTACGATTATTCGCTATGATGATGGTTGTGCTCGTACATGTAACAGCAGCGTATGCAACGGTACTGCCATTTGCAAGTGAAGCTTATCAGAAATATCATTTCCTTAACCGAATTGTTCGAATTGAAGCAGGGATCTTCATTGTGATCACAGGTTTAGTTTTCTTTTATAGTTACATTAACAAGCCGTTAACAAAGACTTTATGGAAAACGTATTATGCTCGAAGAGTGACATATATTTTAGTTCCCTATGTTATTTGGGCACTTATTTATGAATTTTATTCGTACTATGTGGGAGCAACAGAATTAAATGCAGCTGATATTGTGAAACGTATTTTACGCGGAGAGTCCTACTATCAGCTTCATTTTATCTTTTTAATTGTACAAGTGTATCTCGTGCTGCCGATTTTTGTATGGCTAGCACAAAAAGTAACCATTTTTAAAAAATACATGTGGCTGTTTGGTATTATCATTCAGCTTGGTTATTTAATGCTTAACAATACGTATCATATCACTTCATTTAATTTATTTTTAAATACAATGGCTACGTTTTTACTCGGCGGTTGGATTGGTATTTATTATCGCGAACAAGTGGATAAAAAGTACAGTCGTTCAAATATTGTATTATTTCTGGTGACGCTCGGATCGGGAATAGCTATTTCACTGTTAAATTATCATTTATACACAATGAAGACAATTCACATTTCAGGCTTTACGTATGAGGCTGTTAATACGCTTTATTTGGTCGTGGGAAGTTATTTCTTCTTCCGAATTGCAGAGATATTAGCTGAAAAGCTTTCTGTGAAGTCCGTGACGGTCGTTAAAAATATTGCCATGTACTCGTTTGGATTTTACTTGATTCATCCAATGGTTTTAAACTTTGTGGCAAAAGCAGTACCAATACAAGGCAACTATATGTTTCACGTGGAAATCTTGGCACGTTATATTTTGACATTAGCGGGCTGTTACCTCATTATTTGGGGATGTCATCGTCTTTTACCGTTTGCTAGCTTTTTGTTTGGTAAACTGCCAAAAGAAGCGGTGTTCATTTACCGACGTCCTGATCATAAATAGCGTTTAGTTAAAAGTTATGCCTGCTTGCAGGCATAACTTTTTTTATAAAGTATAAGAGATGATAACGCGCTAGTTTTAAAATATTTTTAAAAGTGACATGCTAAGATAATGATTATTTAGGTAATCACAAAAGGGGGAATTTGATATGCGTGTACTTGTGGTAGAAGATGATGCTTCATTATTACACGGTATCGTAGAAGGCTTAAAAGAAGAAGGATATGAAGTTGATTGTGCGTCTGATGGAGATGAAGGTTTGTTTTTAGCAGAGCAGAATATTTATGATGCCTTAATTTTAGATATTATGCTGCCGGGTATGACAGGGCTTGACATACTAAAAAAACTAAGAAAACAAAAGGTGTTGACCAAAGTTATTTTTCTTACTGCAAAAGATAGTGTAGAAGATCGAGTGAAAGGACTCGACTATGGAGCCGATGATTATTTGGTTAAGCCTTTTGCCATGGCTGAACTTTTTGCGAGGTTAAGGGTAATGCTTAGGGACTTGCAGGCAGAAGAAGGTATGATTTCATATGGTCCCATTTCTATACGAGAAGCCAATCATGAAGTAGTGATTAATGGAAGTGTCCTCACGTTAACGATTAAAGAATTTCAGCTTTTGGAATATTTTATTCGAAATAAAGAACAAATCCTTATTCGAGATCAAATTTTTAATCGGGTATGGGGTTTTACATCCGATGTAGGAGTGGGCGTAGTTGATGTTTATGTTCACCATTTAAGAAAGAAGCTTCAGCCTTTTAATTGTGACAATTATGTACGTACAGTCAGAGGCGTAGGCTTTATGTTAAAAGGGGAAGAGCATGTTTAAAAAGACGAGAATCAGGCTTGTGTTATTTAACACAATGGTGCTGATGGTTATCTTGAGCATTTTTAGTGTGGTTTTATATTTTTACATGCAGCATCTTATTTTTTTAAACCCGGACAATCGGCTAAGTGAGATGAGCGAGCAGGTTAAAAAAAGAAATTTACATGAAATTCAGGAAAACAATGAGAGAGAAACAGAACGTCGCGTTGCGTTTTTACTTTGGAGCAGTGATAAAAAATTAATCAAAATTACACCTAAAAAAGGGTTATATACAAACGATATTGACGACTTTAAGCCTGCGCTCTCAGAAGGGAAAATCAAAACGTCGCAAGAGGTAAACGGTCATGCTTATCGAGTGATGAATGTGAAAAATGAAGGATATATAAAAGATCAAGACGTTTCAACAATTCAACTTGTCTTAAACGTAGATCCAGAAACTCAAACCTTAGAGCACCTTGCTTTTCTTCTTGTCATTTCAGCTTTTATTGGACTGCTTCTTTCCCTTGTAGCTGGCTTGTTTTTAGCCAATCGAGCGCTTGTACCTATTCAAAAATCTTGGAACAAACAAGTCGAATTTATTGCAGATGCTTCCCATGAGTTAAGGACGCCTCTTTCCGTGATGCAAACGCATCTCGAGCTATTGTTTAGACGACCAAATCATACGATTGAGCAAGAAAGCGAAAACATTTATCAAAGCTTAAACGAAGTAAAGCGGATGACGAAGCTGGTGGGCAACTTACTAACACTCGCTAGATCTGATTCAAGTGCACAGCTGCTAAACAAAACGGTCTTTAATATGGGTGAGCTAGTTGATAAAGTAGCTAATCAGTTTGAGCCTATATTTGAACTAAAGGAGCTGCATTTCACAAGGGAAATTGAATCGTTAATGTTCGGAGGAGATCAAGAACGACTTCATCAGCTATGTATGATTTTGTTAGACAACGCTTTTAAGTACACCCCACCTGGAGAAAGCATTCATATTAGTCTAAAGAAACATCATCACT
The DNA here is from genome assembly GCF_038005965.1 of Priestia sp. FSL W8-0524. Lineage (NCBI taxonomy): Bacteria > Bacillati > Bacillota > Bacilli > Caryophanales > Bacillaceae > Priestia > Priestia sp. FSL W8-0524. The sequence continues at coordinate 5,120,148 of NZ_JBBOUG010000001.1, forward strand.
CTATGACGCTAATTGTCAAAGACACAGGCATTGGAATTGAAGCGAAAGATCTTCCGTATGTGTTTGATCGCTTTTATCGAAGTGATAAGAGTCGGGCGCGTGCCGAAGGAGGATCCGGTTTAGGGCTCGCGATTGCCAAATGGATTGTACAAGCTCATGACGGAGAAATTAAGGTTTTTAGTCAAAAAAACGTGGGTACGGAATTTTATGTGAAAATTCCGCTATGAAAAAAGCTGCCTGTCATTAGGCAGCTTTTTTTGTCACTTTTTTGTTTGCAGTCTTCCATGCTTTCCATGCATTAGCAAGTAACAGGCCGATTAATAAATAGGCAAGGCCGCCAAAAACTAAGTAATCTACGGCGCTAATCGCCCCTGCAAGCATCCCAAATTTTATTTGGTCTTTATACTTCGCAGGAGAAGTTGGCGGATCCGTCACCATAAAGAAGGCTAAAAATAAAGCGGAATTAACAAAAGGAGCTCGTAAAGCATCCGCTACATCACCTACTCCTATTAATGACATAATCGTAAAAATAGCAAAATACACGCCTAAAAACGCAAATACTTGAGGGAATTTATTTACTTTGCTCGTCACAAGGTACCCTGTCACAAACACGAATACAATGAGCCAGACGGGTAGTAAAGATAAGCTTCCCCACCAGCTTTGGCCGCTTGAAAAGACAATAAGTGAAAAGAGAAGACCAAAAGCGGCAGGGTTAAAAATAGGCTTCTTTTTTACTTTTACTAAGTGCTTCGATAAAATAGCAACAGCTACAGTGCAAAATGTGACCCAAGCAGGTGTAGAGGTGCTGAGCACTAAGGCAATAATTAATCCAGTAATAATTCCGCCGTCAGGAAGCTGAATTTTCTTTTTATAAGCAAAAGAAAATCCTAAATCTAAGGCGGCCGCCGAGCATACGGCGAGTAGTAGGTGTCCTAATCCTTGAAAGGCAGAAGAGTTGAATTCACCTAATAAGGTTAAAAGCAGCAGCATAGCCATCACGTATCTTTTAGGTGTTTTAACTAGCTGCCCCCACCGACTTATTTCTTTTGGTTTGTTTTCATCTACAATAATATAACCTTTGGGTGTACTAATATATTTAACACCGCTTCTTCGTTCAGAACGTGTGGTCATCATTCATTAATTCCTCCATATCTGATGTGAAAAAAGGAGTGAAACTAGAATCGAAGAGTACGCCGCGTACGTCGGCATCATTCAATAAATTTACTCCTTTTTCCGCTCCTAAAATAAAAGCTGATGTAGATAATGCATCGGCCAGCATGGCAGAAGGAGCAATAGCTGTACAACTCATTAGACTGCTTCTAGTAGATGGAGATAAGGGATTAACCAAATGATGCATGAATGGTTGCGTCTTATTTTTTCTAGCATAATTTCCTGATGTGCAGACAGCCGTATCTGTTACACGCAAGGTCAGTAATGACTGCGTTTGAATCTGAGGGTGCTGAATCCCGACTTTCCACAAATCTCCGTGTTGATTGAGTCCTTTAACTAGGATGTCTCCTCCGGCATTAATCATAAAATGCTGATAAGGAAGGGAGTGGGCAGCCAAATCAATAGCTAATCCTTTGGCGACCGCTCCAAGATCTATAATCATCGGTTTTTGTAAGAGAACCGTTTTTTTATGTGTATTCAATACGATGTCTTTATAACTTCCAGAATCGACTGCTTCGTTCACTTGTACGGGCTTTCCATCTAAATAATGTTCGTTAAAACCACGTTTTTCTAATTGTTTTCCTACCGTTGGGTCAAAGATTCCATGCGTTTCATCTGCTACTAAGATAGCGAAATGAAGGGCTTCAAATAATAGGGGGCTAACAGCAACAGGTTCTTTGATATGTCTAATTAGCTTCATAACTTCGCTTTTGGCATCAAATCGACTGCATGTCGTTTCGACGGTCTTAAAAATAGTAAATGCCTTTGAGATATGGTGAAGGACATTTGCTTCCTCCGATTGGGGAGCAATTACTTGAATGGACACGGTTGTTCCCATACATAAGACAGAGCGACTATACGTTTTTATGGACATCATGCGTTTCTCCTTTATGCATTCATTGCTTGCTGAAGGGCGTCATCCACGGCATTTTGAAAATCTTCTGTGCTAAGCGTTGCTCCGCTCACGACGTCGACATCTGAGCTTTGTCTTTGTACGACTTGAGACGGAAGATCCTCAATGTAACTCTCAGAATAGTGAGTATCCGCTTCTGTAATTTCAACTGTATCAATTCGGTCGTTTTTAATGGTCACAGATACGTAAACAGTTCCGATACGGTTGCTTCCTTGACCAGAATACGTTCCATCTTTGTATTTTGTTTTAGGAGCAGAACTTTCGGTACTCGCTGATGAAGGGTGCTTATTAGAAGAAGCGATATCTTCTCCCCAGTTATCATTAACAATCGTTTGATTGTCTGTCTGATCTCTCGTTTTTTTCTGATGATGAGCCGGTGTGACTTGAACAGCTTGCGCGTCAGATAGAGTGTTTATATAACCAGTTGCATAAATACTTCCAATGGCTACGCTGCATGCAGCAATCATCGTTTTTCCCATTTTACTCATATTTGTTGAACCTCCTGATTTATACCAGAACTATAGTTTCGATTATTGATGGTGATCTTTAGCATAAATAAACTTTATAAATAAACTTTTAAAAAAGATTTAAAATCAAAAAAGTTTTTTCAAAAATAAATGATTCAAGTGAAAAGGTCATTTTAAATAATGAAAGGAGAAGCTGGAATTTCTTTCACAAGCCTAGCTATTTTGACATACGTAATAATAGTTAATATTTCTGTTTACTATCTAAACGTGCATGATAAAATAGAAAAGATGAATATGTGTTAGGAGGAACATCAGTGAAAATTAAGCTTGGCCTTTTATACGGAGGAAAATCCGCTGAACATAAAGTATCTTTACAAACAGCTCTAGCAGTTTCAAAAGCAATTAATCACGATAAATATGAAGTGCATCCAATTTACATTACAGAAACAGGAAAATGGATTCGCGGCACACAGCTGACTGGTCCGCTTGAAACAGTTGCTCAATTAGAAATTCAAGATAACGGAACAGCTATTTCACCAGTTTCATTGAATACAGAAATGTTTGCATTAACAGATTCAAAAACAGATGATCAACTAGATGTTATTTTCCCACTTCTTCATGGTCCAAATGGAGAAGATGGTACGGTACAAGGATTATTAGAATTATTGAATATTCCTTATGTTGGAAACGGCGTATTAGCTTCAGCAGCTGGTATGGATAAAGTTGTAATGAAGCAGCTGTTTGCACAGGCAGGTCTGCCTCAAGTGGAGTACGTATCGTTTATCCGCCGCGAGTGGGAAGCAGATCGAACGGCTGCTTATGAAAAAGTAGAAACACTTGGATACCCTTGCTTTGTTAAACCAGCAAACTTAGGTTCAAGTGTTGGGATTAGCAAATGTGATAACCGCGAAGAGTTAGAAGCGGCATTTGTTGAAGCTTTCTTATTTGATCGAAAAATCATTGTAGAAGCAGCAGCAGTTGGTCGTGAAGTTGAAATTGGTGTGTTAGGGAATGATGAAGCAGCTTGTTCAGTAGTTGGAGAAATCTTACCTAAAAAAGCGTTTTACGATTACAAAGCAAAATATGAAGACGGCGATACAGGTCTTATTATTCCAGCTGAAATTACAGAAGAACAGCATCAAGAAATGTCAGCACTAGCAATCAAAGCATTTAAAGCAATTGATGGATCTGGTCTTGTACGTGCAGATTTCTTCTTAACATCAGAAGGTAAATTCATTATTAATGAAGTGAATACGATGCCTGGTTTTACACCTTTCAGTATGTTCCCGTTATTGTGGAAACACGCAGGTGTTGAATATCCAGATTTAATTGAAAAACTTGTATCACTAGCAATTGAACGTCATACCGAAAAGCAGCAAATTAAACACACAATGTAACTCACACAACACTATTCATCATGAATAGTGTTTCTGTGTTTAGTTTCAATTAAATAGTATCCATAGTTTACTTTATATCGAGAGGAGCAAACCAACAATGATTAAACGTACGCTTAAACAGCTAGCTGCAATGATTCCAGGAAGTGTATTTCATAGCGGGAACGAAGCAACTGTAATTGAGGGAGTCTCAATTGATACGAGAACTATTCAGCAAGGCAATTTATATATCCCAATTAAAGGGGAACGTTTTAACGGGCATGTATTTGTCGATAAAGCAATTGAAAACGGAGCGGTCGCTACTCTGTGGAACAAAGATGAAGAAAACCCACCGACAGACATTAGCGTTATTTTAGTCGATGATACGCTAGAAGCTCTTCAGCAATTAGCGAAATCCTATCGTCACGAGTTAGATATTAAAGTAGTGGGCATTACAGGAAGTAACGGAAAAACAACGGCAAAAGACATGGTGAAAGCTGTGCTTGATACAACTTACCGTGTTCTGAAAACAGATGGAAACTTTAATAATCATATTGGCATGCCGCTTACTATTTTGCGTTTAGATGAAACTCATGATATTGCCGTTTTAGAAATGGGCATGAGCAGCCGAGGAGAGATTGAGTTTCTTTCTAATTTAGCGGAGCCTGATGTGGCCATTATTACAAATATCGGAGAATCGCACCTTCAAGACTTAGGAAGTCGTGATGGAATTGCGGAGGCAAAATTAGAAATTACAAGCGGCTTAGCACCAACAGGTCAGCTTGTCTATAATGGTGATGAGCCACTTTTAACGTCGCGCGTAGTTAATCCAGCATTTGAAACGGTGACATTTGGCAGCTCAGAACAAAACGATTTGTATCCAAGTGCTATTTCAGCCGAAGAGTTAGGAACAACATTCACTGTTTCACGTGAAACAACATATTCATTCTTTATCCCGGTATTAGGTAAACATAATGTTCACAATGCGCTTTCTGCTATTGCGGTAGGTCATTATTTTGGACTAGACAACGAAACAATCGCTAAGGGATTAAAAGAATTAAAGCTAACAAATATGCGTATGGAGCTTGTAAAACGAACAGATGGCCTGACCTTCATTAACGACGCATATAACGCAAGTCCAACGTCCGTTAAAGCTGCTATCACGTTGATGCATGATTTAGAAGGCTATAAGCAAAAAATTCTTGTTCTTGGGGATATGCTTGAATTAGGCGATCAGGAAAAAGAGTTCCACAAAGAAGTGGGAGAGTTTATTCAAGCAGAAAAAATTGATTATGTTCTAACATACGGTCCTTTATCTGTTGAAATTGAGCAAGGAGCAAAAAATAATTTTGCAGAAGATAAGGTAATACACTTTGAGGAGAAAGATGAGCTTGTTGAAAAATTAACAGCGATTACAACAAGAGAAGATGTGGTTTTAGTGAAAGCATCTCGAGGGATGAAGCTTGAGGAAGTTATCTCAAAAATGATGCATAAATTACCGTGATATTAAAAAGAGTATAAGTAAGCTCTATTGCAAACGGAAAGCCATAGTGTTATGATGTAGTCTGAGTGTCTTGAGGCGCTTATACTCTAAACGTTGAATTTATTGAAGTAGTCGTTTAGAGCATTTTCCGTTTCCTCGGAGAATGCTTTTTTTTGTAAAATATAGATAGTCTAAATATAAAAGGAGTTTGAAAAACTTGGCATTATTTCAAGATTTAGGATTAAGTCAACAGCTTAACAAAGCTGTGAGTAAAATGGGTTTTGAAGAAGCAACACCAATTCAATCAGAAACTATCCCATTAGCACTAGAAGGTCACGATTTGATCGGACAAGCACAAACAGGAACAGGGAAAACAGCGGCATTTGGTATTCCTCTTATTGAAAAAGTTGATGTAAACGTAGATGCAATTCAAGGGTTAATTATTGCTCCTACTCGTGAACTTGCTGTACAGGTATCTGAAGAACTTTACAAAATTGGTCAAACAAAGCGCGTACGCGTGCTATCAATTTATGGTGGTCAAGATATCAGTCGTCAAATTCGTGCATTGAAAAAGCACCCTCATATCATCGTAGGGACACCAGGACGTATGCTAGATCATATTAATCGTCGTACACTTCGTCTACAAGACGTTCATACAGTTATTTTAGATGAAGCAGATGAAATGTTAAACATGGGATTCATCGAAGACATTGAAAAAATCTTATCAAACGTACCTGAGAACCACCAAACACTTTTATTCTCAGCAACAATGCCTACTCCAATCCGTCGCATTGCTGAAAAATTCATGAACGAACCAAAAGTGGTAAAAGTAAAAGCAAAAGAAGTAACGATGCCAAACATTACGCAGTATTATTTAGAAGTACAAGAAAAGCGTAAATTTGATATCCTTACTCGTCTTTTAGATATGCAATCACCTGAATTAGCTATCATCTTTGGTCGTACAAAGCGCCGTGTTGATGAGTTATCAGAAGCATTAAATATGCGTGGTTATTCTGCACAAGGTATCCATGGTGACTTGACACAATCGAAACGTCTATCTGTACTACGTCAATTTAAAGAAGGTTCTATTGATGTATTAGTTGCGACAGACGTAGCTGCACGCGGACTTGATATTTCTGGTGTTACTCATGTATACAACTTTGATATCCCTCAAGATCCGGAGAGCTATGTACACCGTATCGGACGTACAGGACGTGCTGGTAAAATGGGTGCTGCTATGACATTTGTAACGCCAAGAGAAACTGGACAGTTACACAATATTGAGCGTACAACAAAACGTAAAATGGAGCGTATGACTGCTCCAACGCTTGATGAAGCAATGGAAGGTCAACAGCGTATTGCAGCTGACAAATTAACGGAATCTGTGACACAAGGCAACTTATCTTACTACAAACAGTTGGCAGAAGAGTTACTTGAAGAGCACGATTCAGTTTCATTAGTGGCAGCGGCAATCAAATTATTTACAAAAGAACCAAATGAATCACCAATTCAATTAACTGCTGAACCACCGGTAATTGCAAAAGGTGATAAAAACAAACGTGGAAATGGCGGAGGTCGTTCACGTTCTAACTCTAAAAACTACTCACAGCAAAATCGTCGTGGAAACTCAAAGCGTTTTGGTGACAAGCGTCGCGGTGGAAGCAACGGCAGTGATAATAGAAATCGCAATAGCAGCAGTAATCGTAAAGATTCTCGCAGCAAAGCGTAAAATAAAAACGAGCCTTAACAGGCTCGTTTTTTTATGTGTTAATTGCTATTTTATTGGTGCACACTATGAGTAAAATAAAATGGGGTGTTCACTGATGTCGACCATTGTTCGGTTAGGTTATGTGGCGATGAGCGTTCATTTGGAAAATAGTTCTCCTTCTCAAACAATGACTTTTGCACAATTTCAGCGTGTGAAAGACCATGAAGCGGCCATTCGCAAGCTCGAACGTATTGCAATATCCAACTTAGAAAACTGCTTACGGTTATTAAAACATAATGCGTGGAGTGAAATTGAGTTTTTTCGATTCAGTTCTAAGTTAATTCCATTAGCTAACCATGAGGCACTAAAAGAGTGGAACTACATAGCTCCTTTAAAAGATGCTCTTCAGCGTATTTCTGTATTTTTGAAGGAACATCCAATGCGAGTAGATTTTCACCCGGATCATTTTGTTGTTTTAAACTCAACGGATAAAGAGGTTTTTAAGCATTCTATCCAAACTCTTCGTATGCATCAAAAGTTGCTGAAAGGAATGGATATTCCGCTTCAAAATCGCTGTGTTCTACATGTTGGAGGAGCTTATAATGATAAAGAAAAAGCACTGGAGCAGTTTATTCATAATTGGGGGCTTGTACCTCAATCCCTTCAGCAAATGATTATGTTGGAAAACGACGATACAACCTTTCATATAAAAGACGTCTTGTATTTATGTGAAAAACTAAATGTCCCAATCATTTTTGATCTTCATCATCATCAGGCGAACAACGATGAAACTTCATGGCAAGAGCATTGGGACCGTATCATTAGAACATGGGAACATGAAACACTTCCTCTAAAAATGCATATATCTAGTCCTAAAAGTGATAAAGAATTTAGAGCCCATGCAGATTATATCGATGTTAATGGGTTTTACAGCTTTTTAAAAGAAGTAAATGGAACGATACCGCAAATTGATTGCATGATTGAAGCTAAGAAAAAAGATGAAGCGCTCTTTCAGTTAGTAAGAGATTTGAAGACTTATGAAGATGTGGAATTTATTAACTCATCCACTTTTTATATTAAATCCTAAAGCAGGCCTCATATCTGTGGCTTGTTTTTCTGTTTGAACGTAAGAAAAGCGAGAAGAAATCCAGCAATACCTCCAGCGAAATGAGCTGTATTGTTGGTTCCTGGCGTTAGCAGACCTGAAAGTAATCCAATAATTAAAAAGACGACAATGATTTGCTGGTTGCTTTTAGAAAGCATATGCTTTTGTTTTATGACAAGATAGAGGTAAAATCCGAGCAGTCCGAAAATGGCACCGGATGCACCCACATGGCTGTAAAAAGAAGATTGGATTAGAAATGTAACGATATTTCCAAGCAATCCACACGTAAGGTAGAATAGAAGAAACTTATAAGAAGAAAGAATACGCTCAGCGCCTGGTCCTAACAAGAACAATGAAAATGAGTTAAAAAGAAGATGTGAAAAGCTTAGATGTAAAAAGATAGGTGTGAAAAGCCGCCAGTAGTCTCCTTGGGAAATTAAACTATTCACACCAATAAGCTGATGTATAAAAGATTCTGCAAGGTGTGAGGGAAGAGCGGCAAGTAACCATAGCGCAATGTGGATGCAGATAAGCGTGAAGGTAACAGGATAAAAACGTTTAAATTCAGCTGCATTTTCTGTGCGTACGAACATATTTGTCACTCCTTTTTATAAAGGCATTTTTATATACTATTCTGTAAGAGAGGATTAAATGAAAATGATTATAGGAACTGGAATTGATATTACAGAGTTAGAGCGGATTGAAAAAATGGTGCAGCGTCAAAGCGCTTTTATTACTCGGATTTTAACAAAAAATGAAAGAGAACGCTATGAAAAGCTATCAAGCCGACGTAAGGTCGAATTTTTAGCAGGAAGATTTGCTGTGAAGGAAGCATATTCGAAAGCTCTTGGAACAGGAATAGGAAAAGATTTCAGCTTCCAAGATATCGAAATCGTGAATGATGAAAGAGGGAAACCCCACATTGTTACAAAACAACCACTGGAAGCGTCTGTACACGTATCTATTTCCCACAGTGCACACTATGCGATTGCTCAAGTAATTATTGAACGCTTGTCAAGCTAGTCTGCATATTCACTATTTCTTGTTCATATATTCATAGTGTGGATAGGGGAGACAAGATATGTTCTTGCTTCTCCGTTTAGCTGTGAATATACGAAATAAAGGAGTTGGGGAAATGCATAAAAAATGGATTGGCTTATTTGTTTGCGCCTTTTTTCTCTTAGCCTTATCAGCATGCGGTGAAAAAAGTCAGCAGGATGTAACAGATGCATTGGATGCCAAGGTACAAGAAATGGCGGGGTATAAATCAGATGCTAAGATGACATTGAATACAGGGAAAGATGCTCAAGTATACGATGTAGAGATTTGGCATAGTAAGCCTATGTACTATCGAGTGAATTTGAAAAATACAAAGAAAGATCAAAGCCAAATGATTTTGCGTAATGATGAAGGGGTTTTTGTTTTAACGCCTGCCTTAAATAAAAGCTTTCGTTTTCAAAGTGACTGGCCGCAAAATAGCAGTCAAGCTTATTTGTATGAATCCCTTGTCCAAGATATTGTGAAGGATGAAAAGGCAAGTTTTAAATCAACGGATAAACATTATATTTTTGAAACAAAAACGAACTATCAAAATAGCACAATGCTTCCTAAACAAGAAATTACGCTGAACAAAAGTGACTTAGCGCCTGTGTCGGTTAAAATTATGGATACGGATAATAAAGTGTTAATAAAAGTTGATTTCTCTAAGGTGAAATTCGATTCTAAGTTTGATAAAGGGGCTTTTGATACAAAAAGAAACATGACAAGTGCAAAGATTGACATTCCGACATTAGCTCAGCACAAATCATTTAGCGTTCTTTATCCTAAGGACGTTCCAAAAGGTACAAAGCTGTCCAAGGAAAAGAAAATCGAGACGGAAAATGGTGAGAGAGTCGTTTTAATGTACAAAGGAGAAAAGCCGTTTACGCTTGTACAAGAAAAAGCGCAAGTAGCTAAAACAGCAACATCTACAGTTACTGCCGGAGAGCCATTTGATTTAGGTTTTACTGTGGGAGCTTTAACGGATAAAAGTCTATCTTGGACATATAATGGAGTAGACTTTATGCTGGCTTCTGATCAGCTGACACCAGATGAATTGAGTACAGTTGCTAGATCTGTGCAAAGTCAGATGGGAAAATAAGAGAAGCTTACAAGCCTGCATATATGTAGGCTTGTTCTTGCTTAATTTGAATAAAGATCGAGATGAAGTTTGGCTATAGATGTATTATACTAACAGAGGAAAGTACGTTTAGAATGGTTCTGAAAAAAGGAAGTGTCGTAGTAATGGATGCATTTTATAGAGAAACATGGGCAGAAATTGATGTAGAAGCCATTTTTCAAAATGTGAATCATGTAAGAGAACTGATACCGGGGCATAAAACGTTAATGGCCGTAGTAAAAGCGAATGCGTACGGGCATGGAGATAAAGAAGTAGCAGAGATTGCGCTTCAAGCTGGCGCTGATATGCTAGCTGTAGCTTTTTTGGATGAAGCTATTGCTCTTCGAAAAAAAGGAATAAAGGAATCCATTTTAGTATTAGGAGCCGTGCCTCCCTTACACATTCAAACTGCATTGGAGTGGGATGTAACGGTCACTGCTTATAGCAAAGCTTGGATTGAAGAAGCGGCGTCCATTCTAGGTGCAAACAGTCAGTTGCATATGCATTTAAAAATAGATACAGGCATGGGTCGCTTAGGAATTAGAACAAAAGAAGAATTACACGAAACGATGAATATCATCACTTCTCATTCAGGATTCGCGCTGGATGGAGTGTTTACACACTTTGCAACAGCAGACGAGCTAAATTCGTCTTATTTTGAAGAACAATACACATTCTTTGAAGAAATGGTTCGAATTGTGAAAGAACATAATTTTACACCTCCGATGATTCACTGTGCAAATAGCGCAGCTTTGCTTCGTCGTCCGAGCGATATCTTTAATGGCGTACGCTTAGGTATCTCTATGTATGGCTTGAGTCCTTCAGAGGAATTAAAAGAAGTCTTGCCAATTCCGTTAAAACAAGCTTTTTCGCTGCACAGCCGTATTGTGCATGTTAAAAAAGTCAAAAAAGGGAGTCATATCAGTTACGGAGCTACTTATGAAGCTAAAGAAGATGAATGGATTGCTACTATTCCAGTAGGATACGCAGACGGCTGGATTCGTAAATTAAGTAATTTTGAAGTGTTAGTAGATGGAGTTAAAGTGCCAATTGTTGGTAGGATATGCATGGATCAATTGATGATTAAATTGCCTAAAATGTATAAAATGGGTACAAAAGTAACATTTATTGGAAAACAACAAGGTGCTGAAATTACAATTGATGAAGTAGCAAAGCATCTTGAAACAATTAATTATGAAATCCCTTGCATGATTGCAGCAAGGGTTCCGAGGGTTTATACAAGAGATTCTCAGCACATTCATGTTAATAATTATATCTTGCGCTGAATATACATCTTCCTGAGTCAACATAAAAAGCCTGCGAACAAAAGACAATAAAATAATAACTTCCATGCATAAAAGAGGGTATCAATTGACGATAATAGTGTAGAAATTGACAGAATTAACTTTCCATTAAAGCTAATCAATGTTATGATAAGGAAAGATGAGACTATTGGTGTGTGTATTGATGTTGGAGGTGTATGTTTGTGTCTGAAGCGAGCGCAACTACAGAAATCCTAGTAAGATTACCGAAAAATTTAGTATCGGAGCTCGATCTTATGGTTAAACAAGAAAATGGCAACCGAAGTGATTTTATTCACCAAGCAACAAAATTGTACCTTCGTGAGCGAAAAAAACGCCATATTCGCGAATCAATGAGACGTGGATATATGGAGATGGCAAAGATAAACTTAAATATTGCTTCCGAGGCTTTTCTAGCAGAGTATGAAGCTGATCATACTGTGGATCGTTTAGTAAGCGGGGGGTAATGACTTGGTAGTCAAACGTGGCGACGTTTATTTTGCTGACCTATCTCCTGTTGTTGGCTCAGAACAAGGAGGCGTTCGCCCTGTACTTGTCATTCAAAATGATATAGGCAATCGTTTTAGCCCAACTGTTATTGTAGCTGCGATCACTGCTCAAATTCAAAAGGCAAAGTTACCTACGCATGTTGAAATTGATGCAAAGCGCTATGGATTTGAGCGAGATTCAGTTATTTTACTAGAACAAATTCGTACTATTGATAAACAGAGGCTAACAGACAAGATTACCCATTTAGATGATGAAATGATGGACAGAGTGGATGAAGCCTTGCAAATCAGTGTAGGACTTATCGACTTTTAGAATTATACTTCCATTTATGCTAAGTTGCTCCTTTATGAGCAACTTTTTTAATTTGACTAGGAATAATCAGTAAACGTATATTGTAATAAGAAACGTTTTAAAAATGATAATATATATATAGATATAAATGAGTGTATTGACTCACAAGGAGGACCTCATGAATCAAGATTTATTCAATTATATACAAAATCATAAATCAGAAATTTTTGATCGATGGCTAGTGTTAATGAATGATGTGGAAACAGAGCGGATTAAAAACATTGTATCCGAGCAAGTGTACGTAAATGTAAGCTCTGATTTTGTAAATTTACTTTTGGCAAAAGCATTCCGTGATCAGGAAAATTTTGCAGAGGAACTAGAGGAAGTAGTAGGACGAGTTGTGAGTTTAGGATGGCCTCTTGCTTATTTGACACAGGGTGTACGTAACTTGGGTCATGTAGTGGTTGAAGGGTATGTAAACAGTGAACATGTAAAGGCTGATCAAACTCATTCTGAATTATTCTATCGGTTTGACAAGTGGTTAAGCCCTATTTATAACAAAATAGTAGAACAATACTCCAACTCGTGGGAAAATACAGTTATGTTGCAAAAAGTTGCACTTCAAGAATTGTCTGCTCCATTAATACCGGTATTTGATAAAATTACGGTAATGCCGCTTGTGGGAACAATTGACACCGATCGTGCAAAGAAAATTATGGAAAACTTACTGCAAGGTGTCGTAAAGCACCGATCAGAGGTCGTATTAATAGATATTACCGGAGTACCAGTAGTGGATACGATGGTTGCCCATCATATCATTCAAGCTGCTGAAGCCGTACGTTTGGTTGGAGCCAAGTGTTTGTTAGTAGGAATTCGTCCGGAAATTGCTCAGACTATTGTGAACTTAGGTATTAACTTAAATGAAATTATTACGAAAAACTCATTAAAAAAAGGTGTAGAGTTTGCGTTAGAAATGACTGAGCGGAAAATAGTTGATATAGAATCGGAGGAATAAACGTGAGAATACCCATTTTGAAATTGTACGACTACTTATTGGTATCCATTCAATGGGAGCTGGATGATCAAACGGCTATTCAATTCCAAGAAGACTTGCTAAGTAAAATTCATCAAACTGGAGCAAAAGGAGTGGTAATCGATTTAACTTCAATTGATATGATCGATTCATTCATCGCAAAAGTGTTAGGTGACGTGGTTAGCATGTCTAATTTGATGGGGGCCAGAGTAGTATTAACAGGTATCCAGCCTGCAGTAGCTATTACACTTGTTGAGTTAGGGATTGGCCTAAACGATGTTCTTACTGCACTCGATTTAGAAAAAGGTCTTGAGAAACTCCAATCGGAATTGGGGGATTAGTATATGGAATTCCAATCCAGCGTAAAAATCGTAACAGAATGGGACATCGTAGCGGCACGCCAATTAGGTAGAAATGTGTCGAAAGAGCTAGGGTTTGGAACAGTTGACCAAGCTCGTATTACAACCGCCATTTCTGAATTAGCTCGTAATATTTACCTATATGCGGGTAAGGGTCAAATCTATATTGAGAAATTAAATCGTGGAGGAAAAAACGGTCTTCTTGTCGTAGCAACAGATGAAGGGCCAGGTATCCCCGACGTTCGCAAAGTAATGGAAGATGGATACTCAACATCGGGTGGACTAGGAGCTGGGCTTCCTGGGGTAAAACGATTGATGGATGAGTTTGACATCGAAACAAATGTCGGAGAAGGTACTGAGATTAAAGCAGTTAAGTGGCTCCGGTAGGAGGAAATAGATAATGTCTTTTGATAAAGAGATGAGAGATTTATACAAAGATATTTTGGGGAACTATATCCAAACACAAAATGAACAAATTTTGTATCAAGGACAAAAACTAAGTAGAAAATCTTTAGAGAATGAAATATCGCCAGAAGATATTGTGAGCATTCATAAAGAAGTGATTGAAGAAATTTATTCTGATATTCCAGAAAAAGTGCTGCATTCTCTGGACTTTTTACTTGAGGTAATGATTAGCTACGGTCTTGCTCTTCGTGAGCATCAAACATTAAAAAATAAGCAGCGGGAACTTCGTTCTGAAATCGAAGTTGCCGCTAACGTCCAGCAGACGCTGTTAGGGACAAAGGTTCCGGCTAGTTCAACTTTAGAAATTGGCGCGATTAGCGTACCTGCTAAACAGATGAACGGAGATTATTTTCACTTTGTAGAAGAAGAGCACGGTGGGTTAAGTATTGCCATTGCCGATGTGATCGGAAAAGGAATTCCAGCTGCAATGTGTATGTCTATGATCAAGTATGCAATGGACAGCTTACCGGACTCAAGAAAAAATCCAAGTTACGTATTGGAGAACTTGAATAATATTGTAGAGAGAAACGTAGATCCAAGTATGTTTATTACGATGTTCTACGGAAGTTATAATCCCGAGACAAACTTATTTGATTATGCATCTGCAGGGCATGAGCCAGGCTTTTATTATGATGCCAAAGCTGATTCATTTGAAGATTTGGAAGCAAAAGGACTCGTGCTAGGAGTCGATCGCCATGTGAAATATCTTCAGTACGAGCAGCAGCTTTCAAAAGGCGATATGATTGTTCTGTTAACAGATGGTGTAACAGAATGCAGAACTGAAGAAGGATTTATCGAAAGATTGGACATCATAAAATTAATTCGAAAATACATGCATTTGTCTCCTCAAGAAATTGTAGAATCTGTATATAAAGAGCTGGAAAAATTACAGCATTTTCAATTGAGAGATGACTTTACATTGATTATTTTGAAGAGTTTAGTTTAAGTATTCTAAATAAGGGTACAGAAAAGATAGCACAAAATTAGAGGGGGTCTACTAATACGATGAATTTAAAAATAGATATACAAAAGGACGGTCAAGCATATCGTATTAAGCTGGCTGGAGAGATTGACGCATATACAGCACCTAAGCTAAAAGAAAAGTTCATGGAAATTACTGAACATACTGAACCGGAAATTATAGTCGATTTAACCGATGTATCATACATGGATAGTACAGGACTAGGTGTATTTATTGCATTGTTAAAAGCCAATAAGAAAAATAACGGCTCTTTGAAATTTGTTGGTGTATCAGAGCGCATCAAGCGCTTATTTGATATTACGGGCCTCACAGACATTTTAAACGTGAATTCACAAGTAGAAGGTGGCGTAAAATGAAACAGCCTTATGACTTTGTTGAGATGAAGATTCCTGCTAAGCCAGACTATGTAGCGATTATTCGACTGACGCTGTCTGGTGTAGCGAACCGGATGGGTTTTTCTTATGATGAAATTGAAGATATGAAAATTGCTGTGAGTGAGGCATGTACAAATGCCGTACAGCATGCTTACAAGAGTGAAGAAAATGGTGAAGTGAGAGTAGGTTTTGGTTTATTTGATGACCGTTTAGAAATCATGGTGGTCGATAAAGGCGAAAGCTTTAATTTTGAAGAGCTTAAGGAACATATAGGACCTTATGAAACATCAAAAGAAGTTGAATTTCTTCCTGAAGGTGGACTTGGTTTATATTTAATTGAAACACTAATGGACGAAGTGAAAATGGTCAATTCAAAAGGTGTAACGCTAATGATGACTAAGTATGTGCAAAGAGAGCAGGTGGAGAGTGATGAAAACACAGTCTCAACCTATGAAATTAACTAAAGAACAGGTTCAGGAACGAATTGAGCGCTTTCAAAAAACGCAGGATGAAGAAGCACAAAGTGATCTAGTAGTACATTACAAGAACCTTGTTGAATCTATTGCACGTCGTTATTCAAAAGGCAGAAGCTTACATGAAGATATTGTGCAGGTAGGGATGCTAGGACTGTTAGGAGCTATTAGAAGGTATGATGCTTCATTTGGAAGAAGTTTTGAATCGTTTGCTGTTCCTACAATCATTGGAGAGATTAAGCGATTTTTACGCGATAAAACGTGGAGTGTTCACGTACCGCGCCGCATCAAAGAATTAGGTCCTAAAATTAAAGCAGCTGTCGAAGAGCTAACAACCCGTTTACAGCGATCTCCTCAAGTAAAAGAAATTGCTGATCATATCGGAGTGACAGAGGAAGAAATTTTAGAAACGATGGAGATGGGGCAAAGTTATCAAGCGTTGTCTGTTGATCATTCTATTGAAGCAGACTCTGATGGAAGTACTGTTACAATCCTTGATTTAGTAGGTGAACAAGAGTCGGGTTATGAGAAAACTGATCAGCGCTTAGTGTTAGAAAAGATTCTTCATGTATTAAGCGATAGAGAAAAAGAAGTAATTCGCTATACATTTATTGAAAATCTGAGTCAAAAAGATGCCGGTGAGAAATTAGGGATTTCTCAAATGCATGTATCTCGACTGCAAAGAAGAGCTCTTGATAAGCTAAGGACTGCAGCTCGCTCAGATTCTAACGATTCGGAGTATATGTCGTGATGACAGTAGACCCGAATACAAAGTCGATTCAAACTCATATATATCAAGAGCCAAAGCAAGGGAACGTGTGTTGTGGAGATAGTTACTATGTCAAAGAAACGGATGATTATTTTCTATGTGCAGTGGCAGATGGATTAGGAAGCGGTGAACAAGCCAGAGCCGCTTCTGTAGCTGTTACGGATGTAGCGAAAGCTCATCATCATCTAGATGTAGATGAGATCATTTCTAAGTGCAACAAGGCTACTCGACATACAAGAGGCGCAGCAGTAGCTATTTTGAAAATTGATAAAAAACATAACGAATTTCATTACACAAATGTAGGTAATATCCGCTTTTATCTGTATTCTCCGGAGGGGAAATTAACGTACCCTCTGCCAATTCAAGGTTTTTTATCAGGGAAAATTCAAAAGTTCCGCACACAAACCTTCCCATATGACTCCGGTTCTAAATTTTTGATTCATACAGATGGCTTAGAATTAAAAGAGATTAAATCTGTTTTTGCTAACTCGATGAATGTCGATCAATTGTCGACACGCCTACAGGCAGCAATTCGATCTCATAATGACGATATTACGTATATCGCTGGTCATCTTCCAACTGCATAGCCTTTCTTTTTAGCTCACATGTGTTATTGCATGTGAGTTTTGTTACAATAGAGACAAAGTTTCATTTAGGTAGGAGGATAAGCTGTGTCTGTTGCAACGAAATTAGATAATCAAATTGTTCAACGTGTAAGTAAAGAGGTAGAGATTTCACACAAGCAAGTACAAAACGTAATTGCTTTAGTAGAAGATGGTAATACAGTTCCCTTTATTGCTCGATATAGAAAAGAACAAACTGGTGCTTTGGATGAAGTCCAAATCCGGAATATTTTAGATTCCTGGAACTACTTAATGAATTTAGAGGAGCGTAAAGAGGAAGTTCACCGATTAATTGAAGAGCAAGGGAAATTAACTGAGGAACTGTCTGCTCAAATTCATCAAGCGAAGAAATTGCAGCAAGTAGAAGATTTATACCGCCCTTTTAAGCAAAAACGACGTACAAAAGCAACTGTAGCAAAAGAAAAAGGTCTTGAACCATTAGCACAGTGGCTACTAAGTTTCCCGAATTCTGACGTAAACATTGAAGCGCAAACATACATAAATGAAGAAGCAGGAGTTCAATCTTCTGACGAAGCTATTCAGGGAGCCCTAGACATTGTAGCGGAACAAATTTCTGACGAAGCATCTTACCGTCAGTGGATTCGTACGACCACTGTAAAAGATGGCATAATTGTTACTTCAGTCAAAGATCCGGAAAAAGATGAAAAAAATATCTATGAAATGTACTATGAATATACAGAAGCGGTAAAGCGAATCGTTCCTCATCGTATTTTAGCTATGAATAGAGGAGAAAAAGACGGTATTTTAAAAGTGAGTATTGACGCGCCTACAGATCGTATTCTTTCATATTTACATAAAGAAGTAATCAAGAAAAGGGATTCTTCAGCTGAAGGTTATATCATCTCAGCTATAGAAGATGCTTATAAACGCTTAATAGAACCATCTATTGAACGCGAAATTCGTAAAGACCTATCAGAAAAAGCGGAAGAAAGAGCCATTCACATCTTTTCTGAAAACTTACGAAAACTTCTTCTCCAACCTCCATTGAAAGGGAAAGTGGTATTAGGAGTAGATCCAGCTTTTCGAACAGGCTGCAAATTAGCTGTAGTAGATGAAACAGGCAAGGTATTAAAAATTGATGTTATTTATCCACATCCTCCTGTGAGAAAAGCAGCTGAAGCACAAAATAAATTAAAGAAAATGTTCGCTGAATACCCTATTGAAGTAGTGGCAATTGGAAATGGAACGGCATCTCGCGAAACGGAGCAATTTGTAGCGGATGTTCTTAAAGAAATTGAAAACCCAGTTTATTATTTGATTGTGAATGAAGCGGGAGCAAGCGTATATTCGGCTTCTGATGTTGCTAGAGAAGAATTCCCTGATTTTCAAGTAGAAGAGCGAAGCGCTGTATCGATTGCCAGAAGGCTGCAAGATCCGCTGGCTGAGCTTGTGAAAATCGATCCTAAGTCGGTAGGAGTAGGGCAATATCAGCATGATGTGTCTCAAAAGCAATTAAATGATTCACTGACTTTTATTGTAGAGACAGTAGTAAACCAAGTAGGAGTGAATGCAAACACGGCTTCTGCTTCGCTTCTACAATACGTTGCTGGTCTAAATAAGACAGTTGCTCAAAACATTGTAAAATATCGGGATGAAAACGGAAAATTCTCTAACCGAAAACAGTTGAAGAAAATTCCGCGTCTAGGGGCTAAAACATATGAGCAGTGTATTGGGTTTTTACGTATTATAGAAGGTGAAGAACCTTTAGACAGAACGGGTATCCATCCTGAAACATATGGAGACGTTAAAAAGCTTTTAAAGAAAGCGGAAGTGAAAGAGACTGAACTTGGAACGGAGAAAGTAAAAGAAGCATTAAAACATATTTCTTTACCCGAAATATCAGAAGAACTAAGTATAGGGGAGCTTACTTTAAAAGACATTATAGAAGCGCTCGTAAGACCGGAAAGAGATCCTCGTGATGAACTGCCAAAACCTTTGCTCCGTCAGGATATTTTGAAGCTAGAGGATCTAGCAAAAGGTATTCAGCTTGAAGGAACGGTGCGAAACGTCGTAGACTTCGGAGCGTTCATCGATATAGGAGTTAAGCAAGACGGTCTAGTCCATATTTCTAAATTAACGAATCGGTACGTTAAGCATCCCCTCGATGTCGTTTCAGTAGGAGATTTGGTGAATGTGTGGGTAGAAGACGTAGATATGAAAAAAGGAAGAGTTGCACTGACGATGATTCCGCCCCATCAATAATAAAATTGCCTTTTCAGATTTTCTGAAAAGGCAATTTTATTTGTAAAAAGAAGTGATTTAAGAAGCGGAATTATTTTTTTGATAAAAAAACCAACATTGGTTGAGCAATTTTATTTGTGCACGGTCTTTTTCAGAATAAGCGCGCCTCATTTGTTTTTGTAGCCACATTGGCATAAGGACAATCACTCCTTTTCATTTATGATAAGGTGAATAGTGAGTATGTAATGAAGTGTATGCCCAAAGAGCTAGTCAGGTGATTTCATACAGTAGAGGAGTATATAAGATGAATGATAAGGATTTACAAATACTTGTAGAAGAAATTTCATTGAAGCTGTTTCACAAACCATTTCGTCATGAAGCCACTTTTAATTCTCGGTTACGTACGACAGGCGGAAGGTATTTGTTACGTACATCTAATATAGAAGTAAACTACAAATACTTTGAACAATATGGCACACAAGAAATAGTAGAAATTATTAAACATGAGCTCTGTCACTATCATTTGCATATTGAGGGGAAAGGGTATAAGCATGGAGATCAAGACTTTAAAAGGTTAATGAAAGAAGTAGACGCACCTCGATTTTGTCAGGCATTGAAAAAAGAAAGTGATGGAAAGAAAAAAGAGCACATATATGTATGTATGCAGTGTGATCAAAAATATGTTCGAAAAAGAAAAGTGAACACAGTTAAATATGTTTGTGGGAAGTGTAAAGGTAAATTAAAAAAAATGTAGAAGATGCTTGACTAAAATAGATTCATTATGGTAAATTAATAAAGCCGTCTCAAATAAACGGCAAAGAAATTACAAAAACTTATTGACATTACATATAATGTCGATTACAATGTAAGAAGTCTGATAAATATTATTCCACAGTAGCTCAGTGGTAGAGCTATCGGCTGTTAACCGATCGGTCGTAGGTTCGAGTCCTACCTGTGGAGCCATATGGAGAAGTACTCAAGTGGCTGAAGAGGCGCCCCTGCTAAGGGTGTAGGTCGTGTAAGCGGCGCGAGGGTTCAAATCCCTCCTTCTCCGCCATTTTATAATGGCCCGTTGGTCAAGCGGTTAAGACACCGCCCTTTCACGGCGGTAACACGGGTTCGAATCCCGTACGGGTCACCATTGATTTTTATTTACATATTCTGTGGAGGATTAGCTCAGCTGGGAGAGCACCTGCCTTACAAGCAGGGGGTCGGCGGTTCGATCCCGTCATCCTCCACCATTTGACTGTTTTATACATAATTTTGGATGGTCCCGTGGTGTAGCGGTTAACATGCCTGCCTGTCACGCAGGAGATCGCGGGTTCGATTCCCGTCGGGACCGCCATTTTAAATTATTGGGCTATCGCCAAGCGGTAAGGCAACGGATTTTGATTCCGTCATGCGTTGGTTCGAATCCAGCTAGCCCAGCCATAAAGAGCCATTAGCTCAGTTGGTAGAGCATCTGACTTTTAATCAGAGGGTCGAAGGTTCGAGTCCTTCATGGCTCATTTTCATTTCTTGCGGGTGTGGCGGAATTGGCAGACGCGCTAGACTTAGGATCTAGTGTCTTTACGACGTGGGGGTTCAAGTCCCTTCACCCGCATCTTATTCATTTTGTGTATTTAGCGGTCGTGGCGGAATGGCAGACGCGCTAGGTTGAGGGCCTAGTGGGGGCGACCCCGTGGAGGTTCAAGTCCTCTCGGCCGCACCAAAAAAACTTTTTAAAAAAGTGTTGACATAAGAAAATAGAAATGATATTATAATAAAGTCGCCAAAACAACGGCGGTAAACATCATAAGAAGCGCCCGTAGCTCAATTGGATAGAGCGTTTGACTACGGATCAAAAGGTTAGGGGTTCGACTCCTCTCGGGCGCGCCATATTGCGGGTGTAGTTTAGTGGTAAAACCTCAGCCTTCCAAGCTGATGTCGTGAGTTCGATTCTCATCACCCGCTCCAAATATATTGAACTTTGAAAACTGAACAAAGCGACAAACGTCAACGTTAATTTTTATTTTTTAAATGAGCAAGTCAAACATTTCTTCGGAGAGTTTGATCCTGGCTCAGGATGAACGCTGGCGGCGTGCCTAATACATGCAAGTCGAGCGAACTGATTAGAAGCTTGCTTCTATGACGTTAGCGGCGGACGGGTGAGTAACACGTGGGCAACCTGCCTGTAAGACTGGGATAACTTCGGGAAACCGAAGCTAATACCGGATAGGATCTTCTCCTTCATGGGAGATGATTGAAAGATGGTTTCGGCTATCACTTACAGATGGGCCCGCGGTGCATTAGCTAGTTGGTGAGGTAACGGCTCACCAAGGCAACGATGCATAGCCGACCTGAGAGGGTGATCGGCCACACTGGGACTGAGACACGGCCCAGACTCCTACGGGAGGCAGCAGTAGGGAATCTTCCGCAATGGACGAAAGTCTGACGGAGCAACGCCGCGTGAGTGATGAAGGCTTTCGGGTCGTAAAACTCTGTTGTTAGGGAAGAACAAGTACGAGAGTAACTGCTCGTACCTTGACGGTACCTAACCAGAAAGCCACGGCTAACTACGTGCCAGCAGCCGCGGTAATACGTAGGTGGCAAGC
>NZ_JBBOUG010000001.1:5145000-5165000 GCF_038005965.1 Priestia sp. FSL W8-0524
AGCGCTTAGAAGTGAGAATGCCGGTATGAGTAGCGAAAGACAAGTGAGAATCTTGTCCACCGAATGCCTAAGGTTTCCTGAGGAAGGCTCGTCCGCTCAGGGTTAGTCGGGACCTAAGCCGAGGCTGAAAAGCGTAGGCGATGGCCAACAGGTTGATATTCCTGTACCACCTCCCCGCCGTTTGAGTAATGGGGGGACGCAGTAGGATAGGGTAAGCGCGCTGCTGGATATGCGCGTTCAAGCAGTTAGGCTGATGAGTAGGCAAATCCGCTCATCATAAAGGCTGAGCTGTGATGACGAGGGAATTATAGTACCGAAGTTCCTGATTCCACACTGCCAAGAAAAGCCTCTAGCGAGGCGGGAGGTGCCCGTACCGCAAACCGACACAGGTAGGCGAGGAGAGAATCCTAAGGTGATCGAGAGAACTCTCGTTAAGGAACTCGGCAAAATGACCCCGTAACTTCGGGAGAAGGGGTGCTCTGGTAGGGTGTATAGCCCGAGAGAGCCGCAGTGAATAGGCCCAGGCGACTGTTTAGCAAAAACACAGGTCTCTGCGAAGCCGCAAGGCGAAGTATAGGGGCTGACGCCTGCCCGGTGCTGGAAGGTTAAGAGGAGGGGTTATCCTTTGGGAGAAGCTCTGAATCGAAGCCCCAGTAAACGGCGGCCGTAACTATAACGGTCCTAAGGTAGCGAAATTCCTTGTCGGGTAAGTTCCGACCCGCACGAAAGGCGTAACGATCTGGGCACTGTCTCAACGAGAGACTCGGTGAAATTATAGTACCTGTGAAGATGCAGGTTACCCGCGACAGGACGGAAAGACCCCGTGGAGCTTTACTGTAGCCTGATATTGAATTTTGGTACAGCTTGTACAGGATAGGTAGGAGCCTGAGAAGCCGGAGCGCTAGCTTCGGTGGAGGCGTCGGTGGGATACTACCCTGGCTGTATTGAAATTCTAACCCGCGGCCCTGATCGGGCCGGGAGACAGTGTCAGGTGGGCAGTTTGACTGGGGCGGTCGCCTCCTAAAATGTAACGGAGGCGCCCAAAGGTTCCCTCAGAATGGTTGGAAATCATTCGTAGAGTGTAAAGGCACAAGGGAGCTTGACTGCGAGACCTACAAGTCGAGCAGGGACGAAAGTCGGGCTTAGTGATCCGGTGGTTCCGCATGGAAGGGCCATCGCTCAACGGATAAAAGCTACCCCGGGGATAACAGGCTTATCTCCCCCAAGAGTCCACATCGACGGGGAGGTTTGGCACCTCGATGTCGGCTCATCGCATCCTGGGGCTGTAGTCGGTCCCAAGGGTTGGGCTGTTCGCCCATTAAAGCGGTACGCGAGCTGGGTTCAGAACGTCGTGAGACAGTTCGGTCCCTATCCGTCGTGGGCGTAGGAAATTTGAGAGGAGCTGTCCTTAGTACGAGAGGACCGGGATGGACACACCGCTGGTGTACCAGTTGTCTTGCCAAAGGCATCGCTGGGTAGCTATGTGTGGACGGGATAAGTGCTGAAAGCATCTAAGCATGAAGCCCCCCTCAAGATGAGATTTCCCATAGCGCAAGCTAGTAAGATCCCTGAAAGATGATCAGGTTGATAGGTCAGAGGTGGAAGCGTGGCGACATGTGTAGCTGACTGATACTAATCGATCGAGGACTTAACCAAACTTTAAAAGCGTAAGCTTTACTCAGCAATCTGTTACCTAGTTTTGAGAGAATAATCTCATATAAATGTCTAGTGATAATGGCAAAGAGGTCACACCCGTTCCCATACCGAACACGGAAGTTAAGCTCTTTAGCGCCGATGGTAGTTGGGACTTTGTCCCTGTGAGAGTAGGACATCGCTAGGCATTTTTATTTTGCTTTTTTATCATCGCGGGGTGGAGCAGTTCGGTAGCTCGTCGGGCTCATAACCCGAAGGTCGCAGGTTCAAATCCTGTCCCCGCAACCAACATGGTCCCGTGGTGTAGCGGTTAACATGCCTGCCTGTCACGCAGGAGATCGCGGGTTCGATTCCCGTCGGGACCGCCATGTTTTAGAAACGAAACAATGTGTTTCGTCTTTTTTATTGTTTGAACCATTTTTATATAAAACTTTACCGTCCTTAGGAGCAATCCTAAGGAATTTTTTATATACAAAGAAATTTCTTTGTAGAATTGCGATGTTAAAGATTGTTGGATTTCTTACTGGATATGTATAGTCCACAACGTTTACAATATATATATACAGATTGAAATGAGGTTCTGAATGAATGACAGAGATTAATGAATTTACGTTTATGTCTACGTCTCCTGATGAAACTAATCAGCTGGCTGCTCGTCTAGCAACTTTATTAGAAGCTGGTGACGTGCTGCTGCTTGAAGGCGATTTGGGAGCTGGAAAGACAACATTCACAAAAAGTTTAGCTAAAGGCTTAGGAATTGAACGCAATGTGAATAGCCCGACATTTACTATCATTAAAGAATACAAAAGCGGTCGCCTTCCTCTTTACCATATGGATGTGTACCGTCTAGGGGATGAATTTGAAGACCTAGGGTTCGATGAGTATTTTGAAGGAGATGGCGTGACGGTCGTGGAGTGGGCTCACCTGATTGAAGAGCAGCTTCCTAATGAATATATTCAAATCAATATTTACCATGAAAACGAAACGACTCGTAAAATCCTTGTAAAAGCGATAGGCAGTCGGTACGTTGAAATATGTAAGGAGCTTTTTAAAAGATGAAAATGTTAGCCATTGATACATCCAATTTTGTCATGGGTGTTGCTGTCGTTGAAGAAAACAAAGTAATTGGAGAAATTATTACGAATCTAAAAAAGAATCACTCTGTTCGCGTGATGAACGCTGTGGAATCTTTGTTAAAAGATTGTGATATTGCGCCAAGCGAGCTAGACCGTATTGTAGTGGCACACGGTCCCGGGTCCTATACCGGTGTACGCATTGGTGTTACCATTGCCAAGACACTTGCTTGGACTTTAAATATTCCTTTAATAGGTGTATCTAGCCTTGAGGCACTAGCAGCAAACGGTCGTTATTTTGATGGATATATTGCTCCGTTATTTGATGCGCGCCGTCAGCAGCTTTATACAGGACTATATGAATGGAATAACGAACGAGGTCTTGTAGAAGTTGAAAGTGATCGACTTGTTATTAATAAGGACTGGGCGGAACATTTAAAGTCATACAACAAACCTATTTTATTCATAGGCAATGATCTTTCCATGCATGAAGAGGCGTTAAAAGAAGTGTTGAGTGAACAAGCTGTATTTGCCCATGTTCAGCAGTTTAACCCAAGACCAAGTGAATTGGCTTTCTTAGGAATGAAGAAAGAGCCGCAGTCTGTGCATACTTTTGTTCCGAACTACATTCGTTTAGCTGAAGCAGAAGCCAACTGGCTTGCTTCACAGCAAAAAGGATAAAAGAAGGTATAACATGAAACTAACAATTAAGTTTCGTTTAATGGAAGTTAAAGATATTGATCAAGTAGTGAAAATCGAAGAGAAGTCTTTTACGACACCTTGGAGTGCAGAAGCATTTCAAAATGAGTTAACCAATAATCAATTTTCAACTTACATTGTGATGGAAGAAGGGGAAAATATTATTGGTTATTGCGGAACGTGGATTGTTATTGACGAAGCACATGTAACCAACATTGCGCTATTGCCAGACTACCGAGGCAAGGGACTGGGTGAATTGCTGCTGCGCAACGTGATGGACGTTCTTCGAAAACTAGGTGCTACGTCAATGACATTAGAAGTTAGGGTATCTAATCATATTGCACAATCATTGTATCAAAAGCTAGGTTTTAAACCTGGAGGTATTCGTAAGAATTATTATTCTGATAACAATGAGGATGCATTAGTTATGTGGGTGAATTTATGAATGAAAATCAATTAATTTTAGCATTAGAAACAAGCTGTGATGAGACAGCAGCAGCTGTGATTCGAAACGGTCATGAAATTGTAGCCAATGTGGTGGCCTCTCAAATAGAAAGCCATAAACGATTTGGCGGTGTCGTACCGGAAATTGCATCTCGTCATCATGTAGAACAAATTACAGTAGTAGTTGAAGAAACTTTAAATCAAGCGAACTTGACGTTTGCAGATATAGATGCAATAGCTGTAACGGAAGGACCAGGGCTTGTGGGAGCACTTCTTATTGGCGTAAATGCAGCCAAAGCGCTAGCATTTGCACATCAAAAGCCATTAATTGGTGTTCATCATATTGCAGGACATATTTACGCAAATCAGCTAATCAAAAAACTAGAATTCCCGCTCTTATCGCTAGTTGTATCTGGAGGGCATACGGAGCTTGTATACATGGAAAGTCACGGTCAGTTTAAAGTAATTGGCGAAACAAGAGATGATGCAGCAGGAGAAGCCTACGATAAAGTGGCTCGCACGTTAAACCTTCCATATCCAGGCGGACCTCATATTGACCGCCTTGCACATGAAGGAGAGCCGTTAATTGATTTGCCGCGTGCTTGGCTAGAAGAAGGATCCTATGATTTTAGTTTCAGTGGGTTAAAATCAGCAGTTATTAACACTGTCCACAACGCGAAGCAAAAAGGTGAAGAGATTCTTCCACAAACACTTGCTGCTAGCTTTCAAGCGAGTGTCATTGATGTGTTAGTAACTAAAACAGTTAAAGCTGCGAAGGAATATAACGTTAAGCAAGTTTTATTGGCAGGAGGAGTTGCTGCTAATAAAGGGCTTAGAGCAGCGCTAGAAGAGGCATTTGAATCCCTATCAAATATTGAGCTTATTATCCCGCCGCTATCTCTATGTACGGATAATGCTGCAATGATTGGAGCAGCAGCAAGCGTAAGATTTGCTCAAGGAAAACGTTCAGATATGTCATTAAATGCAAACCCCGGTTTGGACTTGGAAGAGTAAGTGACGAATGAGATTTATTTCTCATTCGTCTTTTTTTGTGGATAAAAATGATTTATCAACAATATTCAATAAATTTAGAATTGACTGTGGATAATTATGTGGAAAAGTCCGTGCACTCAGTACACGGACCTGTTATCAAAAAGTTTTAATTATGAAAATCAGACAGATATCCACTATTTATTCACAGAGTGGATAAAGCTTGCTCTTAAGCGCATGAACAAGTAAATAGGATGAATAGATACGCAAAAATATAGGCTACTCTTCTAGAAGCAGCTGTAATTCTTCCCACTCTTCCATTAATGTGGATAACTGTGAAGAAATTTTTTCATTTTCACCGTTTAATCTTGATACTTCTTCGTGATTTTGATAAATTTCAGGGTCACAAAGAAGTTCTTCATTCGCCGCTTGGGCGGCTTCTAATTTGTTTACTTCAGTTTCAATTTCTTCAATGCGGCGCGTTCGCTGTCTCATCAATTTCTTTTGTTCTTTATCTTGTTTATAGGACTGTTTATCTACTTTTACCGTACGTTCTTCGTTTGCTTTTATATTTTCTAATTCTTTGATTTCCTCTATTTCTGCTTTCTTTTCTACATAATAGTCATAATCTCCAAGAAATTCTTCTACTCCTTCAGGAGATAGCTCTGCTATTTTATTGGCAATACGATTAATAAAATAACGGTCATGTGAAACAAATAATAGAGTCCCTGGGTAATCAATTAACGCATTCTCGAGTACTTGTTTGCTATCTAAATCAAGATGGTTAGTAGGTTCATCCAAAATTAAGAAGTTAGCTTTTTGAAGCATAAGCTTCGCAAGAGCCAAACGTGCTTTTTCACCACCGCTGAGCGTGGAAACGATTTTCAGTACATCATCACCTGAAAACAGAAAATTTCCAAGCGCTGTACGGATTTCTTTTTCAGGTTTGGCTGGGTAGTCATCCCAAAGTTCATTTAAAACGGTTTTATTAGACGTTAAATTGGCTTGCTCTTGGTCGTAATAACCAACCATTACATTTGAGCCAAAGGAAATGGTCCCAGTCTTGAAGCTGAGTTTATCCACAATGCCTTTTAATAAAGTTGATTTCCCCACGCCATTAGGACCAACCAACGCAAGGCTTTCCCCTTTTTTAATGCGAAGGTTTGCCTCTTGGACGACATAGTTGTGTTCATCATATCCGATAGACACATCTTCCAGATTTAAGACTTCATTTCCGCTTTGACGTTCAATTTCAAACGAAAAACTAGCTGATTTTTCGCCTTCGTTAGGTCGATTTATTAACTCCATTCGATCGAGCTGTTTACGTCTGCTTTGCGCACGTTTTGTAGTCGATGCGCGGGCGATGTTTCGCTGAATAAAATCATTCAGCTTTGCGACTTCATCTTGCTGCTTTTCGTACTGACGCAACTCTTTTTCATATCGCTCTGCTTTTTGTACAAGGTATTTAGAGTAGTTGCCCGTGTACTTCACCGTTGTTTTTTGTACGACTTCATACACTTGATTTACGACTTTATCAAGGAAGTAACGATCATGTGAAACGATTAAAATAGCTCCTTCATACCCTTGCAGAAACTGTTCCAGCCATGCTAAAGTTTCAATATCTAAGTGGTTGGTAGGCTCATCCAGAATAAGCAAATCAGGCTTTGTTAAAAGCAGTTTTGCAAGAGCCAGGCGCGTTTTTTGTCCACCGCTTAAGGAGGAAATAGGGGTGCTGTAGTCAAAGTTTGAAAAACGGAAACCGTGAAGAATAGATCGTGTATCCGCTTCATATTGATAGCCGCCTAAATCTTTAAACGTTACTTGAAGCTGATCATACTCTTTGGTTAGTTTTTCGTATTGAACTGAATCATTAAAAATGTCTGGATCACCCATCTTCGTTTCAAGCGTACGTAATTCTTTTTCCATCTTCTTTAATGGAGCAAAGACAGTCATCATTTCTTCCCATATGGAGAGTGTTGACTCAAGAACTGTATCTTGTCCCATATAATCAATGGAAACACCCTTAGGTTTAATAATTTCTCCGCTGTCATAGGAAAGCTGCTCAGCAATAATTTTTAATAAAGTTGATTTACCAGCACCGTTTCGTCCCACTAGGGCAATGCGGTCTTTTGATTGTACTTCTAACTTTATATTCGATAAAATGGGTTCTGCCCCATAGTATTTTGTAATACCGTTCAATTGTAGAATAATCATTTTTTCACCTCTAGTAGTATATCCATAGTGTATTTTAACATATTTTTAACTACAAGTTCTTCCTACAAGCGTTTGTAATTTGTAGAGGGACAAGGACAAATGATGAAGCGAATGTTTTGATTCATGAAATAAAATGATTTTACCTGCACATTTTATACAGGATACTATGTTAAAATAAGAGATAAGTGCATCTCTGAACTTATCTATGATGGATGTAAAAAAATCCGTCATGACTAACAAACCGATCCTTTGAAGGGCTAATTGCTTCGTTCTACATACCGACTTTAAGGAGTGCTGAATAGACAAAAGCCGTCGAGGTGTGAAGCGGAGTATATATAAAACAAGAGAAAAGAGAGAGAATTGGAAGCGCTACCTCAAAGCGGTTGATGCTTTGTGAAAGGTAATGCAATATGACTTGAAAATGTTAGTAATGACATACATGAACTGAGGGGGTACAACGTGAACACTGAACAATTAAAAATACCACAAGCAACGGCTAAACGATTGCCGCTTTATTATCGTTTTTTGAAAAATTTGCATGCTTCTGGTAAACAGCGTGTGTCGTCAGCGGAGTTAAGTGAGGCAGTGAAAGTGGATTCTGCTACTATTCGTCGGGACTTTTCTTACTTTGGTGCATTAGGAAAAAAGGGATACGGCTACAATGTGAATTATTTACTTACATTTTTCCGTAAAACGTTAGACCAAGATGAAGTAACGAAAGTAGCACTGATTGGCGTAGGGAATCTAGGAACGGCCTTTTTAAATTATAATTTTATTAAAAATAATAACACCAAAATTGAGTGCGCTTTTGATGTGATAGAAGATAAAGTAGGTACGAAAGTAGGCGACGTGCCGGTCTATCATCTTGACCAATTGGAAGATTATATGAGTGATGACATCTCAGTAGCGATTTTAACCGTTCCTGCCACTGTTGCTCAGCAAATTACTGATCGTTTAGTGAGTTGCGGAATTAAAGGGATTTTAAACTTTACTCCTGCACGCTTAAACGTACCGGATGAGATTCGACTCCATCATATTGATCTTGCTGTAGAATTACAGTCGCTCGTCTACTTTTTGAAAAATTATCCTGTTGAATAAGGCGGACTGTGTTACGATTTCCTTAAGTCTAAATTAATAAGGAGAGTGGGAATATGGGGATTGGAGCAGGCAGTTGGATTATTATTGCGATTGTAGCACTGCTTATTTTTGGACCGAAACGGTTACCGGAGCTAGGAAGATCAGTGGGCCAAACGCTTAGAGAGTTTAAGCATGCCGCTAGCGGTGCATCAGAAGATCGTGAAAAAGATAAACAGCGTCAAGTAGATGACAAAGAGTAAAAGGGTGATCATAGTATGACCGAACAAGAAATGTCAATATATGATCATATAGGAGAGCTGCGAAAACGCATTTTAATTGTTTTATTTTTCTTTGTGATTGCCACAATTGGCGGCTTTTTTATAGCGGATAAGGTTATTGTCTATTTACAGCATGCTGATGAGGCAAAGAATTTAACGATGAATGCATTTCGGTTAACAGATCCAGTTAAGATTTATATGCAATTTGCTGTTATTATCGGCTGTGTACTTGCAGCTCCTGTTGCACTGTATCAACTTTGGGCATTTATTAGTCCTGGTTTATATGAAAAAGAGCGTAAGGTAACGCTTGGATATATTCCTGTTTCCATTTTTCTCTTTATCGGCGGTGTCTCTTTTTCTTATTTTGTGTTGTTTCCATTTGTCGTTGATTTTATGACGCGCGTTTCTGATGAGCTGAATGTAAACCAAGTGATTGGCATTAATGAATACTTTTCTTTTTTAATGCAGCTCACACTGCCTTTTGGCTTGTTGTTTCAGCTTCCTGTCGTCGTTATGTTTTTGACGCGTTTAGGAATTATAACGCCTATGTTTTTATCTCAAATTCGAAAATATGCCTATTTCGTACTGCTAGTTATTGCCGCACTTATTACACCACCGGAATTGCTCTCGCACATGATGGTGACAGTGCCGCTCTTAATTTTGTATGAAATCAGCATCATTATTTCCCGCATTTCGTATCGCAAAGTGTTAAAGGCAAGGGCAGAGCAAGAAAGAGAAGATGTTAGTATGTAAAAAAAACCACTGAAACAGTGGTTTTTTTATTTGGATGAATCATCTTGATTTTTATATTGCTGCTGCAATTTTTTAATTTTGTAGTGCAAGATAAAGATGCGAACCGCAAACCTGAAATCGAATGCGGCTACGAGTGCAAATAAGATTGTGGGGAAATTCCAGACGGTTTCCTGGGCATTTTGAATTGCCAAGTAGGTGAATAAAATCCCCATAATAATATAAATAAACCCTCGTGTTAAAGGGATATTCTTCATAAAAACATGCCTCCAAAAATGAACTGCATTTGTTCTGCTTGTTTTTGCATTTCTATAATTTTATCTGCAAAAATAGTTTGAGATAAAATAACGATTGTATTCATCAAAACATGAGCAATAATAGGTACAACAATTAGTCTCGTCCTTGCATAAAGGAATGCAAATACAAATCCCATAGCTGTATACACAAGTAAATGTTTAAAATCCCAGTGTACCGCAGCGAAAATAAGGGAACTAATAAATGCAGAGATAAAGAAATTGTATCGTTTGTGAAGAGAACCAAAAATAATCTTTCGGAAAATAATCTCTTCTAGTATTGGTCCAATAACAGACGTAACGACAATAAGGAACGGCGTTGCTTTAACAAGATTAACAATATTTTGTGTGTTTTCAGATACTTGGGTAATGCCAAGAGCGTGCTCAATCATACCTGCTACAGCTTGACCAGCCATAGCGAGAAACACCCCAAGGACTGACCAGACAACAGCAATCGTTTTTCCAGCATGTTCTATACGCATGGACATGTCACGGCGCAGCAGCAGTAAGACAATAAGTAAACCAAGGATAAAGCTAATGATAGTCCAATAAGTCAAAAGCATGACATTCGCTGTTCGAACTGGATAGTCATCAAACATTCCTGTTAATTTTAACAGCGGTATACCAACAACTCCTGAAAACTGCATAAGGATGTAGGTGAGGATAACATACCAATAACGTTTTTCCAATCTTCTATACTCCTTTAAAAGGTTTTTATGTATATATGTCGAAGAAGTACTGTAAAGTTAGTAATTTCTTCTTGCTCGTATTGTAACATACATATTATTGAACAGAGAAAAGAATGCTTTATTTCTCAAAATCGTCGAAATCTAAGACTATTATATGTAGTTGTCGTAAATTTTAAATTTTTTTTGTTTAATACTTGCAAAAAAAACCCACTTTGTTTTAATATAATAATTGTGTTAGCACTCGTTGAGGTTGAGTGCTAATAAAAATGCAAACATATTATTTGAGGAGGTTGTTTCACTTGTTAAAGCCATTAGGTGATCGCGTAGTGATTGAACTTGTAAAATCTGAGGAAAAAACAGCAAGCGGTATCGTGTTACCGGACAGTGCAAAAGAAAAGCCACAAGAGGGTAAAATTGTTGCTGTAGGTACAGGCCGAGTATTAGAAAGCGGTGAGCGTGTAGCTTTAGAAGTAGCTGCGGGCGATCGTATCATCTTCTCAAAATATGCGGGTACTGAAGTAAAATACGAAGGTACTGAATACTTAATTTTACGCGAAAGCGATATTTTAGCTGTAATCGGCTAATTTTAACCACAAACTTATCATACGTAAAAAATAGATTATTAAGAACATCTTGAGGAGGTCAAAGAACATGGCAAAAGACATTAAATTTAGCGAAGAAGCACGTCGCGCAATGCTACGTGGTGTAGATACATTAGCAAATGCTGTAAAAGTAACGCTTGGACCAAAAGGTCGTAACGTTGTATTGGAAAAGAAATTCGGTTCACCGCTTATTACAAATGACGGTGTAACAATTGCAAAAGAAATCGAATTAGAAGACGCATTTGAAAATATGGGTGCTAAATTAGTAGCCGAAGTTGCTAGCAAAACAAACGACGTTGCTGGTGACGGTACAACTACTGCAACAGTTTTAGCGCAAGCAATGATCAGAGAAGGTCTTAAAAACGTAACGGCTGGTGCTAACCCAATGGGTATCCGTAAAGGTATGGAAAAAGCAGTAGCTGTAGCGGTTGAAGAACTAAAAGCAATCTCTAAACCAATTCAAGGTAAAGATTCAATTGCTCAAGTAGCGGCTATCTCAGCAGCTGACGAAGAAGTAGGTCAATTAATTGCTGAAGCAATGGAGCGCGTTGGTAACGACGGCGTTATCACACTTGAAGAATCAAAAGGTTTCACAACTGAATTAGAAGTGGTAGAAGGTATGCAGTTTGACCGTGGATATGCATCTCCTTACATGGTAACTGATTCAGATAAAATGGAAGCTGTATTAGATGACCCGTACATCTTAATCACAGACAAAAAAATCGGTAACATTCAAGAAATCTTACCGGTATTAGAGCAAGTTGTTCAACAAGGCAAGCCGCTATTAATCATCGCTGAAGACGTAGAAGGCGAAGCTTTAGCAACATTAGTTGTGAACAAACTTCGCGGTACATTTACAGCTGTAGCTGTTAAAGCTCCTGGTTTCGGTGATCGTCGTAAAGCAATGCTACAAGACGTTGCTATTCTAACAGGCGGAGAAGTAATTACTGAAGAGCTTGGTCTTGACTTAAAAACAGCAGGCATCGATCAATTAGGTCGCGCTTCTAAAATTGTTGTAACAAAAGAAAATACAACAGTTGTAAACGGTGCAGGAAACGCAGAAGATATCCTAGCACGCGTAAACCAAATCAAAGCTCAGCTTGAAGAAACAACTTCAGAGTTTGACCGTGAAAAATTACAAGAGCGCTTAGCAAAACTTGCTGGTGGCGTAGCTGTAATCAAAGTTGGTGCGGCAACTGAAACTGAGTTAAAAGAACGTAAATTACGTATTGAAGATGCATTAAACTCTACGCGTGCTGCGGTTGAAGAAGGTATCGTAGCTGGTGGTGGTACTGCATTAGTAAATATCTATAGTAAAGTAGCAAGCATCGAAGCTGACGGTGACACTGCTACAGGTATCAACATCGTATTGCGTGCGATTGAAGAGCCTGTACGTCAAATCGCTCATAACGCTGGTTTAGAAGGATCAGTAATCGTTGAGCGTCTAAAAGGCGAAGCAGTTGGAACTGGATTCAACGCTGCAACTGGCGAGTGGGTAAATATGCTAGACACTGGTATCGTTGATCCAACAAAAGTAACGCGTTCAGCTCTTCAAAATGCTTCTTCTGTAGCGGCTATGTTCTTAACAACTGAAGCAGTTGTTGCTGACAAGCCAGAAGAAGGCGGAGCTCCTGCAATGCCTGACATGGGCGGCATGGGTGGAATGGGCGGCATGATGTAATCACTGCCCTACCTAAAAAAGCGACCAAGTACTCACTTGGTCGCTTTTTTGTGTGCGTTAATATTTTCAGATTTTTTTAAAATTTGTTAAGATAGTACTATGTTTATTGGAAAACTTACTAAACTCAAGGCTTAACTGAGTTTTAAGGGGGAGCTTCGTTGATTCAGCTCGATCATATTAATAATAAATTAAACCAAGTATTAGAAAACATTGATCAAATTGTGATTGGAAAACGTCACGTATCTACGTTGAGTTTGGTTGCTTTGCTTGCCGAGGGCCATATTTTGCTTGAAGATGTACCGGGTGTAGGAAAAACGATGCTAGTGAAGGCACTGGCCAAATCAATTGATGCGGAATTTAAACGAATTCAATTCACGCCTGATTTGCTGCCGTCCGACGTAACAGGTGTTTCTATTTACAGTCCAAAAGACATGGAATTTCATTTTCGTCCAGGTCCTATCATGAGCCACATAGTACTCGCTGATGAGATTAACAGGACTTCTCCTAAAACACAATCGGCGCTTTTAGAAGCAATGGCTGAGCATCATGTAACAACCGATGGTATCACCCGGGAAATTCCGGCGCCTTTTTTTGTG
The DNA here is from genome assembly GCF_038005965.1 of Priestia sp. FSL W8-0524. Lineage (NCBI taxonomy): Bacteria > Bacillati > Bacillota > Bacilli > Caryophanales > Bacillaceae > Priestia > Priestia sp. FSL W8-0524. The sequence continues at coordinate 5,158,040 of NZ_JBBOUG010000001.1, forward strand.
ATGGCTACTCAAAATCCCGTTGATTTTGATGGGACCTATCATTTGCCGGAAGCGCAGCTGGATCGTTTTTTATTCAAACTAAGCATGGGGTATCCTACGCAAGAAGAGGAGCTTCAAATTTTAAATGGCGTATCGACTCAAGTTAATCTTGAAGATGTCAAACCTGTTATGAGCGTTCCAGAATTAGTACAGGCTCAAAAAGCTGTAAGCAGTATTTATGTAGATGATACGATCAAGAACTATATCATTGAAATTATTCGCAAAACTCGCTCTCATCCACATGTTTCATTAGGTATTAGTCCTCGTGGCACGGTTTCCTTTATGAAGGCTATTCAAGCATATGCGTTAGTAAAGGGAAGAGATTACTGTCTTCCTGATGATGTTCAAGAGCTTGCTTCGTATGTGTGTGCACATCGCTTAACGCTAAGACCTGATACTCAGTACAGCGGTTTAACAGCGAGTGATGTGATGAAGCAAATTATGGCTGATACGAAAGTACCTGTTAAAAGGTAAGAGGATAATTTATGAAACAGTATATAAAAGTGATATGGAACAAAGGTAGAGACTGGTTCGTTTTATTCTGCATCTTTACCGCTACGTTTTCTTACGCCATGTTTCAAGGAGGCTTTGTCAGCTGGTTTTTATTTTATAGCTTCTTACCTTTTGGATTATATGGGGTAGCCGTGTTGCTCTATCCGTTGAAGAAGTGGAATGTTGCTCGTGACGTGAAGCTACAGCCTCGATTCGCTGGAGATCATCTTTCGTATAACATTCACATTACACGCTCCTCGGCTTTTCCTGTTTATATGGCAGCCGTGAAAGAGGAGAGTAACCTTTTAGATCAAGAAGAAAGAACAATTTATCCGCTTTTTCAACGAAACGCTGTTATTCCGTATGAAAGATCGTTTGTAGAAAGAGGAGAATATGAATTTTTTACGATTTCGATTGAAATTAGTGATTTATTAGGCATCGTAAAAAAGAAGGCATATTTTCTACTGCAGCAGCGGTTTGTCGTGTATCCTCAAATCCATGAGATAGATATCCCGTTTCTTTTAGCGGGAATAGAAGAAGGAAAAAATGAAGTTTCGACGGGGAATCAATCTACTACGTTAGTGACAGGCATTAGAGAATACCAGCCGGGTGACCGATTAGGATCTATCGATTGGAAGGCGACCGCTCGTAAAGCTACGTTGATTTCTAAAGAGTTTGGTCATTATCATGAACGGAGTATAATTATCATTGCAGATGTTATGGGCCCTCTATACTTTGAAGAGCGAATGAGCTTTCTGGCATCCATGCTCATTCATGAAGAAACCAAGCGTAAAAAAGTCGATTTTCTTTTAGCTGGAGATGCCCTTTTTTCGCAGAAAACCTCTGAACAAAGGGAGGCTGATAACCTGTTGCATCACTTAGCACGTGCACAGCCTATTAGCAATCGAGCATTCGAAACAGAATTTCAGAATATTGCTATTCAAAAGCAGCATTCTTTTATGGTAATTGTCAGTCAGGTTACAGGGACTCTTATTGGCCAGATTCAATCCAAGCTGAGCCCTCATGCTAAGGCTTCACTCATTGTCGTTAAAAATGAAGGAGCGGGGCTTAGTGACGAAGAGACAGTTATTGTCAATGGCATACAATCTTCTGCTTTAACGATTGAAGTCGTTCATATTGATCTTCCTCTATCACTAAAGGAAGTGAGGGCGGAAATAAGTGAATAAATCAGCTTGGTATGTAAAAAACGTCTTATTATACGCGGGAGCTTTCTTTTTATTAGTGGAATGGCTTCTCCCTTTAAATGAAGTCACTGATACGAATCAAATTCAATACTTTATCCTGTTTGTCGCTTACTGTTTTTTGAGCTTAACGTTTCGATTGCCGTTTATTGTGATGACGTTAGGGAGCATGTTGTTTATTTTGTTTTCACTTCACAGTCTCTATTTCCAAGGTGCCTTCTTTTCTTCAGAATGGCTTCCAAGACTTTTGGAAATTCTTCAGTCAGATGTACAAAGTATCATGGAGTGGAATATAGCGAATTTATCCTTTGAAATGAGGAGCACTTTATTTTTTATCCTGCTTTGGATTATGGCTTATTTAATTCGATACTGGATCTTTTATCAAAAAAGAATTTTCTTCTTTTTCTTCTTAACCATTTTGTATATTACCGTATTGGATACCTTTTCTACTTACGATGCCGGAGCTGCTATTATTCGCGTGACGATTATCGGATTTTTATTAGTAGCCATGCTTCGCATCAATCCTGAACGTATAAAAGGTGCTAGCACCGAGCGTTTAGAAAATAGAAAACGATCGTTTCTTTTTCTAGGCAGTTTTTTAGCCATTGTCATTGTGCTGGCTTATCTCGCCCCTAAACCAGGTCCGCAGTGGCCAGATCCGGTCCCTTTTATTGCAGCTCACACAACAAATCAAGGACAGGGAGAATCTGCAAGCGGTCAACGAATTGGCTATGATATGGACGATTCTAAATTGGGGGGATCCTTTGTCAATGATGATACGGTTGTGTTTACAGCTAAAGTAGAGGATGAGCACTATTGGCGTATTGAAACGAAGGATGTGTATACAGGTAAGGGCTGGGAGCTGTCTAAAGAGGAAGAAAAAGTGCCTTTCAAAGGAAATGAAAACTTACTCCCTCAATATGATTCAAGTGTTGCAGGAGAAGTAAGAAAAGCAGAAGTTACCTATTCGCAGCCTTCTGTTCATCTTATGCATGTTCCTCAACTGCTGTCTCTAACCTTAAAAAATGGCATTCAAACCGATGTTACACCGACAAATGAAAAATTATATCCTTATCAAAATGACAAACTTGTTACTGTTCAATCGTATGAGCTAACGTATAAATATCCTGTGTTTGATACCGGGCTTCTTCAGCAAGCAGAGGAGAAAAAGTCAGAGAGTCTAGAGAATAATAATGAATTTATAGCAAGGTATACACAGCTTCCTGCTAATTTGCCAAAACGAGTAAAGGATTTAGCTCGTACGATAACAAAAAATAAAAACAATCGCTATGAAAAAGCGAAAGCCGTTGAAGAATACTTCCGATCCAATCCATATATATACGATACTGAAAACGTTCCAATTCCTACGAAGAATAAAGATTATGTGGATCAATTTTTATTTGATACAAAAAGAGGATACTGTGATAACTTCTCTACTTCTATGGTCGTGCTGCTTCGTTCATTAGATATTCCTGCTCGGTGGGTAAAGGGCTATACAGAAGGTGATGCCACCGTTATTTCAGGAAGTAGTAAGTGGACAACCTATGAAATTACACAAAATAATGCTCATTCTTGGGTCGAAGTCTATTTTCCAGGAGCGGGCTGGGTACCTTTTGAACCAACAAAAAGTTTTTCTAATCCTTATGATTTTGTAGATAGCCAACCTAACAACTCTAGTGAAAATAGTCAAAGGGAAGAAGAGAAACAAGAAACGCAAGTCAAGGAGCAGCCTAAGAAGAAAGAGCTTCCGGCACAAGAAAAAAGAGAGAAAGAAAAAACAGCTTCTCTTCAAAATGCTAAGTTGTCTATGAAATGGAAAGTGCTTTTCTACGGACTGATTGTAGTTATGTTAATAGTAATATATCTCAATCGATTTAAATGGTTTTTACCTTTTTATATCTCTTTTTATAAAAAGAAAGAGAGTGTGGAAACCTTTGAATCAGCGTATGCTTTTTTACTTAAAAGACTCGCTGCAAATGGACTAAAACGGCAAGAAAATCAAACGCTGCGCGACTTTGCAGGAGAAGTAGACGAAAAATTAAATACGGTAAATATGCTAAAATTAACGGAAAAATACGAGCGGGTTTTATATCGAAATGCAGATTCCATAAAAGAATGGAAAGAGTCGATTGAATTGTGGGAAAATTTAATCAAAAAAACGAGTTCTTGACCATTGTTTCGCGGATTGATAGAATATTCTCGAACTTACTATAAATGTTTCGTATACCTTCATATATCCTCGATAATATGGTTCGAGAGTCTCTACCGGGTCACCTTAAACGATCTGACTATGAAGGCAGAACAGTCTATTTGACGATAAACGTCGTGCTCAACTAGACTTCTGCCTTTGTTTTTTGAGGGAGAAGTCTAGTTTTTTTTATATTTTAGGGCATAATAACAAGTGATTATTTACACATTCGGAGAGGTGAACAAGATGGAAGGCATGATTGTTGTATTAGATTTTGGTAGTCAATATAACCAACTGATTACGCGTCGCATTCGCGAGTTCGGAGTATATAGTGAATTGCATCCGCACACAATTACAGCAGAAGAGATTAAAGCATTAAATCCAAAGGGAATTATTTTCTCTGGAGGCCCAAACAGTGTGTACGGTGAAAACGCATTTCACTGCGATGAAAACATTTTTGAATTAGGTATTCCTGTTTTAGGTATTTGTTATGGAATGCAATTAATGACTCATCATTTTGGCGGGAAGGTAGAAGGTGCTAGCCATCGTGAATATGGTAAAGCAGCGATTAACGTACAAAACGATTCATTAATGTACCATGAGTTGCCAAAAGAACAAGTTGTTTGGATGAGTCACGGTGATTTAGTTGTAGAAACACCAGCTGGTTTTGAAGTGGACGCAACTAGCCCATCTTGTCCAATTGCCGCAATGAGTAACAAAGAAAAGAATATGTACGGAGTGCAGTTCCATCCAGAAGTTCGCCATTCAGTGCACGGTAACCATATCTTAAAGAACTTCGTGTTTGAAGTATGTCATGCTGAAGCAAACTGGTCAATTGAGAACTTCATTGAAGTTGAAATGGATAAAATCCGTGAAACAGTTGGAGATAGAAAAGTACTTTGCGCACTTAGCGGCGGAGTAGACTCTTCGGTAGTAGCTGTATTAATTCACAAAGCAATTGGTGATCAGTTAACATGTATGTTCGTAGATCACGGTTTATTACGTAAAGGTGAAGCTGAAAGCGTAATGGAAACATTTAGCGAAGGCTTTAATATGAACGTAATTAAAATCGATGCAAAAGATCGCTTCTTAGAAAAATTAAGCGGTGTATCAGATCCTGAACAAAAGCGTAAAATCATCGGTAATGAATTTATTTATGTATTCGATGACGAAGCTGCTAAATTAAAAGGGTTTGATTTCCTAGCTCAAGGTACGCTATACACAGATATTATCGAGAGTGGGACAGCTACAGCTCAAACGATTAAATCTCACCATAATGTAGGTGGATTACCGGAAGATATGCAGTTCAAACTAATCGAACCGTTAAACACGCTATTCAAAGATGAAGTACGTGCATTAGGTTCTGAATTAGGTATTCCTGATAACATCGTTTGGCGTCAGCCTTTCCCAGGACCAGGTCTAGGTATTCGTGTACTTGGTGCAATTACGGAAGAGAAGTTAGAAATTGTACGTGAGTCGGATGCTATTTTACGTGAAGAGATTGCAAAAGCAGACTTAGAGCGCGATATCTGGCAATACTTTACGGTTCTTCCTGACATCCGCAGTGTAGGTGTAATGGGAGATGCTCGTACGTATGATTACACAATTGGTATTCGTGCTGTTACATCGATTGATGGTATGACTTCTGACTGGGCGCGTATTCCTTGGGATGTGCTTGAAGTTATCTCAACGCGTATTGTAAACGAAGTTAAGCATATTAACCGCGTAGTGTATGATATTACAAGTAAGCCACCTGCAACAATTGAATGGGAATAATATGTAAGAAAACCGAACAAACGAACATTCTTTTATAAGAATGTTCGTTTTTTGTTGACTTTTTTAAAAAGTTAATGGTAGGATAGTAACATAAAACAGCGAGATATAGCTTTAATGTCGTATAATCTTGGGGATAAGGCCCAAAAGTTTCTACCGAGCTACCGTAAATGGCTTGACTACGAGAAAGTAATACATGTATGTATAAAAATCTTTTGTTTTTTGCTCATACATTTCTCTTTTAGTCGATTTTATGCCTTTACGCGCCATAGTGTAGAGGCATTTTTTATGGCTTGCCTAAGTGCATGCGGCTTCTATAAAGGGAGGAAAAAACGTGAAGAAGTATTTTCGTTTTGAAGAGCTGGGTACTAGCTACCGAAAAGAGTTTATAGCTGGCCTTACAACTTTTCTATCTATGGCTTACATTTTATTTGTTAATCCATCTGTGCTATCACTAAGTGATGTAAAGGATCTACCTGACAGTATGAGAATGGACCAAGGGGCTGTATTTACAGCTACTGCTTTAGCGGCAGCTTTGGGATCAATTGTTATGGGAGTGCTTGGTAGATATCCAATTTCATTAGCTCCAGGTATGGGATTAAACGCATTTTTTGCTTATACAGTTGTTCTGACGATGGGAATTCCATGGCAGACGGCTTTAACGGGTGTTATGATATCAGGTGTTATTTTTATTCTTTTAACATTAACAAGCCTGCGAGAAAAAATTATTAATTCTATTCCTATTGAATTAAAAATGGCTGTTGGAGCAGGTATTGGTTTATTTATTAGTTTTATTGGTATGAAAGGTGCGGGAATCATCGTCAAAGATGATGCCACATTCGTTGGACTGGGTGATTTGACGAACCCAACAACATTACTTGCGGTTTTTGGTATTGTCATTACTATTGTATTAATGGTGCTTCGAGTAAATGCAGCTGTATTTATCGGTATGATTGTAACGGCTGTAGCAGGTATGGCTTTTGGATTAATTGATACACCTAAAGCAGTGGTTTCATCGGTTCCTAGTCTTGACCCGACGTTTGGGGCAGCTTTCCAAAATATCGGTGATATCTTTACTGTAAAGATGCTAGTCGTCATTTTAACTTTCTTATTCGTTGATTTCTTCGATACAGCAGGTACGATGGTTGCTGTAGCGAGTCAAGCTGGGCTTATGAAAGATAATAAGCTTCCGCGAGCGGGCAGAGCGTTATTGGCAGATTCTAGTGCGATTGTAGTTGGTGCTGTTCTTGGTACCTCATCAACAACA
>NZ_JBBOUG010000001.1:5182500-5211729 GCF_038005965.1 Priestia sp. FSL W8-0524
CAGTGGATGAACTTAGATAAAGAAGTATCAGTTATTGTACACCGAAATGCAAAAGGCGAAACGGTATGTTTACCAGTAGCTGAGAACATTCATAAGCATCATATTTTGCACCAAACGATTGTTCCGGCACGTATTACAGCAGATCAAGAAGCGAAAGCTCTTCAATATGCGCAAGAAATAGCAAAAGGATTAGATTTAGTTGGTACATTAGCAGTTGAGATGTTCCTAACTGAAGAAGGTCAGCTTTATATAAATGAAATGGCACCTAGACCTCATAACTCAGGTCATTATTCAATCAATGCTTGTGATCTTTCTCAATTTCAGCAGCATGTAAGAGCCATTTGTAACTGGACCCTAGCACAGCCGACTTTATTAAAACCTGCTGTGATGGTTAACCTATTAGGGGAACATATTGAGAACACAATGGCAAAAATCGAATGTTTAGATGATATGCACTTACATTTGTACGGAAAAAAAGTTGCAAAAGAGAAGAGAAAAATGGGACATATCACGGTATTAGCTGATAAGATAGATGAGGCGATAGAAAAAGCCGAATCTCTAGGAATTTGGGAAAGAACGGAGGAAGTAACAACATGATTGAACGTTATACAAGACCAGAAATGGCAGCTATTTGGACAGAAGAAAATAAATTTAAAGCTTGGTTAGAAGTTGAAATTCTAGCTTGCGAAGCATGGTCAGAATTAGGACATATTCCGAAAGAAGATGTGAAGTTAATTCGTCAAAATGCATCTTTTGATATTAACCGCATCAATGAAATTGAACTAGAAACGCGTCATGACGTAGTAGCTTTCACTCGTGCAGTATCTGAAACGCTTGGTGAAGAGCGCAAGTGGGTACACTACGGTTTGACTTCAACTGACGTAGTTGATACAGCTCTATCTTATTTATTAAAGCAAGCTAATGAAATCTTGCTAAGTGACGTAGAGCGCTTTGTAGAAGTACTAAAGGAAAAAGCTCAAGAACATAAATATACGGTTATGATGGGACGTACGCACGGTGTACACGCTGAGCCAACGACATTTGGTTTGAAAATGGGATTATGGTATGAAGAAATGAAGCGTAACCTAGATCGTTTAAAACGTGCTGCAGCTGAAGTGGAATTCGGTAAAATGTCAGGAGCAGTTGGAACGTTCGCTAACATCGATCCTTTCGTTGAAAAATACGTATGTGAGAAGTTAGGAATTTCACCAGCACCAATCTCTACGCAAACATTACAGCGTGACCGTCATGCACACTATATGTCAGTACTAGCGTTAATTGCGACATCTATTGAGAAATTTGCAGTAGAAGTTCGCGGTCTTCAAAAAAGTGAAACACGTGAGGTTGAAGAATATTTTGCAAAAGGTCAAAAAGGCTCATCTGCAATGCCTCATAAACGTAATCCAATCGGTTCTGAGAACGTAACGGGACTTGCTCGCTTAATTCGCGGCTATATGGTTACAGCTTATGATAATGTACCGCTTTGGCATGAGCGTGACATCTCTCATTCATCGGCAGAGCGTGTCATCTTACCTGATGCAACGATTGCTTTGAATTACATGTTAAATCGTTTTGCAAATATTGTTAAAAACTTAACAGTATTCCCTGACAACATGAAGCGCAACATGGATCGTACACTAGGGCTAATTTACTCACAGCGTGTACTTTTAACATTAATTAACAAAGGTATGGTACGTGAAGAAGCATACGACTTAGTACAGCCAAAAGCAATGGAAGCATGGGAAACGCAAGTTCCTTTCCGTTCTTTAATTGAAGGCGAAGAGCGCATTACTCGCCACTTATCGCCAGAAGAGATTGAAGATTGCTTCGATCATAAGCACCATTTAAAAAATGTAGATATGATTTTTGAACGTTTAGGTCTTTAATAAAAAAGGCAAGGCACGTCCTTGCCTTTATCTAAGAAAGTGTATCTGAATATTCTGTATGTAGAGGTGACAGCATGGAAAAGCAAGAGTTACTTTATGAAGGAAAAGCGAAAAAAATTTACGCTACTGATGAGCAAGATGTACTGTGGGTTGCTTATAAAAATGAAGCTACAGCATTCAACGGTCAGAAAAAAGCAGAGATTAGCGGAAAAGCACAGCTGAACAATCAAATTAGTAGTTTACTATTTTCAATGTTACATGAGCAAGGGATTACAACTCACTTTGTGAAGCAGCTTTCAGATCATGAACAGGCGGTTAAGAAAGTAGAAATTGTTCCGCTTGAAGTCGTTGTACGAAATGCTACAGCAGGAAGCCTTGCGAAGCGAATTGGCGTAGAAGAAGGTATTCGTTTTGAACAGCCAATCGTTGAACTTTACTACAAAGATGATGCGCTTGGTGATCCATTAATTCTTGCAGAACATGCGATTTTCCTTAAGGCTGCAACTCAAGAAGAGATTGATAGTTTAAAGGCACAAGCACTTCAAATCAACGAAGTATTATCGAAATTTTTCAAAGATAAAGACATTTTCTTAGTGGATTTTAAATTAGAATTCGGCCGTACTTCTCAAGGCGACATTATTTTAGCGGATGAAATTTCACCTGACACTTGCCGCTTCTGGGATGTTCATACGAACGAAAAATTAGATAAAGATGTATTCCGCAGAGACTTAGGCGGTTTAACAGAAGCATACGAAAAAATCTTACAGCGAATCGGAGGATAACCCAACCATGTATAAAGTAAAAGTATTTGTCACATTAAGAGAAAGTGTATTAGACCCTCAAGGAGTAGCCGTTAAAAATTCATTGCACCGTATGTCTTATGAAGAAGTTCAAGAAGTACGCATCGGTAAATTTTTAGAGCTAACAATCGACAGCACAGATTCATTAGATGAACGCGTAAAAGAAATGTGTGAAAAGCTTTTAGTTAATACAGTAATTGAAGATTACCGTTACGAGGTTGAGGAGGTTGTCGTACAGTGAAATTTGCTGTAATTGTTTTTCCAGGATCAAACTGTGACGTAGATATGTATCATGCTATCAAAGATGAGCTTGGTGAAGAAGTAGATTACGTTTGGCACGATACAGAATCATTAGATCAATATGATGGTATCTTGCTTCCAGGTGGTTTCTCATATGGAGATTACCTTCGTTCAGGTGCTATCGCTCGCTTCTCAAATGTAATGGATGCTGTAAAAAAAGCAGCAAGCCAAGGAAAGCCAGTACTAGGTGTATGTAATGGATTCCAAATTTTATTAGAAGCAGGATTACTGCCAGGTGCTATGCGCCGTAATGAAAACTTAAAATTCATCTGTAAAACAGTGAATTTGAAAGTAGCTAATAACGAAACAATGTTTACAAATGCTTATGGCAAAGATGAAGTAATTGCTATTCCAGTGGCACACGGTGAAGGCAACTACTATTGTGATGAACATACGTTACAAAAATTGATTGAAAACAACCAGATTCTTTTCCAATACGCAGGTGATAATCCAAACGGAAGTCTTCAAGATATTGCAGGGATTACGAACGAAACAGGCAACGTATTAGGAATGATGCCTCACCCAGAAAGAGCGGTAAGCGATCTTTTAGGAAGCGCGGACGGACTTAAATTATTTCAATCAATCGTAAAGCAGTGGAGGGAACAAAATGTCGTTACTTCTTGAACCAAATGTAGAGCAAATTAAAGAACAAAAGTTATATCGAGATATGGGATTAACAGACGAAGAGTTTGCGAATGTAGAGCAACTGCTTGGTCGTACTCCTAACTATACAGAAACAGGCTTATTCTCTGTTATGTGGTCAGAGCACTGTAGCTATAAAAACTCTAAGCCTGTACTGAAAAAATTCCCTATCACGGGTGAAAAAGTATTACAAGGTCCTGGTGAAGGAGCTGGTATCGTTGATATTGGTGATAACCAAGCCGTTGTATTTAAAATCGAAAGTCATAACCATCCATCAGCGATTGAACCTTATCAAGGAGCAGCAACTGGTGTAGGTGGCATCATTCGTGACGTCTTTTCAATGGGAGCAAGACCGATTGCACTTTTAAACTCTTTACGTTTTGGTGAATTAACATCTCCAAAGGTTCGTCATTTGTTTGAGGAAGTAGTAGCGGGAATCGCAGGTTACGGTAACTGTGTAGGAATCCCAACAGTAGGTGGAGAAATTCAGTTTGAAGCTTCATATGAAGGAAATCCGCTTGTTAACGCTATGTGTGTTGGTTTAATTAACCACGAAGATATTCAAAAAGGTCAAGCTAAAGGCGTTGGCAACACGGTTATGTACGTAGGAGCAAAAACGGGACGCGACGGTATCCACGGCGCTACATTTGCTTCTGAAGAGCTATCTGATCAGTCAGATGAAAAACGTCCTGCTGTACAAGTAGGAGATCCATTTATGGAAAAACTTCTTCTTGAAGCTTGCTTAGAGCTTATCAAGTGTGACGCTTTAGTAGGTATTCAAGATATGGGTGCTGCGGGCTTAACAAGTTCTTCGGCAGAGATGGCAAGTAAAGCAGGTTCTGGTATTGAAATGAACCTTGATCTTGTACCTCAGCGTGAAACGGGTATGACACCATATGAAATGATGCTTTCAGAATCTCAAGAGCGCATGCTCATCGTTGTTGAAAAAGGCCGTGAAAATGAAATCGTCGAAATCGTTGAAAAATACGGATTAGAAGCTGTTTCAGTCGGTCACGTAACCGACGATAAGCGCCTTCGTTTAACTCATAACGGAGAAGTAGTAGCAGATGTTCCTGTAGATGCATTAGCAGAAGATGCACCGGTATACCACAAACCATCTCAAGAACCAGCATACTATCGTGAGTTCCAAGAGCAGTCAGCATACGCTCCTACTGTTGAAAATCACAGTGATATGTTAGTAACGCTTTTAAAACAGCCTACGATTGCAAACAAAGAGTGGGTTTACAACCAATATGACTACCAAGTACGTACAAACACAGTTGTATCTCCTGGATCTGACGCGGCGGTTGTTCGTGTACGTGATACAAATAAAGCATTAGCGATGACAACAGACTGTAACTCTCGCTATTTATACCTAGACCCGGAAGTAGGCGGCCGTATCGCAGTAGCAGAAGCTGCTCGTAACCTTGTATGTTCAGGTGCACAGCCTCTTGCGATTACAGACTGCTTAAACTTCGGTAACCCTGAAAAGCCAGAAATCTTCTGGCAAATTGAAAAAGCAACAGACGGTATGAGCGACGCTTGCCGTGAGCTATCGACTCCGGTTATCGGCGGTAACGTATCTCTGTACAATGAGACAAAAGGTGAAGCAATTTACCCAACTCCTGTTATTGGAATGGTTGGTCTAATCGACGATATCAACCATATTACAACTCAATATGCGAAGCAAAAAGATGACTTAATCTATGTTATTGGTAAAGCTGAAGCAGAATTCGCAGGTACTGAGCTTCAAAAAGTACTAGAAAACGGTACGGTATTCGGCCAGTCACCTAAATTAGATTTAGCGGTTGAAAAAACACGTCAAGATCAGCTTCTTCAAGCAATTCGTGAAGGTGCAGTTCAATCTGCTCACGATATTGCAGAAGGAGGATTCGCGGTAGCCCTAGCTGAAAAAGTGATGAACGGCAGCGGGTTAGGCGTAAACGTAACGGTAGACGGTGAAGCAACAGCAGAGCTATTCAGTGAAACACAATCACGCTTTGTCGTAACGGTTTCACCAGAGAATAAAGAAAAATTCGAAATGCTTGTACAAGATGCAACATTAGTAGGACGCGTAACAGAAGACGCAACATTAACTGTTAAACATCAAGAAAATGTTCTTGTTCAATTATCAGTTGAAGAATTAACTACTGCTTGGAAAGGAGCGCTTCCATGCTTGCTGAAATCAAAGGCTTAAACGAAGAATGTGGCGTATTCGGTGTATGGGGACATGAAAATGCAAGCCAGATTGCTTATTACGGTTTGCATAGCTTGCAACACCGCGGACAAGAAGGCGCTGGTATTGCTGTAACAGACGGAGAAAAAGTGACAGTGATGAAAGGCGTCGGTCTTGTTAACGAAGTATTTGGCCACGGAGAGTTAGAGCAACTAAACGGTAAAGCAGCAATTGGACACGTTCGTTATGCAACAGCTGGAGGCGGAGGGTTTGAAAATGTTCAACCCCTTCACTTCCGCTCTCATAGCGGAAGCCTTGCGTTAGCTCATAATGGAAACTTGGTTAATGCAAATGCATTAAAGCATCAGCTGGAAAACCAAGGGAGTATTTTCCAATCAACATCTGATACAGAAGTACTTGCTCATTTAATTAAACGAAGCGGCTATGAAGATATGAAAGATAAAGTGAAAAATGCTTTATCCATGGTTAAAGGCGCATACGCATTCGTTATTTTAACGGAAGATACGATGATGGTTGCACTTGATCCTCACGGACTGCGTCCATTATCAATTGGACGATTAGGTGATGCCTATGTAGTAGCTTCTGAAACATGTGCGTTTGATATTGTTGGAGCGGTTCATGAGCGTGATGTAGAGCCTGGTGAGTTACTTATTATTAATGATGAAGGTATTCAATCAGAGCGATTCACACTAAACGTAAACCGTGCTATTTGCAGTATGGAATATATTTATTTCTCAAGACCAGATAGTAATATTGATGGAATCAATGTTCACTCTGCTCGTAAAAACCTTGGGAAACAACTTGCAGTTGAGTCACCGATTGAAGCAGACGTTGTAACAGGCGTTCCGGATTCAAGTATTTCAGCAGCGATTGGTTTTGCAGAACAGTCAGGGATTCCATACGAATTAGGTTTAATTAAGAATCGATACGTAGGCCGTACATTCATTCAGCCTTCACAAGAATTGCGTGAACAAGGTGTAAAAATGAAGCTGTCTCCTGTACGTAAAATTGTAGAGGGTAAACGTGTTGTCATGGTAGATGATTCTATCGTTCGCGGCACAACAAGCCGTCGCATTGTTCGTATGCTTCGAGAAGCAGGAGCAACTGAAGTACATGTACGCATCAGTTCACCTCCTATTAAAAATCCATGTTTTTATGGAATTGACACATCGTCATCCTCTGAGTTAATTGCTGCTACGCGCTCTGTTGAAGAAATTCGTGAATTGATTGAAGCTGATTCACTTGTTTTCTTAAGCAACGAAGGTTTAGTAGACGCAATCGGCAGACAGTATGAAGGCAACGGCGGACAGTGTATGGCATGTTTTACTGGAAAGTATCCAACTGAAATTTATCCAGATACTGTACACCCTCATGAAAAGGTAACTTGTTAGTTTTAACGTAAAAAAGGAGTGACAACATGTCATATTCATATAAACAAGCTGGAGTTGACTTAGAAGCAGGATATGAAGCTGTTTCACGTATTAAAAAGCACGTAGAACGAACTGCTCGTGCAGGTATTATGGGAACAGTCGGCGGCTTTGGCGGAATGTTCGATTTATCTACATTGAATTTAAAAGAGCCTGTTCTTGTTTCTGGTACAGATGGAGTAGGAACAAAATTGAAACTTGCTTTTCAAATGGATAAGCATGACACAATCGGTGTGGATGCAGTGGCCATGTGTGTAAACGACGTTTTAGCACAAGGAGCAGAGCCTCTCTACTTCTTAGATTATATTGCTTGCGGGAAAGCAGTTCCTGAAAAAATTGAATCGATTGTAAAAGGAATTGCAGACGGCTGTGAACAGTCCAACTGTGCGTTAATTGGCGGAGAAACAGCTGAAATGCCAGGTTTATACGAAGAAGATGAATATGATCTTGCAGGGTTTACAGTAGGAGCGGTAGAAAAGTCAGAAATTATTACTGGAGATGAGATTAAAGCTGGACAGCTGTTGATCGGTATCTCATCTAGCGGTATTCACAGCAACGGCTACTCTCTTGTACGTAAAATTGTTGATGATCAAGGGTTAAATCTTCACGAAACTTACGCTGGTTTTAATGAAAAGCTCGGAGTTGAGTTATTAACGCCAACAAAAATATACGTGAAGCCGGTCCTAAAAGCATTACATGCAGCTAAGATTGCAGGTATGGCTCATATTACTGGAGGCGGATTTGTTGAAAATATCCCTCGTATGCTTCCTGAAGGTTTAGGTGTAGAAATCGATTACGGTTCTTGGCCAATTCCATACGTGTTTGATTTCCTTGAAGAGCAAGGCAAGCTAGACCGTAAAGAAATGTTCGAAGTATTCAATATGGGAATCGGATTTGTTTTAGCTGTTGAACCTGAAGATATGAATAAAGTCATTGAAGCAATTGAAAACGAAGGCGAAAAAGCATTTGTTATCGGACGTGTCAAAGAAGGAACAGGTGTTGAATTTGCTGGAGGGACGTTTGCATGATAAATATTGCAGTGTTTGCTTCTGGAAACGGCAGTAACTTTCAATCCATCTACGAAGCAACTCAGTCAGGTCGATTAAAAGCAAATATTGCGCTTGTTGTTTGTAATAAACCGGATGCATACGTAATTGAACGAGCAAAAGCATGTGGAATACCATGCTTTGTTTGTTCGCCTAAAAACTATGAAAATAAAGAAGCGTATGAAGCAGCAATTCTTGCAGAGCTTACATCAGCTAAAGTAGAATTTCTTGTTTTAGCAGGATATATGCGATTAGTTGGTTCGACGTTGCTTAAGCCATACAAAAATCGTATTGTTAATATCCACCCTTCGCTTTTACCTGCATTTCCTGGGATTGATGCTATTGGTCAAGCTTTTGATGCAGGAGTAAAAGTGATTGGAATTACCGTGCATTTTGTAGATGAAGGCATGGATACAGGACCAATTATTGACCAGCAGGCTATTCGCATTGAAAAAGGCGATACAAGAGAAACAGTTGAGGCCCGTATTCATGAAATTGAACATCAATTTTATCCCGCGGTACTGAATGAATTATTTGAACAAGCCGCAGTTAAATAAATAGGATGTAACCTTGTCAAAAAAGTTTTAATCCTTTACTATGGTAGAGTAGTAGTGAAAGAAAGATTTTAAATGAGAGATCGGATCAGGAGGAGTTTACAAAATGACAGCAAAACGCGCGCTTATTAGCGTATCTGATAAAGAAGGTATTGTTTCATTTGCACAAGAATTAAAGGACTTAGGAGTAGAAATTATTTCAACTGGCGGTACAAAGCGTACCCTAGAAGAAAACGGCATTGACGTTATCGGAATCTCTGAAGTAACTGGTTTCCCAGAAATTTTAGACGGCCGTTTAAAAACATTGCATCCTAACGTTCACGGTGCTTTATTAGCGTTACGCGATAATGAAGAGCATCAAGCTCAAATGAAAGAGCATAATATCTCGCCAATCGACTTTGTAGTTGTAAACTTATATCCATTTAAAAAGACAATTGAAAAAGAGGATGTAACGCTTGCTGAAGCGATTGAGAATATTGACATCGGTGGACCTACAATGCTTCGTTCAGCTGCGAAAAACTATCGTTCTGTCTCAGTTGTAGTAGATCCAAGCGATTACGCAACCGTAGTAGAAGAGTTAAAAGCGGATGGCAATGTTTCATTTGAAACCAACCAACGATTAGCAGCAAAAGTATTCCGTCATACGGCAGCTTATGATGCATTAATCGCTGAATACTTAACAAACATTACAGGTGAAACAACTCCTGAGAAATTAACAGTAACGTATGAGCGCGTTCAAGGCTTACGATACGGAGAAAACCCTCACCAACAAGCTTCTTTTTATAAAAAGCCGTTAACACAAAAAGGTTCTATTGCAACAGCTACGCAGCTGCATGGAAAAGAGTTATCATACAATAATATCAACGATGCAAACGCAGCTCTTCAAATCGTAAAAGAATTCAAAGAGCCGGCTATCGTAGCGATCAAACATATGAATCCTTGCGGTGTAGGTGTGGGTGAAACAATTGCTCAAGCTTATCAAAAAGCATATGAAGCGGATCCTACATCTATCTTTGGCGGCATCGTAGCAGCTAACCGTCCTATCGACCGTGAAACGGCTATTCAGTTAAAAGAAATTTTCTTAGAAATTATCATTGCTCCTGCGTTCGATCAAGAAGCATTAGATGTATTAACAGCTAAGAAAAACCTTCGTTTACTAACGATAGAGCTTGATGAAAAAGCAGAAAAAGAAGCTTTCTTAACGTCTGTAAAAGGCGGCGTGCTTGTTCAGGATGAAGACGTATTCGGATTTGATGATGCAACGATTACTGTTCCAACGAAACGCGAGCCAACAGAAAAAGAGTGGGCAGATTTAAAATTAGCATGGAAAGTTGTTAAAAATGTTAAGTCTAATGCTATTGTACTTGCAAAAGATGACATGACAATTGGCGTAGGTGCTGGTCAAATGAATCGCGTGGGCGCTGCAAAAATTGCAATTGAACAAGCTGGTGAAAAAGCACAAGGTTCAGCTTTAGGTTCAGATGCTTTCTTCCCAATGGGCGATACAGTAGAAGCAGCAGCTAAAGCAGGAATCACAGCTATTATTCAGCCAGGCGGATCAATTCGTGATGAAGAGTCAATTGCAAAAGCAGATGAATACGGCATTGCAATGGTATTTACAGGCGTAAGACATTTTAAACATTAATGAGGTGAAGAACGTGAATGTTTTAGTTATTGGAAAAGGCGGAAGAGAGCATACAATTGCATGGAAAGCTTCAAAAAGTCCACTTGTTAACGAAGTGTTTGTAGCACCAGGAAACCCAGGCATGAGAGATGTGGCAACGATTGTACCAATCGATGAAAGCAGCCAAGAAGAGCTTGTGCAGTTTGCAAAAGAAAATAAGATTGGATTAACAATTGTTGGACCAGAAAATCCGCTAATTGAAGGCATTGTTGATCGATTCGAACAAGAAGGTCTTCCGGTCTTTGGACCGCGCAAACAAGCAGCGATGATTGAAGGAAGCAAAAGCTTTGCAAAAGAGCTCATGAAAAAGTATGATATTCCAACCGCAGCGTATGAAACATTTACGTCTTACGAGGAAGCAAAAGCATATGTGGAAAAGCAAGGCGCTCCAATTGTTATTAAAGCAGACGGCTTAGCAGCTGGTAAAGGTGTAACTGTTGCTTTAACAGTAGAAGAAGCTGTAGATACATTACGTGATTTTCTAGTTGACCAAAAATTTAAAGAAGCAAGTGCCAAAGTAGTTGTAGAAGAATTTTTGGATGGTGAAGAATTTTCATTAATGGCATTCGTACGCGGGACAAATGTGTATCCAATGGTAATTGCACAAGATCATAAGCGTGCTTTTGACGGCGATCAAGGTCCGAACACAGGAGGCATGGGAGCTTACTCTCCTGTTCCGCAAATTAGTGATGCAGAAGTACAAGAGGCTGTAGAAAACATCTTACTTCCAATGGCTAAAGGATTAGCTGAAGAAGGCTGTGAGTATACGGGAATTCTATATGCTGGTCTGATTCAAACACAAAAAGGACCAAAAGTGATTGAATTTAATGCGCGTTTTGGAGATCCTGAAACACAGGTTGTACTGCCCCGTATGAAAAGCGATTTAGTCGATGTGCTTCTTCGCATTTTGAAAGAAGAAAAAGTAGAAATTGAATGGGATAACGAAGCAGCTATTGGAATTGTATTAGCAGCAGCGGGTTACCCAGAAGATTATCAAAAGGGTGCGCCAATTAACGGATTGGATGCGATCAGTGAAGACGCGCTTGTTTTCCACGCTGGTACGGCTTTAGAAAACGACACATACGTTTCGAACGGCGGCCGCGTTCTATTAGTAGGTGCCAAAGGAGCAACTCTTCAAGAAGCGCAGCAAGAAGTATACAAACAAATGGCTCATATCGATGTAGAAAAAGGCTTTTTCTATCGCAAAGACATCGGCCATCGTGCATTAGCAAAAGCAGCTTTAAAATAAAAAAGGAGAGCTCCGGCTCTCCTTTTTACCTTATGAAGGATTATACGTTTCTTCGTTTCCATTTGGATGGTGTTCATGTTCATTGTGTTTTTGACACGAATCATATGCGTACGTAAGGGGGCAAAAACGCGTGATGCCTTCTGCAACTTTTAAAGCTCCCATTAACCCTAAGAAGATGTATGAATCTTTGTACGGTCTGCGAGATAAACGAGATGTTGTCCAAGAAAGAAGGGTAAAGCCCAGTGTAAGTCGAATTAATGCGTTAACAATACCGATATTTGGTTTCATGTTTTATCACCTTTATTCATAAAATTAATAACAGTTTCTGAATGCGTTTACATCACGGATGTGTTACGATAAAAATACATAGTAAATTAGGGGGAATTTAGCATGCCGGAACAGAGATACCGCTGGAAAAGCAAACATATTAGACAGCAGCTTTTAGTATTAAACGGTCAAAAAGCACCAACTATTGTCTTAAAAGATGCAACATATTTGAACGCTCGAATGAAGCAGTGGAAAAAAGCACATATTTGGGTTTACCAAGATCGTATTGTATACGTTGGCTCAGAGATGCCTAAGCACACAGACGCTTCTACAGAGATTATAGACTGCAGTGAGAAATATGTGGTTCCTGGGTATATTGAGCCGCATGTTCACCCGTTTCAGTTATATAATCCCCAGACTTTTTCCCAATATGCAGCCAAGCACGGAACAACCACTTTATTTAATGATAATTTAATTCTCGCTTTACAGCTTGAACAAAAAACGGCATTTTCATTGATTGAAGAAATGAAAACGTTACCACAGTCACTGTATTGGTGGTGCAGATTTGATTCGCAGACAGAAATTGATGAAGAGGCTGATATCTTCTCACATACAAACATTACTTCTTGGCTACAAAATGAAGCTGTCTTACAAGGAGGCGAACTGACAAGTTGGCCGAAGCTTTTAGACGGAGATGATTTAATGCTTCACTGGGTTCAAGAGACAAAGCGGATGAGGAAGCATATTGAAGGACATTTCCCGGGGGCGTCAGCATTTACCTTAGCAAAAATGAAATTGCTCGGGGCAGACAGCGATCATGAGTCTATGACAGGGGAAGATGTTGTTGCTCGGTTAACGCAAGGCTATGACGTTGCTTTGCGCCACTCTTCCATTCGGCCAGATTTGCCAAAACTGCTGCAGGAGTTAAAAGAGCTGCAGGTAGATTATTTTGACCATATCACGATGAATACAGACGGTTCTCCGCCTTCTTTTTACCAAAACGGCGTGTCAGATATGTTAATTACATTAGCTATTTCAGAAGGAGTTCCCGTGTTAGATGCTTATAATATGGTGTCTGTAAATATTGCCCGCTATTACAACATGGAACATTTGCACGGGCATGTAGCAACAGGCTGTGTGGCTAATATTAATATTTTAGAAGATCCTATGCGGCCTACTCCGGTATCTGTGCTAGCAAAAGGAAAGTGGATGAAAAAAGAAGGCAAAGAACAAGCATTAGCCTCGGTAGAATTTCCTTGGGGAAAGTTTGGTTTTTCACCGTTAAAGTTAGACTTTGATTTAACGATGGACGATTTTCAATTTTCAATGCCAGTAGGCGTGAAAATGAAAAATGCTGTTATTATGGAGCCGTATTCAATTCACTTAAATGTGAGCGGAGATGTATTAGCCTCTGATCATGATGAAAGCTTTTTAGTGCTGGTGGACCGAGAAGGCAAGTGGCGCATCAATACGCTGTTAAAAGGATTTGCGACAAATGTATCGGGAATGGCGAGTTCGTTTTCAAATACAGGTGATTTTATTTTAATTGGAAAATCGAAAAAAGATATGATGTGTGCATTCAAACGTATGAAAGAAATTGGCGGCGGTATTGTTATTACAGAAGGTGAGAAAGTAGTATATGAACTGGATCTTCCGTTAAAAGGAGTCATGTCGAATCTGCCGATGGAAGAGCTAAGTAAACGAGAGGTGGAACTCAAGAAAGTGCTGGGTGAGCGAGGATACAAACACGATGATCCTGTCTATTCACTGCTGTTCTTTTCGTCTACACATTTGCCTTATATTCGTATCACGCCAGTAGGAATTTATGACGTTATGAATAAAAAAGTACTTTTTCCGTCTATAATGCGTTAAAATATAAAAGTATCAAAGGAATTTGAAATTTGTATGAAATTGGCTGTCTTCATACAGAATGAATGTATGTGCAAATAAATATAGAAACTGTATTTTATAGATAGAAACAACTAGTAAAGAAAGCCAATGATAAAGGAGTTCGATACGATGCAAATCAACAAACTACGAGGAAAAGAATTAGATCAGCTATTTCAAGCGATTTTATCATTAGAAAACATTGAAGAATGCTATCAATTTTTTGATGACCTATGTACAGTTAATGAAATTCAATCATTAGCACAGCGCTTAGAAGTAGCAAGAATGCTAAGAGAAGGCAACACGTACCATAAAATTGAGACGGAAACTGGAGCAAGCACAGCGACGATCTCCCGTGTTAAACGCTGCTTGAATTATGGAAGCGATGCGTATCAAATGGTGTTAGAACGCCTTCAAGAAGATTCAAATCAAAAGTAAAGCGTATGGCTGAAGCAGCCATACGCTTATTTTTTTTATTAAAATTGAGTTGCTTCTTCAATGATATTTTTAAGGTCGCTAATTGCTACACGTTTTTGTTCCATTGTGTCGCGGTTACGGATTGTTACTTGATTGTCTTCTAATGAATCGAAGTCGAATGTAATACAGAACGGCGTACCGATTTCATCATGGCGACGGTAACGTTTACCGATTGAACCAGCATCATCATAGTCAATCATAAAGTATTTTGCTAAATCTTCAAAAACAGCGCGCGCTTCGTTAGAAAGCTTTTTAGAAAGTGGTAATACAGCAGCTTTAAATGGTGCTAAAGCAGGGTGAAGCTGCATAACTGTACGAGATGAGCCGTCTTCTAACGTTTCTTCTTCATATGCATCAATCATATAAGCTAGTGTTACACGGTCAGCCCCTAAAGAAGGCTCGATGCAGTAAGGTACATAGCGTTCGTTTGTTTCTTGATCAACATATTGGAAGTCTTCTCCAGAGTGTTCCATGTGCTGTTTTAAGTCGTAGTCAGTACGAGAAGCTACGCCCCATAGTTCGCCCCAGCCGAATGGGAACTTGTATTCAAAGTCTGTTGTTGCATTACTGTAGTGAGAAAGTTCATCATCATCATGGTCGCGAAGACGAACGTTTTCTTCTTTCATACCAAGAGAAAGAAGCCATTTGTTACATGTTTCTTTCCAGTAGTTAAACCATTCTAATTCAGTGCCTGGTTTACAGAAGAACTCAAGTTCCATTTGTTCAAATTCACGCGTACGGAATGTGAAGTTACCAGGTGTAATTTCGTTACGGAAGCTTTTACCCACTTGGCCGATACCGAATGGAAGCTTTTTACGCATTGAGCGCTGAACGTTTTTAAAGTTTACGAAAATACCTTGAGCCGTTTCAGGACGAAGATAAATTTCATTTGTTGATGTTTCAGTTACACCTTGGTGCGTTTTGAACATTAAGTTAAATTGACGAATTTCAGTGAAGTTAGCTGAACCACACTCAGGACATGTAATTTCGTGTTCTTTAATTAAGTCAGCCATTGCATCAAATGAAAGGCCGTCTACGATCATTTCAATGCCTTTTTCTTGAAGCTTTTCTTCAATTAATTTATCGGCACGGTGACGAGCTTTACAATCCTTACAGTCGATCATTGGGTCATTAAAGTTTCCTAAGTGACCAGAAGCTTCCCATGTTTTTGGATTCATTAAAATCGCAGCGTCTAAACCAACGTTGTATGGAGATTCTTGAATGAATTTTTTCCACCATGCTTTTTTAATATTGTTCTTTAATTCTACGCCAAGCGGGCCGTAATCCCATGTATTTGCAAGACCGCCGTAAATTTCAGAACCTTGAAATACAAAGCCACGGTGTTTGGCGTGAGATACGATTTGATCCATTGTTTTTGACATTCTAATTCCTCCTGTAAATGGTAGTAATTCAAGCGAAACAAAAAGAGCGGGTACAAAAAAACTCTCGTCCCTGGGCATATCAACAATATGCCCAGGGACGAGAGTTTTTCCCGCGGTTCCACCCTGGTTGATACAAAATGTATCCACCTTCGTCTGTATATACTCCAGATTGCCTTTTCCTTAAACCATTCTCTAGGCTCTCACCGTCCCTAGTTCGCTTTGTGAAGAGGATTTAAGTACTATTGATCCTTCAGCGTATATCATATGAATTTTAGTAGCTATATATTAGCATATCCTATGCAGAGAAACAATAACCTTGTGCAAAATGGGCTTTTTTTGTGATGTTTTCTTTCGGAATTTGAGGATAAAACCGTATCTTTTATCCATATTTTTTGAAAACAAAAAACGTGATGAAAAGTTCGGTTTTCCTTTCATTTCACCCTCCTAGTTTTGTTATAATGAACAAATGGACGAGCGCGAACTTTTAAGTGTAAAGAAATGGAGGAACCTATATGTATGATATTAAAGAGTGGAGACATGTCTTTAAATTAGATCCTAATAAAGAAATTTCAGATGCAGATTTAGAAAAAATTTGCGAATCCGGCACGGATGCGGTTCTTGTTGGAGGATCAGACGGAGTAACTTTAGACAATGTGCTGCAGCTGTTAATGCGTATTCGCCGCTACACGGTGCCGTGTGCGCTAGAAGTATCAACAATTGACTCTGTAACACCTGGTTTTGATTCTTATTTCATTCCGACCGTTTTAAACAGCAAGGATCCAAAGTGGATTGTTGACTTACATCATGCGGCGATGAAGGAATACGGTGAAATCATGGACTGGGATGAAATTTTTGTAGAAGGATACTGCGTACTTAACCCCGAAGCAAAAGTAGCTGCGCTAACGGAAGCGAAAACCGATTTGGATGCAGAAGATGTTGTAGCGTATGCTCGCATGGCTGAACGCATGTTTCATTTGCCCGTTTTCTATCTAGAATACAGTGGAACATATGGAGACCCTGCATTAGTGGCAGAAGTGAAAAATTCGCTAAATGAGACGAAGTTATTTTACGGCGGCGGTATTGAGACAAAAGAGCAAGCAAGTGAGATGGGAGAGCTAGCTGATACAGTTATTGTAGGAAATGTTATTTATACAAATTTATCGGAAGCATTAAAAACGGTAAAAGCGGTAAAAAAGAATATTGCACAGTGAAAAATAAATAAAGTAGAATAGAGAATATATGTTCGATATAGGCGGTGAAAACGTGAATTTTTTAAGTGGAAAATTATTAACAGGATTAAACCCTCAGCAGCAAGAGGCAGTTAAAACAACAGACGGACCATTATTACTTATGGCCGGTGCAGGAAGTGGGAAAACACGCGTATTAACGCATCGAATTGCGTTTTTAATGGCGGAAAAAGAAGTTGCACCTTGGAATATTTTAGCTATTACCTTCACAAACAAAGCAGCTCGTGAAATGAGAGAGCGTGTGGCAAGTATCGTTGGCGGAGTGGCAGAAGATATCTGGATTTCAACGTTCCACTCGATGTGCGTACGTATTTTACGAAGAGATATTGATCGTATTGGCTTTAATCGCAACTTTACGATTTTAGATTCAACGGATCAGCTGTCCGTTATTAAAAACATTTTAAAAGATCAAAACATCGACCCAAAAAAATTCGATCCGCGCTCGCTATTAGGAAGCATTAGTTCAGCTAAAAATGAACTGAAAGTAGCGGAAGAATTTGATAAAACAGCAGCAGGACCATATGAAGAAGTTGTAAGTAAAGTCTATAAAGAGTATGAAAAGCGTTTAAAGAAAAACCAAGCGCTCGATTTTGATGATTTGATTATGACAACGATTCAGTTATTTAAACGAGTTCCTGAAGTGTTAACGTACTATCAGCGCAAGTTTCAATATATTCATGTGGACGAGTATCAAGATACAAACCATGCACAATATATGCTGGTTCGCTTGCTAGCCGCACGATTTGAAAATGTATGCGTAGTAGGGGATTCAGATCAGTCTATTTACCGCTGGCGCGGGGCTGATATTACAAATATCTTGTCATTTGAAAAAGATTACCCAAAAGCCAAAACCATTTTGCTTGAACAAAATTATCGTTCAACGAAAACGATTTTGGCTGCGGCAAACGGCGTCATTGCAAACAATATGAATCGTAAAGTGAAAAACTTATGGACGGAAAACGATGAAGGCCAGAAGATTTATCATTACCAAGCAATGAGTGAGCATGATGAGGCACAGTTTGTAGCACGTAAAATCAAAGAAGCAGTAGACAGCGGCAAACGTAAATATAGCGATTTTGCCATTTTGTATCGTACAAATGCACAGTCGCGTGTAATGGAGGAAGTACTGCTAAAATCCAATATTAACTATACGATTGTCGGCGGGATTAAGTTCTACGACCGCAAAGAGATTAAAGATTTGCTTGCGTACTTGCGCTTAATTGCCAACCAAGATGATGACATTAGCTTAGCTCGTATTGTGAACGTTCCAA
This sequence comes from Priestia sp. FSL W8-0524, assembly GCF_038005965.1. NCBI lineage: Bacteria > Bacillati > Bacillota > Bacilli > Caryophanales > Bacillaceae > Priestia > Priestia sp. FSL W8-0524. The sequence continues at coordinate 5,200,817 of NZ_JBBOUG010000001.1, forward strand.
AACGCGGAGTTGGAGCTACTTCAGTCGATAAAGTAGCCAATTACGGAAACGTTCATGACATTTCTATTTTCAAAGCGCTTGATGAAGTAGAATTGATGGGGTTAACGGGTAAAGCAACAAAAGCACTTCGTGACTTCCAATCCATGATTTCAAACTTAGCTCAAATGCAAGACTATATGTCTGTAACAGAGCTTGTGGAACAAGTATTAGAAAGAACAGGGTACCGTGAAGCGCTTAAAGTAGAAAAAACAATTGAAGCACAAAGTCGCTTAGAGAATATTGATGAGTTTTTATCTGTTACAAAAACGTTTGAAGAAGCAAGTGAAGATAAGAGCTTAGTAGCATTTTTAACCGATTTAGCGCTTGTTGCTGATATCGATAAGCTTGACGACGAGGAAGAAGAAGAGAACGAACAAGTGATTCTGATGACGCTTCACTCAGCAAAAGGTCTAGAGTTCCCGGTTGTTTTCCTAATGGGTATGGAAGAAGGCGTATTCCCTCATAGCCGATCGTTATTCGAAGATAATGAAATGGAAGAAGAACGACGCTTAGCCTACGTAGGGATTACACGTGCTGAACAAGAATTGTATTTATTAAATGCTCAAATGCGTACACTATTTGGTAAAACAAACGTCAATCCAAAATCGCGCTTCATTGGAGAAATCCCAAGCGAGCTTGTGGAATCTTTAAATGAAACGATGCGCAAGCCTGCTGCTGGTCGTTCAGGGGCTTCAGCTTCGCCGTTTGCAGCGCGCCGACAAGCGGCCGTGGCAAAAACGAAGCTTGTATCAACGGGCAGTGAATCGATTGGATGGAGCGTTGGAGATAAGGCCGAGCATAAAAAATGGGGAATTGGTACAGTTGTAAGTGTAAAAGGAGAAGGAGACTCAAAAGAATTAGACATTGCTTTTCCTAGTCCTACAGGTGTAAAAAGACTGCTTGCTAAATTTGCCCCGGTTACGAAAGTGTAATCGTGAAAAGGAGCTAGAATATGGAGTTTGAGACAGCAAAATCACGCGTTCAAGAATTACGTGACTTATTAAATCAATATGGTTATGAATATTATGTGTTAGATCAGCCATCTGTTCCAGATGCAGAATACGATAAATTAATGAATGAGTTAATTGAAATAGAAGAATCGTTTCCAGAATTAAAAACAGCTGACTCACCTACTCAGCGCATCGGCGGCCAAGTGCTCGATGCGTTTGAGAAGGTTCAGCATCAAACGTCTATGCTAAGTTTAGGAAATGCATTTAATGAAGAAGACCTTCGAGATTTTGATCGCCGAGTGCGCCAAGCCGTTGAAGACGAGTTTTCTTATGTATGCGAACTTAAAATTGACGGCCTTGCTGTATCTCTTCGCTATGAAGATGGATACTTAGTGCTGGGTGCTACGCGCGGAGATGGTACGACTGGTGAAAATATTACTGAAAACTTAAAAACAATTCGCTCGATTCCACTGCGAATTAAAGAACCGTTATCAATGGAAGTTCGCGGAGAAGCATTTATGCCGAGGAAATCATTCGAAGCACTTAATGAAGCAAAAATGGAAAGAGATGAAGTTCCGTTTGCTAACCCCCGTAACGCAGCTGCTGGCTCACTGCGTCAGCTAGATCCTAAAATTGCGGCAAAACGTAATTTAGATATCTTTGTCTATGCCATGACTGATACAGGAGAATTAGAAATCGACTCTCACAGCGAAAGTTTGAATTTACTCGATGATCTTGGCTTTAAAACAAATAAAGAAAGACAGACGTGTGAAACCATTGATGATGTGATTGCTTATATCGAAAGCTGGCAAACGAAACGTCCAGAACTATCTTATGATATTGATGGCATTGTTGTAAAAGTAGATTCATTTGATCAGCAGGCTGAGCTTGGAACAACGGCCAAGAGTCCACGCTGGGCTATTGCTTATAAGTTTCCTGCTGAAGAAGTTGTAACCAAGCTTGTAAATATTGAGCTGACGGTAGGCCGGACAGGTGTCATTACGCCAACAGCTATTTTGGAGCCGGTTCAAGTAGCAGGTACGACGGTACAGCGTGCGTCTCTTCACAATGAAGATTTGATTCGTGAAAAGGACATTCGCATCGGAGATTATGTCGTGGTGAAAAAAGCAGGAGATATTATTCCTGAAGTAGTGAATGTGATTGAAGAGAAGCGAACGGGAGAAGAGCAAGAGTTTACGATGCCTACTCACTGCCCTGAATGTGAAAGTGAACTGGTGCGTTTAGAAGGAGAAGTTGCGCTTCGCTGCATTAATCCAAGCTGTCCTGCTCAAATTCGTGAAGGACTTATTCATTTCGTGTCCCGCAATGCGATGAACATTGATGGACTTGGTGAAAAAGTTATATCACAATTATTTCGTGAACAGTTAATTAAAGATGTAGCAGATATTTATACGCTGACAAAACAGCAGTTAATCGAGCTTGAGCGCATGGGTGAGAAATCTGCTGATAATTTGATTGCGGCCATCGAAGCTTCTAAAGAAAATTCACTTGAGCGTTTGCTTTTTGGTTTGGGCATTCGCCACGTTGGAGCAAAAGCTGCAAAGACGTTAGCTCAGCACTTTGAAACCATAGACAAGTTAACAAAAGCAACGTATGATGAATTAGTGGCAATTAATGAAATTGGTGCCAAAATGGCTGATGCTATTGTCGCTTACTTTACACAAGAAGAGGTTCAAGAACTTATACATGAATTAAAAGAGTATGGAGTAAACCTTACATACAAAGGACCCAAGCTTGTAAGTGTAGAAAATGTAGATTCTGTTTTTGCTGGTAAAACCGTTGTATTAACAGGTAAGCTTGAACAGCTATCTCGCAATGAGGCAAAAGCACAAATTGAAGCACTTGGCGGTAAAGTCACAGGAAGCGTAAGTAAAAAGACAGACCTTGTTGTGGCAGGGGAAGAGGCTGGTTCCAAACTGACAAAAGCTAACGAGCTTGAAATTGAAGTATGGGATGAAGCAAGGCTACTTACGGAATTAAATAAATAAGAGGTGTGTGTAGTTGAAAAAGATATTGTTACTTTCTCTTGCGGTCATGCTTGTAACTTCAGCGTGTGCACCGAACCTTTCGGACGATAAAGAGACTGTTCAACAAACCAACAACAAGAAAGAAAAAGCAGTTATTCCGAAGTATAGTATTTCAGACGATTATTACCGAACAATTCTTCCATTTAAAGCGGGAGTGGCAAGAGGCTTAGTAGCAGCAAACTTAAATAACCGCTTGGATGCGCAAGAATTTGAAACAGGCTTAATGCGCTTATCGACAGATAGCTATTCTCCGAAAAAATATGTGTATCAAGAAGGCCAGTACCTTGATAAAGATACTATTCGCTCATGGTTAAGCCGTAAGCTGAGTGATAAACAGTTTAAAGATCTTCAAAGCAAAACAAAAGATGATACGGCGAAAAAGAAGCTTAAAAACAATGGGTTAAACCCAATTGATACAGAAAAAGGCGATTTGAAAACTCGTAACGAAACAAGTCCAATGTACTTAGCGAACATTACTGAACAAGACTACCTTATTCAAGACGGAGACGACAAGGTAAAACTTGGAGGCGTCACAATCGGCTTAGCGATGAATTCTGTTCATTATTATACAGAAGAAAATGGTTATGCACGTGAAGTGAAGCTTACAAATAAAGAGATTGAAGCGCAAGGAAAGCAAATGGCAGATGAAATTGTTAAGCGTATGCGCAACATCAAAGGCTTAGAAAATGTGCCAGTTCGAGTAGCATTATTCAAACAAAGTGCTAAGTCCTCTTTAACACCGGGTAACTTTATAGCTGTCGGAAATGCAGGTTCAAATGATACGGCCGTTGGCAGCTGGGATAATTTAGACGAGCAATATTATTTATTCCCATCATCAGATGCAACAAAAGATCACCGAGATGATGCGATGAAGTTTGATGAGTTTAAAGCGCAAATCGAAGACTACTTCCCAAACTTTACAAGCGTAGTAGGGAAAGGGTATTACAAAGATGGACAGCTTCAAAAAATGACGATTGATATTCCCGTACAATTTTATGGAAAAGGTGAAATTGTAGGATTTACTCAGTACGTTGCTGGTTTAATGCTTGATCATTTCCCTTCATATATGGAAACGAGTATCTCTATTAACTCAGTAAGCGGACCGGAAGCTCTCATTGTTAGAAAAGCAGATGAAGACAAGCCGTTCGTTCATATTTACGAAGAGTAAGCAAAAAAAGACACTGCTCAAGCAGTGTCTTTTTTTAATTCTATGAAATTGCCTCCTATGAAGAAATGGCGTGAGAATTTTGTCTCGTAAACTTAGCAAGATAATAAGCAGCAAATGCAAATGCATCTTGTTCGGTTGTCCGCTCTTCATACGGGCGTTTTTTATCCAGCTCAAATTCTTTCTGATAATAAGGGATGTGATCTTGAATATAGTGACGCAGCTCGTGAAAGATGGTTTCAACAAGCGGAAGGTAGTCATCAAATTTAAAAATAAATATAATGCCGACTTCTCGCCAGTAAACACCTGAGGCAAACTGCAGGTATTCTGCTTCTTCTTCTCCAAGAGCGGAGACAATTTTATTGGCTTCACATGAATCACAAAAAATGATAGGAATATGAAAGGCTTTATTTAAACAAGCAAAAACATCTTTTTGCAAGGTGGACAAATCCCACTTGAATTCTTCATCTAATACAAACCATCTTCCGCTTTGCTGATACACAGGGCGCTGGTGGATGACTGACTGTATAAGTATTTTATTCAATTTTTATAGCACCTCTTTTACGGTAAAGTAGTTATTCGTTTTCTTTACTTTCCCAAAGACTAGTGAAATTAAAACATGGTGGTGTGTTCTTCTAAAGCATGTTTCTCTTTCTATCTATCTTTTCTACAAAGAAGGTTATTTTATACCTATGCAAGAGAGAAATATTTTATGACGAAGGAAAAGTATGGAATGTTGTTTGAATGAAATAGATTTGGTATAAAATAGAAGTGATAAATGTAAGCCCTGTCTTGTCTGGCGGGGTTTTTAATATTTTAGGAACTAGTCTCAGAAATGTTGCCTGTTGCTAGTGAAGTTTGGTATTATCAGTATATTGTAGTGGGACGAATATTCGGAGGTGAAGGAACATGTCAAGAATTTCTGTTGATCAAGTAAAACACGTTGCAAACTTAGCGAGACTTGCGGTGACGGATGACGAAGCAGAACTATTTACAAAACAATTAGATGCTATTATTACATATGCAGAACAATTAGATGAGCTAGATACTACAAATGTAAAACCAACTTCTCACGTATTGGATATGAAAAACGTGATGCGTGAAGATAAGCCAGCTAAAGGCTTACCAATTGAAGACGTAGTAAAAAACGCGCCAGACCACAAGGATGGCTACATTCGAGTACCAACTATTTTAGAATAAGGAAGGAGGCTTTACGATGTCTTTATTCGATCGTAAACTTTCAGAACTACATAGCCTTTTACACAAGAAAGAAGTACGTGTACAAGATTTAGTAGACGAATCATACAAACGTATTAATGAAGTAGATGATAAAGTAGGTGCGTTCTTAGCGCTTAATGAAGACAATGCTCGTGCTTATGCAAAAGAGCTAGATGAAGCATTACAAACAAAAGATGAATTTGGCCTATTATTTGGTATGCCAATCGGTGTAAAAGATAATATTGTCACAAAAGATTTACGTACAACTTGCTCTAGTAAAATTCTAGCAAACTTTGATCCGATTTATGATGCAACAGTTGTTCAAAAACTGCAGGCAGCTGAAGCGGTAACAATCGGTAAATTAAATATGGATGAATTCGCAATGGGTTCTTCAACTGAAAACTCAGGTCTTCAGTTAACGCGCAACCCATGGAATTTAGATTACGTACCGGGTGGATCTAGCGGTGGTTCAGCTGCAGCTGTAGCAGCAGGCGAAGTTCCGTTCTCTTTAGGTTCTGATACAGGTGGTTCAATTCGTCAGCCAGCTGCTTATTGCGGTGTTGTTGGATTAAAACCAACGTATGGTCGCGTATCTCGTTACGGATTAGTGGCATTTGCATCTTCTTTAGATCAAATCGGACCAATCACAAATTCTGTTGAAGATAATGCATACTTACTTCAAGCAATTTCAGGCGTAGACCCAATGGATTCTACTTCTGCTAATGTTGATGTACCGGATTATGTATCTGCTTTAACAGGTGACGTAAAAGGCCTTAAAATTGCTGTTCCAAAAGAATACTTAGGCGAAGGTGTGGGCGAAGAAGCTCGCCAGTCTGTTTTAGATGCACTAAAAGTGTTAGAAGGACTAGGCGCAACTTGGGAAGAAGTATCGCTTCCACACTCTAAATACGCATTAGCTACGTATTATCTATTATCTTCTTCTGAAGCGTCTGCTAACTTATCTCGTTTTGACGGCGTTCGCTACGGATACCGTACAGATAATGCTGAGAACTTAATCGAAATGTACAAGCAGTCTCGAAGCGAAGGCTTTGGAAACGAAGTAAAACGCCGTATCATGCTTGGGACATTTGCGTTAAGCTCTGGTTATTATGATGCTTACTACAAAAAAGCACAGCAAGTACGTACGTTAATTAAGCAAGACTTTGAGTCTGTATTTGAAAACTATGACGTTATCATTGGACCAACTACACCAACTCCATCATTCAAAATTGGTGAGAAAACAGATGATCCATTAACAATGTATGCAAACGATATTTTAACAATCCCAGTAAACCTTGCTGGAGTACCTGGTATTTCTGTGCCTTGCGGCTTATCAAATGGATTGCCATTAGGGTTACAAATTATCGGTAAGCATTTCGACGAAAGCACAATCTATCGTGTTGCTCATGCATTCGAACAAGCAACTGAGCATCATAAAGCGAAACCAGCACTGTAAGGGGTGAGATAAAGATGAACTTTGAAACGATTATTGGTCTTGAAGTACACGTTGAGCTTAAGACAAAATCTAAAATTTTCTCAGCAAGTCCAAACGCATTTGGTGCGGCTCCAAATGCTAACACAAGTGTAATTGACTTAGGTTATCCTGGCGTACTACCTGTGTTAAACAAAGAAGCAGTTGATTTTGCAATGAAAGCAGCGCTTGCGCTAAACTGTGAAATCGCAACAGATACAAAGTTTGATCGTAAAAACTATTTCTATCCGGATAACCCAAAAGCTTATCAAATCTCTCAATTTGATAAACCAATTGGCGAGAACGGTTGGATTGAAGTAGAAGTTAAAGGTGAAACGAAGCGCATTCGTATCAACCGACTTCATTTAGAAGAAGATGCTGGTAAGTTAACGCATACAGGCGATGGCTATTCACTAGTAGACTTCAACCGTCAAGGTACACCTCTAATTGAGATTGTATCGGAAGCAGATATGCGTTCTCCTGAAGAAGCATATGCTTATTTAGAAAAACTAAAATCAATCATTCAATATACAGGCGTATCTGACTGTAAAATGGAAGAAGGTTCACTTCGCTGTGATGCCAATATTTCTTTACGTCCAGTTGGACAAGAAGAGTTTGGTACAAAAGCTGAGCTAAAGAACTTAAACTCATTTAACTATGTGCGCCGCGGTCTTGAACACGAAGAAATTCGTCAAGAAAAAGTGTTATTGTCTGGTGGCCTAATCGAGCAGGAAACACGCCGTTTTGATGAGTCTACGGGTGAAACAATTCTGATGCGTGTAAAAGAAGGATCTGACGACTACCGCTACTTCCCAGAGCCTGACTTATTAGAATTACACATCGACGAAGAGTGGAAAGAACGCGTTCGTGCTTCGATTCCTGAACTTCCAGATGCTCGTAAAAAGCGCTATGTAGAAGAGCTTGGCTTACCTGCTTATGATGCAATGGTATTAACGCTAACAAAAGAAATGTCTGATTTCTTTGAAGCAACACTTGCTGCAGGCGGAGATGCTAAGCTATCTTCTAACTGGTTAATGGGTGAAGTTTCTGCTTACTTAAACTCAAATCAAAAAGAACTTTCAGATGTAGCATTAACACCTGAAGGTCTAGCTGGTATGATTCAATTAATTCAAGAAGGTACAATTTCGTCTAAAATTGCGAAAAAAGTATTCAAAGAATTAATTGAAAATGGCGGAGATGCAAAGAAAATTGTAAAAGAAAAAGGTCTTGTACAAATTTCTGATGATGCAACTTTACGTAAATTCGTAACAGATGCATTAGATGCAAACCCTCAGTCTATTGAAGATTTCAAAAACGGTAAGGATCGTGCAATCGGCTTCTTAGTTGGTCAAATTATGAAAGCTTCAAAAGGTCAAGCGAACCCACCGATGGTTAATAAAATTCTTTTAGAAGAAATTAATAAACGCTAAATTTGATAACTAAATGTGAGGTGGGTATCCATCTCACATTTATTATGAGTAAGGGCGATCGCGCTGAAGGTATGAATAAAAACCGAAACGTGAATATTGTATATCAAGGTTAATTTCTTTATAATATGTTTGTTCATGCCCCCTCTTGTTGATGATGTAATGTGAGGGGGCATTCTTTCACTGATAAAAGTAGGCAAAGATTTGTGACAAATTATCATTATTAGGATGATGAATATGAAAAGAGCGAGAATTATTTATAACCCGACATCGGGCCGTGAAATTTTTAAGAAAAACTTACCGGAAGTTTTGCAAAAGCTAGAGCAAGCAGGCTACGAAACATCTTGTCATGCTACAACTTGCGCTGGCGATGCAACAGAAGCTGCCAAAGTAGCAGTAGAGCGCCGCTTTGATGTTGTAATTGCAGCCGGTGGAGACGGTACCATCAATGAAGTCGTAAACGGTATTGCCGGACAAGACTATCGTCCGCAGCTAGGTATTATTCCTGTTGGAACAACCAATGACTTTGCTCGTGCCATTAATGTCCCGCGTACAATTGAAGGCGCTGTTGATGTTATTGTAGAAGGTGTAACGAAGCCAATTGATTTAGGCTGTGTAACAAACGACGGAGAAACGCATTACTTTGTAAATATCGCCGGAGGCGGCCGTTTAACTGAATTAACGTATGAAGTGCCAAGCAAGTTAAAAACAATGCTTGGACAGCTAGCTTACTATTTAAAAGGCATGGAAATGCTTCCTTCTATTAAACCAACATCCGTTGAAATTGAGTATGACGGAAAATTCTTTGGCGGCGAGATTATGTTCTTCCTCGTTTCCTTAACGAACTCAGTCGGCGGTTTTGAAAAGCTGGCACCAGACTCTTCTTTAGATGACGGCATGTTTGATTTAATTATTTTAAAGAAAGCAAATTTAGCTGAGTTTATTCGAATTGCGACACTTGCGCTGCGAGGAGAACATATCAATGATCCTCATATTATTTATACAAAAGCGAACCGTGTTAAAATTCATACGAATGATAAAATGCAGCTAAATCTAGATGGCGAGTACGGTGGGTTATTGCCTGGGGAATTTGTAAACTTATATCGCCATGTAGAAATCTTTGTTCCAAAAGCAACAGCTGAATTGATGGAAAAAAATGAGATCGCCTAATTGCGATCTTTTTTCATGCTTTCCTTTGTTTGGCTTTCGCTCTTATGGTACAATCAGTTCAGCATTTTCAAATGACTAAAAGGATGTAACGATAAATGGAAAAATTAAAACCACCTGTAGAAAAAAATGAATATATAGATGTTGCGTTTGAAGATTTAACGCATGACGGAGCGGGTGTAGCGAAAGTGAACGGATTTCCTATTTTCGTTCAAAATGCGCTGCCCGGCGAAAGCGGCCAAGTAAAAGTCATTAAAGTAAAAAAAGGCTATGCGTTTGGCAAGCTTATCAAGCACCATACAATTAGTGAGCAGCGTGTTGAAGCACCCTGTCCGGTATACAAGCAGTGCGGAGGCTGTCAGCTGCAGCATGTAAGCTATGAAGGACAGCTGCAATTTAAACAAAAGCAAGTAAAAGACGTCATGGCGCGAATTGGCCATTTACCTGACGTTCCGGTACATTCGACGCTAGGAATGAACGATCCTTGGCGCTATCGAAACAAAGCTCAAGTTCCCGTAGCAGAGCGAGAAGGCGGTTTGGTCGCTGGATTTTATCAGCAGCGAAGCCACGATATCATTAACATGGATGCCTGTTTGATTCAGCAGCAGGCAAATGATGATGTTGTTCAAGCTGTCAAATCAATCTGTGAAAAGCATGGGGTTTCTGCTTACCAAGAACAAAAGCATAAAGGCTCGCTTCGTCATATCATGGCGCGCTACGGACTTGTAACGGGTGAAATTATGGTTGTAATTGTGACTCGTACAGCTGAGTTGCCAAACAAAAAGCGTATTATAGAAGACATTATCGAAGCCGTGCCGAACGTGAAATCAATTGTTCAAAACGTCAACAGCAAGCGCACGAACGTCATTTTAGGGAACCAAACGAACGTACTTTGGGGAGAAGAATATATTTACGACTATATCGGCGACGTTAAATTTGCCATTTCAGCAAAATCATTCTATCAAGTAAACCCTGAGCAAACGAAAGTGCTTTATGACAAAGCGCTCGAGTATGCAGATTTAACAGGAGAAGAAACGGTCATTGACGCCTACTGTGGAATCGGAACAATCTCGTTATTTCTCGCTCAAAAAGCGAAAAAAGTATATGGCGTTGAAATCGTGCCTGAAGCGATTGAAGATGCAAAGCGCAACGCTGAGCTAAACGGTATTCACAACGCTGAATTCGAAGTAGGCGAAGCAGAGGTCGTCATTCCAAACTGGTACAAACAAGGCATCAAAGCGGACGTCATCGTCGTAGATCCACCGCGAAAAGGATGCGACGAAGCCCTTTTAAATACCATCATCGAGATGAAGCCGAAAAAAGTTGTCTATGTTTCATGCGGACCAGCAACTCTTGCGCGTGATCTAGCTATTCTAGAAAAAGGCGGCTATGAGACGGTTGAAGTTCAGCCTGTTGATATGTTCCCGC
>NZ_JBBOUG010000002.1:0-105073 GCF_038005965.1 Priestia sp. FSL W8-0524
AGATGTTGTTTAGAATAGTGTTCGATATCGATGGTTTTCTGAGATGAATAGTCTGTAGGTAAATGTAGTCCTTCTCTTTGTTTCGCGCAGATTAATTTGATCTTATCTGTGGTGATGTGGCTAGGATGAAGAGTAGAGAGTTCTTGAATACTTTTTTCTATCTGTTCGATAGTAATTCCAGACTTAATAAAGTGGATTAACTCTATAAAATCTTTAGGGTGAGTGGTATAGTAAGAGTAATATATTTTCTTTAATTTTGGATTTGCCTGTTGTAATGCTGTGCTATCAGCTAATGCACCAGGCTTTTTTTGTAGGGTATACAAATAATGTTCAAGATGTAAGCTCCATTCGTGATTTCCAGTTTTTCGTGGATGTAAAGCGATTCTCTTTTCCTGATAAAAACATTGAATATGATCGCTGTAAATTTTGATCCGAATCATCTCTCCAACTAGATGGTCGGGTACAGAGTAGTAGTTTTGATCAACGATGACAGTTGAATACTTAGTCACACGTCCATTTATCACTCGTGCTGCATCAAAAGGCGGGGGCGCGACTAATAAATACTTCTTTTCTTCTTTTATTAAGTCATTTGGTGTCAAATAAGATGATGAGTTCTTCTCTTTGTGATTGAGTTTTAAACAAATTTCATGTAAATAGTGATTTGCTTTTTCTAATGTGTCAAAGGTATCTTGAAAGGCAAATGCCTTTCTTCTAATCATCTCTACACTTCGCTCTACATGTCCTTTTTCATTTCCACTTGCTGTATTACAGAAACGGTAATGAAATGAATAATAAAGCGAAAGCTTTATCAGCCCCTCAGTAGGTTCTCTGTCCGTACCAATAAATCTCTTTACGGCTACTTTCATATTGTCATAAACCATAGTGTGAAATACACCACCAATATCCTTAAAGAACAACGAATGAGCTTCTTGAAAACATTCCGTTTTTTGTTTTGTAAATAAATAAGCCATTCTAAAGTTACTGTAAGCCGACGTAAATGTAGCCATTTGTAAGGTCTGTTTTCTCCCATTAATCATTAATTTGACTTCTCCCCAGTCAAATTCGCAAACTTGTCCAGGCGCGTAAGCTCCTTTGATAAATGCTTCTTTTTTTGTTTTTTCCATTGCTCTTATCGTGCGAAGAACTGTGCTATAACTAATGGTGAATCCTTCGGATTCTAAGGATTCATGGATATCAACAGCTTTTTTTATTTGTTTCCTTAACCCCTGTTGCTTTTTCTGCACATTTTCTTCTAGATGCATTTGAATACGATGTAAAATCTCTTTAGATAGCTTTCTTTTCTTGGAATCACGTTTCTTGTACCTTGGGGCCTCTACAATTTCTTGAATAAGTTCACCAGTATCCGCATTTTTATCTTTACTCAGTAATTTTTTCTTCCTCGTCTCATACTCACGAATATACTTTCCTACGGTTTCTCGATTAACGCCTACTAAGCTGGCAATCTTTCTCTGAGAATAACCTTCTCGTACGTGCAGTAATATAATTTCCTGTTTCTTTTTCAGCGTAATCATCTCCCCAAATTCCCCCATGAACCTATAAAATAGTCTGCATGGGTTTATTATAAACTGGCTGGATTTTTAATGACTATGCTGGCTTAGTTTTAGAGTACTAAATACATATGAGTTTATTTTGTTTTTGTCTTTTGATAAAATAAAAGGTAAGAAGCAGTAGAGGAGAATATAACACATGAGTGAGTTAGAAAAGGTATTAAAAGCTGTTGAAGCAGGCTTTACGCAAGTTAATAGTCGATTGGACAAAATTGAAAATAGAATAAGCACAGTAGAAGAAGCGACAGGAACAATACTGGAAACTGTAACGAAAATTGAATTAAATCAACCTGAAGATATTGAGGGCGTACTAAAACATGTACAATCCAATAATCGTTATTTAGAAAAAAAATTCGTTGAAATGGATAAACGGTTAGTTGAACTTGAGGATAGACTACACAATTAAAAACCAAGCAGAGTAAAATAAGTCTCTGCTTGGTTTTTTTATGTGACATTAAACAGACTTTAGGCATTGTACAGACACACCTACAGTTTCACTCCTTTATTTGCTCTCATTTTAGTCTTTTAAATATATTTTCCTTAACATTTATTCAAGTTGGCTTTTGCATTAATTTACTTATACTCATTTCTTCTCTGGATTCTACGTTAACTAGCATGTTCGTCTTTGTTCCACCTCTTGTTTTATGCTTTCTGTATACTTTCCATTATGAAAGAGAATGTATAAAAAACGTCAAAAAAACAAAGAGTATAAGCAACATTTGGATACAAAGGAAAGAACGGTTTCATCAAGTCTTATAAGTTGCTTTATTTCGTATAATGATTATAATTACACCTAATTTATATAAAAATTTTCAAGAGAGAGAAGTGCCTTTATGCGAAAGTTAAAACCCTCATTTCAACATCTAATTAATGAGAATAAAAATCAGATTCAACAAGATAAGAGATTATTAGATCAAATTGAAGAACGCATTGACTATCGGCATGAGCATGCGATAAAGCAAACCATTCTAAAGAAATAAGGAATAAAAGCCACTTAGATAAGTGGCTTTTATCTTTTATATCTTCCTATTAGTATGCTGATGAGTGCTATCTGTAATTGCACCTTCAAATATTTATTTTTATTTAACTAGGAAAGAGATGTTTATTTATAAGATGAAAGCAGTTTCTCTGCTTGATATATATTTATAAAACAACAACATCCAAATAATATTTTTTTATTTTATGAATAAATGATTCTTCTTTTACACATGTTAACGTTGTAAACTTTAAAGGAGCTGAATAAAATGGCAAACAATAAAAATAACAACAATAACGAATTATTAGTATACGGTGCGCAACAAGCAATCGATCAAATGAAATATGAAATCGCTAGTGAATTTGGTGTAAACCTCGGTCCTGATACAACTGCACGTGCGAACGGATCAGTAGGTGGCGAAATCACGAAACGTCTTGTACAAATGGCTGAGCAACAACTCGGCGGCGGACGTTCTTAAAACAACTTTATAAAGTAGTGGCCAAAGGAAGAATGCACTCCATTCTTCCTTTTTATCGTAGAAAAATAGAGAAACTTCTTGAATGTACGTTTTAAAAATAAGAAAAAGAAGCTACCCTAGAATAGCTTCTTTTTCTTAAGAACATCATACTTTGAGATAAAAGGAATTGGGGTCCTTATCTTCGTAGTTTGTTCAAAAATTTAAGTTTTATTCTTCTTTTAGATTACTTCTCATCAATTGTTAAAACTGCCTGTCCTAGCTATTGCAGTTTTCCACGTAAAATAGGCCCACTCTTATATAAAACTTCTACATGGTCTCCATGTAATATATATTTGTCTCCATCTAAAGAAAATAAGCTATTTAGTACCACATTTCCATCACCAACATTTGTCTTCAAAATACCTTTCGCTTTCCCTTCAATGTTAGGGGACATAGTAGGAAAGACTTTTAAGTACAAAATAGTATCTTTTTCATATCCTCCAATTAATGTAACGTCTATACCTCTGGTTTTTATTATACTCTTATGGTTATTCAGCTTATCTAGAAATTTATTTTTCGTCTTCATCGTTTGATAAGATATAAATTCCTTTGAATCACCATTTTCTATTATCAAATAGTCCCCGTAATCTCTTCCTGGGATAACATCTTGCAATCCTTTAAAATAAGTATGAACAGCCTGTACCCTATCTAGTCTATAACGTGTACTAAGGTACCGTATATACATCTCCATCGTGTTGTAAACAATATTGAATTCTAATGACGATTTTACAGGTGCTTTCCCTCTGGTCCAAAAACTGTAATTAGGAGCAGAACCTGCATTAGGTGTACACAATAAAATGAGTTTATCTACATCGTAGAGGTAGTATTCTCCTTGAATATAAGAACGAGCGACTAACCCTCCCATGCTATGACAAACTAAATTTATTTTGTTACAGCCTGTCTTTAATTTTATCTCCTCAATTTTTGGGATTAAGTAACGCTGAGCAGAATCATCAATTCGAAGGCTCCAATCATAAAAACAAATAAAAAGATCTTTATTGCATTGATAGCCTATACTTTCTAATTGGTGGATAAAAGGTTCATAAATAAACCTTGCGCTTCCAAAGCTCCAGCTACCAGTACCAGGAATGATGACGTCACTCATCGATCCAAACATTCCAGGTACAAAAACAATAGGAATCTTGTTTATTGGGTCATTTAACATGCATATTCCTCCAGAAGCTATACGTAAGCGTAGATTTTTACCATTTTATTTGAGATTCCGTTGATTATGCTAACTAATACATATACATCCCTTTAAATACATCATTTAATCAACCCTTATTAATTCTCGTATACTCCCTTTAGCTGTGTAGACAACTTGGAATTTCTTGTCCATTTCATGAAAAAGGTAAGTAATTAGGACAACCCCAGCATATAAAAACCTATTCTTTCTTACATAATTAGCTACCCCTTACCTACTACGGTAAGGGGTCTTTGTTATTTTTCGATTGGACAGGCAAGCTTACTGCAGTAGCTACATAGTATCTAAAGAATCTTAACTCCATTACCTAATCAGTAGCAAGTTCAGTATCGCTACCGCGTTAATACAAGCTGTATACGCCTAATGAAGCCACTTGTGGAACCTGTAAGGGAGCTGAGCCGAAGAGGCGAAGGGGGCGACCGGATGGGTTGAGCTGAAAAAATAGGTATGTAAAACGCAAAAAAATTAAACGAATGAAAGAAGGTACCAGCATGAGAAAAACACATGATATTGGTTTTCGAAACTTCCTCCATCAACCATTCTTTAAGCCTTCCACAAAGCCTCGTCCATTCAAGGCATATTCCTTTGTCCCATTTAGTCCACTTGCCATGCTTGACCCCACTATTTTGACCATAGGAGGTATCGTCTTAGGAATCGCTATTATCGAACGAATATTAGAACGATGGGGTGTCATAGATCTGGTTGATCAGTTTGCGAAAGTGATGCGGTTTATCCTGCCTGTTACCTTCTATAGTGCGTTGATTTACTTTTTTGCGACCTTTATGTTTTGAGGAGGAATATGGATGTTTGAAAAACTAAAACTGCGTGGCCAACTGATTAAAGCGTTTCGTACGGCAGAGATTTACCGGATAGTGAAACGAGGAGACCGTACCTCTTATCTCTTTCCAAAAATTCATCAAATCGAGAACCACCATACGTACACCCGGTACGCCTTTTCCTTACTAAATGGCATTGATCCTGACCTTTTAAACAAAAAGAGATGGGCGTTACGCCAAGTATTAGGCAGCAATATTGAAATAGACGGCAGCTTAAAGAATTTTAGTATTACCGTTCATCACAAAAGTCTACCTAAGATGCTTAACTACGGTTATGAAGTCGTACATCCTCATATTGAGAAAATGGAGCTTCCGGTATGCATTGGTCAAGATATCTATGGAAACCCTGTTTCATGGGATTTTGCTGATTTAGAAACCCTACTGATTTCTGGCGAAATTGGAGCCGGAAAAAGTAGCCTCATGCGTGTGATCCTCACAACATGGGTAAAGTATGCCTCTCCTGAAGACTTGCGCTTAGTCTTAGTGGATCTTAAACGGGCTGATTTAGGGCTGTTTCACGGGATTGAGCATGTAGATGCGCTTTGTTTTGAGGCAAAGGATATGAGAAAACCTTTTGCTTTATTACGAGCTGAAATGTATCGAAGAGGCGATTTATTGTTAGAGCATGGGGTGACTCATATCAGCAGGCTTCCGTTTAAGCTGCCTCGGATTGTCGTGGTTGTAGATGAAATGAGCATAATCAAACGAGAAACGGATCTTGTAGAGATGATTCAACAGTTTGCCAGCCAAGGTCGAGCACTAGGTGTTCATACGATTATTGCCATGCAGCGTCCCGATGCCGATTTGTTGAATTCGGCACTCAAAGCAAACTTACGAGTTCGGATCTCTGGAAGGCAAGCCGATGCCACGAATGCAAAGGTGGCAGGTGTACTTGGGGCAGAAGAAATCGATGCCGCAGCCAGGGGACGCATGAAAATTAAAATTGATGAGGTCAAAGAATTTCAAGCCTATTTCTTAGATGAAGGAGCTTGTAAGGAAATACTTACGCCTTATAAAACGCTCGTGAAAGATCCTGAACCAGAACTAGAAGTGGTATCACAGTCCATCTTTGGGTTATTAGAGAAGGAGGAGCAGCGATGAGTTTCCGGTTATCTCAGCGTGATAAAGACATCATAGCGTTTATTCATCAATTCAGAGCCGTGGATCGAGACTCTTTAGTTGACCTATTCTTTAAACAGCTTAAATCGCCTATAAATGCATGTAATAGTGTAATGGTACGTTTATATAGATTAGGGGTAATTGAACGTACACAGCAGTATTCTCCGACGGTCTACTTACCTGTAGATGCGAAGATCAAAAAGAACTCTCAAAAAATACTACATTTCCTTTCTATTTTAGATACCTATAAGCAGATGTGTGCGTATAGCACCCCTAAACAGGTCATTGTCGAAGATAAGCCCACTGGACGAAAAGGAGGAATTGAACCGGATCTGTTTTGTATTTTTAAAGGATCTCCTTTTTGGATTGAAATACAGCGCAATCAGTATTCCGAACAGAAAATGCAAGCGAAGATTAACCTTTATGAAGAGTTTTTCTTTTCGGATGAGTGGAGATCCTTGCATTGGCAACCAGAGGACCGATCGGCCATCTTCCCTTCCGTCATTTTGATTACACCTGTTCGTTATGCTCTTAATTCTGAACATATCCGTATTATACAAGTAGCAAGTATCCATGAATTGATGGAGAAATATAAGAGCGTGGGTAAACAACAAAGAGATGGAAAGCCACGGGCCTCAGCTTCTTCCGGTGGGATTAAAATTAATCTCACATAATGACGGTCAACATAAAAAAGCCGACTCAATACAGGGAATGAGGCAGCTTTTTTATGTCACACTCGTTGAAATGTAAATGTTACAGCAATTAAATAATAGCAAATTTATTACAAAAATTCCACATTTTCCATTAATTTGTGTAAATTCAAAACGACTATTCACACCCTTATTTCCCAGTTTCGAGCTATTAAGACCGTTTTACAAGTTATATAGCTCACCCTTTTAGAGATTAGCTGTTGATATATGAGCGTAAGACATTTATTGTTAAATAGGTTATAAATATTAACATTTTTGGTAAATGGGTGAGATGGTCATTGCAGGGGTATAAAGGTGTTCTAAAACAAACTTTAATTATAGAGATAGAAAAAGCCAAGGAGGATATGGTTCAAGTAGCATTAGAAGAAGGAATGACAAGTGACAACACACTTCAAGTCAGCCAGTTCATTGATTACTTGTTAAATGAATTACATAAAATTAGCTTAATGAAGTAGATTTTATCTTTCTTATACATAGAAAGCTATCGCATTCTATCAGCATTGGCCTAGCATGAGAAAGCGATAGCTTTGTAGTAAGTGGTGATTAACTTACTAATCGACTTGTAAATTATAAATAATTTGGATAATAAAGTAAAGGTATTTTATACTTTTACTTCAACATAAAAAGCTATCTAAGCAATAAGCCAGATAGCTTTTTATATGGAATGCTAATTATAAAGTACCAAAATATAACCGCAAGTAAACAATAGCACATTTTTTCCATAAGGACTAATTACTAGGTAAACTGTCATATGTATAAAAGGTAGAGCTTTTGAGACGATTGTTTCAAAAAAATATTCATAACTCTGTTTATCTAATTTAAGAAGAACAGAAAAAATCCTTTTTACAATTTTTTAAAATTTTTTTGACTACACACGGAAATATGTATCCCTTTTCTAAGGTGTCTAAAATCAATATAACATCGTTTTTTTCTTCTGCAACAATCTTCATCAAAAAATAACCATACAGAACAAACATTTGATCGTAGTGAAGTCCTTTTTTTAGCAATTATCATCGCCATCAAAGCTCCAAGCTCCACACATGATCAAAGCAAAAAAACAGATAAACCACCAAATCATTTTCATCACCTTTTGTATCTTTATAATCGAATCAATTCATTTGTAAAAGAAATTTCAAAAGAAAAAATGGAGCAATTGGATTATGAATTCGAATTTAAAAAAAGAGCCTAAAAAGGCTCTTCATATATAGTAGTATCAATTATTTGCATATCATCAGGTATCAATTTATTTTCTTGCAAGAAATATTGTAAATCGGTTAAATCTTGAGAAGGCAAAGGTAACATAAAGCTAATTTTATTTCTTCCAATGGAGTTGAAAGAGCTTCCCAATAACCTGGCTGTACTTCTGTCTCCCATCCATATTCTATCATGAATCAACTTTGTATGAGTATCTGTGAATTTGCAACTATATTCTCTTTGTAGTTTCATAAAAGCTTCGCGAATTTCTCGATCATGATATTTCCGATTATAGATAACATGTATCCTTTTTACCCTTTCGAACCAACATAGAACACCAGAAATTTCTTTCATATAATCATCTACACTCTGTTTATTGGCAGCGTTATAAAAATATGGATCAATAATAATAAGCTCAGCTTGCAATCTAGAGATGAAATATCTTATTTTTTCTAATCCACTTTTACGATGTTTTGATTTACCCGCTAAAGTAGCAATAGGACCAATGCTAAAAAGGGTAGGATGTCCCATATAATAATCCCCTCCTTTTATTTTGTTTCCATTTGATGAATTTCTTCAACACCGAAAAACTCTGCTAAATCTTTTGTATATGTAGGATTAAGAGTGACAAAATTAATAAATCTGCCCTTATCCAACCACAAAATCAAATCAACAATCTTTTTATCATTTTGTGTGGTATTCGATACGTTCCGTATTTGTAGCCACTTCCCCTCTTCTGTTAACGCTTTTCCTGTTACAGTAATCGCAAGATCATTAATGTTTCTTAAACTATCCATGTTATTAAGGACCAACACGTTAGGATAGTTACGTTTCCCGTTCACGCTGTTAAATTGGTTAACAGATTCATGAATTTTTCTCGTTATGGAGTTATATGCTGGATCTGGTTTTTCTCCCTCAAAATCATCTTCATTCATCGTTTTTTCTTCGCAATAAAACAGTAATTCTCCATTTCTCTTCACTTCAAAGTCTGGTGTTTTTTGATCTGTTTCTGGTATTTTAACAACCTCTAATCCATATTGTGATTCAAGGAATTCTTTTGTTATTTTTTCTCCCTTTCGTGCCATTTTAAGACCCCTGTATTTTGTTTTTAACATTTAATTATTCCGTCTCTTTTTCTAAGTTCCAACAAGGCACGCCTATAGAACTTGTAAGTGTTGATCCCCCGCCTTTGGAGGTATTACACGTTTCACATAGTAGTTGAAAATTCGACGAATCGTTAGTTCCATAAAGATCTAATGGAATAATGTGATCAATATGTATTGTATTTTGTGTACGAATCAAATTAGACAAATCGCAACGACATTCAGCATTAGAGCAAGTTCCTTTATCTCTGAAAAAGACTGCATTTTTTAGCCATATAGGAAAATATCCACGTTTGATTTTATCTTTATTTGTGACAAAGTCAGGATGTCTTTCCTTAAGATAATCGATATTTTCTTCAACAAACTTGGATAGTTCTAAATGAAAATCATGCAAAAATTTTCTGTCTTGGAAAATGAATTGAAAAGCAGCATGTACAATTAAATGATCGATTTCTTCACTATTTATTCTAAGATAGTCTGCCCATTCGAAGATTTTGTCTGTCAATTCGCAACTATGATGCGAACAATCTTCTTCTTTGCAAAGACTAAAATCAACTTCTGGAAGATCTGGTTGAAGATTTACCCCTTCTAACACTCTAACGACGTAATTATATAGCCATTCTTGTGTCACGGCTCCAAAGAGATTACCTACTTCTTCTGAAATATCTTGAAAATAGTATAAATACCAATGAACAGCAGTCATTTTATTGGTTTTAACAATTGAATCTATAATTTCATCTTTAAAAATCTCAAATGCTTCATCGTAATTATCCCAAAAATTCGAAACGGCATATCCAGCAAGCTCAATCCCTGAAGTAAGGGCTAAATGTTCTTCTTTAACACCCAATATTTTCACACCCTTCTAAAATCCTATTATATATGAAATAGGTTCCATTATAGTAAAAAAAGAACCTTTTACAGGTTCCTTTTTTAATGTTTTATTTATTTTCTAATACATGAAGGGAATAAAATTCAAATAAATGAGCGATACGTTCATCATCTGTTTTAAAATTCTTACCATAAGCTTTATCAACTAATTTATCTAGTTTCTGATGAGCTTTTAAGGGATACATAGGCATAGAAATGGAATCATACAAATCGGCAAGTGTACTCCCTTTATCTAAATACGACATCTAACTTACTTAATAACACCTCTGGACCAAATAACAATAAGCCAAAAACCAAGGTTAGTACAAACAAGTAACGTGGAAAAAACTTTATCCAATCAAGAAGCTTAGTTGGATCCATTACTGCCATAATCCTCATCCTTTATTTTTTAATAACGCTTTTCGTACAATAAAATCGGTTATTTCGGTGTTTTTTAAAGCTTCTCCTTTTTGTGCATTAAACTTCGTCCAAATTTTATGCGACCCTTCATAATAAACAGTAGAAGGATCTAAAGGTGGTAAAACTAAAATTTCTAACACATATTCATTCTCTAAAAGCTTATCCTCATTTGATTCTTGGTTACGTTGATATATTTCATGGAATTCCAAACGATAGTTCAAAGTCGTTAATTTAGGGTTAACCCGATCTCTTAAAGCACTTGTAAGATCCAGCGATAATTGATCTCTTTCCTCTGGAAGTAACGTAACACCCTTTACTATGCTTGTTTTATCTTCAATACCATAAAGCAGCCTTCCACCACCACCATTTAAAAATGCGCAGACATATTGGACTGTTGTATCTTTTACTTTTTCTTTTCTTTTCTTTCCCTCTAGATTCATGGGGAATTCTTTAAATTCATTTTCATAATCTTCCTTAATTGAAACCCTTTCCCCTTTCACAAAATCCACTCTAGAAAGATTTACTTTTTCAAAAAAATTAGCATCAACAAAGGTATTAAAAGAATGCGCTTCTGCTACCTTTTCAAGCGTTTCATCATCAATACGACTTATTTTTTCTACTAATCGATTCTTATCAATGGTTCTAATTTGTTCACCTATAATAATAGAATCTTTTGGCAAGTTATGATCGATTCCTTTTATTTCAACATGACTTGGCAGTTTTGCTTTACTTATTACATCTGTAATATATAAAACAATTACTGTACGTCCATTTTTGTTCATAATGTCGTTTGAAATAATTAAATACGGACTAGGCTTTTTTTTATCATCAATTTTTACGTTGAATATATCTCCCTGTTTGATTTCCATTTATCCCATACACTCCCAATTTTTTATGATAATAGTATTATATCAATGTTCATTTAGGTTTTTTGGACAAAAATAAAAAAAGAGAATGATCGTTTCATCCTCCTTTTTTATTCACGTGGTTTTTTTTGATTTTTTTCGTTTTTATTGTCAGTTACCATTATAATGATTGAAAAAGCAAGAAAGTAACTAGGAGCATTCACAGGAACAATTGAACGAAACACTTATTCAACGTGATTAACTCATAACGGAAATTATTCAATTATTACAGAAAAAGTTAAAAGATTAACAAAAGCAATAAACAACGTATAAAATGGATTTTTTCCGCGTTTATTTAGCTAATGGAGGGTTCTGATATGCAAGATAAAATAAAGCTTATTAAAGCCAAAAAGAAGGCTCTAGAAATCCAATTAAAATCAGTAAGCAAGAATTATATAGAAGATCCTGAGCCAGTCGCACAACTTGAACTTGCGATCCGTATTTATCAGGATGTTCTTAATATTCTAAGTATGCCTTCAGAAAAAGGGGGAAATTGGATGGAGACTTTGGATGCTCCTAGTTTAAAAGAAAACGATATTGCCAATTTAAAGAGGTTTAAAAAGGTGAGAAATGGATTTATTTCCTTTCAATTTGAGATTCGCGGAGAGGCGTATGAAGCAACTGCAACATATGAAAAACATCTACTAAACTTGTGTACTCTTTCAAAGATTGGTGAAGAAGGTGTGATTTCTTTGTCATCTGACAAAGCTTCTATTCGTAACATCCTACATACTGAATTAATTCTAAATCGCATCATTGATACACAGTATACTTTTCCAACCGAAATATAACCCCATGTTATAACTAAACACCATGGGGTTTATACGTCAAAAAAGTCATGAAAACCTTTACGATGATCAATTTTGATGACGGTACGCATAACTTTTCTCAAGACCACAGGTGTTGGAATATATCCCTTTACATTACATAGACGCCATACTGTATTTCTGCTCACACCACTGCGATCCGCAAAATCCATCTGCGTAATACCTTCTTTATCTAAGAATTTACCAAACTTTGTTCTTTTGGGATTCTTCCACCAGG
Source organism: Priestia sp. FSL W8-0524 (assembly GCF_038005965.1). NCBI lineage: Bacteria > Bacillati > Bacillota > Bacilli > Caryophanales > Bacillaceae > Priestia > Priestia sp. FSL W8-0524. The sequence goes on from NZ_JBBOUG010000002.1 coordinate 12,464, forward strand.
ACATTCATCTCACACTCCTCTTTTACTTCTAGCCTGTCCATTTTTCACCTTTTTGAATCTAAGAAAAGAAAAAAAATGGGCATAAGGAGTCAAATTTCGAATAGAATAGAAGAAAATAAGCCGATTCGTGTATCCTGTCGACTTTTTTGGAATAATCATATAGCATACATACAGTTAAGACCGCCTTATAAACTAATAAGTAATGGGCGGTCTTTGTTATAGGTATGAATAGATTTTGGGTATAATGGAAAATAAAAAACATCCTGCCTCAGAGAACGTAAGAACGTCTCTAACACCAGGAATTCATAAATTATCAGGCCAAAAAACAACATTTAATTAGTGAAAGAGAAAAGAGAACCCCATCTATCCTTATGGGGTCCTCTCCTTTATGGAATAAAACAATAGATAATAGTTAAAGTGTAAAACATAACATTTTCAAGCATAACCTAAATTTCTATGCTTCTTTAGAGCTACCTTTCTCATAAAAAAGGCTGTTTCACAAAATGAATGTGCAATGGAAAGGACTAATATGTGGCACCAGTAAAAACAATCATAAAAAAGTAGGATTTATTGAGGTAACTTCTTTTTCCGTAGTCGGTGTAATCTCCGTTGAATTCCATGGGCTGATCTACCGATTAGTTGACCAATTTCTTGTTGAGTACGACCTTCTTGATAAAACATGTACCATAGACGGGCATCTTCCTCTTCAGTCCACTTTTTATTTTCATATTTAGGCCGATTAAAATAATCATATTTTCTTTGTTCCTTTACCCAGTCGGGTTCTGGGATAAGAGTATTTGGGGCTACTTTAGAAAAATTAATCAGTTCCTTATTCTGTTGTGCCCATTTCCAAAAGGCTGCTACATCGATTCCTAAAAATGTTCGTGTGTTTGCTCTCAAGATGTTATAGGGCAATTCTCTTTTCTGAATCCAGTTATAAATGGTATGAACATCAACTTGCAGGCACTCTGCTAGTTCATATACTGTAACATTTCCCAGATGAACTCTTACGCCACGTATACCTAAACGATATAACCTAGACTCTAATGCTTGTATACTTCGCTTTAAGCGTCTAGATAGTTGGTCAAGTGACTTAACTCCATACCATTTTACTAAGTATTCATCTTCTTTCTTTGTCCATCTACGTAATGACGTTTTTCGTACTAATTTTAACAGCCTAATTCGATTCGCAACAGAAGAAGGACTCTTGCCTAAATGTTTTCCAATCTCTCGATTGTTCATTCTATTAATATTTACTTTTAAGAACGTATCCTGGTCAGGGGACCATTTTTTGCGTATGCCATTCTGGTTGTTGCGAAGTTGTAGTCGTGAGACCCGTTTATTAACCGATTCTTTACTACGATTTAAACATTCACCAATTTTTTGGAGTGTCATCTGCCCATATTGTTCTTTTAGAAATAAATCTTCTTCCTTCGTCCACAGTTTTTGATTTTTAGTCACTATATCTCCCTCCAATTCGCGTCTTAGATGTATAGAAAGCTACGTATAGAGAATAGTAGTGAAGGTGTTCATCTGACCTCAACAGAGATTAAATCCTATTTCATTTACCTTTGTATCCATTGGACATGAGTTATCACTTTGTTTAGTCTGTTTTGTCTAATTTGTCAGTGAAACTCTAAACAATCGTTACTTTTTCTTTGAGTTCTTACTTTTGATACTCATAGACAACCGGGACTTGATCCATTTTAACCGTTTTGGCCACAACATAACGACGATAGCCATCTTTTAAGATATTTGATCCCTTCTCAATCGTTAAAGGCTCATCTAAGCGTCCTGTACGCTTCACAAAATCAATGACCTTTTGTGTTTTCTCAGGGTTCGGACGTGTGTTTAAGAATGCTTCAGGTACTACAATTTCATCAAAGCTCACGAGATCCTGTGTTCCTTTAGGTTGATTCGGTAATTCTTTCTTTTGTGGCGCAGCCTTTTTCTCTTGTACAGGTGCTTCTTTGACTTCTGGCTGTACCGTTTCTGCTTCTTCCTGTTTTTTAGATTCCGTCTTCTGCGGGGTCTCAGGAGACGCAGAAGCCTCTTGTTTAGGGTCTTTTTTCTCTTCCGATTGATTCTTCTCTTTATCATTCTTGTTAGGAAGGACGGTAATCTGGAAACAAATGACTCCTACTTCACCGGGGCATTCATCAATGGGAATGTCTAACGTTGGTTCCCCTTGAATTAAAAATTTTTCATGCATGATGCTTTTCTTCGTGAGCCCCGTTTTATTAAAGGCTTTCTTCGCAACAAACACGGTATACGAAATAAAGGTACTCTTCTTTAATCCTTTAGGCGCAGATGGTGACCCTTTTTCACGCATATCAAAGGCAACGTAGCGATCGTATTCTCGTAAGGGTCCTGTGGCTGATCCGGTTAACGTAATTTTGTGTGGCATAATTGTCTCCTCCTGTGTAGATGATTAGTTATTGTTTATTTAGAACACAGTTCTAAATAAACAGATTCTATTAAAACATCAGCTTTTAAGAGATTTCTACTTTTTTGGGTTAGGAAGCTGTGTCTTTTAACTGATTGTATTGATGCAAACATTCTTGTTCCTCTAGCGTTAAAGCTTGTCCTAAGTCTTGTTTTACCTGAGCTATCTCCAACAAGCTGTACGTGGAGCTGTGCTCCTGCAGCAAGCCCTCTTCTTCTGGTGTGAGCTCTTGCCCTAAATCTTGCTTTAACTGAATCATTTCAAGCTGTTGCTCCACTGTAACTTCTGCTTCTTGTTTAGGTTGATCTTGCTGCTGTTCAGCTTTTAACCAATCTGGAACCAGTTCTTTGCGGATAATCCGTTTTGGTGTAGCTACTTTTGTTTCTTTGCTTTCGTTATGTATAACTTCTTGTTGGTTTGCGTATACTGATGAATAATCCTGGTCTTTAGGCTTTGCTAAATCAGAAAATTGATTTTTAGCAATTTGATAGATTAATCGACACATATCCCGTAGGGATAAAGGGTTGCCTTGTTGATTGGCTTCATGTACATATTTATCTAATCCTACAATGGATGTATACGCAATATCATGTACGTGTTCTTTTTTAATCTCAATCTCTGTATCTCGTTTTACGGATTTTGCAGCATTTTGAATACGAGCATAAAAGTCTTGTAGTTGATGTCCATATTTACCTGCATAGACATGATTGACTTTTTTAGGAACACCCTTGATATAGGTGAAGGCCTGTGAAGCAGATATTAAATGATTATTTATATGATTTACAGGTAAATCAAGGTTAATAAAGGCATCAGGTGATTTATCGGCCTCTAAGCTTGGTGTATCAACGTTTTTAGCACTTTCTGGATGCGTCACAGGACGTGTCACAGGAGTGGTCATTTCTTCTTGTTGAAGCGTTTGTACACCTGTTGTATCATGAGCAAAAAAGATTTCGTCGCAAATTTGCTGAAAGTTTTTATGACTTTTAAGCACAAATACATAACTATCAGGATGAGTACCTGTTGCATCCTCTTTGATGTAACGTGCCACAAGTACAAACGGAGTCGCTTTTAACGAGCGTACAAAACGAGAAACCGTACTTTTAGACACATTAAATTTCTTCATAAGGGTTTCAGAACGGATCGCTTGAATGCCCGTAGCCACTAGGTTATAAATGACGTGATCGAGCATTTCCATTCTCTTTTTAGGAAATTCTTTATGTATAGCAGATTGTTGTTGTTTAAAGTGGGTACGAAGAATGTCTAAAAACTCTTCTTTCTTTTTACGAAGCGTGGACTTGTTGGTCCATAACCATTTGAACCGTCCATTGAAGGTATCTACATCTTTTAAATAACAGGTTAATATTTTTGTCATTTGTTCATCTTCTCCTTTAAGGAACACAAAAAAGACACTGTTTCCCTGGAAAAAGGAAAACAATGTCTTGATTTTGATGAACTAAGCCCTTGAAATAGCTGTCAATTTCATATAAAATAAAAACATAAGTTTTATCTTATAGAAAAACTAACTCTATTAACAAGAGACTTCGACAAGTGTTTTCCCTACCGCAATTAGGGGGAACGGTTTAAGTGTGTTGGTCGCACTACTTAAACAGTTGAAGTCTTTTTTCTATTCCGGACATTTTTGTTAGTTTTATTATAGCGTTAATTAATCTCATAATTCAATAAAAATTAGTAATATATCTCAAAAGAATTCTTTTTAACTGTTTTTCCCTAACAATAAATTTGTTTTATTATACAATTCATTTTTAAAAATGAGGAGGGTCAAAAAAATACCCCTCCTCAATGTATTGAAAATATGTTATAATTATTAACTTTTATTATTTACCCATTAATTTTTCCCACCATGTTTTTTTCTTTTCTAACTCTGCACTAGCAGAAGCCTCTTCAATCATTCTTTTACTTTCTGATAATCCTTTTCTTAACTCACCAATCAACTCAGTATCTTTTCTGTTTATCATTTGTTTTAATTCTTGATTGGTTTGGCTAACTTTCTGTAACTCTTCTACTAACTTTTGATTAAATTGCATTTGCTGTGTCATTTGTTGTTCTTGTTGTTGTAACATCTTTTTTATTTCACTCAGCTCATCGTTTATAGAGATAGAGCCTTTCTCGTCTTGATTCTTGACTGTAATAGTTATAGGAAGCCCATCACTTGCTAAATTATCGTTTACATCATCTTTTAGTAATCCCTCACTATAGAGCTCACGGATTTTTTTTAATAGATCTAGTGATTCAATACTTATTTTATAGCGTCTACCTTCTTTTTTGAAATTCAAAAACTGTTCATGATTAATTAAATACCTTTTTAATGTTTCAGGAGGAATATTGGTATACTCAGATGCTTCTGGTACGCCAATAAAATTTGTACTTTCAGAAGTATTCATTTAATCCACCACCATTTACTAATATTTTATGTACATTCACTCAGTTCACAGTCATTCACATATGATTTTTATAAGGGTTCATTCAATTCACGGTCAATCACTCACCTTGTTTACTTATGTTCACTCGGTTCACAGTCATTCACCTGTTGGATTTGTAGTTATTCACCCGGTTCACAGTCATCTATTCATTTAATTTTATATGATTTCGACAAAAAATCAACAATTCCTGTTTCGGATTTGTGTATATGGTTTATATTATGAACTGTCAAGATGTTAGTTTAACTTAAGTTCTACTTATGTGAATGGTGGTGTGTTCTGTGGTGAATGCATGGTGAACTTATGTAGTTTTTAGTTTAACTTAAGTTTTGGAAGTTAGAAAGGTGATTATTAAGTTCGACTAAAGGTCAACTTGTTGTTTTTGTTAACACCCAACTCTGTTTTATAAAAATAGGAGGGAACAATACAACAATGAATCAATAGCATTTATTATCTATTTTTAGAATTAAATTAAGATAATTTCTATTTCAAATGTAGAAAATGTTTATTGAGTTTATGGGACATTTAGCATTGATTAGAGTAATAAAAAATTCTTTTTTATAAAAGATGAGACCATAGACTATCATATGATTCAAAAAATGGTAAAAAAGTAGTTTTATTTATCTTAATGTGAACAAAAAGAGATTATTTAGTTCTCATATAATAGAAATAAAGGGATTGTTGATTCATGTAAATCTAGTCGAGAGTTTGATATCATGAAAAATAATGTAAAAAATAACAAAAAATAAATAATGAATAATCAGCTGGGGGGAGATATTAACTTGTTACTTTCAAAATTGATAGATCATTATGCTCTGCATGATTTGCATAAAGACCGAAGCCAGGAGGATCAATATTATATTGAGTCTGCCCATATACCAATAAATATAGATAGAGAAACTTTTTTTGAAGTACCAGCATCACTTTCAGATATTGGACTAGACATAACTTCTACAGACAAAAGATATAGTATAGGTGAATTTGGATTTGAAAGTTTAATACCTTCTGGTGATGTTTCCAATGACTACGTAAGAGGTGAGGCTTTTTTAAATGAAGATGAAAGTAAGCCGAATGTTATTTTTGTACATGGTTGGAGAATGAAAGGGTTTGATAGAGTAAAGAAGATTTTTCATAATTCAATTATGAAAAATTTAGGATGGGATATGTACTATTATACTCTTCCTTACCACCTAGAACGTCAGCCCGAGAAATCACTTTATAGTGGAGAATTTATGGTTAGTGCCAATATTAATAGGACTGTTGAATCGACTAGACAAGCAATTGTTGATCTAAGGGCTTTAATTCGATGGATAAAGAATAACAAACAAGGTCCTGTAATTATAATAGGTGTTAGCCTTGGTGGCTTTGTCTCAAATTTAGTTGCTACACTTGAGTCAGAAATCGATGCATTAGTTTCTATATTCTATTCTAATCGCCTTAGTTATTCGATATGGAATACGATTCCTGGTAAGTATATAAGACAGGACTTAGAGTCTCATGGTGTGAATTACAACGATTTAGTGAAATATTGGGAATTAACCGAGCCGAATCAAGCCATTCCAAAAATGCATAAAGATAATATACTACTGATTTCTGCTAAACACGATCAATACGTTCACATTCAAGAGGCAGATCTGTTATGGGAATCTTGGGGGAAGCCTACACGGTATGTCTACAATTGTGGGCATGCAGGCATAGTTCTTAAACGAAAAAAAATTGCAAAGGATACCATTTCGTTTCTACAAAATAAGCTAAAGAGGTAATTAACATATGTTTATGTTTATAATGGTGGCTTTACTGTGGTTAATGAGTTCAATTCTTTTTTTTAGAAATCCTCAAAATGAGAAAATTAGATGGGCAAGTGTTATTGGGTTTTGTGGGGGCTTTGGAGGAATAGGGGCCTTACTAGGAAAAGGGATAGATAGACCAGAGTGGATATTACACTTGGATGGAATATTTACATCAATAGGACACTATTTTACTCCATATGGTATGTTGATTTTTGGAATAGTTTATTCAGATGTCATTGGTAATGTCCGAAAGAGAAATATATTAAAGCTGCTTTTACTAATTCCGATTTTCATTATGTATTCTATGTTTCAAGTATATCCAGAGTTTAGAGTTGATTTTCGTATTTTAGCGATTTGGGTAGCACCATATGTGATAGCAGCTAATATTTTATTGATATACTCCGCATGGCGAGAAGATCGTCCAATTATTAAAAGAAGAAAAATACTGACTTGTGTATTTGTAGTTCCAATGTTTACATTTGCACTAACTACAAATATTATCTTAGAAGCATTGGGGATTGTGGGCGTATGGCGCTATAATCCTTGGATTATTGTAATCCAATTTCTTGTATTTGTTTACTTTGGAGTTAAGTATGGAATTCTTGGAGTGCGGATTAGATTTGAAAAAGAAATGCGTGATTCTACAATGAAAGCAGCGCGTTCTGGTACAGCGTTGTTCAACCATACAATAAAAAATGAAATAGCTAAAATTGATTTGTTAGTGAATCAGATCAAAGAACAGATTCCACCTGAAGAAAAGTCAGCTGAAAATCTAGGGTTAGTTTTAAATTCAACGAATCACGTTTTAGAGCTTTCAAGGCGTATTCAAAGTAAGTTGGATGTTATAAATCTTAAAGAATCTGAATTTTCTCTAACTGAAAGTATCGATTCAGCAATTAACTTGCTTAAACCTTACTTAAATATGAATCCTGATATTACAATCATTAAGCAGTATGAAGTTGATGCTATAGTCTTTGGTGATACCGAACAATTACAAGAAACTTATTTAAATATAATCAAAAATGCCAGTGAGGCAATGAATGGTCAAGGTGTAATTTTAATAAAAGTCTACAAAACTCGAAAGAAGATTCATATTGACTTTATAGATGAGGGTAAAGGAATCGGAAAAGATGAGCTTACTCGTGTGTTAGATCCATTTTATTCAACAAAACATAATCAAACAAATTTTGGGCTTGGCTTAACCTATTGTTACAATGTCCTCAAAAAACATGGTGGCGATATTTTAGTGAAAAGTAAAGTCGAAAAAGGAACAACTTTCACATTAACTTTGCCTTCCAAGAGAATTATTGAATTTAGGGTAAATGAACAATCTAACTCTAAACTAGTAGGAGAGAATAGCCTATGGACAAAATAAAATTAATGATTGTAGAAGATGATCCTGTTTGGATGCAATGTATAAGTGATTATATAGAAAAAGAGAACGATATCATTGTTGTTAAACAAGCTTACAACAAAGAAGAAGCGTTACAAGTTGATTATAATAATATTGATGTAGTTTTATTGGATTTAACGTTATTAAAAGATGAGGGGGACGAAGAAAACCTAAGTGGTCTTGAAGTCGCCAGGCATTTATACAAAAAAGGTTTAAGGAAAACTATTATGCTAACATCTTGGGATGAAAAGGATATTATACTTGAATGCTTTGATACAGGGGTTGTTAATTACTTAACAAAAACATCTTATAGAGACATCCCTGACGCTATTAGAGAGGCGTTTAGAGGAAAAGTTAGCCTCCATGCCGATGTCACAAATGTATTAGTTGGAGAGTTAAGGAAAGAAAGAAAAGTAAAGATATTAACACCAACAGAACGTGAAGTTTATACCTTAAGGGAACAAGGATTAAATAAATCACAAATTGCTGACAAATTATATAAATCTGTCGAGACAATAAAAAGACAATTAAGAATTATAAAAAGCAAAATGCAGTGAGAAGTTAGTTTGTAGCTAATTTTTCATTGCATTTTGCTTTTTTTATGTTTTTGAGAACCAAAATCTATAAAAAGAAGGTTGTGTATTATACCACACCTATGATTATTTGAGGAGGGGTATTTTTTTGACCCTCCCTTAAAAGTATTAAGTCCTGTAACATTTAAATTCGATAATCAATCATTATTTATTATCGAATTTAGGTGATTGGATAAATGTCTTTTTTGATTAGGGGTTAATTTATTCAGTGTTCTTAAGAGCGACATATCGTTTATAACAAGAGTTTCTGTTACTTCAATATCTTCAGAAGATAACCTATCTAATATAAGTGCGATGCGTTCATTATGAACCTGAGGAACATTTAAATTTTCACTCTGCTCAGAAGGTAATATGTCGTAAAGGGTAATGCCTAATACTTCACAGATCTTTAGCATTGATTCAAATGTGCCAAATCTCGTTCCGCGTTCAATAGCACTAATAGTAGTCTGAGAAGTGTTAGATAACTTGCCTAATTCAATGGTGGTCATACCTAGGCTTTTACGATACTCTTTAATTTTTGTACCAATATATTTTTTTAGCTCATCCATAATTATCTATCTACTTTCCTTAGATTTATTTATTAATTTTATCAAAATAAATAGTTATTGTGAAATTAACCGTAAAGGTTTAAAGTTTTTTAGGTAAAAAATGTTTACAACTTAGTCGATAAAGAATATAATGTAATCAAGGAGGTGCTGGAAATAAAGACCATAAAAGAAAAGAGGTTGGAGAAAAAGTGGAGTCAAACCTATCTAGCTCAACTGTCGGGAGTCCCGCAACCTACTATTTCTCAAATCGAAAATGGGACTCGTCAATATCCAACGTTTGAAAATATGAAGAAGATCGCAGAGGCACTGGATCTTAAGTTAGAAGATATTTTCTTACCAAGTCACAAGGATATGAACTAAGTTTTAGAATACTTAACAAGGGGCGATGAACATGGAAGCACAAAAGCGACTAGCATTCTATGATATATCAGATGCACGAGCGAAAAGTGCCAAAACCTTTGATGGAAAGTTGTATACGTTAAAAGGAGGGGTAGCTGTAGAAAAAGGAACGGGCGATGTCAAACGTGTAGCTGATATTTATTATGAAGTACGCTCAGTAATGGATCAGGCTCATACCATCGTCGCCAAGCGCAGAAAGAAAGATGAGGAATTGAAGGAAGTTTTACAAAAGACCTGCTAGTTCTTAGATGCAGCATACAAGCGATTTTGAAACGTGCCGAGAGCACGAGAAGTGGTACCTTGACAATTACATATTGCGTGCCTCCCCTAAACGGATCACAAGGGGGTTAAGGTATACGATAACAAAAAGGTTCGATGAGTGCGTCCTAAAACTCATCGGTGATCTAGCAACAAAACAGTGACGGTGTATCCATGATCTGTGAAGAGTGATGGCGTGAGGGTAAATCCGAAGAAGCGACAACACTTCAAACAGTAGATACACGAGGTTCTTCGTACATGCCGAAAACGTTGTGCATTATTGGGCTTAGTGAAAACTATGCATGCCAATATAGGGTTTGCCCTTCCAGCCAGAAACGGGTATATATTTCCTTTCATAGCCTTGAAAAGACAGAGATGATCGCTAAACCTATGGTAAAATATTACTCTCGGTAGGTTTCAGAATCGCTTGTTATGTCTGAATATTAAGAATAAAGGAGAATGGTTATGAAAAACAAAAAATGGTTACTTTCTGCGGTGGCAGGAATCGTTGTGGCTCTAGGAATAGGCACAGCGTTTGTCTCTTCCTACAATTCAAGTGAAGTGAAAGGAAATGGTGAACTAGGAGAATTAAGTCCTCTTCAAATGAAGAAATTTATGAAAGAAGATGGTACAGGATTTGTTCTATATTCTTTTAATGCAAACAAACGAGAAGTAAATATGAATGAGGTGAAAAAAGCTTTAAAGGAAAATGAAGTTGACGGAAAAGAGTTAAATAGTAATCATCCTCAATACGATCACACGAAAAACCAAATGGACTATGGTTTAAGTCAGGATGGGGAAACACTTGCTGTTTATAAGAAAGGGAAGTTAAAAGAACAGATTGATTTAGATGAATATGACTCATCTCAACTAGGAACTGAACTTTCTCATTTTATTGAAACCTCAAAAGAACTGTATTTCGAAGAATAAGAGATTTGTTTTGAAAGGTGGTGGTATCTTGACGATCTCCCAAAAGGAATTAAAGAAATCCAAAGATCTTGTGGAAAAATTGCTGAAAGTGAATGGAAACAAATACAATGACTGGCTACATCAACAACACCAACAGTTTATTGAAGAAAATCAAGATTTGATTCTTCAAGCATTAAGTGCTTTTACAGGTGAAGAAGAAGAGGAGGAGGAAAAAAACGAACCGAAAGAAGCTGAACAAGTTCCTGTAAGATCACAAAGCATTCCAGTAACACAAAACTAACGAAAAAGAGGAGTGAAATACATGTTAGATTTATTGAATAGCGTGGATGTGACGCAGTTAACTTCGCATTTAACCCTGGGGGCAGCAGATGGCATGAATAGCCTAATAGAGAGTGGGAAATCAATTATTAAATGGGCTCAACGTGGCGCTATTGTAGCTACTGCCCTCGCTTTTATTGTTGGAGGATACTTTTTAATTTTAGGCGGAGATAAAGGTCGACATAAATGTATTGCTTGGTTTGTTGGTGGTTCACTTGGATTGATTGTAGTGATGGGGGCATATGCGCTAGCTGACGGCGTAAATTCAAATGTTCGTTTTGGTGGTTAAGAGAAGCTATACAGTTGTTTGTATAGCTTTTTTCTATGCTCATTTTTAGATGAAAGGAATGGAGAAACATGCTGTCTGTCATGTTTATAAAAAGTGAAACAAAAGAGTTGAAGCCATTTCAAAAGTTATCAATTTCGGATGCTTGTGAGATGACAGAGACATTAGAAACCCACTATCAGCGTATGAAGAAAAAAGCTCATGCCGATTTTTTTATCCTGGATGAGGAAGATCAAGAGGTATATGCAGGAACATTGTCCATTGGATTAGGTCATAGTCGCCATATAGTTGATCATATTAAGAAAAAGTTAGGCTCCTTAAAAATGGACGATATACAGGAAGCTCGAAAGAGAAGTTTTCTTGAACAATTAGAAAAGGAAGTACCGGACCATCTGAAAACAACAGATGGTTCTTTTCCTTTAGAGGAAGAAAAAGAGGATAATGTACAAACGACTCAAATACCTGTCCTTTCTACTCGTAACAGAAGGTTGATCTATGGAGGAGGGACTTTATCCCTTCTTATCCTTTCAGCAACATGTTTTTCAACAGTGGCTACTTCCCAAGATCGAGCTGAAACGATTCAAGATTTACAAAAACAAGTCAAACTGGAACAGAAAATAACAGGAACATATGAAAGAGCGCTCTTAGGAGATTCAGAAGGGGCTTTAAAAAGGCTTTCTTCTATTGATGAACAAAGCCTCACGAAAGAACAGAAAAACGTTTATATGAGCCTTCTCGTCGATCAAAAAAAGTATAAAGAAGCTATTCAGCTTCAGGGAGACCATCCAGAAGTAGTAGAAAGCATGATTTCAAAGAAGGGAGATGTTAGTGCGTTAAAAGAATTTCAACAAACGTTTCCTTCGTCAAATGGAGCCTTTGATCTTGCCTATCATGAACAACGTTGGGAAGATATGATGCGTCAATCAGGAGTAGAAATGACCGATAAACGGTATGAAATGAAGGCTTATGGATATCTGAAGCTAGATAAAGTAAAGGAGGCCAAAGAAGAGGCAGCACATATTCAGAATGAAGAGTTGAACGAAAAAATAGAAACCTATGAAAAAACGAAAAAGGAGATAGAAGAAACGAAAAAACAAGTGGAGGAAGAGAACAAAAAAGACAAAAAGGATGAAAATAAAGTCAAGTCGTTAACGGATCAGCAGAAGAAACAAGAAGAACTCCTAAAAAATCTATAAGAAAGGATGAATAGGATGTATACACAAACAAAAGTGAAAAAACAGAAGCAAGCCTTTGTCGTAGGGGTCGAGTACTATGAAGAAGATTTATTCCTCGAAATTGAATTAGGCAGCTTTCATACGACTCAACTTCATGCTCAACGTATTGCGAACAGTGTTCATAATGTCATTCTTTTAGAAAATCAGATTGTCATTATCTTTAAAAATGCTGATTCGATCACTCTTACAGACGATTTTCTGAAATATGGGTTCAAGTTTCGAATATGCACAAAACCAACGATGCCACCTCTAGATATCTCCAAGCTTACTCAACAAGAAAAAGACGACTTAGTTTGTAATGAAGCCTATGTAATAACCGAAGAGGATATGAAAGAGGTACAATGGGACATTAACACGGCTTTTCGTTACCTTCAACATAAGTATGAGGCAAGAGATCAAACGTTCTTTTCTCTTTCATCGAGTGCCTACTATGTCATTCCTACTTCTGAAGAGATTGACCAGGAGGGAATAAGAAATGCAACCTACTAAATCCATCAAATATGTGGTCGCTGAAAAACAAGTACTTATTCCTTTAAGTGCTTGTTTTTTTGTGTCTATTCTACTCATCTTAAATTTTCTGTTTAACATGATGCGGAATCTTGTTCAAACAACGTTTAGCGATGTATTCGAACCGCAGCCATTTCATCTAGAAACATCTTTTTTGACAGAGATTCATCTTCAACAGTACTCGCCTTTATATGGGGGCATGTGTCTAGTCGCTACCTTATTAACGGCCAAATTTGCTTATAATATTCGATCCAACTTCAAAGATTTAAACCACAATCAAAAAGGGTCTGGACGGTTTACCACAAGGCGTGAACTGAAAAAGCAATACCGAAAAGTACCTGAAAAAACAGCAACGTATCAAGGTGGAGGTGGCGTACCTGTTTCACGTATTCAAACCTATGACCTCATTCAAACATGGAAAGAGTACAAAGCGTTAAAGGGAATACAGAAGCTTCTCCATGCACATCGATTCTTTACGAAGAAAAGCTACATGCTAATTGATGACACACCCGTTAATAATTTAATCATTGGTATTACACGGTCAGGAAAGGGGGAAACCTTTGTTTTTCCAACGATTGATATCTACTCACGAGCTGAAAAACAGCCTTCCCTAGTCTGCAACGATCCAAAGGGGGAGTTGCTTGCTGCTTCTAAAAACACGTTAGAGGAAAGAGGCTATCATGTTGAAGTGTTAAACTTACTCAATCCATTAGAATCGATGAGTTATAACCTGTTAGAAATGATAAAAGAAACCTATAAAGATGGTGATTATTCAACAGCTCAAGCGTTATGTAACACGTTATCGTATACGCTTTACTACAATCCAAATGCCAAAGATCCATTCTGGCAACAATGTGCCATGAGTTTATGTAACGCCATGATTCTAGCTGTCACAGATAAGTGTATTAAAGAAAAGGAAGAAAATAAAATCACGATGTACACGGTGGCGAATATGTTGTCGGAGTTAGGCTCGAAAGAGGTTGTGATTAATAAAAAAGGAGATACTCAAAATGCGTTAGACATGTACTTTGATGGTCTTCCAACAGAAAGTGTCGCCAAAATGCAGTATGCCACATCGAACTTTTCAAAAGGCACGACAAGAGGCGGAATATTTACTCAAACGATGAATGGGCTATCTATTTTTACGTTTGATGAAATCGCCAAGATGACCTCTAAAAACAGCGTTGATTTAAAGCGTGTAGGCTTTGGAAAAACCATCAAAGGTACAGCAGCACCTCTTACTCGCTTAGAAATGACCTTTCCAGATGGTCAAACAGAAACCATTAAAACGGACGCCAAAGGACTATTTGAAGTCAACTTTACAAGTAAGTTAAAAAGTAATGATGAAATTATTCTTGGTGAAAAGTTGAGTGATAAAATCGTTACTTCGTCGAGGCTTGAAACCGTGATATCGATTAATAAAATCACAAAAGAAACAGGAGCTACGACGTTTACAGTCGAGAAGCAGCATCCAACCATTCATGTAAAGGAAGTGACGTATTTTACAAAACCAATTGCTATTTTCATGGTCACACCAGATTATGATTCAAGTAACCATGTGATAGCGTCGGTTTTTGTCCGACAGTTATATTATGTGCTTTCTAAGAATGCTTCATTGGCACGAGGAAACAAGTGTCATCGAGAAGTAGTGGTGTTGTTAGACGAATTCGGCAACATGCCGGCAATTGAAGGAATGTCCAATATTATCACGGTTTGTTTAGGGCGAAATATACGTTTCAACTTAGTAATTCAAGCTTATGCGCAACTAAAAAATAAATATGGAGACGATGCTGAAACGATTGAAGGAAACTGTGGGAATACGATTTATATTTTAAGCAATAACTATGAAACAGCGAAAACCATCTCGCAAAAATTAGGAGACGGTACCATCAATTCTACCTCTCGAAGTGGGAAAGGGTTATCAACGGATAAAAGTAAAACAGAGGGGGTAGATGGAAAGCCTTTATTAACACCCAATGAATTAATGGAACTTAAAGAAGGAGAAAGTGTAGTTGTGCGTGTGGTAAAACGTCAAGATAAAGCACGTCAGAGAATTAAAGCACATCCAATTTATAACACTGGAAAAACAGCGTTGAAATACCGTTGGGAATACCTCGGAGAGGACTTTAATACGGATCGTTCGATTCTAGATATTGATATTTCGTCTTTACATGAACAAGTCAATCCAAGATCCTTAGTCATTCATAATTTCTTTCCGTTTCAATCACAAGCTCCATCAGTGGAAATTGAAGAGGAACTAACCGACGATCCATTTACTTCTCTAACATATGAGAACTACAAAACTAAGACAGTCAAAGAGTTCTTCGGTGGAGATAAGAACGTTTCTACTGCTCTAAAAGTACACTTACCAAAAGCAATGAATAAAACGGTGGAAGAGATTGAAAAACAGTCCATGAGTGAGTTTGAAGAGGAATTAAATATGCTAGGAGTTAGTGACCAACTAAGTAAAAATGTCCACCAACTTCTTCAAACAAAAATAAATACCATTATTAGAAATTTGAAACATGAGATGGAAGAACAAGAAGCTTAATACCAAAAGGGGGAGAAAGAATGACAATTATTTCAAAGGAATTAGAGCGTATTTTAGAGGACTATGCACCGATTGTGAAAGAAGGACATCAAGTGTTAATTGGCTTACTAGATGGCACTATACACTTGGAAAAAGGACAGGAAGGAGAAGCACCTGTACAAATTCGTGTTTCTCCTCTGAATGAACGATTAGAAATAACGGTTGATACGTTATTTCAAGGCATGTAATACCTTCGTAAGGAGATGAGCAGATGAAGGATGAAGAAATTCTTGAAAAGCTCCATGAGTTTTCGGAGTACTTAGATGTTGGAAATATCCTCACTTATTTATTACGGAAATTGGGTTGGGGATGTATTCAAGTTCTTTCATTTCTAGTGGATGGACTAGAAGGGATTACAGACAGTGTATTAGGAGTTAAATCGTTTTTTAATTCTCCTGATATTCAAGACTTTATTACGAAGATTCAACCCTTTTTATATGTGTTACTGGCTTTTTCCTTTCTGTATATCGGTTACATGTTGATTATTCAGAAGAAAGTCAATCGTGAACAGATCATGATTAACATTTTTATCTCAATGGCAGTCTTACTTTTATTAAATACAAGTATGTTAAAAGCTGATAAGTTCACCGATCAAGCCATTGAAGCCGTGGATTTAAATGAAAAAGGTACGGTAAGTGAAAAGATTATTAAAAGTAATCTAACGGATGTCGCACAATTTGACCTTACCAAGTGGAAGAATCCAGAATTGAAACAACCAAATAAAGTACCACAAAAAAATATTATGATGATTGATATTACCGAAAAAATTGATGATAAGTTTAAGGTGAATAAAAAGGATACTTTATCAGATGAGGGCCAAAAAATACTTACAACTAAAGCAGCTCTTACACCAGATGGAAAAGAGGGGTTAGTTGAATTAGATAATGGATGGTTTGATTTCTTTCCGGAACTCTATTACCGATGGTCATGGAACTTCTGGACGATTGCCATTTCCCTTTTTGTAATAGGGATGACGTTGTTATTTACGTCTATTAAGTTAGCAAAACTATGCTACGAGCTAGGATTCAATGCGATTCTGGCCCAATTAGTTGCGCCTGCCGATGTAGCAGATGGACAGAAGTTAAAAGCTGTTCTGAAAAACATTCTGAATACATTTCTAGTGACAATTATGATTTTTATATCCATGAAGGTGTATTTAATGGGAACCGTTTTTATTAGCGATAAGCTAGAAGGTATTCCATATCTTATCGCATTGATTGCCTTTAGTATTGCGGTCGTAGATGGCCCGATTATGTGTGAACGTCTCTTCGGCATCGATGCCGGACTAAAAAGTGGTTGGGGCGCTCTCGCAGGAGGGTTTGCGATGGCAAAAGGACTTGAAAGTGGCATAAACATGATAGGCAGAACAGCAAAAGGAGGAGCCAACCTTGCCAAAGGGATTGGTGGTGTAGGAAAAGGACTTGGTAGTGGTGCTCTTCAGACAGCAGCAGGAGTTGGAGGTTTTGGTAAAGGGTTAGCTACACAAGGAAATAAAGAAAAACAACCAGCTCTGCATGAAGAAATGAAAAAGGCAGGAATGGCAGGTGAGAAAGGAAACGCTGCCTCTAAAGGTCAAAACGCAGGAAATGAGCAAAAGGCTCAACAACAGGGATTATCCTCTACTGAAAAACAAGAAGGGGGTAAAAATACTGAAGGAAATTCTTTAGAAGGAAAAGGATCAGGTCAAGGCACATCTTTACAAGATGAAATGGAGGCAGCAGGTGTTGCTACTGATAGTCAGGGATCAACTTCCTCTGTAGAAGGTGGAAATGCATCTCTCCATGATGAAATGGAGGCTTCTGGCTATAGTGAAAGTGCAAATGAAGGCATTGGATCTTCTGTAGAAGGTGGAAGTGCTTCTTTACATGATGAAATGGAGGCTTCTGGTTACAGTGAAAGTGCAAATGAAGGTACTGGATCTTCTGTAGAAAGTGGAAGTGCTTCTTTACATGATGAAATGGAGGCTTCTGGTCATAGTGGAAGCACAAATGAAGGCAGCTCTTCTGTAGGAAAAGCAAGTGCTCCTCTTCATGGTGAAATGGAGGCTTCTGGTCATAGTGGAAGCACAAATGGAGGCAGCTCTTCTGTAGGAAAAGCAAGTGCTCCTCTTCATGGTGAAATGGAGGCTTCTGGTCATAGTGGAAGTACAAATGGAGGCAGCTCTTCTGTAGGAAAGGCAAGTACTCCTCTTCATGGTGAAATGGAGGCTTCTGGTCATAGTGGAAGCACAAATGGAGGCAGCTCTTCTGTAGGAAGTGTGAGTACGCCTGTTCATGAAGAAATTCAAACTTCTGGTTACGGCGGAAGTACAAGCGAAGGCGGATCTTCTGTAGAAAGTGTAAGCTACCCTACACCAACAAGAGAACCTTCTGTTTCTATGCCGACAGGGATGGATCAAGCACAAGCACAAGTGGCAGCTACACAGGAACCTCGCCAAGGAAAACAACGGATTGAAAAAGACACAGTTCCTACTTCAACAGACGATATTCCAATGCCAGATCAGAACCGGATAGAAACACGCAATATTGCACAAGTGGTAAAAGATAACTTTAAGGGAGGGGTAGGAAAGGTAAAAGAACGTATTGATAATTCGCAAACAATCCATAAAACAAAACGATCTTATCAAATTGGACGAAATACAGGGCGAGATTTACGAAACCTTGGATCAAAGAAACGAAATAAACCAGAAGAGAAGTAACAAGCGTTACTTCTCTTTTTTATGGGAAGGAGAAGAGTCATGGCAAACTATAACATTCCAAAAGAAATCTCAACGGAATTAAAGATTAATAAATCTCTGTATCTCTTTGATTTGTTGTTCATTATTGGCTTACTTATGGTCACGATGATGTTACGTTTTTTTATTCATCCTACACTTCAAATTCCCTTTTATATCTTCATGGGCATATTTGGGGTATTGATGATCGTTAGACCGAGTACGAACCCTAAAAAACGAATGTATGAGGCGCTATTGCTTACATTGGTACGAAAGAAGAGCACGTATTGTGCCATAGATCGAGATCAAGAATAAAGGAGGGTATGATAGATGGCATTATTTGATGAAAGAATCCTAGAAAAAGAGAAACCTATTTTAAAAGAAAAAAAGACAAGTAACTCCCTTCTCTTTGATGAAAAGGAACTGGATAAACGGATCGCCCAAACAAAGAAAAAGAATCCTTTTTCTCTGTTACAAACTCCAAAGGCTGAAAAGGAAAAAAAGAAAGAGAAACTACCGGAGGTAAAGAAAAGTGTAGCTGACATTATTCCCATCATCGATCAAACAAATAGTGGGTTATTTCAACTAAAAGATGATGGTGGCTTTTTTGGGATCTGGCAGCTTCAAAGTACAGATATCAATGCCATGCATGACCAAGAGGCAGGACGCAATATTTATACGCTGGCCAAAACGTACCAGGGCGATAAAGATCCGTTTAAAATTATCTCGTTAAACTTGCCTGTTTCAACACAAAAGCAACAACAGTATCTTGAGAAGAAAATTCGAGAAGCAAACAATGCGTTATCCCTTCGGTTCTTACGAAAGAAATTAAAAGAACTTCAATATTTAGAATGGGGACGAACCAATCGAGAATACTTTCTTTTTCTATATGGACCGACTGAACTCGCTGTAAAAGAGCGAAAAGATCAATTTATGCGAGATGTTCAACTGGCTGTCCCTCTATTACCTGTTTCGGATGAAAAACAAATTAACCTTCTTTACAAACTCTACAATCAAAACGCCAAGCTTGGTAATAAACAATAAGAAAGGATGATAAAACCATGATAACTTTACCTTTTCGTAAAAAAGAGAAAACACCTCAAGAGATCAAGCAGAAAAAAGGATACAATCCCTATTTTGTTGCACAGATTCAACCACAAGGAGGCGTGAGCTTTAAAGAAAACCTTGTTCGAAACGGGGATGGATATTCGACGTGTATTCATATTTATGAGTACCCAACGAACGTGAATGATTTTTGGCTGGAACCGATCATGAATATGCCCAATGCCATTACAACCCTAGATGTAGTAAGCGATGAGCGAAAACAAGTCGTAGAAGCGATCAATAAAAATATGTCAGAACAAAATGCACGACATGTAAATGCTAAAGAAAACATTGATCGTATGGATGCCCAAGAACAGTATTTAGATATGAAAGAGCTATACCGTCAAGTCACAAACGGTGAAGTGATCAAACGAATACACCTTCGCATTTATATTGCGGAAAAAACGATCCCTGACTTAGAAAAGCGATTAAAAGAAGTCATTCACCATCTTGAAACGCATAACTTCAGAGGATCCATTTTCTTAAATGAACAAGAGTATGAGTGGGAATCGTTAGTGACACACTTTGACATACAAAAGAAGTATCCCAATAAGCGAAAAGGAAAGGAAATCCCCGCATTAGCACTAGCCGGAGGGTTTCCTTTTCATTTTACACACTTAGATGATCCATACGGCACGTATCAAGGAACCACTCGTACAGGTGGCAGCGTCATCTTTGATTTATTTCACAAAGACCAACAACGAAAAAGTTATAATGCGGTGTTGATGGGTTTAATGGGCGCAGGTAAATCTACTTTTTTAAAGAAAGTCACGACAGATAATGCGATTAAAGGCTATAAGATTCGAGGCTTTGATATCGTGGGAGAGTTTGAAAGTCTCGTCAGAGAATTAGGAGGTAAACAGATTGCCCTAGATGGATCAGAAGGGCAAATTAATCCCTTACAGGTATTTAAAACACATGAACATGAAATTAATAGCTTTACGCAGCATTTATCCAAACTAACTGTTTTTTATCGTTTTATTGCACCAGAAGCAAAAGATGATGAGTTAAAAGAGTATGAAAAGTTACTTCGTAAACTCTATATTCAAAAGCAGTTATGGAACGATGAAAAAGGCGCAAGCAATCACATTACAGGGCGTTCACCAGAAGCCTATCCAACGTTTAGTGAGTTTCTACACCTCATTCGAAAAGAGTTATATACCGATGAGGAAACAAGAGAGCACCATCCGAACTTAGGAGAGTATCGAAAACGTAGACTTGAGCTAATCGAGCTGAACATTGAAAACTTGGTTGAAACATACGCTCATTTGTTTGATGGGATTTCTACCATTGAAGATTTCAACGATGAACAAGTCGTATTTTTCTCCATCCGTCATTTATCAAAATTAAAAGATGAAATTGCACAGGCACAGCTTTTCAACGTCATGAGTTTATTGTGGGATGGCATGCTGCAGAATGGTGAACCTCAACTAGCAGCCTATACGAAAGGGACATTATCCTTTGAAGATGCCATTCGTTACTTAATTGTCATCGACGAGGCGCACCACATTGTGAACACGAAAAAGGGCAATGAACATGCCTTAGATTTCTTAACAGAGTTTAGTCGAGAAGCTCGAAAATACTTTGCAGGCTTAATCTACGCAAGTCATTTAATCAGTGACTTTGTGCCAGATGGTTCTGAACAAACAGCGATTGAAAAAATCAAAAAGCTCTTCGATTTAACGCAATATAAATTCATCATGCAGCAGGATGACAACAACTTAGATACGATTCAACGAGTGTTTAAAACAGGGATTACCGACAGCGAATTGGCTGAAATTCCTAAGCTGCCAATTGGGGATGTGCTGCTTTGTATTAAGTCCGTAAAAAACATTCTCTTTCATATTGAAATCGATGAGGAAGAAAAAGTGCTGTACGGTGGAGGTGCATAAGCCTTGCATATCGTTTTACAGCTCATTCCCAAAAAATATTTGATTGGAGGCACGTTGATCCTGTTAGGATTATCGGGCCTCTTAATCATGAGTACGATTGTAGCGATTACAGGTGAATTTGAAAAAGATAGTCAACAAAGTGACGTAACAGAGATTGAAGGCGGAGGCATTGGCATAGGAACAGCTAATGTGTCACCGCAGGTCATGAAGTATCAACCCTTGCTTGAAAAGTACGCACAAAAACATGGGCTAGACGCTTCGTATGTGCCCATTATGATGGCATTGATGATGCAAGAAAGTGGAGGAAGAGGCAACGATCCAATGCAAAGTAGTGAGTCGTTTTGTGGATCAGTTGGATGTATTTCTAGCCCTGAATTATCGGTCGATAAAGGAGTTTTGCATTTTAAAAGTGTACTAGAAAAGGCTCATTATGATTTGAAACTTTGCCTTCAGTCGTACAATTTTGGCGGTGGATTTATCAATTATGTCATGAAAAATGGAGGCAAATATACACCAGAGCTAGCAATCTCTTTTTCACAATTGCAATATCAAAAGGTAAAACATACAGGAAATTATCACTGTGTACGTCCTGAAATGGTTCCTTATTCCGCCTGTTATGGCGACGCCTTGTACGTTAACGCGGTTTTAAAGTATTACACAGGAACAATCACAGCTGATGGGAAACCGGCAGCTCCTGCGAGTGGAGGAAGTGGTGGGAAATCGGGTGTGAAAGTGATTGACGCAGGCAAAACGTTGATTGGTAAAACACGCTATGTATTTGGTGGTGGACGCTCTCAATCTGATATAAACGCAGGACGTTTTGATTGTTCAAGTTTTGTCAGATGGGCATTCGAGCAAGTAGGAATGAATGTTGGTCCAATGTCGGGCGTAACAACCGATACGCTCAAAACCCAAGGGCAAGCAATCAATCCAAAAGATATGAAGCCTGGGGATGTAGTGTTTTTTGATACCTATAAAATAGACGGACACGTTGGGATATATGTCGGCAATAATCAGTTTTTAGGCTGCCAAGGAAAAACAGGTGTAGCCATCGCAAGTATGGCAAAAGGAACGTATTTTGGTGAGCGATTTAATGGAAGAGTAAAACGATTCTAAAAGACCTGCGGTAGTATGTCAACTGAAAAATGAAAGAACGTAAAGTTATCAAAGGGCAATTTACTTAAAAAAAGCATCACGAAACTAGACCAGTAACGAATGTTATTTACTGGAAAATATTTGAAAGGTAGCGATGACAAGTTTTATGTCATATTTTCACGCCCCTTTCTGGCGTAAAGAGTTGGTGACTGCGTAGTAGCGCATCCACCAATCGCACGAGTTTTCTTGCGGTTAGAACGAGTGCACGTTTGTGTTGATGTTTTGGTACTTCACTGTACTTTTTCACGTAGTAATCCCGGTAATCTGGAACTTGCTTTCGTACGGAGTTGGCGGCTTCAACTAAGTAATATCGCAAGTAGTGGTTACCGTTACGTGATAGGGACGTGTCTTCGGCAGTAAAGCGCCCAGACTGATGCTTTCGCCAGTATAGACCTGCGTATTTTGCTACTTTAGCTTCATCATCAAACCGGTCTATTTGGCCAATTTCAGCTATGATACCCGCAGCGAATACGGGACCAATTCCAGGGATGGATTCAAGCGTGTGTGTCAATCCAGCCATCAGTTTTTTGATCGCTTTGTCAATTTCTTTTATCTGCTTTTGGAAGGTGCGAATGACCTCGATCGAGGTCCCAAGTATCACATCCATGGAATCTTCCACTACCTTGTCCAAGCGATACGAAGATCGCACGGCTTTCTGAATGGAGGTTGCCACACATTTCGGGTCACCAAATCGGTTTTTCCCTTTCTCTTGAAGGAATGCTGCTAGTTCCTCCAGTGGTAGGTGGGCTAGTTCTTCCAAGCTGTATTTCTCTAAGAAAAGCTCCATCATTGCGTTACCGAAGACCGAGGAGTCTACTTCTTGAGAGAAAGTATTACACTTATAGCTTAGGTGTTGAAGAAAATGCTGCTTTTCTTTTGTCATCATACGAATGAGTTGGTAACGGGACCGAGTCAGTTGTTGTAAGGCCACGTATTGGCTTTCTTTGACCACTGACATCTGGTTACGTCCAAAACGTAAGTAATCCGCAATGATAAAGGCATCGATTTCATCTGTTTTGTTCATGTCCGAATAGCTTTTC
The DNA here is from genome assembly GCF_038005965.1 of Priestia sp. FSL W8-0524. Taxonomy (NCBI): domain Bacteria; kingdom Bacillati; phylum Bacillota; class Bacilli; order Caryophanales; family Bacillaceae; genus Priestia; species Priestia sp. FSL W8-0524. Next base: position 36,099 of record NZ_JBBOUG010000002.1, read on the forward strand.
TTAAAATTAGCTATTTGTTTAGGGTTCATGACAAACACCTTGGCACCGAAGACTTTTAAGTCTTCATCATGATGGAGAAACATCGACGGGTGAAAACTATAGACCGATGTAGATTCTAAGCCAATCTTTAAGACGTCAACTTCTTGATCGCCTATGCAGTCCAATAAACGCTCTTTAAGCAACGTCGCGCCTGGTAAGTCATTGGTGACGGTAAAGGCATTCAGCTTTTCTCCTTCACCATTTAAAATGCATACTTTCATATCAAACGAACTTACATCTAAACCAACAAATAATCTCACGGGAGAGACCTCCTTTCGATTTAGAATCACTTGGCATTTCCTTGGACGTCTCGAGATATCTCTAGTGTGTACGCCGACCAACAACCTCGTGTATCAGAGCTTCCCCTGCATTCGAAAGCCGCCATAGAGCTACTACCCTCTAGGTTCGAATGACAGGCTGCTCAGCCTGCGAGTAGGGAGTCCCGCGCGTTCACTGAGAAACAGTCTTACATTGTGGTTAATCCACAGGAGAAAGAAGAATTGTCCCAAATGATCCTATGATCATTATCTAGAAATATCTTGAGACGTCCAAGTAATATGTTATTTAGTTTATTAATTAATATGGAAACAGATCTTAGCTCCTAAATAGGGCTTAAATATAATATACGAGGAGAAAAGGCGATGAAAAATAAAGCAGCACTACTATTTGGAGCGCTTGCCGTTGTGGTGGCAGGCGTAACCATTTTCAACATTTACCTGAACCACAATATCTCCAACACAACAGCTTCGAAACAAATTCAAGTCACGAATGAAAGCTTACAAGAAGAAAATAAAGAGTTAAAAAAACAACTAAGTGAAGTTCGTCCTTCTGCCCAAGAACAACAAAAACGAGATTACTTGAATACGGTTCATCAATTCATCGATGTGTCTTATCATCGTGAAAAAGATGGATTTGAGGAACGAAAAAAGATCGCAAAATCGATCATGGACAAAGAACTTTATGAGCAATTTTATCCTTCTGAAAAGTTCGTATATGGAGATAGTTACACTTCCGTTCCAAACGATGTACAACTCTACGTTCAACAATATGATGGAGGGCAAGAAGAGGTCGAAGTGATTGCTGAATTTACAAATCATCTTGTCATAAAAGATGAGAATGTGGACGATCAAACGCATGACATTATCAAAGTTTCTCTACGAAAAGAAGAGAACAAATGGGTGGTTTATAGTATCGAAGAATTGAAAACAGAAATCATGAAATGAGGTGGAACAGGTGGCATTTAAAAAGCAATTTGAAGATTATCGATTTAATTTAAATCGCAATCGGTCATGGAAGTATACAGCAATGTTGATTTTTTTCTTTATCGGTTTTTTATCCTTACTGACATCAAAATTCTATTTAAAAACGGAAGATCCTTTGTATCATACCAAAACCTATGAGGCAGTTTCTTCTAACATAACAGGAACCGTAACCATTGAAAATCGTGTGTATCATCCTGCTACTAATTCACTCGATATGGTCATCAAAATGGATCAAACAGATGAAGAGGAAGTAAGCTTCCTTGCACAAGAAAAAGCGAATCCAAACATCAAATTACCTGTTCATTTGTTGTATGAAGATGATGGCTATTATGTGGTAAGAATCAGCGAGTTATCTCCAAATTGGGAAGCACTTGCCTTTGATCTGTATCAAGAAAATGAAGAAAAAGAGACGGTAAATGTGGATGATGTAACGAGTGATTCAGAAACAGATTCAACAGAGGAAATAGATGCTCATGCGTTAATTACGACACTCTATTCTGACCAACGAAAAACAAAAAGTGAAGAAGGAAAAGGAACAAAAAATAAGCAAGAATATGCGCTTTTGGTCAATGATTTAGAGAAGCAGTTTGTCAAAAAGAAAATGAAAAACTATGAAAAAGCAATCACAGTAGAAGCCAAACATAAGCGTCAAACGCAACAAGAAATGAACGAATTACAACGTGATATGAAGTACCAAGTGAATGAGGAAAAAGCCGATACGGAATCAAAAATTGCGATGAAAAAGGATGCCATTCAGTCGAGTGATGAAAGCATTCAGCTCTATGAAGATGAACAAAAAAGTTTACAAGAAAAGCTCCAAAAGTTGAATGAAAAGCAACAGGATTTAGCCATGAAGTGAAAAAACACAGGGGGACGCAAAGGGGACATGGCTCCAAAACAGGGGGACATAAAGGGGACATCGGGATTTTAAAAGGGGACGTAAAAGGGACGTACACCCAAAAAAGGGGACGCGAAGGGGACATTAAGCGACTTTCTTTGATATCACGGTTTTGCTAGGCTCTGCCTAGCCTATCACACCCTGTGATAGCAAAAACCCCTTATGCTCTTCTCTCTTTTATAGTGGGAAACCACAATTTACAGGAAAGGAACGAATGTTATGGATATTCTTTTACGAGATATTGATCCAACTGCCGTAAAAAAAATAGATGAGATTGCAAAAGAAAAAAAGATTTCTCGTCAAGAATTCTTAAAAGGTCAGGTTGAAACGCTGGCTGTTTTTCAGGAACAAAAAGATCGTGAAGCAGAACTCGAAAATATCATCTATAAAAATATAAAGATGATGGAAAAATGTGCAGTGGCAATTGAAACCATCAATGGATTTATTCGAGATATGACAGGAGAAGATGAGGAATGAGTGCGTCTACTGTTACACCAGGAGTCGTACTAAAAACAAAATTTGTGACATCTAATCTAAAAGTATATAAAGAGTACGTCGATTATGTGGATCGTGAAGATGCCAAAAAAGAATATGGTGCACACGAAAAACTGTTTACTCTTTATCAGGATTACTTAGCCAATCCTGATAAAACCTCTTCTTTATTTACGGATCAATCGAATCAATTGAATGGGCAGGAGAAAAAGCAATTAAAAAAATTGTTTGAAAAAGCGCAAAAAAATAACAGTATTATGTGGCAAGATGTCATCACATTTCATAATCCTTGGCTCCAAGAAAATGGTTTATATGATGCTGATACTCATACAGTCGATGAGAAAAAATTAATGGAGATTACTCGCCAGTCCATGAAGGAAATGCTTAAAAGGGAAAGGTTAAATAAGTCGGCTGTTTGGTCAGCTGCTATACACTATAATACTGGGAACATTCATATTCATATTGCAACAGTAGAACCACAACCTACTCGTGAACGAGGTAAAAGAAAGCCTAAAACTTTGGATGCGATGAAGTCAACAGTCGTGAATCAAATTTTAAATCGAGGTGAGCAGCACCAAAAGATAAATGATTTAATTCGAAAGGATATGGTTGGGAAGAAGAGGCAGGATTCTTCTTTAAGGTGGAAGAATCGTGACATTCAACCATTGTTTCTCCAAATCTATAACCATCTTCCAGAAGATAAAAGGCAGTGGCAATATAGCTATCGAACATTAAAGCCAATGAAGCCATTTATTGATGTACTAAGTCAAAAATATATTGAAAAGTATCATCGCAATGAATATCAACAATTACTTAAAAAGTTAGATAAAGAAGTAGAGGAATTAAAGAAAGCGTATGGAGAAGGAAAGGTTGATGAGAAACGATATAAAAATTATAAGCAAACGAAAATTGATGATCTGTATAAGCGAATGGGAAATGCCTTCTTAAAAGAAATGAAAGATTACGATAAGCAGCAGCAACAGATTAAAAGAATGGTAGAAAGTAAAAAACAATCAAAACGTCCTGCAAGTTTTAATCAAAAGGTCTCTATGCATTTTGCATTAAAAAAGATGGAGCGAGCGTTTAAATCAGAATATGATAGTTGGAAAAACCAACAACATTATGAACGGTTACAAAAAGATATTGAACATCGTCATGAGGAAGAGAGGAGTTATTAAATGAACAAACAACGTATGAAATTATCATTAAATGAAGAAACAAAGCAATACATTCAAACATATATGGAAGAAAAGAATATTGGATTTACGGGTGAGGCTATTGCTCAAATTTGTAAGGAACATAAAGAAGCTAAAAGTAATGAATGGTCATTGAAATACATTTCAGAAGTGGTTAGCAACAACTTACATCAGGTTTTAAAAGATGAATTAACGAAGATCCGTCTTGGAGCAAACAGTGCCGATAAAAACACACAAATTTTAATTGAATATATGAACGGTCTTTTCTTCCATCACGGTTTTGATGGATTAATGACAACCGATTTACAAGAGTTAGATAGCACAAAGGTTGCGAAGGAAGCTGTTGAGAAGCGTATTGCGAATCAACGTCAAAAACGGATTGATTGGGAAGAGTCCAAAGGGAAACAACCATCTTAATGATGGTTTTATATAAATATAGATTTTAAAAATTAAAGGGGGAATCATTCATGTTTTTTAACAAAGATTTAGTGTTAGCTTCAATTAAAGCTGTGGGAGAGGATCATGCCATTGTACAGTATCAAGACAAAGAAGTAGAGGTGAATTTAAGTCCAGAAGAAGCGAAGGAGTTTCATCAATACGTGGTGCATCAAGAAAATATGTTGGTGCCCATGAATATTAAAACACAGAAGCTTTTTGTGGATTTAGAGGAGCCATGGTATGAACAAGAATTAGAGGAGCTTAAGGGTATCTCCTATCAAGAAGAGGAGGGAGAAGATGAGTAAAGCCTATACAAAGAAATCAGCCGAAGATAAGCGTAAAGAGGTTGAAGAGTTAACGAAAGGCATGGAAAAGAAGGTGGAGCAGCATTTTCATTCTGCCGAAGAACTAAAAGACTATTTATCTTTTATGGGTAAGTTTTATCAATACTCGATGTCTAACACCGCCCTTATTCAAGAACAGTTCTTTGGTGCTCAAGCAGTTGGATCATTTAAGTTTTGGAAGGATAAAGGGTTCTCGGTCAATAAAGGTGAAAAGGGTATCAAAATTCTAGTTCCAAATAAAACGGTTCCTAAATTTAAAGATGAAAATGGGAAGTTAAAGTCTATTAATAAAGCTACTCCTCAAGAAAAAAAGCTCATTCAAGAGGGGAAAAAAGAAGTCACTCAAGGCCGACTGTACTTTTCAGTCGGCCATGTTTTTGAAATTTCCCAAACGAATGCAAAAGCGAGTGATTTACCTAAGATTTTCCCCAATCGTTGGTTAGAAGGAAACGTGGAAGACTACACAGCACTTTATAAAGGGATGAAAGCCATTGCCGAAAAGAATGGTATTTCTATTATTCAACCAAAAGAGGAGCTTGGCGCTGCAAAAGGAGTTTCTTATACCTTAACAAAAGAAGTTGCGTTAAATCCGCGTAACTCTGAACGTCAAAATGTAAAAACGTTGATACACGAATTAGCCGTGCGTCCATAAGGATGTGTTAGGGATTGCTGTCGTAGCAAACAGCTGATGTGGTCATAACATCATAAGGTTAAAGACTTATTGATATTTCCAAAATATCAAGACACTCGTGTTGGGAAACCAACAGGGGGACAATAGCATGTCTATAAAGCCACAAGTTACTGGCGTGTTACAGTACGACTGGATGGCAAGACCAAAGTAATAGACAAGGATGAAAGCTACACTGCTTGAATGATAGCCAGAGGGGTTATATCGTGGACCATAGTAAACAACACGTGAAATGCTATGCAAGTGGGGATTTCAACGGATGGGTTAGACGTTGAAATATGACCTCCCACTGACCAACATCGATAAGATGATAAATGGCGAAAGTCGCATCCGATACTATTACAAGCTTCCCTGCATAATCTAAATGGAGATTGTCTAAGTCAATAAGCCCTTACGGGCTATGTCCATTGGGAACTGAAAAATTGATATGACAACGGAGTCTTCGTACTAGTCTGAGATAGGGAAAGCCTATCACACTAACATCAGATAACGTATGTTAGGTCATAGTTGTGAAGCTAGGATGGCGAAGGAAGACAGTTAACTGAATCCAATATTATAAGAAGAAGGAGCAAGAGGCTCTATGAGAAATCCTCAAGTGGTATTGGACAATCTAACAAGCAAGTCCAATGATAAGACCTACAAGTATCAAAGAGTTCATAGAAACTTATACAATCCTGAATTTTATCTTATGGCATATGATGATATTTATCCTAACCCTGGTAACATGACTAAAGGGTCAGATAATAAAACAATCGATGGCATGAGTATGAAGAGAATCACTAATATTATTGATTCTCTCAGGGATGAAAAGTATCAACCGACTCCAGTAAGAAGAACCTATATTGAAAAAAAACGTGGTAATGGCAAAAGACCACTTGGTATTCCATCATTTGATGACAAACTGTTACAAACTGTCGTCAAATATATTCTGGAAAGTATTTATGAAAGTTCGTTCAGTAACAAATCTCATGGATATCGACCAAACAAAAGCTGTCACACGGCTATTAAGCAAATCGCCGACACATTTAATGGAGTAAAATGGTTTATAGAAGGAGATATAAAGGGCTTCTTTGATAACATAGATCACTCTATTTTAATTGACTTACTTCGTAAAAGAATCAAAGATGAGAAGTTCCTAAGGCTTATTCGGAAATTTCTTAAGGCAGGATATGTAGATGATTGGAAATATCACAATTCCTATAGTGGTGTACCTCAAGGGGGTATTATCAGTCCTATCTTATCTAATATTTACCTTAACGAACTAGATAAATTCATCGAAGATTTCCAACATAAATTCAATAAAGGTAAAAATAAAGCGCAAAACCTTGACTATACAAAACTGCATCAAAAAAGCATGCGTCTTAAAAAGAAATTAAAGGACAAAGTCGCTAAAGGAACTCTCAAAGAAGGCGAACGTGATGAAATTATTGGTTCCATCAAAGAAGCTAATAGTAGAAAAATGAAATTACCTTCGAAAGATCCGATGGATCAAAACTATAGAAGACTGAAATACGTCAGGTATGCGGACGATTGGCTAATTGGCATTATTGGCAGCAAGGAAGATGCGGTCAGAATCAAAGAAGAGCTAACTGAGTTTATCAGGAACAAATTGAAACTCGAACTTTCACAAGAAAAGACACTTATCACAAACAGTAGGAAGTTTGCTAGATTTCTAGGCTATGACATTTCCATCAGCAGAAATCAACAACCAAAACCGACTTCAAGACCTGCAGGGGAACAAAAGAAGGTTCTTTCACGTTCTCACTCTGGAACAGTCTCCATTTACATGCCAAAAGAGGCTTGGGTTAGTAAACTTATAGAATACAGGGTTATAAAAATGAAGGGACCTAACTGGAAACCAATGCATCGTAGGGTACTGGTCAATAACGATGATTTGGAGATTCTTACTCGTTATAACGCTGAAATTAGGGGCATGTACAACTATTATAGGCTAGCTCTAAATGTAAGTGGACTTAATAAGTTTAAATATTTTATGGAATACAGTTTATACAAAACCTTTGCCAATAAATATAAAACAACCATACGTAAAATAAAAAATAAATACTGCATTAACGGAGTCTTTGCGGTTAGGTACAAAACGAAGAGAGATCATAGAACTCAATACTTGTATAATGATGGATTTAAACGGAATAATTCCATAAAGATAGACCATATTAACACAGACCTGCCTATCAGTAAATTTGATTTTGGTAGAACTAGCCTTATTTCAAGGTTAAAGGCAGAGCGATGTGAATGGTGTCATAAAGAAAACGTTGAATTAGAAATTCATCATGTAAAAAAATTGAAGGACTTGAAAGGTAAAAAGCTATGGGAAAAAGCAATGATAGCCAGAAACCGCAAGACAATAGCACTTTGTGCTTTAGGAAAAGGGAATGACTGTCATCGCAAACTCCATGCTGGACTGTTAGATTGAAGTAAGTTAATGGCGAGCCGTATACATGGAGACGTGTACGTACGGTTCTGGGGGGGATGCTTGGGAACCTACCATAGTAATATGGCAAGGCACTGGGTATCTACCCTACCATGCGAAACTTCATACCAAAGACACACATCTAAATTATACGGCTGCGGAAAAAGAGTTTCAGGCAGAAATGACAGCCTATACGGTTTCCTCTTATTTTGGAATTGACACCAGTTCTTATTCGTTGGATTACTTGTCACATTGGACGAAAGGAAAGAACTTTGAAGATAAAACCAAGCTTTTAAAAGAAGTACATGAAACGTCTGTTGGCTTTATTGAAACAATCGAAGAAACGTTGGTAAAAGAACGAGAAAAAAATCAGTCACCAGAAAAAAGCGATGAAAAACAGCAGCAATCAGATCCTCTTTCTTCTGAAAATGTACAAGAGAAAATGAAAGAAGGATATGAAGATTATAAACAAAAGCAGCAACAGGAATCGGCACAAAATCTAGATAGTATTTTAGATCGTGTCACGGCTGAAGAGAAATATTATTCAACTAAAACCCAAGCGATCAAAAATGGATGGATGACAAAGGAGGAAGTCGTGAAACTTGAACATCAGATTGATTCAACCATGACTAAAAACGAGAAGGGGGTCATGAATGGTCAAGTTCAGGAACAATCTCTTACTTTTCAAGACCGTATGGAAGTGGGCAGTCAAATGCAATTCCAAAAACGTACAGGCACCGTCAAAAAGAAAAATGAAGAACAGGAACTCGAAAGGTAAGGGAGCGTAAAGAGCTCTTTTTTTATTGCCTAAATACTAATTAAATGGAGGAATAAATGATGAAGAAAATTACATCTCTTTCAAATGACCAATTTAAAACGCTCGTTTCCGATAAACGAGAATTAAAGAAGTATATGAAGCACCCACAAAATGAAAAAATTGAGGCAGATTGGGCGAACGTCAGTGAGAAACAGCTGCAAGACATTCCTTCTGGTGCTGTTTACTTAACACAATCAGCTCTAGGAGAGGAAAAACCGCAGGTTCTACTTGTTTCTACGGATGAAAAAGGACAAAAACAAGCCTATAAAAGTGAAGCAACAGTGAATTTTTTGAGAAGTCATGATGTGAATCCTGTTTTAGAGAAAGATCGAGAAACGCAGCTTAAAACAAGCTATCTTACATTTTTACAAGCCCATGAAAAAGAAAAGCCTCAAGATATTGATAGCATGTTAGCCCGTGTGAATGCAGAAAACGATTATGTCATGTTGAAATCAAGTGCCTTAAAGGAAAAACAATTCACCTCTGACCAATTGAAAGGTATGGAGAATGAGCTTTCTCATCAGTTTCAAGCACGTAAACAGACACAAGAGAAGGACCGATATCAAGAAGATTATAAACAAGAAGTACTAGAAGCTATGCAGCAGCCTAGTGAAGAAACACAGTATAAGCAGCTATTTAAACAAAGCTTGTTAGCCCAATTAGGCATATCAGACGAAAAAGATTCTTCTAAAGAAGCGAAAAAGGAAGGTGAAGCAGAAAAAGCTCCTGTCGAAAAGCATCTCAAGCAAGAAACACCTCAAGAGAAAGAACAGCGTGTGGCCAAAATGAAGGAGTTTGAACAAAAGCATTCCTTTGATAAGGTGTACAAATTAAAAAAAGAAGTGCTGGAGGAATTAAAAGAGCTGAATTTGACTGATTCCCAACGTGAGAAATTAACGAAGCTTGAAAAGGCTTTGGACACAGAGAAAAAGGATCACGACAAGCAGAAAAAAGAAGAGAAATCACAAAATGGATTCACCAAGTTTTTTGCACGGAATAATGGAGCATTTTCTTCAAAAAAACAGAAAGACCAACAAGAAATAGAACGTTAAAAATGGCAAAAGTTTGAAAAAGGTAAGAGGGCTAAATATTATATTTAGTCCTCTTTTTTCATAGGGTGAAATAGAAGGAGGGATTAGGTGGGAGAACGAAAACACGTCAATGAGGGGGAAATCATGAAAGCACGAGATGTTGATTTGTTGTCGTATCTGGAAGCCAAAGGCGAAACCTTTGTAAAAGAGGGGAAGTATTACCGTCATACGGAACATGATAGCTTACTCATCAAAGGAAACATGTACGCTTGGAATAGCCGAAATGAAAAAGGATATGGAGCAATCAGTTTCGCTCAAATGTATTATGGGATGTCTTTTCCACAAGCCGTATTAGATATCAATAAAGGTGATTATAAAGAGCTTTCTCAGTCACATGAGCAACCGTCGGTTTCACCATCAAAAGAGCCTTTTCGCTATCCAAAAGAGTTAGAAGTAAAGGATCAAAGCAAAGTAAAAGATTATCTCATAAAAGAACGTAAAATAGATCCTCGATTAGTTAACTGGCTCCTTCAAAAAGATTTAATCGCCCAGGACAAACGAAACAATGTCGTGTTTAAATGGCGTGAGCATGGAGGTAAAGGAAAAGTGATTGGGGCAGATCGACAAGGAACAGCTTCAATAAAAAATAAACGAGGTTCTTTTAAACAAGTCTTACCGAACGATAACCCACATACAGGCTTTTCAGTTGATGTTGGTCGCCCAAACAAGATTCATTTCTTTGAAAGCCCAATTGACCTTCTTTCTTATTGGAGTATACAGGAGACTCAGTTGCAGAATACACGCCTTATCAGTATGAATGGCTTAAAACCTAAAACCGTTGCTCAATCTTATATCGAAGCTCGAAGAGAAGGCTTAGGCATTAAAGAAATGGTGTTAGCTGTTGATAATGACCAAGGGGGAAAAGAATTTATTGACAAAATGAACCAAATCGTTAATGCTGATTTAATAAGAGCAGATATTCCAAAGGGAGCGAAAGATTGGAACGAAGCGTTAAAGAGGAATGGAAAAAGCATTCAACCTGTGGCATCACTTCTCCGAAATAAACAAACAGAACAGGAGCTTTCAATGAATGGATAAAGTGTTTCAAAGTGTATTTTATCTTTTTCTTATCATCATTTTATTTAAACTCTCTCAATTTGCTTACCGTGTCCTTCGTGAACGGAAGTATATGAAAGAGCTAGCTCAATCAGGCATGCCCTATATTGATAAAATGGATGGTTATCAGTTCGAAATCTATCTAAAAGCACTTTTTCAGCAATTAGGTTACAAAACTCAAGTGACGCAAAAGTCTGGTGATTTTGGGGCTGACTTGGTGATGAAAGGCAAGGATAAGATTGTGATTCAGGCCAAACGATATGGAGTTAAAAATCGGGTGAGTCTTTCGGCTGTACAAGAAGTTTATGGAGCAAAAGCGTATTATAAAGCGAATCAAGCGTGGGTCGTGACCAATAGTTATTTCACCAAACAAGCAAAAGAATTAGCAGCTGCATGTGATGTGACCTTAGTAGATCGGGCGGATCTTCAAAAGTTTATTAATGAGGTAAATCCAGTTTTTAAGGCACGAGAAATCTTTGAAAATATCACACCGGAACCTCGTAAATGCCCAAAATGTGGGCAAGATTTAGTTGTTAGAGATGGAAATGGCACTCGCTTCTTTGGCTGTTCCTCTTTTCCTGAGTGTCGCCATACGGAAAAAATCAATAAGTAAGTAAGAGCAGACCTTCATTATAGTATGGTCTGTTTTTTCTTTCTCTAAAAAGGAGCCGATGTTATAAGTTCATATACTGGTCTTAATTGATCGGTGAAGGGATATTTTTTATGTTTAACTCATTAGATTCATCACATAATATCAGTGTAATGGTATTGTTCTCTCCCCAAAGAGATTCAATCACACTTACCCTATTTCAATCTTCCTTCTAACTGATTGAGTGGGGTCTTTTTTATGTGTATTTTAAGACACTGATATTTACATCAAATGTACTTAGGCAAAACAAACGTTAATTGCGATAGAGAATGTTTCTTTACATGTCAAAATCATCAATGAAATAGGTTTTTGTTCATAAATGATTGTTACGAAAAACACCTTTAAATAAAGAAGGTGTTTTTTCTGTTTTATATACACATGATAAAAAGAGGAGTGTTTGAGATGAAGAATTTATTCATTAAATTAGTCACTGTTTTTATATTATTGATGGCTACACTATATGGAATACCGGTAGGGAAAACGGAAGCTGCCAATAAAGCATTTAATCAAGACTTCATTATTATTAATAAAAAATATAACAAGCTTGCGTATTTTCATAACGGTTATATTGAAATCATTGATCCAGTAGCAACGGGTAAAACATGGGAGAAAACACCTGTTGGATTTTTTAAAGTGATGAACAAGATTAAAAATCGTCCTTATTATACAGGACATATTCCCGGGGGAGATCCTCGTAATCCATTAGGAAAGCGTTGGTTAGGATTAAATGCAGGCGGTACGAATGGTGATACATACGGCATTCACGGAAATAATAATGAAAGTAGCATTGGAAAATACGTGAGTCACGGATGTGTCAGAATGCATAATACAGATGTGGAGAAGCTTTATGAGAAAGTTGAAGTTGACACACCGGTTGTGATTACGTATTCCTATAAGAGCTTTATTGATCTCACTAAGATTTATGGATATACGTTTAAAGGTTACAAGTTAAAAAATAACTAATGATTAGGCAGCATTCCGTTATTACGGGATGCTGTTTTTTCTTTGTCTTCTTTCCATATAGCCCTTATCATAGAAATAGATGAAAAATATGGTGGAGGGGGATATAATTATGCGAGCAAAAATTGAAAGGGCTAAACACGTGTTAATGTTTAAAGCTACAGGGGAGTTTTATGCACATGAGGTAAATCAAGATAAATTGAAAATGGGCTTTTTTGTCTGTCCTTCTTGTGAAGTCAGAGTCCATTATAAACACGATCATTTCCTTTCTCGTGAACATACACGAAATTGTATCTATCTGAAAGAACAATTTAAGAAAAAAGCCTACTAGACAAATGAAGATCCAATGATTATAGGACACTACGGAGAAAAGGGGGAAACGATATGAAAAATCATGTTTATCAAAATGGACGCTTAATTCAAACGAATAAAAAGTTTTCCGCATTGAAGCAAAAGCAGAAGGAATGGATAACAAACGAATTAAGACAAAGCTATATTCGTGCGATTAACTACCCTCACGTCAAATTACACCCTAGGAAACGAGATCAAATTTTAGATGAAGTTTATGATCTTATTGAGGGAAAAGAAATTTGGATACCTTATGGTGAAGTGAAGAGACACTATTTTAGCAAAATCCCTTCGTTTATTCGTAAGAATAAGAAAATGATGAAAGAAGAAATAAAAGGTGAATCATAAGATGGCTAGAGTAGTTATAGAATGGGACTATTTTAAACATTCGACAGCGTTGAGACTACATAAACAGGCTAAGCCTGTTTTAGTACCATTATATGATGTAGGAAGGAGCACTTAAGGTTCCTTTGTTGGATTGATAAATCTATTCATAGAAAATCAAATGAAGTAGAATATTGCAGCAGGAAGGGGAGAATATAAAATGAAATCAACAGGTATTGTACGAAAAGTAGATGAATTAGGAAGAGTTGTTATTCCAGTTGAGCTAAGAAAGGTTCTTGCTATTAAAGAAAAAGACCCTATCGAGATCTTTGTTGATGGGAATCAAATTATTTTAAAGAAATACATGTCTTATAACGAATGTATAGTAACAGGTGACATCACTCCTCAAAATAGGGAATATGCAAAAGGTTTAGTGCTAAGTCCAAGAGGGGCAGAAATTTTAAAGAATGAAATAGAGTTTAAGTTCAATATAAAAGCTTAATTTATTCATGATTTTATAGAGTTGAGGTGATTTTTCAAAGGCTTGAAGCCTTGATAAATCTATAATATGTAAAATTATGTATAAACGATAAATTTTGATGTTACGCCATCCCTTGTCTCCTGAGGGGTGGCGTTTTGTTTTTATTTCTTTCCTGCTAAGAGCTTATTTTCCAGCTTATATATCCATTTATAATATCCTAATACAATAAGTAAAAGTAAAGGATCCATAATGGCTGAATGCCATAGATTCCACCAACCGTATTTAAAGTATCCCCACGGTTCAGGTAATAATGTGATGGCTTCATAAAGTAAAATAGCTATCATCCAATAGAAAATATACATAATACGTTTATGAAAGGCTTCTCCAGAAGGATACCAATTTAGAAACATCATATTCACTGGTGGAATCAATACTGTTAATGTAAGAATTTCACGCCACCCATCAATATCTTTAGAAAAGTACCAATAGCCATGATATTTTGTATCAATATATAAATCGCCGAGTTGTTGCAAAGCAATTGTAAATGCCCAAATATGTACGATTTGATTTGCCGTCAATCTTTTATTTGTTTTAAACGCAATAAAGTTAAACAGAATAATAGCAATAATAAGTCCTATTATAAGGTCAATTTTCCTTTTTAACCAAATATACCATATACTGTTAATTAAAGAAAACTGCTAGTTACTTTATTTCGAATTTATCTTTATCCTGTTCACTCCAAGATCACACTTATCGACAAAAAGACAGTCTAAAAAAGTACACCTTTTTAGACTATGTAGAATCAAACGACAGAACGTCTATTTAGTTAATAAAATAAACCTTTATGAACTTACAAAAAGTAATTTACCTTTATAGACGATATGTCATATTCAATTTTAGATTGTTGCGCATTTGCAATAATGAATAACATTTTATATGTTGAGCAAATTACTAAAGATGCTCCTAGCATCACCTGAAAAGCAATGATATTCATAGCAAAAAAATCGTCCGTATATGGGCGGGTTTTTGTTTGCAAGGAATAACTCATTCTGCTAAAATTAGTATAATATTATATATAATCTCAAAAATCCTACGATTTTGAAGAAGTAGTGATATTCAAATCAGAAAAAACCACTGGAACCTTTCCAGTGGTTTTTCTGATTTAAATATGAATATTATTTTGTTATTTTTCGCCTATCTGAAAAGCTAAAAATAAGAAACCAAAGAAGATAAAAACTGGAATTAATACAAAAGAGTATAAACTGAAATACTTCATAAGTCCTTTTTCATGCTTCCCTACTGCTATAACTCCACATATGAAACCTGTAAGATAGATTATGATACCTATATATAAAATATTTAAACTATATATAGGAGTGAAGTATTGACCAACGGCAATAATAATCCCTGCTATTGACAGCCATAACGAGTACTTACTAAAACGTTTCTGCAAATTAATCCTCCTAAAATACATTACATGGACAATTATACCATTTTACCATAATTATTCTTGGAAAAACCTTATGCAATAACAGTAATTAGTTACGTCGGGTAAGCGAGGGGCATCACTGCCCCTGACTCCCCTAAGAACCGTACGTGAGCCTTTCAACTCATACGGCTCAAGCCTCCCATTGCAGGTCCATTTGTTGTCGTATCCTCATCACACACCATATCGGTAAGTAAAACGTACGCCGACGCTCCAAGTGGAGGTATACATAACAGTACGTTTCTTTCGTCAGAAGATAGCCACAGCCTTATGTTCCTACGAGAGACCAACGAGAAGTCAGCTCCCTTTCAGGTCTATCATGGGTTTGTCCGTGAGGACGATAGTATCCGTTCAGTTATACAGTTTTCTGCTTTCCTGTTCTCTTTCGAGATAACGGCATTCGCTTTCTCTCGTATCCTTTACCCTCTGTCACATCGTTTGACTTTACAATCATCCTACTGTGTATACAGATGACAAAGGGCTTACCAAGTTCCGCATCTTATAGATACGACGAGGTTAGGTGGGCTCTTTACTCCGGGCAAGATATGGGACGCGTCACAGCAGCTTTATGAATCTGCTTTTCCTCTTGCCAATACCCAGGCAAATCTGTGCACGATCCTGAGCTAACACTTACGAAGCTTAGAAACCTTCACTAATGTTCACCATACTCATCTTCCCCTAGCAGTGTTCCGAGTCGTGCACTGACTCTCTGTTTCCGCATTTCCGCATGCAACCCACGAGCCCGTTACCAGGCCCGCAGTTTTGGACGGGGATAGTTTTTGCGTCTAAACCAGTGGCGTGAGCCACACTATATAAAAGCGACTTCTTGTCGCACCATAAAACGTATTATCGGCACTCAATATTATCAATTAAAAATAAGCCATATAAAAATATGGCTCGTCTTATAAAAAAACTATTTATTTATCCTATCTAGCTTAAAACGAGCAATTTCTTTTCCATCTTTTGAAACAATGAGAGTTGCCTTTAAAGCAAGAGCTTTTATATTTTGCAATTCTTCTTCTGTTGGTGCAAGTGGAAGTTCATCGCTCTTTTGCTTTGCACCTAACTTGTAATAAAGATTAAATTCCCCAGTACCTTTTGCAGCAATTTCTTCTACTCCTTGTCCCCATCCTATTTTACTTTTATTTACACTATAAATATTAGAACCTACAGTATCTTCTACAACGGATAATAAGTCTCGGTCAGGTTCTATTCTCATTTTAACCTTGTTTAATTGAGAACTAAATATAGGCTTATTAGTATTGTTTTTTACTGTAAATGTATAATATAAAGCAGTCGGTACAATTGTTTGATTTTTATGTTTCCCTATAGTTGTAGTTGTTGATCCTATAAGATCCTTGTTCTCTGTTATCACGACATCTGTCTTTGTTAGCTTTATATCTTCTGGATTAGAACAAGCTGAAACGATAAATAGCAATAAAGCAATGAACAAAAATCCAACATACTTTTTCATGTATGCACCTCCATCTAATCTATTCTACATAAGGAACACCAAATCCCTCTTTATGGATTTTTTTCTCATCTAAAGTATTTCACCTTCAATTAACGCCTGTATACAATATACAAACTTAGTTTACATAACCATTATTCGCGGAACCAAAAAATCCTTTGATACTATTCATTTCAAAGGATTTTTTAATAATTTAATTACTAAGTATATGAGTACTATTGCGCATGATTGGATTCCGTTAGATTTTCAAGTTTCCAGTGTATATCTGAAAAAGGGTCTAGTTTACTGACCATATAAAGATAGTAACTATTCAATTCTTTTTTATCACTAATCTCAAATAAAACATCATATGTTACTGTAGAATTAGGAGCAAGTTCCTTGAAAGCTTCGTGATTTAAAGGCATTGCTACTCCAGTGAACTTCTCACCTGTTTTTTTATTTTTTATATAATATTTTATTTCTGAAAGGTCATCGTTTTTACCATCTTCTCGCACATTTTCAATCTGAACTTTAGCTGTAATACTAGGCGAACCTTGTTTATTTTCTTTATAGATTGCACTTTCAACAGTAGCATTATAGTATCCACCTTTTGAATGTTGTCTATAAGTGAGAACGCCTTCTCTAAGATTTTGCCAATCTTCATTCTCTTGCTGCTCAATAATTTTTTCATTTTCTTCTTTAGTCACTTTTTGCATATCTGCCATTTTTACTTTTTCCACTTTACTTGAAGAAGTCTCTCCGGTATCGGCTGCGCTACAAGCTGTGATTAAACCCGTGGTTAATACAGCAGTAAAAGCTGTCTTTATAACTTTACTCATTGTATTTCATTCCTCTATATCTAAAATTTTTATCATAAGGAATATTTTACATTATAAAGTCTTTATAGTCTTCAAAACTATAATAAACAAATTATTAGAACAGCTTTTTAAATTGTCCCCCATATAGAATCTGAATTTCTAAGGACTATACAAAAAAAGATAGGATAAATAATTATAAAACTGAACGAAAGTATTAGATATTTAATGTAAAATCGACCCTGTATATTTTTACATCTACAAATAACTAAAAGTATTGTGCTTAGAACATTAAAAAAGAATAAGATAGCGCCTACTCCCCAACCTAAAAAACCTAAAGCAAAGAAAATAGGAAATTTAATACCCACAACAAAAAGAAATATAAATATCCAACCAGCAACTGCAAAATTTCGGGTTATCTTCCCTATAACTTTTCCGTCCATCTTCTCACCACATCGTTAATAATATCTTGACCTTATAAAAATCTCATATTTATCTTTTATTAATTATTTTATATTATATCGCAAGGTAATTTACATAAAGAAAATCACATAAATAGCCATCAGGCGGAACCAAAAAGCCCTTTTATCGAGGGCTTTTTATAGCTTATAACACGTGGGGGAAAATTGTAGCTTCAAGAGGAATATTATTTCACTTTATCATGATGTTTTGTTAAAAGCCCCTCCAGTTTAACTTTCACTAAACTCCATTCATTATTTGTAATACTATACAGAACTGCATCACGAATACGCCCATTATGTAACATTCTTTCGTTGCGCAAAATCCCTTCCTTTACTCCTCCAATACGCTCAATGGCCCTCTGGGCACCTACATTTTGGATATCTGTTTTAATTTGAACGCGTATCATATCTAATTGTTCAAAAGCGTGCCTTAGCAATAAATATTTACACTCCGTATTAATACTCGTCTTTTGAGCAGATTTATCATAAAAGGTAGACCCTAATTCAACTGTTTTACGATCAAAAGACATATCATATAAACGAGTACTTCCAATAATCTTGTTACTAACCTGGTCTATTACTGTAAAGGGAAGCTCTATCCCCTTATCAAAATTTTTTAATGCCTCTATTACTAGCTTCTCCATATCTCCTAAACTATCCATTTTCCTAACCATGTACGTCCATAAGTTGGTATTTTTTTGAATGAGGTTATAAAGGACCTCTATATCTTTCATATCCATTAATCTCAACTTTGCTCTCTGACCAATTAGTTCCATAAACCTTAATCCTTCCCCTCTAAATGTATCCATTATGTTCCATTTTAACAATAGCATTAATTAAGAGCATTATGTATATGTTATTCATTTTTAGTTAACATACAGAGCATTATCAGATATATCTATATAATTAAGTTCATTTTTTGAATCAGAAGGCATAAAAGTATGTTATATTATCAAAAAATGGAAAAGGGTGATGTATCATAGATAATATAAACGTAATTTCAATAGTATACTTGGTTATAATCGTTGGTCTTATTGCTCTCTTCGTTATTTCTTTTACGCTATTTATTCGGAAATTGCTTATTAATTCATCTATCAAAAGTAGGCATTCGATTGAAATCGATAAGAAACTTGACAAAATCATAGAATTGCTTGAAAAGGATAAAAAGTCGTAGTAAATTTATTAGATTTAGAGTTGATATGAAATACTAATATGAATTTAAAAGCTCTATTAGGAGACTACATTTATGATAAAAAAATCTATACCAGTAATTATTTCATCCATCTGCGGCAGTTTAGTTTTTTCGGTCTTGTTCATGGAAGGTGGATACATAAGTTTTAACGATTTTATTGATCAATTCGTAGCTGGATTAATCGTTATTCCCTTTATTTTAGTATTTGGCATTCCTTCTTCAATGATGATTGATTCTATTATAAAAGATACAAAAAAGTATAAATCTTTAATTGAAATCCTACTATACATCCTCTCTGGAATTTTAGGTACAGCAATTATTTTATTAATATTCGCATTAACTGATGGCATAAGTATCTTTCTAGAATTTAAGCCCTTTCTTATCCTTGCCCTAAGTTGCTCTGTACCATTTGGAATTTGCTCCACCTTATTAAAAACCTACAGTTTTAATAAAGGTCTTGCTCGATAGAAAAATAACATGCATACGATAGCAAAGTTAGTGATCAAAAACACCTTTATCAGTATTAAATATAAAATAAATAAAAATCCTTTTTCAAAACAATATTGTCTTGAAAAAGGATTTTTATTTATAAATTCTCTTTAGCTTTAAATATTCTTTTTGAAATAAGGAATGAAAAAGTTGCTGCTACGATAGAACTTAAAAATGTATAGTTAAGGGATTCACTTCCAAAGATATTGACCGTGGAACTCATAGCTTGTGAAGTTTCAGGTGCATATGTAATTGTAAGGAATATTCCTGAAACAATATCAAACGCGAGTAGTAATCCTATAAAGCTAACAATAAATACCGTATACCTTTTCAACTAACTTCCTCCTTAGCTTATATATATTCCTAGATCTTTGTTGAATTTAATTACAACTATAACATATTTTACAAAAAATAAGCACAAGGAGTTAGTTCACATAATGAAGATCCTTAAGCAGGATCTCTACATTCATATACTTCATGAGGTTTTAGCTTTCTTACTTTAAACGATTGCATTTCCCATCCATTCGTATGATAGTCACTCTTTATCGTTACTGTAAAGACATCGTTTGGCGGATTATGAGGGCCAAAGTAAGTTCTTCCTTCAAGTCTTGCTTCAAACATCATTGATCCTGGATGGTCTAATTTCCTTATGGACAACACTTTCTGACAATCAAAACGAATTCCTTTGCTATTTTTCACCCCATAGTACTTTTCTGCTGCTTGTATCATTTGAGGATATAACAAATCTATTAAGGTATCTTCTAAAATATTTTCACGCGTTGCTTTGGTATTGGTAGGCAAGTCTCTATTTGCATAAGTTACAGAAGCGTTTGATAGTAGCAACAGAGTAAATATAGATACTATAATCTTTCTCATTTTTTACATTTACCTTTCCGTATACATTTAATTTGAAATCATGGAGTTTGCAATTTTGAGCAAATCATTTGCTGTAACATCTTTTTTTGTAGCTTTGCTAATGCCAATTGTATACATTAGATTACCTCGTTGAAACAGCAATTGTTTTGCCGGAAAGTAATTTGGCTGATATAAAGCTTTTATTCCGTTTTTTAAAGTGTATGGAACATCTTTAATACCTTTATAATCCTCCAGAGAGTGATTAGTCTCTGTTACCTTTAACTGAAACAAGCCACTTAATTTATCGTTTCGGTAACGAATAATTAGCGTATCTTTATCTTGTTGGGTGTCCACATGTGTGACTTCAAAAGGAAAAGTTGTGGGTTTCAGTATATCAACATGATGTCTTTTCTCGTATTTTTCAATGGCTTTGATTTCATTCATAAAAGGGTTAGATCCATTGTATACTTCGTTTATTTCTGTAATTTGAGTTTTAGTAAATGAGACTTTCCAAATGAATGCGATTCTCTCATTTGCTACTTTTTTATCGTTAAAATACCCAGTAAGGATTAGTTCATTTTCTTTGGATGAAGGCGACCCTTGTATGGTAAGTAAAGGCGTGTCTTCACGTATTTCTGGAATATCTACGTTTGGAGATACGTATTTTTCTGCTTGTTCACTTCCCATTCTCGTCAAAGAATAAACGAAGTTGTACAAAGCAGGTCTAGTGTCAGAATAGCCCCAAGCTATTTGAGTTCCTGAAAATAGGAAAACAATAGCAAGAATTAAGCATATAAACTGTTTCATTTTCTGTACATTCCTTTTTTAAAATTTACACCTGCGTTGTTTTTTATGTTCGTAAAAGAGTCACTTACATAGAGCCATTCTTGCTTGCAGTATAGGAGGACCAAGCTTTTCTGTTTTTGAATTCGAAAGACGAATCTGTACTTTCACATTTTTCATATCTGCTGTAATCAAATCAATCCGACCAGCCCAAGTAGGACCATCTTCTTCAGGCGTTGGATATATGCGGAATCGCCAACTAATTTCATTTGGTATGGTTGCATACCCCTCATAACTATCATATTGACCATAAGACGATGGCTTCGGAAGATGAACTCCTAGAATACTCATATTTGTCCGTGGAAAACTAGGTGGACTACCTAATTGAACGTTGTAAATTAACGCTGAGCCTTTGGCGTTTTTAAGATTCTTATTTACAGGTTCTAATGCAATCGTACAGGGCATTTTATCAGCGTGTGTTTGAAGTGGATAAACAATCGTAGATAACAGCATAAACAACACTAAAATAAAAGGTTTTATGACACTCAACTCCTAGTTTTTTATTAGATTTTCCTGTTGAGAACAAACTCATTCGAATTTTTATATTTCAGGGATTTTTGGATGCTTGAACGGACATAAGCATAATTGAAAAAGGGCATAGTACCTTTATGTTTAGAACGAAAATATCGGAGGTGCAGGGATGTCGAAGCATGTTGTTAGTTTTTTAGCAGGGGCGTTATTACTTATATTTAGTGCTGGTAATACTGCTGTAGCTCAAACTAGTTATACGGAAGTATTAGAAAAACGCATAAAAGAAGAAATCGTACAGTATGGCGACGGTATAGATTCTTCTATTAAAATCCAGGTGGTTAAATTGGAGAAAGTACCCAAGAAGAATTATTATACCGCGTTGTTTACATTCAAATCGAACTCCTTGGACTATCTCGGAGATGCTTCTTTTATCAAAGAGAATGGCGAATATAAACATGTAGATGGACACGGATATGGCATAGATAAGGTCGGGCACACAACAATCACAGTCGACAATCAATTGTACAACGTTATCTATGGGGAGAATACTGAAAAACAGATAGGATCTATAAACGCTGAATTAATCAACAAACCCATTAAATATTCCATTAAGGCTGTTGAATCTCCATACTTTGTTCATTTTCAGGCATTGTCATCATCTTTTAAGATGAAGGATGCCTACCCCACCAAATTAACATGCTATGACCAACAGCATCATGAAATGACTTGGGATGAATGTGCAAGGGAATCTTAAAAACGTCCTGTTTATTGAAACTCTATTACGTTCATTTCTTGATAGGTTGAGAAGAGGTTCGGTTTAAAACAGCTTAAATACTTTCTTTTTATAAGAGCACACTATGGGCTAGGAGGTTTTTATTCTTATGAAAAAATTAACTTTTATTACATTCATTACGTCTATTCTTTTGCTAGTAAGTAATAGCATAGAAGCTAAGGCACTTGCTCTTCCTGAATTACCAACAACAGAAACGTCCAAACAATGGGCCGTTGAGGTTACTAACCCTGACAATGATGATCCTAATCTAGCGCAATCTAAGAAGGGAGTGTATCACACCTATAGTTTAAATGTGAAAAATGTTGGGAAGGAAGTACATGATGTAAAAGTCCAATTATTTCGTAATGAACTCAATTCGAATACAAAATTTGGACTTTTACCAACTATAGAGCCGCCTCAACTTAATCAAAAAGGTGGACACCCCTTACATGTTTCCAACTTTGGTTTATCCGAAAAGGCAACCGATTTAAATATTGTGATAACGTGGAAAGAAAAAGGCGAAGGAAGAGAATATCAAGAAACATTTACATTTCATCAAAAATAGAGTCTGTAGCACTGCTATAGACTCTATTTTTGATGAAACTTGTCTTCTTTTTGGGATACCATATTGAAACCAATTGCCTATCTCGCCAAATCCTTCAGGCCCATAATAATAAATGTCTCCGTCCCTTTCTGCTACAGTTGTAAGATAAAAGGAATTTATCAAAAATTATGTATGCAGGATATTGGCTTAAGAGTCATGAATATATGAACCTAAAAGCATAATGAAAGCAGGTGACTTTTATTTATGTTAATAGGTGAAATGCTTACTAAAATAATGAAAGAAGAAATGACAATTAAAGAAGTAGCCACGATGTACAGTGTCACTACTCAGACTATTCAAAGGAAAATTAAGAAACTGGGATATGAATGGGATAAAAAAAAGTCTGTTTACAAATATACAGGGAAACCACCACAGCCGTTGGACGTTGATTTCAGTACTCTATTTAGAAAAACACCCACCATTAGCACTGATTTAAACCAGCTTAAAGGTAAAAATAGAAAGAAAGGAATCGGCCGCAATAGCACTAGTGACGTAGTAGATGTTTTATTAGCAGGTACGAAACCACAACCCAAAAGAGTGTATCAGGGATTTTATTTTGATAAAGACGTATTAAGCATTATAAATAGTGTTCCTAAAAATTATAAATCTGAACTAATTAATGAAGCGTTAAGAAAAGTATTTAAAGAAAAAGGATTAATCAAATGAAAAATCTACATAACGTTCAAAAAAAGAAATTTCGAGGAGGGATGAACAAGCTCTCTTACAATTAACTATACTGCTCCGAAGTATCACGTAGAATAGTGTATGTAGTAGAATTAGTCCAATAACAAGAAGCCTTTACATGAGAATAATAATAAGCGACCTACTTATCCTAATTAGAACCGTAAGTCGCTTATTCTATATTTTCATTCATATATTTACCCTTTCACTTTACAGTATGTGTATGTTTATTATGTTAGATGTTCATCTTCTAACTGAATTAAATCTTTATCCTGAGATTGATTGAATAAATAAGTAAGGTATGAATGTAGTTCGAATCGGTCCTCGTCAATAAAATCAGAAAACACCTGTTTATATTCTTCCAACATCTATTCCTCCTTTATTTATGTTTCTTATTCTATTATTACCTATCTAGTAATCTCTTATACATACAAATTACTTTAGGTACATTTAGTCCATTGAATAAACTTCATTAAAAATATAAGCCATAAAAAACACCTTGAGAACTAGGGTCCTCAAGGTGTTTTTTCCTTTATTTATGAATCCAGACAGCTCCAGCTGAATTGTCTTTTGCTTCGCCAATAACATCGACTTTAAGTCCAGTTTGAGGAAGAAGACGTCCAGCATCTTTTATTCTTTCATCAAGGTAAGACTTACGGTCGTTAAAGCCTTTTATTCCATTTGATCCTTTTGATAGGATAGACCCCCATGATTTATGCGTATATGACCAAGCTGGTGACTTATCAAAAGAAAAGGCTGCATCAGCAATTTGATATCTAGTTGAATTGGCTGTAGTACTAATCCCATTTACATTAAAGTACAGAACTTTATGAGCATGAGAATCAACAACGCCTAAAAACCCTTCACCTGGATGAGATCCTACCCAGTTATCAAGGTAGCTTTCATCAGCATACCACATTACCATACCTGTATTATATTTGGCTCCTCTTGCATACTGAAGGGACTGATCGCTTCCAGCATAGTTTCTCCATTCAAGGTAATAATAGTTGTCTTTGTAACTGATACCATTTGTCTTTTCAAAACCATCTAGTGTCACCTTAGGTGCACTTTCAGCATCATCAGTAAAGATAGTCTTTCCATCTACTATTAAGCTAGCATTATCTAATGCAAAACCTGCCATTGCAAGTCCCCCATCAGTAACGTACTCGAATTGCAGCTTAATTTTTTTACCTTTAAATTTAGATAAATCGTAACTTTTATCTTCCCATTTTCCATTAGATGTTTCAGCTGAATTATCAGCATTGTTTGCTTTGTCTCCAATTGTATCTAGAAGAACTTTTGATCCATCTGGCAAAATAGCATTAACGTATAAGTAGTCGTATTCTGCCTCCACCTCATAATTAGCCTTATACTTAAAAGTAGCCGTTTTAGCTTTAGTAAGGTCTAATTGAGGTGTTGTCATAGTCGTATGAAGATCATCTCCACGTTGACTAAAGTAATAGTTGCTACCGAATGCCGGTTTAATGCCTTGGACTGTCTTTTTAGGCAAATTAATTTTCACAATACCTGGATTTTTGGATTTAGTAACGCTTTGATCAATAACACTAACTGATCCTGATTTATTAATATCTTTTATATCCATTTCCTTAATATTTGCCCAATTTCCTCCCATTGTCTTTTGGAAGAACTCTTTGTTTTGTGGTGAAAAGCTTGTTGGTGCAGTATCTGCAATTTTACCTGCCCAGCTTCCATCACTCATAATAGACCATACACCTACCGGTTCTCCTTGACCCGAATATTGAGTATCATACTCATCTGGAAGACCTAAATCGTGGCCAAATTCATGAGCAAAAACCCCAACAGCTCCATCTTCAGGTTCTATTGTGTAATCATACGCTGAAATATTGGTGCCCGGTACTTTATAAGGTTGCCCCAAAGTTGAACGGTGCGACCAGATAGCATCGTCTCCGAGTTTACCTCCACCTGCTTCTTGTCCTGTTCCAGCATGGATAACCATTAGATGATCTACTATGCCATCAGGCTCATTGCGATTTCCATCTCCATCTATATCATATTGGTCAAATTTATCGTAATCAGAAAGCTTTATGCCACTTTTAGCAGCAGCTGCTAAGGATTCTTTTACAAGGTCACGAGGTCCTTTTGGTCCAAGGTTATCGTTACCTCCCTTAGGGTTATCAGCTCCATACTCCTTTGCTTTCCCCGAAACTGTTAACCAGTTAGAAACCGTTCCATCAATCGTGTAACTGCCCCCAGACTGCTCCTCGTAGTACTGTTTAAATGTTTTAATTTTACTGCCATCAAATAACTTAAAGTCCTTGTCTCCAAACATAAGTTTTTGATAATGTTGCTGACTAAAATCTTTAGAATACATATATCCTGGCTCTTGAATAACGTTGTTATGCTTAAAATCAGCGTATTCTACAAGTAATACAAGAACCTTGTCTTCTCTAACTTTACCAGTGTACTTTGCTTGTTTTGCGGGTTTTACGCTTACGCCATCTCCCTTACCTTCTGATTTAAGGCTTGAGAATTCCTTACGTTGAACTTTCTCTTTTTGCTCCGTTTGAAACTTTTTAGCTTTTAAATCCATTTCACTATTCTTGTAGCCTTTTAGGCTTTCTTTATGTGTATCTTTTTTGTTTATGTAGGTATTTAATGCTTTCTTTGCCTCTTGTGGAGTAGCTTTTTGAGAGATCACTCCTTGATCCTTTAAGGCTTTTGTTAATCGTTCTTCAGGTACAGTATGCATGTCAATTGGTGAACTTGGAAGCCCTTCTACCTGTGTGGTTTTTGCTGATACTACATGACCTTTTCCAAATAAAGACGTTACTCCCCCAATAGTAACAGTTGTTGCCAATAAAGAAGTTCCTAATATCTTTTTCCAATTCGTCAAAACAATGCCCTCCCTATCTAAATATTCAAATTATTAACAAATTAATTTTAATAGTTAAATTTAGGAAGGTCAATTTGTTTTTATATTAGAATTAAAAATATAATAATTTTATTTATAAGATTAAATTAGTAACAAAGGTTTTACTTTATGAAAATAAAAAAAGCTCTTTCATTTTCTTAGAGCTTTTCCGACTTGTTATTTAAGGTTTATACATATAATAACCACGTCTTACTTGGACTATATTGGGCTCCACTTCCTTAACATAACGATAAACAGGAGCAAAATTATTAATTGTATATCCCACTTCACGGTGTAAGTGTTCGAGAATTTCTTTGGAAGTAAAAACCTTACTAGGATGACTTGTTAATAGGACAACTGTCTCTACAGTTGTCCTATGTTTCATATCTTCTTTAGGAACAGACTGTTGCTCATTCTTTTCTAAGCGAGTTAATTGTCTTCGTACATTTCTTCTCTCTATATTTAACTCTATAATCTCTTTATTTAATTCCTTTAAGCGATTCTGCCAGTACTCTTTTTCGTTTCTCAATGTTTTACCTCCTTTAAAACTCTTTTTTCCTTACAATTTATCTGTTGAGTTAGAACTAAAATTCTTAATAATATCATCACTTTTATGGTTGAATAACATATAGCGATACTGTTCCAGTGCAGCTATATATTTTAAATCCTTAGATTTATCTTTTACTTGAAATAGTGTATCTAAGAAATTTAGGCTCTCAATTTCTTTAGCAATCTTTCTTGTATCATCAGGGGGATATATTTTTGCCGGATCTCCAAAAGCTATATGGTGAATAGGTACTCTTGTTTTCGCTTTTAAATTAGTATCAATATGTACAACCCCGTTAATTTCAATAATACTTTGTTCGCCTATATACGCCCTATTGTAAACCTTTGCTCCTGCGGCTAGAAAGCATTTCTTTTCTATTGTACAACCTATTAGATAAGCGTAAGGTCCAATTAACGTGTGTTCTTCTATTAGTAAGGGGGAAGAGATGGTCTTGCCTCCTGAGGATTTCAATACAACATTCTCCATAACAATGGTCCCCTTTTTTATATGGATAGGCGCTCCTTCCGCAATAATCACTGCCCCATAAGATATATATACCTCTTCTTCAACAATGACTTCTCCACTTATTACAGCATTTGAAGCTACCCAAGCTGATAGGTGGATAATAGGCTTCTTTTTCTGATGTTCAATATGCACTAATCTCGCTCCTTTTATCTATGTTATCTATATTTCTCTAAAGAGAATATCCTATCATCACCCTTATCATCATTTCTGATATCATGTAACTGCCCCTCCTATTAAAAGATAGTTTCATTATACATAATTTTCTATTCCTGTATTGAATATCCTTCAACTAAATACAATAGAGCTAAGAACAGTTATTGAAAACCTTAAGCAACGGCTTTTTAATAAATAAAATAATAATTAATTCACATATTTTTTGCTCTCTTTGGCACACTATTCACGATACGTATAGTATCACTCTTGAACCTTTGATACGTAGCAGAAGAAACTACCTTACTGATGGGGTAGTTTCTTCTGTTTTTATTCTGCATATGCTATACAAACTTAGTTTATATAAGATTGATTATGTTTAGTTTCACTCTCTGTTATGTTATTAAGTAAATCTAAACATACTTTATTAAAAAAAGTTATATCATTTACCTATCTTGTAGAAAAACGTGGTATTTGTCGTCATCTAGAGTAAATGGTGAAACCTTAATAATAAATGAAGTAATTAAGTATTTACTTAACGAACAATAAAACGAATTCGAGGTTATTTTCTATAAATATAGTTAATGACAACATTTATTTTTAAAGGTATATGTATATGAATCTACAAATCTGGCCAGACTAATAATGTATTCCCCCTATTCCAATAAATTTGAAAATCCTTTGCCTACTTAGGCAAAGGGTTCTTTTTGTATACGTGTATTTGAAATTAATATAGCAGATATTTTAGGTAATATTTTGTTATTTATTGTTAAATTTGGTATATTATTTAACAGACACGTAAATGGGGGATAAAAAATGAGTTTGCTAATAGTAGGTATCATTATTATTTTGTCGGTCGTTGCAGACTATTTTATTTTCGATTACGACGATAAAAGATGGGGCTGGCTAAAAGGGTATTCTATACCTGTAAGAATAGGGATTATCAGTTGCTACTTAGTCATTTCATTTACTATTTACTTTGCTTTAAGCCTTAAATATATCTCTTAAGGCTTAAAGTCTTTTTTATTTATATTCCCTACGTTTCTTGTTTACATAAAACGGCTTCTAGGAAGGCTTTTTTCTGAAGCATACGGCAGTGAGTCTATTTTTATCTGTTGATTTTTTTAGGATATCTCTAACGCCCAATCAACTGCGGTTTGTGCGTGTATTTCTGTTGTATCAAAGATAGGGAGCGAGGTATCGTTCTGATTAATTAATAGAGAAATTTCAGTGCAACCTAATATAGCTCCTTCTATTCCATCGTTAATTAAACCATTTATAATCTTTTGATATGCACTTTTGGAATTTAAGTTAATCTTCCCTAAGCATAATTCTTTATAAATAATATCATGTACAATTTGACGCTCTTTTTCACCTGGAATATTAACTTTAAGATTATGGTTAGCTATAAGTCGACCTTTATAAAAGTCCTCTTCCATCGTAAACTTTGTTCCAAGCAACCCAACTCTACTAATACCCTGATCTTTTATTCTCTTGGCTGTAGCATCTGCAATATGTAAAATAGGAATACTAATCTCATTCTGAATATCATTTGCCATCTTATGCATAGTATTTGTACAGATCACTAAAAAGTCAGCTCCACCTTTTTCAATATATTGAGCTCCTTTAATCATTAATTCTGTTGCTTCATCCCATCTATTATCGTGTTGTAATTTTTTTATTTCTTCAAAGTCCACAGAATACATCACACTTTTAGCAGAGTGATGTTCTCCTAACTTTCTATTTACTGTTTGATTGATAATTCTGTAGTACTCAGCTGATGATTCCCAACTCATCCCGCCTAATAAACCTATTGTTTTCATTTTCCCAACCCCCTTTATAGAAAATATTACCACAAATCAAGCTTTTTCAGCGTTAGCATCATATACAATCGTAGTTACCATAATGGATTTTATCGGAAATCAATTACTTCACTGGTGCAATAACATTAGCAATTCGCAAAGTTTATATACAAATTGTTTCGGGAAGTACTGATTAGCCTAAAAAGGTGAGCATAACTATTATGCTCACCTTTTTCCTAACAATGTGAAAATAGACGATAACCTATAGAATAATTAATGCTTATGCTAAAGATGACATTCTTAATAAGGATGTTAACCTATGATTCGTTTTTCTAATTAAGAATGTAGCTCTAATGACTAAAGTTATTACGCCTGAGAATAAGCTAATAAAATTATTCAAGATTTTCCCCTCCACATTGAATTATAGTGTTAGAAGCTAACACTATAATTATTATTAGTGTGAGAATAAAAATTATTCAGTGTTCAATTATTGTCGCTTGTGTTCTTTATCTTACAGAGAATTATCGTCCTTACAGCTAGTCCAAATAATATACCAATAGGTACTGAAAGTATGGATCATCATATTAACTCCAACAATACATTCCTTATTTTGAGCGTCGAGGAGTAGATCAATCCAATTGTAATAAAATATGTAGAAAATAAACTTTTTCCAAAGGATAGATAAATAAAATTTTATGTCTTAAGCAAAATACTTAAGATGCAATAGAGCATCAATTTGACATCTATATTTTAACGACTAGAGAAAACTACTGATTGGCTATGCCAGTAGTTTTTTCTCTTTTTAAGCTGTATATAATATACAAACTTAGTTAATGAAATAGGAATTATAGGTAATGTTAAGTAAGTGGAACATAATAACATAGGATTCCTTCAAATATGAAATCGACTATTAATTCTTTGCATTATTCATATTTCTTTACTTTTTGTAAAAAATATATTTATCTGATATCACGCCTGTTGATTATCTAATTTATTCCAATAAAACCAAATAAAAAAGAGAGATTCTCATGTAAAATGTAAGTTACCACACCAACATTTACGAAAAGAGGAATCTCTCATGAATAAGAATACCACGTCTCCACATCTCATTCAAAACTTTCTTTCTGAAGCTGAACTTCAAGCGATTCTAGCCGAGTTTGGTTTTGTTGACACAGCCCGAAAATGTACCGTGTCAACGCTTATTTCTTATTTAATTGGTGCAGCGACAAACGAATGGAAAAGCTTACGTCACGCAGCCGATGTTGGGCCAAGTGTTGGACTCGTTTCCATTGACCATTCTTCGCTTTCCAAGCACATGAAGGCTCTTAATTACGCCATTATGAAACGTATTTTTGAAGTCATTGTCGGGAAGCTCAACCGAGCTACTCGTCGCACCCTCAAGATGAAAAAAATACCGATGGCAGTGGATTCGACAACGGTAACAGTCGGGAAGACACGCCTACCATGGGCAGTTTATCACGGCGAACGCGCGGGCATTAAACTGCATGTTAGCTTCACCAACGAAACTGCGATGCCTCTTCAAGTTGTCGAAACAACCGGATTAAAACATGACGGACCCGTTGGTACATGCCTTGAGGATAAACGCTTTATCTTCATAGGCGACCGTGCCTATTTTTCCATTGAAAAAGTCGATCGCTACGTGACAGAGAAAGAAAAACAACATTTTGTCATTCGCTTAAAAGAGAATATCCAGTTAAATCGCAAAAAAGCGCTGAAAGGTACACGTAAAAAGGATTCGAATGTGACCGGCGATTTTACGTGTATCCTTGGTACCCCACAAAAACAGACAAAGACACGCCAGCGTGTCGTGCAATTTACCGATCATGACGGTAAGGAGATACGCGTTGTGACAAGCTTGATGAACGTCACGGCAGAAGAAATTGCCGACATGTATAAAGCACGCTGGGCCATTGAATCGTTCTTTCGCTGGATCAAACAAAACTTAAATGTACCGATTTTATTCGGTACAACACCAAACGCCGTGTTCAATCAGTTGTTCACCGCACTCATCGCCTACGTTTTACTAAAGTTTTTACATATACAAGGTAGCAAGAAAAACACACGAAAACCCTTATCATTTGCAGGGTTCACACGTCTGTTTCTTTGCGCTACCCTGCCTTTAGAATGGCGAATAGCCATCTATGAAACACTTGAATTCTATCAAAAACTATACGAAGGAGTTTCTGGATGATTTTGGTTAATCAACACGTGTGATCTGATATATCTCTAGGAGGCCAATAGGGTGAATGAAAAGAAAATCTATTTAACATCGGCTGAAATTGGTTGTCTTTGGACTTCTTATATGAATGATAGTATGTCTAAATATATTTTAGGTTATATGCTTAAACATTTGAATGATTCGGATATCCGACCTGCTATTCAATTTGCTTATGATATTGCGGTTGGTCATTTGGATCACTTACTTACCATTTTTGAGCAAGAACAGTATGCAGTTCCTCACGGTTTTACCGAACAAGACGTAAATATGGAAGCTCCTTGGCTTTTTTCCGATGTATTTTGTTTAACGTATGTAAATCATATGGCGAAGGTTGGAATGCTAGCTTATAGTGGATTTGTTTCCATGAGTGCAAGAGAAGATATTAGAAATTTCTATACAAAAGGATTAGTAGAAGCATCTACCCTTTATAATCAGACTACTGAAATTGCCGTTTCAAAAGGGATACATTCCAGACATCCTTATATTGAAGTTCCAAAAGAAGCAGATTATGTTGATAGCAAAAAATATTTAAGTGGATTAAATCCATTTAAAAACAAACGCCCATTAAACGCCGTAGAAATTTCGCATTTATATATGAACGTGCTAACAAATTCGATGGGGATTAAACTTTCTATTGGCTTTGCACAAACTTCTTCATCTAAAGAAGTCCAAGACTTTATGTTACGAGGAAAAGACATATCGAACAAACACATCCAAATCTTTGCTAATATCTTGCTTGAAAACGATCTTGCCACCCCTCGATTACCTGACGTTAGTGTGAGCAATTCAACTACCAAAACATTTTCAGATAAGTTAATGATGTTTCATATGTCCCTATTAAGTGCTGCTGGTACAGGAAACTATGCAACTGCGGCGGCTGCCAGTCAAAGAAACGATTTAGCCATCGATTATGAACGATTATCACTAGAAATTGCCCGATATGCAAAAACTGGTGCTGACATTATGATTAAGCATAATTGGCTTGAACAACCACCGGGAACAAAGGACCGTGAGAAACTAGCTAGAAAAAAAGAATCATAAGTGGTATAAAAAACCTGATTGTCTTTTTATCCGTATATTTATGTTTATTCTTTGATTAAAAGGGTGAAAAAGTCAATAGGATTGGAATCTTAAAAGCAACATGTCTTTTGTATTAAAGTCATGTTGCTTTCCTTTTATTTCATAATCATAAAATGAATAACTTTTGAACTTTGAGAAAACTACTCAAGATACGTGAGGTATCGCTTTTAATACGTTGATACGTTACAGAAAAAACTCCTGGCCAACGACAGGAGTTTTTTCTGTTTTTTAAGCTGTATATCGTATATATCTTTAGCTACCCATAATGTGATTTATAGACATTCTCATATGAAAAGAAAGCATATCAGCAAATATAAATATAAGTAAGATTTTTAAAAAAGGGGAGTTATAAAATAAAAAATGTGAAATAATTCTCAATTATTAGGAAAATAAAATAAATTTTATAAAAAATAATCATATTTCATGTTTTATTTTCAATGACATGGATAAAGTATTAAGATTGAAAGATCCTTTAAAATTGAATAAGTAAATAGCAACTTATCATCAGCATAAAAAAGCTCTCTAATCCTCATCTATTAGAGAGCTTTTTGCATACGAATGTATTTTCACAAACTCATCTGTATTTCCTCGTGTAGAGGAAACTTCTCCATTCCTCCTACAGTCGGTTCTGTACTAGATATTCCTTTAATGTTTGCTGTAACGTCCCTTTGGCTTCTGCCTTATCCTCAAAGGAGATTCCTGAGTGAATCATTGTCCTAACTAGATCAGCACGTAGGCCTGTAAGAATAGCTTCACATCCCATCATTGAAATTCCAGTTAACACTTTCTGAAAATGATCAATAACATGCATTTCCATGTTAGCAATTCCAGACAGGTCTATAATTAATGTTTCAATCTTTAAATCTGAGATGCCCATCAACACTTTCTCCTCAATCGTTTGGATACGATGGATGTCAATCATTCCGATTAACGGTAGTACAGCTACAGATTGGCTAAGTGGTATAATGGGCACCGATAGATTTTCAACTAAGTCCCTCTGGGAGGCAATTAATTCATCTTTATACTTGGAATAACTAATGATAAAAGTGTTAAGAAATTGATCAATCCGATCATTAATACGCTTCTCTAAGGCATAAAATTCTTCACGATCAATAAAATGGTTATTTATTCGATCATATTGATAGAGAAAATGCCATAACGTTCGCCTAATGGCCTGTACCCATTCTAGTTTGAAAGCAAGAGTTAAGGAGTGCTCGGCCCAGGCTATCCCTTCTTGCTGAGCGAAAGCAACGAGTTGTTCTTCCTTTTGCTCCACTACATATAGAGCTAGCTTTTGAGCATTTTTTAAAAGATCAATATTTCCAGTTTCTAAAATGTCATTAATCTTAGAGGCAACGTTAACCGCCTCAGATAAGAGTTTATCCTGGAAATTCTGTTTGTTGTCTCTAATAAAATCGGTCATTTTCTCTCTCTGGTTATAAATAGTTTCCATTTTGAATACGCCCCTTATTTGTTTATTGATTATCGTTATCCTTAGTTAGTATCCCTAAATAAATTATTATCAATTTTTATTTTCAGTCTTTGTATATAAACGAACGTCTTCTTTCTATGTACTAACGACATTAGATATGTTTTTAGATAAAAACCAATAGAGCTTTTATAATGAATCTTTAAACCTGGATATACCCATGGTAATGCCCATTGTTTTCAACATGATAAAGGCTCAATAGAGGTTATTTTCACTGGCTGAAATCCATTCAGATAGTTCATCAAAAATGTTCTGAACTTGTTCTTTATTTAACGTGTCAACATTCTCCCAAGCAATAGAAATGTAACCTTCTACATAATCAGGATAGGAAATAGATTCAGAAGTCAGTGCTTTATAGAATAAAGGATTACCACCTCTATCCACTTCACCCTTACATCTATAGTTTTCAAACTTCCAACCATCTTTTGTTTTTATAAACTGATAAAGGTCATTTTGTCCCCATATAGGACTATAAATTTGCATTTTAAATCTAGATGCACTATTCAATTTCAGATACCTCCTACCTCCCCAAAATATCATTTTTAAATAGGATTTGTTGTATCTTTACCCCTAAAATATAAATTTCATTTACATCTTTTATACTATATATTTCTGTAGTTCCTAACTATATTGCATTCGCCATATAGCGCCTAACCTCAATAAGAAATTACATTTTATTGATTTATTTACAAATTTATTTCATAATTGAAATCTTTATTTCAATTATTGGAGATAACAACTTATTTGTATACCCTATGTTAAAATAGATTAAACTTCAATTTGTAAAATTTCGTTAAATAGTGAGGAAGGGTTTGGTGATAAATGACCATAATTAAAATCAAAGAAATGTTAGAAACTTTAGTACAGTATGAAGATAGTGAAATCACTCATACCATTTGTATTAAAAATAATACCTTTTCTCTCAGTTATTCTAAAGAACTAAAGAATTTTCAAGTGAAAAATGTTGAAACAGGTTATATTGAACATTTTCCGGATATGGAGACTACGTCTATAGCTTTGGATAGAATAATAAGTACTGTGGAAAAAAAAGTCACTGAGTAATAAGCTACTTTTAAAGTTTACATAAGAGGAATTCTAGGTAGTAAAAGGGTAAAAGGATAAGGAATTTAATTCAAAGTTATTTTTCTCTCTATTAGTTTAATTTGAAGGACAGAAGAAATCTATTTAAGTTGCAATAGGGCATCAGATTAATGTCTATATTATAACTTCTAGAAAAACTGCTGAAACAGAATCAGTAGTTTTTTTGTTTTAGGATATATAGGGTATGCACACTTTCCGTTTATTGGATTAACCATCTAATAAAAGGCGAATTCGATTTTTATTCTTTACCATTTGTAACAAATTGTTTAATAAGTCATAAAGGTGAGAGTAGAGAACTTTATACTAAGAAATTAACAAAAAAATAAGTATTTTGACACGTGGTGGTATAATTAATATAAAAACTAACTAATAGCCTCAACAGGCTTTTCGGAGGAAATCATGAAAGATGAAATAGGATTTTTAGGAGATAAAATCTTAGAATATAGATTTGAAATCGCGAATGAAGTACATGAAAATAGAATAATTGATATTACAGAAGAAGAAAAAAAACAATTGGCTCCTTTTGAAGGGGAACTTATTAATATCCGAGCTCACTTTATAAGTCTATTTGGTGAAGTTCTTAGGGATCATCTGGATGAAGAAACAGCACTCCAAAAATTTACACAATGGGGAAAAGAAACAGGGGGAATGTTTTGCAATTTGAAGGTACCATTGGATGAAGCGTTAAAAGATACAAAGTATTATCGGACTTTCTTATGGAAGAAATTGAAGGAAGTAATAAAGGAAAATAATCTATCAATAGATACAGTATTTGAAGTCGGTAGAATAATTGATCCTCTTCTCGATCATGCTGCTTATTCCTTTAGTTTAAGTTATATGCATTTCTATCAATTAACCCTTGAACGTGCACAAAGTGCATTTCTTGAATTATCGGTCCCAGTTGTACCTTTAGCCAAAGGGATGGCTATTTTGCCTCTCATTGGAAATATAGATACGGAAAGAGCCAATTATCTAATGGAGGAAGCGTTGAAATCAGCGAACAGACTGCAGCTTCAACGTTTAATAGTGGATTTATCGGGTGTTTATATTATAGATACCATGGTAGCAGATCAAATTTTCAAAGTGGTAGACTCGTTAAAGCTGCTTGGTGTAGAAACAATTCTAACAGGAATTCGTCCGGAAGTTGCACAGACCATTGTAAGTATTGGTATTGATTTTAGTAGTTTGACTATAAAGTCCAGTTTACAAAAGGCGATAGAAGATCTACTTATTCGTGTCAAAAACAATAAATAGAGAAAGCAAGAGATAAAATGACTAACTAAACGTATTCATGAATAAGAAGATGAGGAAGTGGCAACTATTGAAAGGGATTATAGGCGTTGCTAAGTACTTAGATAATAACGCAGAAATGTTAGCAAATGAAATTGTTCAAGAAATTTCTCAGAGCCCTAATTTTGAAGCTCTAAAGGAGGAACTTGAACAAGCAATTATCGTCTATACTGAATTTATTAGGTTTTTAGGCAAAAGTCTCCTTAGCAGTGAAAACAACGTACCTGAAGGACTTGTTGAATGGAGTAAGACCAATGGTAAGCGTACAGCATCTCAAGGGGATAGAATTTCTATTATTATTACACGCTATCCTCCTACTCGCCTAGTCTTTATCGATCGCCTTACTGAAATAAGTATAAAGCACGGACTTTCTTCAGAAGAAGTTGTATTTATTAATAAACGATTTAACTATTTGCTGGATATAAGCATCAGCGAAACGGTTACAGTGTTTGAACAAGTAAAAGATGAAATGGTAAAAAAGGCACAACAAGAGGTATTGAAACTATCTGTTCCTGTCGTACCCATCCAAGATGGAATTGCCGTTCTCCCACTAATTGGCTCTATTGATTCAGAAAGAGCTGAATATATCTTGGAGAATGTTATCTTGAAAATTATTAAAATGAAGGTAGAGTATCTAATTGTTGATTTCTCAGGTATTTTGAATATAGACACTATAGCTGAACGTTATCTCTTTGATATCTACAGTGTTCTTCGTCTACAAGGTATTGAGGTAGTGATGACTGGTATACGACCTGAACTTGCCCAAACTGTTGTTAGAAATGGAATCAATTTCTCATCTATTAAAACCTATGCAACGGTTAAACAGGCGATAGAAACTCAAAAAAGCTAGGAAATTAAGTTTATGAACTTGCTCGTACCTTAATCGTCAATTTAAAACGATTAGTAGTACAATAAATAACTGGAGTAAAATGAGTTTTTAGCTAGGAGTGAAAAATACAGGTGAATAAAAATGAACAGTTACGTACCTTTTTACTAAACAATGCCAAACGACTAACAGAAGAATGGTACGATTCATTAGATAAAAACAGCGCTATAGGGGTTTATGCTTCTACTGACTCTAAAGTTATTCAAACATTAAAAGAACAAAATTATGAGTTTCATGTATATGTTTGTAATGTATTCATAGAAGATGAAAAAACTTTTTTTGAAGAATTTGAAGTATGGATTAATAAAATCGCAAAAGATAATGAGCATACAAGAACACCCCTTGCGTCTATTATCAAAGAGTTTATGCGTGTTCGAAAGCAATATTGCGATTCTATAGATGAATTTGTAACCACGTATGAAGGTCATATTGAACCTACATTAATAGATGCATGGGAACAGCATATCATTCGAATTTTTGATATTACCATTTTAAAATTTGTCACAGCAGCTGAACAAACATCTCGTATGCAATTAAAAGCACATCAAGAAATGATTCACGAATTAAGTTCTCCTGTAATTGTAATTAAAAAAGATGTAGCCCTTTTACCATTAGTCGGAGATATTGATACAGCAAGAGCAAAGATGATTTTAGAAAGTACGTTACAACAGTGTGCTGAGAAACACATTGCTTATCTCTATATTGACTTATCAGGAGTCGTGATGGTGGATACAATGGTGGCTCATCAAATCTTTCAATTAATTGATACGCTTAATTTATTGGGTATTAAGTGTACATTATCGGGCATACGACCAGAAGTTGCTCAAACGGCCATTCAACTTGGTCTTTCATTTGAAAACATAAGAATTAAATCAAATCTTGAGCAAGCATTAGAATCAGATGTCAAAATAACCGTTGAGTAAAAAACAGTCAAAAAGCCAAGGGGTTTCCTTGGCTTTTTATATAGGAATATGTGAAATGTATCGATATACTATAGGTAATGAGATAAATTTATCGCTCAAGTTAGAGGAGGTATAAAATGGATAGGAATGTATGTAAATGGGCTCCTGTTCCTTACTTTCAAATTAATCAAGAGGGTACCATTCTAAATTCTTCAAACATCACTCACTTATATTTCCATCACACGTCCAATATATGGAATATCATTCATAAAGAAGACCTAACTAAAGTCATATTAATGCTGTCACGGAATGCTAGTTCTACTCCTATAACCGAACGTCTAAGATTACAAACAAGGAACAAGTTATTTGGAAATTTCAGATGCAAGATCCAATGGAAAGATAGTATAGGTCATCTGGTATGTACTGAAGTCAAAAGTATTAAAGTTCAAACTGTTCCATCTTTATCTGTTCTAAAATCTTTAGTAAATACTCAAAAACGTTTAGAGAAAACAGAAAAACAATTAAATAAAGTTGCTCAAATAATAAGTATAAAAAAACACTAATTTTTTGTTTTACTGTACATGATTTTCTCTATATTGAGCAAACTACTCAAGATGCAATAGAGCATTATCAACATAACATCTATATTTCAACGACTAGGAAAACTACTGTGCAGGAGCAATAGTTTTTTCCGTTTTTTTGTTTTATAGAATATATAAGGTTAGTTAACATAATGTACCTTCTAGGAAATAAAACAGAAAGGGCTTCAAATAGATATGAGGCCTTTATATTTATATAAAGAAAAGCTTAATTCTTTAAGATACTATGCTTTACAAAACTTCGATAATAGCTATAAATAATAAAATACGCCATTAAATAACTAATAAAAGTTCCAATAATATTCCATCCATTAAAATACTCTACTTATCCTCATGTTTATTCATAGGAAAAAATTTATTGGAGAAAATAATACAAATTATTAGAGTATGGAGGAAGTTAAGTGAAAGAGAAAAATCAGATTAGGCTTACCTCAGCAGAAATCGCTCAATTGTGGGCTCAATACTTAAGTGACAGTGCTAGTCAGTGTATATTACTTTATTTTTTAGAAAAAGTAGAAGATGAGGAAATCCAACCTATCATTGAATATGCTGCACAATTATCTAGTAGACATATACAAGAAATAGCTAACATACTGACTGAAGAGAAACATACGCTTCCCCAAGGATTTAAGGTCGAAGATGATGTTAATTTAACGGCGCCCAGACTTTATTCAGATACATATGTATTACAATTCATTCATCAAATGTCCAAGATTGGCCTAACAAGCTATGCGGCTAGTTTATCTTCAACAGTAAGAAAAGATATTACAGATTATTACAAGTCATGCCTAGTAGATACCATGACCTTATTTGAAATGTCCAAGGATACATTATTAACAAAAGGGCTATATGTCAGATCTCCTTATTTCCCCAATTTAGATCATGTTGATCTTGTTGAGAAGCAAAGCTTTATATGGGACCTTTTTGGAGAAAAAAGACCTCTTACAGCAATAGAAGCAAGTAATCTTTATGCAAATACGAAAAGAAATGCGTTAGGTATTGCTACTCTAATGGGTTTTAGTCAAGTAGCCAAGTCAAAGGATGTTACACAATTCTTTATTAAGGGCATTGAAATTGCTAAAAAACATGTTCAATTGTTTAGTGAAAAATTAGCAGAAAGTGATATTCCTATCGCTGTATCATGGGCTGCAGAGGTAACAAATGTGACAAGTCACGTCTTCTCAGAAAAATTAATGATGTATTATGTTTCTACCTTAAATGTGTTAGGTATAGGTTTCTATGGTACTGGTATAGCTCAAAGTCCTAGAATAGATTTAGGAGTCATGTATAACAAAATGTCCGTGCAAGTACAGATGTATTCAGAAGATGGAGCCAATATCATGATTAAAAACAAATGGCTAGAACAGCCTCCATTAGCTTCTGATAGAAAAGAGCTTGCAAATAAGAATAATCAATCCTAACTTTGAACAAACTACCCAAGACGCCGTGAGGCATCTACGGACTTTCTTATTCGAATTTTACACAGAAAACTTCCTTAACGCATTGGGGGAGTTTTTCTGTTTTCAACCTGTATATAATATACAGATCTAGTTTACATAATCACTCTTTCCGGAACACACCACAAAAAAGAACCCTTGTGGCCGTAAGGGTCCTCAATAGAGTGTGTTTCTGTTTTATGCAGCTTTTTATACATCCTTGATTTATCAACGTTTGGCCTCGGGCTGAGTGACAAATAGATGAATAAAAAGTGCACGTTTTATTCATATGCTCAAGGTTGTCCTATATTGCTTTTTTAATAAATTTGTTGTACAATTATTCAGACTTTTTTATGAATTGAAGCATACAAATTCCCTAAAAGCTATCCGTCCTGCAACGATGGGGTAGCTTTCTTTTTTTGTTAACGATATATAACTTAAAAACAAAAAAGTTACCTGTCGCAAACTTTAAACAGGTTCTTTGTTTTGAAATATAAATTTGTTTGATACTTTATATTCTATAGTTTTGTAATAAGGATATGGCTTCTATCGTGTATTGAGCATCGCAATTTGGATAAATACTTTTCCAAATGCCATCTTCACTTCTTTTAGAAATAAGTTCAGAGAAATAAGAATTTACAACAGGGTGCTTTGGAGATATTTGAGCATTTGACCATAGTATTAGAGGCCATGTTAAATCCATTACATCGAACCAATCTTTATGTTTGTTTTGATGTAAAAATTGATAGGATTGCTCCATATACTTCTCACTAGATTTGTAATCTTTTTGTGAAAATTTCACTGCTGCCATTGCGTGAGTCGCGTGAATATATCCTGGAAATTGACCTGATGCTGTTTTATGTGACTCAACCCATTGAATACCTCTAATAACTCTAGAATCTTTTGTATAACCAAGATTACTTAGAGAGGCTAAATTATTCGCTGTTTCCCATATTTCTACCTTTAAATCACCTGGTTTGTTCCATTCTGGTGGATCATCTTTATATTGATCTGGATTCTCACCCCAACGTCCATCTTCTTGTTGCGAACTCCATAGAAAATCTACTGTCTTTTTAACTTCATACAGGTCTTGTAGCTTAAAGAATATTAACCTCATAAGAGTTACACTAGTAGTTCCCATGTTAGAAACAGCGCTTTTAAATTCTTTACTATTCCATCCACCATCTTGATTCTGTTTTGCTGCCCAATTAAGTGGAAGCTCTTCATTTACATTCGAAATTCTTTTTGCATTCCATCTTTCTAACTCATTCCCATTTTCTAAAACATAATCTAATCCTTTATCTAAGATTGTCTTACTCATTTTAATTTTCACGTCCTCTTCCTTTAAAGTTCTAGAAAAGGATTCTATAGGGTATCTGGAAAACCCTTGAAAATGGTCCCGTATTTTACAAATCAACCTTGTCCAATTAATTCTATGAGCGAAAAGCGTTCAATAAAGTATACTTTTACGGACAGTTCTTTTATATAAGAAATTTATTATTTTCGTCGTTCGTTTAAGTTAAAAAATAAATTACGAACGACCTTTTAAAGTCATATACATTTACGAACGGTTTTTGATTGACAAGAGGAAGAGAAACACAAAAGGAGTGTAAAAATAGAAAAAACTCGTCAACAAGAGGCTTTTATTTATCAAGACAAAAACTTCCTTTTTCTATAGATAAAAGTATATCTAATAAAATATTCTTGTCATATCTCATAATAAACTTTATAAAAGCACTAATAAAAAATACATAGTATGTTATAAGCTTTTTATTAGATGTAGTCATCTTATTTTTAATTATAACTGTTATAATAGTCATGGTAGAATAATTGTTCATTTAAATTTTACTAGTATGACTTATGGATTATAGAGGAGGCAACATAGTGGCTACAGCAAATTTAGGATTTGAAGAAAAACTATGGCAAATGGCAGACAAACTACGTGGATCAATGGATTCGGGTGAATATAAGAACGTTGTGTTAGGTTTATTGTTTTTAAAATATGTATCAGATGCGTTTGAAGAAAAATATAAAGAGTTAAAAGAAGATGAATGGGCAGATGAGGAAGATAGAGACGAATATATTGCTGAGAATATTTTCTTTGTTCCCCAAGAAGCACGTTGGACATTTATCAAGAACAATGCAAGAAAGCCTGAGATTGGACAATTAATTGATGCTGCAATGGTTGTCATCGAGAAAGAAAACCCTTCACTTATTGGTGTATTACCTAAAGCATTTGCACGTCCAGAATTGGATAAAACACGCCTTGGTGAAACAATCGATTTATTCTCGTTTAAAGTCGGTGATGAGGAAAGTCGTTCAAAAGATATTTTAGGTCGGGTATATGAGTACTTCCTAAGTAAATTTGCAAGTGCAGAAGGGAAAAATGGTGGAGAGTTCTATACGCCTTCCTCTATTGTACAATTACTTGTTGAAATGTTAGAACCTTATAAAGGTCGGGTATATGATCCCGCATGTGGTTCAGGTGGTATGTTTGTTCAATCATCAAAATTTGTAAAGGAACATCAGGGACGCATTGATAATTTATCTATTTATGGTCAAGAATCGAATCCAACAACATGGAAACTTTGTAAAATGAACTTAGCCATTCGAGGAATAGATGGCAACTTGGGTGAACATAATGCAGATACATTTCACAATGATTTACATAAAGGATTAAAAGCTGACTATATTTTAGCCAATCCACCATTTAATATTAGTGATTGGGGTGGTGAAAAATTAACAGATGATGTTCGTTGGCAGTATGGTATTCCACCAAAAGGGAACGCCAATTATGCATGGGTACAGCATATGATTTCTAAGTTAGCACCAGCAGGTACAGCAGGATTTGTATTAGCAAATGGTTCTATGTCTTCAAATGCTGGCGGTGAGGGAGAAATCCGTAAAAATTTAATCGAAAATGACTTAGTAGAATGTATTGTGACACTACCAGGACAGTTATTCTATTCAACTCAAATTCCTGTTTGCCTATGGTTTGTTTCGAAAAATAAAATGAAAGCTGGTAAGCGCGAACGCAATAATAAAGTTTTATTTATCGACGCTCGTAATCTTGGCTTTATGGCAGATCGTACACATAAGGAATTTAGTGAAGTAGATATTAAAAAAATAGCAGATAAATTTCATGCATGGCGTGGTACTAATAATCAAGAATATGCCGATGAACTTGGTTTTTGTAAAGAAGCGATGATTGATGAAATACGCAAAAACGACCATATTTTAACACCTGGACGCTATGTTGGTTTAGCAGCACAAGAGGATGATGGTGAACCGTTTGAAGAAAAAATGACACGTTTAACTAATCAATTATCCGAACAATATGCGAAATCAAAAGAGCTAGAAGGCCAAGTTCGTCAAGCGTTAGGGAGGATCGGATATGGAATTTAGAAAAGTAAAACTTGCAGAAGTAGCAAGTATTCAAACTGGTCCATTTGGAAGTCAACTACACAAGAAAGATTATATAGAAGATGGTATCCCTATTATTACCGTAGAGCATTTGGGAAATAACTACATTATTCATGAAAATTTACCAGGTGTTAGCGAAAAAGATTATATACGTTTACAAAAATATAAGCTAGAGAAGGATGATATAGTTTTTAGTCGTGTAGGTTCTGTGGATAGAAGAGCCTTAGTTAGTGATGAAGAGGATGGATGGTTATTTTCAGGTCGTTGTTTGCGAGTACGAGTAATTGATAAAGATGATGTAAATCCTAAGTACTTATCATATTTATTTGGAACATATGAATTTAAAGAATACATCAAATCAATTGCTGTGGGGGCTACTATGCCCTCTATTAATACAAAAATATTATCGGATATTGAAATATCAATCCCTAAAATGGAAGATCAAAATCGAATTGTAGAAATGCTTTATTCTATAGACTCGAAAGTGTGGAATAACAAAGAGATAATTGAAAACTTAGAACAGCTTTCTCAAACTTTATTTAAACATTGGTTTATAGATTTTGAGTTTCCAAATGAACAGGGAGAACCCTATAAGTCAAGTGGAGGAGAAATGCTGGAAAGCGACGTAGGAGAGATCCCCAAAGAGTTTATTGTTAAAAAGGCGAATGAGGTATTTGATATTAATATTGGTAAAACTCCATCAAGAAAAGATACTGGGATGTTCTCCTTAAAGAATGGAATGACTTGGGTTTCTATTGCCGATTTAAAAGAACAAAAACCTTTTGTCTTGAACTCCAAAGAATACTTGGTACCTGAAGCTATTGATAAATATAATATTAAAATGGCCAAAAAAAATACTGTATTGCTAA
This sequence comes from Priestia sp. FSL W8-0524, assembly GCF_038005965.1. NCBI lineage: Bacteria > Bacillati > Bacillota > Bacilli > Caryophanales > Bacillaceae > Priestia > Priestia sp. FSL W8-0524. The sequence goes on from NZ_JBBOUG010000002.1 coordinate 80,963, forward strand.
GTTTTAAATTAACTGTTGGACGTGTGGCATTAGCTAGTAGTGAAATGACAACTAATGAAGCAATTGCTCATTTTAATCAAGTTGAAAATGGCATTAGTCCTGAATATACTTACTTATATTTAAAATCGTTCAACTATGAATCTCTAGGAAATACATCTTCTATAGCAAAAGCAGTAAATTCAAAAATAATTAAAAATATGCCCTTCTTGATTCCAAATGGCAAAGTATTAAATGATTTTGAACTTACAATAAAACCTTTATTCAAACAAATTAAGGAAATACAACTTGAAAACCAAAGGCTCTCTGACCTCCGTGATATTCTTACTCCCCAACTTTTATCAGGAAAGATTGAAATTCCTGACGAATTGGGGGTAAGGTAAGTGTTTAAATATAATGAATCTGAATTGGAAATAGCTGCGCTAGAATGGATAGAAGAAATAGGTTATGAAGTAGTAGAAGGTCCTGAAATTGCACCAGATGGTGATTATGCACAACGCGAAAGCTTTCATGATGTGGTATTAATTGATCGGTTACGTAAATCATTACAAAAGATTAATCCAACAATAGAGCGAAAAGTCGTTGAAGAAGCGATTCAAAAGATAGTTGCAAATGCTTCTCCCAATGTCGTTTTAAATAACAAGCAATTTCATAAGCTTGTGACAGATGGAATTGAAATTCAAACACAGGGTAAAGACGGCTATAATCCAACCGTATCTGTTTATGTATTTGATTTTGAAAATCCAAAGAATAACGACTTCATGGCAGTGAACCAGTTTACAGTTATTGAAGGCCAAGCGAATAAACGTCCAGATATCATCGTATTTGTAAATGGTCTACCACTTGTTGTCATTGAACTTAAAAATGCAACAAATGAAGATGTTGATATTACCGATGCCTATAATCAACTCCAAACATATAAGCAAACCATTCCGACATTATTTCGCTACAATGCTTTTTTACTTGCAAGTGACGGAATTAATGCGCGTGCAGGTTCTTTGACTGCTAATGAAGAACGTTTTATGAAATGGCGTACCGTGGATGGTGAAACATTAGCTAGTTCTGCTGAGCCACAGCTTGACGTTATGCTAAAAGGTATGCTCGAACCAAGTCGTTTACTCGACATCGTCCAAAATTTCATATTGTTTCAAACAGACGGTGTAGATACGTTTAAAATTTTGGCAGCGTATCACCAATTTCATGCTGTAAATAAAGCTGTCGAAAAAGCGTTACAAGCAACCTCACAAGACGGAGACCATAAAATCGGAGTTATTTGGCATACGCAAGGTTCAGGGAAAAGTCTATCGATGGTATTCTACGCTGGAAAACTGATTAAAGCGATAAACAATCCCACACTTGTTGTCCTAACAGACCGTAATGATTTAGACGATCAACTATATAAAACATTCTCCATGTCTAAAGATATTCTGCGTCAAACACCAAGCCAATCAGATTCACGTGATGATTTACGAGAGCTCTTAAGTGTGGAGTCGGGTGGTATCGTCTTTACTACTCTTCAAAAATTTGCACCAGACGAAGATACAGGAGAAATGCCTTGCTTAACCGACCGTAAAAATGTCATTGTTATGGCAGATGAAGCGCACCGTTCTCAATATGGATTCGGCGCATCGATTTCTAATCAGAAAGATCGTCAAGGTGAAGTGAAATACGGTTTTGCAAAGTATGTTCGTGATGCGTTACCTAATGCCTCATTTATTGGGTTTACAGGAACACCTGTTGAAGCAACAGATAAAAATACCCCTGCTGTATTTGGCGATTATATTGATGTATATGATATGTCACAGGCAGTAGAAGACGGAGCAACAGTAAAAATTTTCTATGAATCACGAGTTATCCCACTAGAGCTTCCAGAAGGTTTATCGATTGACGAAGACTATGATGAGATTACCGAGGATCAAGAAACATCTGTTAAAGAAAAACTGAAATCAAAATGGTCTCGTTTAGAGGCGATTGCAGGTGCAGAATCACGTGTACAAAAGATGGCAAAAGATATTGTTCATCACTATGAGGAACGTGAAAAAGCCATGTTTGGTAAGTCAATGGTTGTGGTGATGTCGCGTCGTATTGCCATTGATTTGTATAAGGAAATCATGAAGTTACGTCCAGAATGGCATTCAGATGATGATGATAAGGGTGCTATTAAAATTGTGATGACAGGTTCATCTAGTGACCCCGTGGAGTGGCAACCATTTATCGGTAATAAAAAGCGTCGTGAGTTTTTAGCACGTCGTATGAAAGATAATGATGATCCATTAAAAATCGTTATTGTACGTGATATGTGGTTAACAGGTTTTGACGTACCGTCTATGAATACGATGTATATTGATAAGCCTATGAAAGGTCATAACTTAATGCAAGCTATTGCACGTGTAAACCGAGTCTTTAAAGATAAACCAGGTGGCCTTGTTGTAGACTACATTGGTATTGCAGATAATTTAAAGCAAGCACTTAAACAGTATACAGATAGTGATCGTAACACAGCTGGTGTCGATACAGCTGCAGCAGTCAATATCATGCTTGAAAAACATGAGATCCTTATAGAACAGCTTTATCAGCATGATTACTCAGGATACAAATCGGAAAAATCTTCTCAACGTATTAAAGCAATTGTAAATACAATGGATTACATTATTGGTTTAGGAGAAGATGAGAAAAAACGCTTCTTAAATACCGTGACGGAATTATCAAAAGCTTACGCTCTATGCGCAACAACACCAGAAGCAGAAGAGTTAAACGATGAAATTGGTTTCTTCAAAGCAGTAAAAGCAAGTATCGTCAAAACAATCGGTGATGGTAGTAAAAAGAAAACAGCAACACAGATGGATGCTCAAATTAATCAACTTATTTCTAAATCAGTTATTTCAGAAGAAGTTGTGGATGTGTACAAAGAGCTTGGATTAGAAAACCCAGACATATCAATTTTATCTGATCAGTTCTTAGAAGACGTTCGTGCATTACCACAAAGAAACTTAGCAGTTGAGTTATTAAATCGTTTAATTAACGGTAAGGTGAAAAGCGTACAACGTAGTAACTTAATACAAGCACGTAAATTTTCTGAAATGCTAGATAACGCACTAAACAAGTATAATAAACGTACTCTTGAAACATCAAAAGTTATCGAGGAGCTAATTGCCCTAGCAAGAGAAATGGATGCAGCGTATAAACGTGGCGAGCAAACGGGCATGATTAAAGAGGAAGTTGCCTTCTACGATGCGTTATCTTCGCATGAGACAGCCGAACAAGTATTAGGTGATGATACGCTAAAGATCATTGCACATGAACTTACACAGTCAATTAAAGAGAACATGAGTATAGACTGGAATTTGAGAGATTCAGCACGTGCAAAAATGCGTGTTATTGTGAAAAGACTGCTTAAAAAGTACGGTTATCCACCAGATCTTCAGAAGGATGCTATTGAAATTGTTATTGAGCAAGCAGAGTTGATGTCTGCGCAGTTGGCGTTTGAGCTATAAAAAACGGGGCTTATAATAGCTCCTTTTTTGTATTATTAAATAATTAACTACACGTACATATCAAACGAAATTCAAATTAAGGAAGATGAATAGGAGTAAATATCCAGTAAACTAGTCATACAATTTTGACTATTAAGAAATAAAATGGTAAAATCATCATAGTTTATACCTCGTAAAAATAGTTATTAGGCAAATCGGTGAATTTCTGTCAAGCTTTATTTCAACTGTAATCATACTACTAATACAACTAAGAACGATTGATACTGCTTATAATGCCATTGTATCAACGTTTTGATAAATCTAAAGGGTTGCCTTCAAGTCTGGAATCGGACCGTTGAGGCAGCCCTTAACTTCTTTTTTTATTGCAAATAGCTTTTTCAAAAAATATATAATATAAAGGGATGTTTTAATGAAGCAGACATCAATCCAAAAAAATATTTTATCAGAAATGATAGAGCAATTAGACTTACCAGCGAGCGTAGATAGAAAGGTTCGAGATAAATATATATCCTTAAGTAATTGGTTTGGTCGTGAGAATAGTAGTCTAAAAGATATTAGCATTGATATCTTTTCGCAAGGATCATTCGCATTAGGAACAACAATTAGGCCATTAAAAGAGGATGAAGAATATGACTTAGATATGGGATGCAAATTAAATATTGAAGGATATAAAGATTCTCATACTCAAGAAGAGCTAAAACAACTGATAGGACGTGAGTTAGAGTTATATCGAAACCGTGTAGGAATAGAAAGGCCTTTAGATGAAAAACGTCGATGTTGGCGATTAGAATATAAGGATGAAGCTAGTTTCCATTTAGACATTGTTCCATGTATCCCATTAGAAAATGAAACGAAAGTAATATATGAGTCGCGTTTACTTGAAACATACGGTTATGAACAAAATTTCAATCAAGAAGTTGCCCATTTTGCAGTTAATATTACAGATATTGAAAATGAGAATTATCATAATATCACTAACGAATGGAATATTAGCAACCCACAAGGGTATGTAAGATGGTTCCAAAAGCGTATGCAAAAGAGTAAAATAGGAATCTTTGAGTCAAAAGCTTTTATTGAACCGGTTCCTAAATATGTGGAAAAAACAACCTTACAACGATGCATTCAATTGTTAAAGCGCCATAGAGACAATATGTTTGAAAAAAATAAAGATAGTAAGCCTATTTCAATTATTATTACAACTTTGGCAGCTAGAGCTTATGAGGGGGAACAAAATTTAGAAGAAGCAATTATTAATATTTTAAATAAAATGCCTCAGCATATTCGTGCTCAAAAGCCAAGAGTTCCAAATCCAGTAAAACCTGAAGAGGATTTTACAGACCGTTGGGATAATCCAGAATTTATCCATTTAAATTTAGAGGCGAACTTTAAGATTTGGTTACAACAAGCATATTTAGATTTCAAGAAACTTTTTGAGACAGAAAAATCAGAAGAAATCCATTCTATTCTAAATGAGAATTTCTCTTTAAATGTTAATATTGAACGCTTAGAAAAGGAATTTGGTTATGGAGTTGTTTCATCCCCAATTATTCAAGTAATTACTACACCATCTACTAAGCCATGGTGTCATTAAATGCAGTTTAATCTTCTTGGGAAATTTTTAGCTGAATATAGTGAGTTTAGGATGACACCTATTGTTGGTAACGAAATAATTTTACAGGGTAATCTTAATCGGCAACTTCATCATGAAAATTTCGGAACAATCAATATATTTTATTCTTTGCTGATTCATATTCCATTTGATTATCCGGAAAAGCTACCTATTATTTATGAAAGTAAAGCTGCAATTCAACCTACGCCATCTAATCATATTAATCCGGACGGGTCATTTTGCTTAGGATCACCTTTACGGTTGAAAATACTTTTGAAAAAAAATCCAGATTTTAAGTTTTTTTTTGAGAACTGTGTTTTACCTTATTTATATGCAGTTACAATAAATATCCAAAAAGGCGGTGGTTTTCCTTTTGGAGAATTGGAACATGGAACAGCTGGATTGATTTTAGATTTTAAAGAGTTTTTTTGCCTTAAGGATTCATTGCAGGTCTATCAAATGTTAAAAATATTGAGTAGTAAGAGAAAATTAGCTAATAGAATGATTTGTCCCTGTGGGTGCAAACAAAGGGTTACACGATGCAAGTATTTTCAACATATTTTACAAATGCGAAGGTTATTTACTCGTGTTGAGTGGAATGAGCAGTTACAACAATTTTAAGATAGTAAGAAAATCCAGAAATAAAGGGAGATAATAGTAATGTCAGTAAGTAGTATACCATTGGATGTTAGATATAGATTATGGGGAAAAGCAGCTGGTAGATGCCAATATCGAGGGTGTAATACACCTTTATGGATTGATGAACTTACAAAGGCCGAATTTAATAGTGCCTATCTTGCTCACATTATTGCCGATAAACCTGATGGACCAAGAGGAGATGCCAAATTATCGCCGTTATTAAATAAAGATATTAACAATATCATGTTATTATGCGACGTGCATCATAGATTAATTGATAAAAAAGACGTGAAGGGGCACCCAGTAAAGTTATTACAGGATATGAAAAGAGAACATGAGGAGCGTATTGGACTTATAACAGAGATGGATACAGATAGGAAAACCAATGTTGTTTTATTTGGTACCAATATTGGTGATCACAGCTCCCCTTTAAATAAAAGTAGTGTTTACCCAGCTTTAAAGGAGGAGAAGCGATATCCAGCACATTCAGAGCCAGTTGCTTTAAATCTTGATAATAGTTTGTTCAAAGATAGTGATGAATTCTTTTGGCAAGTTGAAACAAAGAATCTGCAACAACAATTTAAAGAAAAAATTGAACCTCTTTTATCTAGGGAACTAAATCATTTTTCTGTATTTGGGATTGCGCCACAACCATTGCTGATGGAATTAGGAAGGTTGTTCTCGGATATCCCAGTAGTAGAAACGTTCCAACGACAAAGAGAACCAGAGCCAACTTGGAAGTGGACAGAGGGCGAAGAATCTATATATACGGTTAAGGAGCCTCAGGAAATTAAAGATAAAGTTGCCCTTATTATTTCATTAAGTGGGACTATTACTAATCATCGTATATTTAGCGCGTTGGGAGAAGACATTTCAATATGGACACTTACAATTGATAATCCCAATAATGACTTTTTAAAATCAAAAAAACAACTGAGTCAATTTAGAGAAACATTCCGTAATCTTTTAAATCGCATCAAATATCTTCATGGTCAAGATAACGAGATTCATATTTTCCCTTCTGCACCTGTAGCTATTAATGTAGAAATAGGAAGGGTTTGGATGCCGAAAGTAGATTTACCTATGAAAATCTATGATGAAAATCGTAAAAATGGTGGATTTCAGTATGCTTTAACTATTCAATAAAGCTATGTATTGGAATAAAGACTTCACTATAAGAAGATTAAACAAACTTATATTCATATTTCAAATATATTGTCAACAACGTTTTAAATTTGGTTCTCCCGTAATTTTGGTGAAAGCTCCTGCATGATATTATAGTAGTAAACAGTCATGTGGGAGGGATTTAGATGAATTTACAGTCACTGTATAAGGATTGGATTCTATTATTCTCTAAGATAAACGATTCTGATATTCAACTTTATCTTCAAGCTAATCAATCTTCTAACCATTGTCCATCGTGTCAAACAATTTCTTCTCGTATTCACAGTCGTTACTGGCGAACCGTTAAAGATCTGTCTATTTTATCTTTGTCTGTTCATTTACACGTCCGTTCTAGAAAGTTTTTTTGTGATAACACTAGCTGTGATCAGCGAATTTTTACAGAAAGGCAAGAAAAATGGTGGCTTCCATATGCTAGACGCACCAATAGGCTTAGCTCTTTTCTTAAACAACTTGGTTTTACATTAAGCGCGGAAGCAGCTCACAAAGTTTCTGTTTCCTATGGAACATCTATAAGCCCTGATAGCTTTCTTTACCTTATCCGAAAGGAAGAACTGCCTTCCATTGGTTCTCCTAAGATTGTAGGAATTGATGACTGGGCTTTTCGAAAAAGACATCGTTATGGCAGCGTCATATGTAATTTACAAACTCGAAAACCTATCGCATTACTTCCAAGTCGGACTGTGGAGGAAGTATCAAAATGGCTAAAGGCCCATCCTTCCATTGAAATCGTCACACGAGATGGGTCGATAGAATTTGCGAAAGGAATTAAAGACGGATGTCCAGGTGCTATTCAAATTACGGACCGTTGGCATCTTTTCCATAACTTAAGCCAAAAAGTAGAGCAGTATGTGAAGAGAATATTCCCTCATCGAATTAGTCTATCTTGCCGGGTGAAAAGAAGAGAAGAAAAGGTTAATTCCTTATTGTCCAGTCTACCTAGTCTCACCGAAGGTGAGAAAAGGAAATGGGCGTTTATTCAACGTGTTCAAGAACGATACAAGGAGGGATGTAAAAAGGCTGATGTCATAAGAGAATTTTCAATTGATCGAAAAACATTGAATAAATACCTACAGTTAACATGCCCGCCTAAGGTCACAAGAGAAAGCTTTCATAGTGCGGATCCTTATCGTTCGACTATAGTGAGCCTTCTTCAAAAGCGTGCAACCATTCCTTATATCTTTTCTGTCATCAAACAACAAGGGTATGATCGGTCGTTCTCTACATTAAGTGATTATATTACAAAATTGAAACGAAGAAGGAAACAAAACGTTTCTGTCACCAAGGTTTTTGTGTCTAGGTTAAAATTGCAGGCTTACTTATGGTCTCGTCTTACTCCTACAAAGAAAGATCAATTTATATTTAATCGTTTATTTAAGTTACATAAAAGCTTTCATCAACTCAAATGCATTATTCAAGGATTCCAACATCTCATCTATCATCAAAAAAACGAACAATCACTCATGAACTGGCTTTCGAATGCCCAAAAAAGCAATATAAATGAAATAAAACAATTTGTCGCATATATTCAAACAGATATAGAGGCTGTTAAACATGCATTATCCTATTCTTGGAGCAATGGTATTGTGGAAGGAAACGTTAATCGTCTGAAAGTTATTAAACGTCAAATGTATGGACGTGCAAAATTAGATTTATTGAGTAAAAAAGTTCTGTATCAATTCCAATAATGTTTTCTGAAAAAAACGTTAGACAACATCAATACTTCTACTCGATGGCTTTCACCAAAATTACGGGAGAACCATTTTACAGTCGCTGATTACATATATTGCTGACTGTTTATATTATTTAATTAAGTTATAGTACAAAAAACATCCTCTAAAATGATAAAATATCAAATTCTGATAAATAAATAAGTTATTAATCTATTCCAGAAGATTGACAAAATTCACGCTATAACAAAAAACCGCTACTTTGAAGTAACGGTTTTTGCTTGTATTTTCATCAAATAGATAAAGCATATTGATAACGCGGTGTGGTTCTAGTATTATATTGGTACAAACACACTTCCCCCCAAATTCTTGGATTTATACCTCTTCCCAATTCAATTGCAAGCCCAGCAGGACCGGCATAGAAAAGATGAATTTTTTGATAATCTTGTTCCTGTAGTAATTTCTCAATTTCACCTTTAATTTGCGACTGTATATACAAGACATCCTGTTTGTACAAAACCCGCTTTAGACCAGGGTCGTTAACTTCAAAAGAAATACAATCAAATTGATCTGTTAGTGTTTGCTTGACAGATTTCATCTTTACTTTTCCGCTAACTGATATTAAAACTGCTAGTTCATCTTCTTCATTAATATCAGCAGATGAACTTAACTCAACTTCCTTGTGTCTGTTTGGGTGATCTGAAACCCATACCCCTTCTTCTCTCTCAAATTGATAAACAGTGAGGGGGACTGTATCTGTTAATAAAAAGCCCATATGAATTAACAGAGGAATTGGAGATAAAGGGAAAACTTCAGAGACATTTGCCTCTCGCTCTCTTATTTTTTTCGTGAATTTTTCATATAATTCTTGATTAATTCTTTTTCCTTCTTCCCAACCCTCTTTAGAAAAATCATTAAATTCATCCTGATTTTCTATAGCATCCAAAAGGATATAAGGTGCTTCCCCCTGATGGTCTATATTTGTTAGAGGTCCACCTAATCTCTTGTGTATTAGAGCAATGCTCTTTTTCTTCTTATTTTCCGACCAAGATCTTACCCAATCCTCATGATTTTTTTTCATTTTGAATAATTTATCTGGAGGAAAAAGATCTTTGGTATGTGCATCATCAATATATTTAGAGTGATAATGACACATAAGCATTAAGTTTGAAATATCTTCTAAATTTTCTTCCGTATAACCGTACTCTTCCATATATTCACGACGTGGGGCGTTTTTGGCGTGACCAATTATATGTGCTTTAATCCCAACATTGGTTAAATTACCATCTGTAGATGCAATTAATCTCTTGTTACACCCTTCAAAAGAACATATTCCTCCACAGTCGACCCACAGTTGATAATTTTCAGCAGCAGTCAAGGGCCTTCTTTTTAGTTCCTGTTTTCCCTTAGCTTCTTTGCTCTTCTCAACCTCGTTCTTTTTTTTCAACGAAATCCCTCCTTCTTAATTCAATTATTTTTTCATTAATTGAATTTCCGTACCAAACCTTTATCTCTTTTATACCAACAATAATAAAGAATAACTCATCGTTTTCAAAGCCAAGCTTTAGGAGACGATTCCACTCCTTTTTATCGACAGAAGAGGGAATCGGAACGTGTTGGGGGTGTGTATGCCATTCACCTAAATAAAAGCAACATCCGTTCTCACGTTCCCAAATAGAATTAAAGTATTCTTGATGCTCCTCAGGTTTTCTACTGAAGCGAAATCTGCTTCTTTTATCATTAGGCATTGGTTCAGATACATCATCGAGGATATAATGTTCATTCTCTATTAATATTCTTCCTATAAGTATTCCGCCTGCTTCTGAAGCAGATAATTTATCTTGTCTATATTTAAGCATCTTTTCTAGAACTTCAGGACGAATAAATAATGTTCTTTCATCTGGAAGAATAAATACAAATTCATTCTTAATGAGTATCACTTCCTTCTATTGAACAAACTCTACATTTCTCATTTTTATAAAGGTATCTAGTTTCAAAGATTTTTTCTGAGCTAAATGTATATCTAGGTGTAGTTTTATATCCATTCTCAAGAAATAAAGTGTCTTCACCCTTCCAAGAAAGCAGTGGGTTTCCTTGTACTTGTCCCATTAATACTTTTATACCTAACTCTATAGTCATTAGAGCTGAACGTTCGCTATCTAAAAAATTATATGGAGTAAAGACAGAGCCACAACCAGTTAAAGCTTTAGAAAACTCTTGGAAAGGTTTTGCAAATGCAGAACGATTATACAAAGGCATCTCTTCCTGCTGTTTAAATAAGCATTGGTAGCAGCCTTTCTTTTCGCCGTTTAACGTTACTAAAGTATGTCCACCTATACCTAGGGGTTCAACCCATGTATAAATTACTGGAGGAGGGTTTAATTCTTTATGTAACATTCGATTTATTAACATTTCCACATTAACAGAACCAATTGCTACAATTATTAGATCAACTTTTTCCTTACTTAAAACGCCATCCTCGAGCACCTTTATAATACCACTATCATAGGATTTAACTTCAGTAAAAGGATATTTTCGATTAATCTCTTGTTCAACAGAAAATACTTTTTGATTTTGAACAAACCCTAAGTCTCTTACCATACTAAACACTTGATCACTCCCCGCAGCATGACGGTGAATGTTTTCTAGTTCCATATTGTCAAAGTCCACTATAGATACCTTTTTAACTCCCGCTTTTGCAAACCTCACAGCAACCTCACTGCCGACTGAACCAACACCAGCGATTAATACATGTTTATCTCTTAAACCTGGATTCCCTCCAGTTCTATTTTGTAAGTAGTTAGGGTGCCACCTTTTTATATTTTTCGGATAAATGCTCATATTTTTAGGCTTTAAAACAAACGGATGAATTTGATTTATAACCCTGTTCTTCTTAATATTTTTCAGGTTAGAATAGTGACCGCTTAAGGTGCATCCAAATAATATGGTATTTCCATTTTGTATAGGTAATCCTATAATGACAGATTCTCTTCCTGCAGTAATATCCTTAGACTTTTGTCTTATAAGCCTTTGAAATTCTTGTTTATTATCAGATGACAAGTTTTTAAATATATTGTTTTTTAAAGTGGTAAAATCCCACATCTCAAAGTTTGCAGGAGGTTCTATAAATGCGCCTTTTTCTAAGGGGAAATATATGCATCTGTACTTTTTAACTTTTTTTGTATCGATATGAAATAATTGTTTAATAGCATTTTCTACAGGTTGATTCTTTTCGGCGGCTATATAGACTAACTGTTTATCATTCACAGTTTTTTGCCACAAAGTTAACTCTCTAAGTCTTAAATTTTCTGTGTCTATGTGCGCGTATATGTTTGATTTACTACCAGCAGGCCAATAAACTTCAAATTCTTCCATAAACTCTTGTTTGTTTTGGCCACTTGTGCCATCTTCTATCAAACTTATAACTTTTTCTAAACAGTGCAATAAAACCAGCGCAGGATAGCGTTCATCAATAATTAGAGATTCCGTTCTTGTGAAACACAAAAAACCTGAGGGAAGCTTATGAGGCATATGTCCAAATTCATTATTTTTATCAAAGAATTTTGGTAAAACATTGGGAAACATATTAGGAAAACCAACTGCTAAAACAGCTGGTTTTCCATTTACCTCGATTTCTATTTCTGCAACATTAATACAATTGCTGTATTCCTTGGGGTTCACTTCTTTTAAAATTTTAAATGAACGGATCAGGCTCTGGTTTAATATATCCAATTCTTTTTTTATCTTATTTAATACTTCTGACATCATTTATTACTTCGCTGCGGATTCTGAGCTAGGAATTACCGGTGCTGCATAAGCTCTTTTTCCAGTAGTCGATTTAGGAGGAACAGGGAAGTCGTCACCAAATTGTGTTCTTAGAATTTTTGCTGCATCTGTAGGGTCTGAGTGGTCTCTTGCTTCTTGCAATTTATCAAGAAGTACAGCTAGTCTCTCCTTGAATGTCACCATTTGCTTAGAGGTCACTTTTTCAAACAGTTCTGGTTTTGGCTCAACAGGCAAGTTAACTTTTAATCTTGGCATAAATTTATATTCTCCATCAACCAGCACATATTCGTCATAAAATTTTGAGAGCATTTTTGTCACAATATCAATAAGTGCGTCAAGATCCCTATAAGTTTTAGTTCCTGCGAAGATATCCTCATCTTTTTGGATAGTTAGCCAGTGATAAACACACGAAGTTAAAGCTATACCTGTAGGTTTACCGCTACCTGAATTAAACTTTATATCTTTCCACCTTTTTAAATATCGAACTATTCTACGGAATTGTCTTCTATCATCCTTATCTGAAAGGTGATTTCGAATTTCTGTTATTAAATCTTTTGGGTTTGATTCATCCCAAAATTTATTTTCTTCTAGACTTCCAGGCTTCCCCTTAGCTAAATAAACCTTTCCGTCATTATTAGTTGTTGCGTATACTGTTATATCAACGTGATAACCATCTTTATAAGAAACAGTAACACAAGGGACTTTTATTTTTATATCAGATGTGTGGCCCTCTAATGCATCATAAATCCATTGTTTAGCAACCACTGGTTTTACATCTTCTTTAGACATATCAAAATATAGACCGACATCAATATCATAATCGCTGCCTAAAGGTTTTATACCTGTATTCATTGCATAAGAACCTTGGTTAAAAATGGTGAAATCATAACTTGCTTCGTCGGGTAACTTTTCTTTTATTTTATTGATAATAATATCTCTTTTTTCTTTCAACGTTTCGTTTTCTTCTTTTAACTTAATGGCTTCATGAAACTGATTGAACTGTGTTGTGCAAAGGACCATATTTCTACCCCCTATATTTATATCATTCTAGTAATGGTAATATAAAACTCTGTATCTGAATAATAGCACAATTAAGGAAAAATCATGGGCTTTAAGACTTATAAATATTCATATAATTATAAAAGCAACTTCTTCCCATAAAAATCTTTATTTTCACCATAGCATATATATGAAACAAACAATTAAACAGTAAGTTAGCTGTCCGATTACTGTAATAAATGATAGCAATAATCGGGAAAAGATTCCATTGAATAAAGAACATTTGTTCGTATATAATAAAGAACAAACGTTCTTTATTAAGGAGTTATTCCAATGGATTATGGGCAGCTACCAAACAGAGTCATTATTTGTATCGACATGAAAGCATTTTATGCCTCCGTTTCTTCTGTCATAAGAGGTTTAAATCCTTTGAAAACAAGGCTTGCGGTGGTAGGAGATATCAAACGGTCAGGATCGGTTGTGTTAGCTGCCACACCCTTATTAAAGAAAGAAGGGATCAAAACAGGAAGTCGCCTCTTTGAAATTCCTAAAAGGAAAGATATCCATGTCGTGAATCCATCCATGGAGAGATACATCAAGGCTTCGAACTATATTTCTAGTTTGGTGTTACAGTATGTTGCTCCTGAAGATTTCCATGCGTATAGCATTGATGAGTTGTTTATTGATGCGACGGCTTCTTTGCATTTATTTGCTCGAACACCAGAAGAATTAGCCCATAAAATCATCAATGAGATTTATCGCAAAACACGGCTGACAGCTACCGCAGGAATCGGTCCGAATCTCTTACTGGCTAAAGTCAGCTTAGATTATGAAGCGAAGCACAGCCCAACAGGAGTTGCTTATTGGCGGTATGAGGATATTCCCTTTAAGTTATGGTCGATTCATCCAATGAAGGATTTCTGGGGGATCTCGTCAGCTACAGAAAGACGCTTAAACCGTTTAGGCATCTATACCATAAAAGAACTCGCTCTTTCTTCTAAAGAGATGTTACAAAAAGAATTTGGCATCATGGGACAGGAACTTCACCAACATGCGAATGGGATTGATTTTAGTCGCATTTCCGATGTGTACATTCCTAGCTCTCGTTCTTTTGGAAAAAGTCAGATTCTCTTTCGAGATTATACAAGCCGAAAAGAAGTGGAATTATTACTATTGGAGCTATTGGACGATGTTTGTTTTCGTTTACGCATGCATCAAGTGGTGGCTCAAACGATCCATTTATCCATTGGCTACAGCAAACAAACAGGTGGAGGCTTCTCAAGACAAAAGAAAATGGGGAGAGCTTCGAACTTAAGCCAAGATATCTTTCCGTACTGTTTAAGCATTTTACATACCTTTGATAGTGGAATGCCGATTCGTTCTATTGGGATTTCATTATCGAACACTAGCATTCAAGAAGAAGAGCAAATGAGCTTATTTGAGGACATCGATCAGCGTGAAAGAGACTATGCTCTTGCCAAAACGATTGATGACATTCGGCTGCGTTATGGGAAGAATAGCGTACTACGTGCATCTAGTCACCTTCCTCATTCAACAGCTCGTTACCGAAATGGCCTTATGGGTGGCCATAAAGCTTAAGCAGGAAAAAAGATAGAACATAGAGGAATGAAAGAAACAATAATAAAAATATGCAGTATCTATAGTATTCATAGAAATAAATATCAGGAGACGGAATTAAAGGTTAAAGTAAGGAAAAACCCAACCTTACCATTACAGAAGATTGGATTTCCTCCTATTTATCAGCAAAACACTTAGTTGTGACCAACTATTGGATGTGGTACATATGGCTCTTCAAGAAACGCAATTTCTTCAGGTGTTAGCTTAACCGATAAAGCACCTACTGCATTTTCAAGATGTGATGTTTTCGTAGCACCAATTATAGGAGCTGCTACTGTTTCCTTCTGTAATAACCAGGCAAGTGCAATGTGTGTACGAGGAATACCATGTTTTTCTGCGATGGATGCTACTCGTTCCACAACCAATCGATCTGCGTCCGCAGTCGCATCGTATTTAGATTTTTGAATTTGATCTGTCTCGGAACGATGTGTTGTTACTGACCAGTCACGGGTTAATCTCCCTGATGCAAGAGGGCTATATGGAGTGACACCAATTTTCTCTTCCTTACAAAGAGGTAACATTTCTCGTTCCTCTTCACGGTATATTAGATTTAAATGGTTCTGCATAGACACAAACTTAGTCCAACCATTTCTTTCAGCCACATGTAATGCCTTTTGGAACTGCCAAGCGTACATGGCAGAAGCACCAATGTATCTTGCTTTTCCAGCCTTCACTACGTCATGCAATGCTTCCATTGTTTCTTCAATAGGAGTATCGTAATCCCAGCGATGGATGATATACAGATCTACATAATCGGTTTCCAGTCTCTTAAGACTTTTATCGATTTCACTCATAATTGCTTTTCGGGAAAGACCAGATCCATTTGGACCTTTATGCATTTGTCCGTGTACTTTAGTTGCTATGACAACTTCATCACGATTAGCATAATCCTTAAGAGCTCGTCCAAGATATTCCTCACTTGTACCCAGTGAGTATACATTTGCTGTATCAAAAAAATTAATCCCTAAGTCCAGGGCTTTTTTTATAACAAGACGGGAGTCCTCTTCATTAAGTACCCATTGGTGAAGCCATTTGTTGGCGTCCCCAAAACCCATACATCCAAGACAAAGTCGAGATATATCTAAGCCTGTATTACCAAGTTTTACATACTCCATTTAATTTCCCCCTACTTTTCTAATGAGTCATACACTTTTTTTAAAAAAAGGCCTTAACGGTAACAGCTTTTTCAAGAAAGATTTCTTAATTTTCAGGAATAATTTCATTGATATATGCTAATGTGTTAAGTGTTCTCGGAAAGCCCATATATGGTAGGCAGTGAGTGATAGCAGTGATTAATGTTTCCTTATCATTGCCCACATTTATGTTACCCTGCACATGTGCTTTCACTTGACCTTCAGCACCGCCTAACGCGCTTATAATACAGAGCGTTAATAGCTCTCGTTTTTTCAAATCGAGTCCGTCACGAGTATAGAAATCCCCAAAGCAAAAAGCAGAAAGATATTCCTGCATATGCTTTTGATTTGATGGAGCACTCTCCTGCATTTTTTTTATGACATCTCCAAAAATCTCTACTTGAGTTGCAAGACCCTTTTGAAAGCGATTATCTTCATCTACCGTCTTTTGGCTTTCAACCGGTAAAGCGATATTCTTTGCTTTGAATACCTCATTAACTTCATTGATAGCATTTAACGTTTTCGGAAATCCAATATACGGAGCACATTGGTAAACCGCCTCTTTGATTTCTACAGGTGTTAGCCCAACGTTCAATGCTGCGCTAACATGTGCTTTTAATTGAGGTAACGTCTGGTTAGTAGCAAGAACCACCAGGGTGATTAACTCACGCTGTTTGTCATCCAGATTACCTTGATAAAAAACTTCCCCAAAAATAAAATGGCTCAGAATGTCCTGGAAATCAGGATCAGTGGCATGTGTACTAGGCACTCCTTCACCAAATAGCTGTTTGAATTTTTCTTTGCTCTTTTCGATACGGTTCATAAACAAGCCTCCTGATAAAAAAATAGACAAGCTCGCATTTATATCAGCTACTTTTATTACAGTTGATTGATTGTGAGCTTCTTTGAAATCCTTTTTTCTTAACGTTTTTAATTATGTCATAAATATCAAAAAAGCCTTAGCCTATTATTATCAAGTTTTTGCCTAATCCTCTCAAATCTTCTTACGAAATCTATGACTATCAGGTATAATGAACCGAAGATAAAGAAAAGGAGAATAAGTTATGGCTAACACACCCTATAAACAGCAATATGAACTTTCTAGACTCATCGAACGTATTTGCAAGCAGGACGGTGTTCATCCTACCACCATTCCATCTTTATTTCTCATCCGCGAATCCATTATTACTGAACCCGTTTCTCGGGTTAACGAGCCATCTTTTTGCATTATCCTCCAAGGAGAGAAAGAGGTATTATTGGGAGAGGAACGCTTTTTATACGGCCCTGGTCATTATATTGTGGCATCTGTTGATTTGCCAGTTACAGGTCAAGTCATCAAAGCCTCAGCCGAGTCCCCATATTTAGCCTTCAAACTTGAATTCACCTCTAGCCAGGTTTTAGAGGTTTTAAATGGCACAGATATTAAAACGAGGCAGGGAAAGAATGCAAAACGAGCTATGTATGTTAGCAAAGTAGAACCATCTTTGTTGGACGCAGTAGTAAGGTTAGCATCTTTGCTAGACACTCCCAAACACACCCCATTTCTTGCTCCATTATTGAAAAAAGAAATTCTCTATTGGATTTTGCAAGGTCCACATGGCGAAGCGCTTGAACAAATGGCATTAGAAAGTAGCAATGCCTCTAGAATAAGAGAAGTTATAGATCATATCATCAATCATTATGAAGAGTCTTTTCGTATTGAAGAGCTTGCTGAAATAGCGAATATGAGTGTTTCATCACTACATCGACATTTTAAAGATGTAACAGCAATGAGTCCCATTCAGTTTCAAAAACAACTGAGATTGCAGGAAGCAAGGCGCTTGTTATTAGCAGAGTCAACAGATATAGCTCATGTCGCATTCAAGGTGGGATACGAAAGTCAATCACAATTCAGTCGAGAATATTCCCGAATGTTTGGCTTTCCACCCAGAGTAGATATAAACCGAATGAGAGAAAACTACGTTTAAATGAAGAAGGATTGTAGGTTGTGAAAGGTTGTACCTAAAGTAAAAGGTGCTTTAGTTCGGTAAGAAATAGTAATCGTAAGATTTTCAACAATCTGGTGCTTTAATGGAGTAAGGATCACAAAAAACAATTATCCATATAGACATAGCTACATTGATAAAAACCATTAAAACAAAAGCTTTTTTAAAAGGATGTATTGATAAAATGAAAGAAACAATAGTGTATTATAAGGGTGAATATAAAGTATACAAAGATTAGCATTCACCTAGTTTTGTTTCTTTATAGGATAAAAAACAAGACTAAAAAATATGGAGTATCTACAGTATTCATAGAATAGATAATGGGAGGAAGAGATGAAGAAAGTAATAAACATGATTAATCCAATTTCAAAAGTACCTGGAGTCTCGTTACTTGATTTGAAAAGAGCAGAAAAAGTACTTGGTGCTATATTTCCCAATGAATACAAGGAGCTCTTTTTAGAAACGAATGGAGCAAAATTTGGAGATTGGACTTTGTTTCCTATTCAAACGAATGAACAATCGTCATTAACATTTGATATTGTAAAACAAAATTTAGATAACGGATTAAAAAATGTACCAACAGATATAATTTTTATTGGAGAAAAAATGAACGGTGATAAGCTATGCTATCGTATTAGAAAAAGATTTATGCAGGAACAAATTTATCTTTGGAATGATAAAATCGGGCTAAGTGATTGTAAAGCACTATCATTAAGCACATTTATTGATTGGTATGTGCCAAAAGTAAATACTGATAAGCCAAAAGCAGTTGGTAATTTCACAGTAGAAAATGGAAAGTTAATTGTTACTGATCCAGCATATCAGCCGGATGAAGAAGACCTACAAATCATACTCCCGAATGTAAAAAACGGAAAATGGACAGCATTCATATCATATACGCCTGAAGAAGTGGTGGAAAGTTTATTCATATTTTATGGGGAAAAGAAGCCAAGTGGAAAATGGCATGTTTGCGAAAAACTGATTGGAGTTGACTCTGCACAAGCAGGGATTTTTGATTATAAAATATTTGGTAGCGACGATGCAATCCAATATGAAGTGAAAAACGTCCATGACATAGAGATAGATGCAGATGGATTAAAATATTATGTTGCATGTGTTGACTTGGTGGCTTCGGATGCCCAGGGAGGAGTTCTCCCAGGTGGTGCGGTTTCAATGTCTGGTTATGGAGATGGAATGTACGAAGTGAAAGTAAAATATAACATTTCAAAAGAAGTTGTTGGAGTGATGATCGACTTTGGAAATGAAGAATAACGCTATTTGCCAATGGGTAGTAAAATACACTTGTGCTTATCAAACTAATTGTTGCTTATTAATAAAAAAATTATCCATGTAAACATGGCTACATTGATAAAAACCATTAAGACAATAGCTTTTCTAAAAGGAGATCTTGATAAAATGAAAAAATGGCGACCGTTTGCGAGTATGACCGAACAATACACAGGATTGCAGGAAGTTATAAACATGCAAGCAGAAGTACCTCAACCTCTTTTAACAGAAGAGCAAATGGAACAAATCAATTTCACCTTGATTGAAGCATTACATACAAATAAACAAGTATACCTTACATATTATAAGAATGGGCAAAGTATAACCGATACAGGGTTCATTCAATTTGTTGATTCTCTTGGGGATTTATTTATTTTCATTGATGACGTATTTGAGTTAAAGAATAAAATGAGGTTAAGTGAATTAATTGATGTTCGCTTGGCTTAATTTCTGAAGAAATCTTGTGCAGGAATCATTTATTTGGGTGGAGGTACATTCATGTACAATTTTAGAGTCTACACGTTACGTGACGGTTCAAAGAGAATCATTAAACTAAAAGAAGGAGAATCATTTAAAGGAGAACTCCAAAGAGCAGGTATCCAAGAAACACAAATTTTTCAGATGCAACTAGTGGAAAAACCAGAGTAATTTTAACATATACCTTTTATATAGACCTAATTGTGTTAGTCTATTAAAAGCCAAATAGAAAAGAGTGATTAATCTGGAAGAAATAAAAGAGCAAGAAATCGATTTTGATAAGGTGTATGACTATGCTGCATTTCCTGATAAAATTAGTGGCCGATGTGATAACTGCAACTCAGCTTACTTCAAAAGTTCGGTAAAAAGTGGCGTTTTCTTACGTGAGTGTCGCGATTGTGGAATGAAGAAGAGTATTTAGACTATAAAAGAAAGCAGGACTTGAATGGCAGTTGTTATTATTTGTTGCATGATCTTAGTAGGACTTTTTATTATTTACGCAGGGTGGAAGCGTCCATATGATGAAATTAGTTCGCCCCCTGATATATGGATACTTGAACTCCTCTTTGTGATTATTGAACAACTATTTAAGGTTTCAGCAGAAAAACTTATGCGGGTCTCATTCATGATTCTTGGAACTGCTTGGTCCCTACTATTCCTTGTAATATTGATTACACATGCATATTAAAATAAAAAAGAAGTTACCAAGGGATAACTTCTTTTTTATTATGAATATCTGTAAAGTTATTAACTTTTATTATAACCGAATTACTTTAATTGTTTATTTTCATTTTTTTATTGGACATTTCATTTTCCAGAGATGTTTTTAGTTGTTCTTTGCTCATTATCAGCGCCGCCAAAAATGCAAGCACCGTAGGAATAAGCGCCCACATAAACGTATGAGCGATTGAAGAAGAAAGAACTCCTACAATTTTATCTAAGACAGGTGCAGGGATATGAGCACGAGCCTCCGGCGCAAGAATGACGCGAGGATCGTTAAATGTTGGATTGTTGACCATTTGATCTTGTCCTGCAAAAATCTCCTTAAGTTTAGAAGAAAACTCGTCTCGTTGAATGATTCCAAAAATGGTAATACCAAGTGTCATGCCTAACGAGCGAATAAAAGAAACAGTTGAGTTCACAGATCCTCTTTGTGCCGGATCAAAATGATGAATTGCTGCGTTACTGAGAACAGAGAATGTTGCTCCAATTCCTAGTCCTGTAAGAATCATATAGATTGTAACTAAGAAACGACTTGTATCAGGACTCAACGTTGTTAATAAGAATACACCTGCTCCTAGAATAATTGTAACGACAATCATAATGCTACGATAGCTTAATTTATTCATTAGAAAACCGCCGGTTGTGGCTGAAACGACAGAGCCTAACATCATCGGAAGCAGTACAAGACCTGAGTTAGTAGCTGTCCCTCCAAGCACACCTTGGATATAGATAGGTATATAAACCGAAGCCGTGATGAATGCCATCCCACTAAAAAGACTCAAGAGGTTACTTGTAGTAAATAAACGAACTTTGAACATTTGAAAAGATATAATAGGATCTTTTACTTTTCTTTCAATTAAAATAAAAGCAACAAATAATGCGACAAAAGCAATGAATAAACCTAAGATCTCGCCAGAATTCCACTCATATTTATTACCACCAAGCTCTAAGGCAAACATTAAGCTGACAACTGAGCCCACCAGAGTTACAGCGCCCCACCAATCAATTTTTTGTTTGGCATGCACGGGTGATTCCTTGTAGAAAAATACGATAAATGCTAGCGCTAGAAGACCCAAAGGAATATTCACATAAAATACCCAGTGCCAGTTGATGTAATCAGTAATATAAGCACCTAACAGGGGTCCGAAAATACTCGATAAGCCAAAAACTGCTCCGAATAAACCACCTAGTTTACCACGTTTCTCAACAGGAACCGTATCAAACATAATTGTAAAAGCAATTGGGATAAGTGCTCCGCCGCCAATCCCTTGAATTGCTCGATAGATGCTGAGCTGGATAATACTCTCTGCCGTACCACACAAAATTGACCCTATTAAAAAGACAATGAGTCCAAAGACAAAAAACATTTTACGTCCAAACATATCGGAGAGTTTACCGAATATTGGCATGCCGGCCATTTCAGCGACCATATAAGCTGATGTAACCCATACAAACTTATCAAGCCCGCCAAGCTCTCCGACTATAGTTCCCATAGCAGTAGCGACAATCGTGTTGTCCATAGACGCCATTAAAATCGCTAGCAGAAGACCTGCCAGCACTAGCTTTAAATTACCTTGTTTTGCATTCATATTTAATCATTTTTCTCCTTTTGTAACACAATAAATTCTGAAAGTGTGTAAATTATAAATAATTGAATAACCATTAGGAAGAGTTAGTCCATTGGTTCTTCTTTAGAAGTAAGATATAACGATATCTCCCGTAACCATTCCCAATCCCATTTTAATTTTTCATCTTGTATATCGTCGATGGTAGATTGAATCCATTCTAACTCTGCTAATGACATCGTTCTCTGATATTCCACCTCAAGTAAAAACAAACGTGGAATACCTTTACTTGTCGCTACTTTCAACTGTTTTTCTACATGAGCTAATGCCTTCTCTAAAGCAAGCACTCTTTTTTCAAGTTGTTCTTTCACGTCTTCAGGTGTTAAAAGAGCGAGAAAAGAAATAGCAGCTGGAAATTCTAAGAATTCCTGTTTGGGTGTAGAAAGCATTTCTCTTATCCACTCGTACGCAGCTTCTCTCCCTTCTTCTGTTACTTCATAAACAACTAAATCTGGTCTCCCTTCATTCTGTTTTTTCTCTTGAATTACGATCGCTCTATCGCGATGCAAACGATCAATGGTCTGATAGATGCTAGTTCGATAACGAACATTAATAACTTCATCCTTCCCTCTCTCTTTAATAAGCTGTTGCATACGATAAGGATGCATAGGCTCTTCGATGAGGAGACAAAGTATTGCTAAAGCAAGAGGTGATTTTTTAATTTTATTTTTCATAGTTATAATATTACTATTAATAATATTACTAAAGCAAGAGGAAGATAAATCCACTAAATGTGCAGATAGATTTATCAAGCTCCTACAATAAATTCCTAACTGATTGCCTTGATGTTTCCAATAGAATGTATTATATATTTAATATGTCATTCTTAGGCCTTGTCTTCGTTTTAATAACAAGAAAAATCTCTTTTGTTACGCATTAAACTATATTCAATATAGGAATACTTTTATGAGTGTATTTGTCAACTCAAAATCCAGCCATTTCGTCATTGAAAACCCAGCCAATTTTCTGACTTCATTTATATAATTGGCCGGTTTTTTAATGCTTTTTTTATTCTTCTTTTCCTTCTAGCTCTGTTCGATTAACTCTTGTTTCTTCAACCATTTCTCCGTTTCTTTCATACGGTAGGAGTCACCAATCATATTCACAATATAGGCTTGATGGGTTAAACGATCAATCATAGCTGCTGTCATGACAGGGTCTTGAAAGATTTCTCCCCATCTTTCAAAGGATAAGTTCGTTGTAATAATGGTTGATTTCTGATTCGCTCGTAATGATAAATGAGTAAACAATAACTCTGCACCTTCTTTATCAAATGAAATATAGCCCATTTCATCTGCGATGACTAAATCATATTTTTCAAATCGATTCTGAAAAACTCGTAGAGTTCTCTCTGACCTGCATTCCTTTATTTGGTTGACTAATAAAGGAACCGTTGTAAACCATACCTTATAACCTTCCATACAAGCTTTTATCCCTAAGCCAATTGCCATGTGAGTCTTTCCTGTACCCGCATTGCCAGCTAAAATGACATTTCGGCCTTCTCTGATAAAATCTAAGCTCTTTAAAAGCTTAAATTTTTGCTGGGCATCTTTTGATAAATCCTCAGTTGATAGATCTTCTAGATATTTCTTATAGGGAAAGTCTGCACGACGGATTCGATTATATTTGGCAGATTCCTGTCTAGAATCCAGTTCTTTTTGAAGTAACTGTCGTAAGAATTCTTCATAACTGGCATCTGTTTCAACTGATTCTTTAATCACTTCTTCAAAATCCTGACGGATTTTAGGTAATTTGAGCTCTTTGCTTAATGTATTAATTTCCTCTACCAATGCTTGCTTCGAAAGTTCCATTTACCTGCACCCCTTATTGAATAAATTTCGTTTGGAACAGTTGATCATAGGTCTGA
>NZ_JBBOUG010000003.1:0-100491 GCF_038005965.1 Priestia sp. FSL W8-0524
CAGAAGAACCTAGGTTAGTGGCCCCAACTTTTAATTCATCCATAATATAAGAAATTAAATTGTGTAAACTGTACTCTTCCTTATACGGATTGTTTTTATTGATGAATTTTAATACCTCTTTTAATTCCTTTAGCCGTCCCTGATCCAACTCTTCTTCTAAATGTCGAGTCATGTACTCATCTACAAAATCAGAATTCCTAATGCTCGCTTCAATTAAGAAAGATGCTGCTAATGCAGGAGAACAATCTAAAGCATAGGCTAAACGTTTTAGAACATCATATGTTTCTCCGTGTCCATCTTTTAAGCGAGTAGAAACACGTTCTTTTTCTATGTTTTTATATAACTGTCTAATTGGCTCTTTGGACATATCCCCCATATACACTGTACTTCCATAGCTAAATCCTCTTCTGAAATAATTTGATAAGTAGTCCATAACTTTTGAAGAAGCAAGACCTGAGATACAAATTGATTCAACTACATTTTTTACAGGGGTATTTGTAATATAGGATAATCGATAAATACATTCTTTAAGATCAATTGGAAGTGATGGCTTTACATCTCGTTTTTTGTCACTTCGAATTCTCCTCTTCTTCTCTTCTACTCTCACACAATCACTCCTAAAATCTAAATTTATCTCTAGGACAATGACTTTCTGTACATACCTAAAACATATATATGGCAGGGGAGGGAAGAGCATGTATAATTTTTTTAGATATTGGAAAAAACTTATAATAGTAGAACATGAGAGGAGTCTTTTGTATGAAAATGACGAAAGAAGAGGCGCAAGAAATCGCTAAAAAAATAAAGGAAAACTCTAATAAGTACGGATTACCTGTAAAGAAAAAGAAAAATGCTAGTTCAACCTAAAAAAGAATATATAAAATAAAGCCTTCTACCTAATAAAAAGAGAGAAGGCTTATATTTTTCTACTATACTTATGGAATAATATTTACTAAATTATGTAATGAAGGTAAAAGGAATTCATAATAAAGCTTCAAAAAGATATGTTTTACTCTAACAACTAAAGCCACTAGTACATCTAGTGGCTTAGGCTTTTAAAAATCACTAAATTCTTCAAGATCATCATCATCTAAAGATCCAGACACTTGTTCTAAATCTGCAATTTTTCCTTCTTTGATAGCGTGGTTTTCTGAAGACTTCTCTTTAATATCGTCTGATGCATTGGCAAAACCATTAGCTTGAGCTAATTTCTTTAACTCCCGCAGCTCGAAATTGATATGTTCGAGCAGTTCTTCTGTTCTATTCTCCTGTTCTACTTGATCGGTAGATGTACGATGGAGTTCACGAACAATTAAAGATGAAATATAGTCCCCTAATTTTCGAGACTTTGCATATTTTGCAAGCACGTCATAGACTTCATCACTTAACTGGTTGGTTTTTATCGTAAAGGCGTTCTGACGCTCTGACATGGTTATCACCTACGTTGTTAGGATTTAACGGCTTTCTTCTCGGCTTGTTTCTTTTGAAGATATCCAAGGCTTCGAATTTCTAGGCCAAATAAATTTAAGTGACGACTATCTTCTGGCACCTTATGATATTTCTCTGTACGTTCTTCACCGATTTTTTCATTCATGCTATTCATAATGGCTACTTCTAGTGTCGGAGCAACACCACCACTATATACATATTTACGAATTTTATTTGCTGGCGGTGGGGCTACATCGTTTAACTTCGCTAGTAAAATCTCTACATAGTCTTTTAAAGAAGATCTAATTTGAGCTGTTAAGTCGATGGATTCACCTGTGTTTTCATTTTTCAACTCGAATTTTTGTTTACTGTAATTATCTAAAATAAACTGATCAAAAGCACGTAAATCGGTAAACAGCTCTGGGAATTTCTCTTTTCGTAACTTATCGATATGAGCTAAATAGGGAATACCCTCGATGCTTTGGAATGATTCACGGCTGTTCGCAGCTTTTAATCCCTCTGGTAAAATAACGACATCAATTGATCCTCCACCGATATCAACCATTACGGTTTCGCATTCCACATATTCATTAGCATCTTCACGGTCTTGAAGCGTTAGGTCTTTCTTTAACGCAAAGCGTGCACTTTCTCCTTCTTTTAAGCATGCACTTTCTTCCACAGAAACTTTTATTTCTTTTTCAAACCCTGGTGTATGAATATGGAAAGCATGGTCCCCTAAGAAACGAGTTGCCATTGCTTTTTGTGCTTCACCAAATGTGCTTTCTTTTTTTAGTAACCAGATTGGTAACATCGTAGAGAAATAACCAATCTCAATGCTATTATCCTTTTGATCTTTCGCATGCAATGCATGATAGTATGCAATGGCAGCCAAAAATGTCACATAAGGAATATGGCTTGTAATTTTATTATGTAAACGATTAATGTGATTGTTCGCAAGTTGTTGGCTTGCGGCGATATCACCGACTAAGAAATAACGTTCTTTCTCTTCGTCACCGATTGTTGTAGACAGTAAGATACGCTTCTTAAATTCTTCTGGTGCCGTCACAGCATCTGTAAAGAATGAATCAGCAGCTTCTTTTTGGAGTTCTACAACGTTGGTTGGGAAGTCAAATAGGTACCCATCCATAATGTTCATATCCACGGAGTTTCCACAGTCTTTATTAAAACGTGAAATTTTCATCTCTATACACCTCATTTTTAAGTTAAACTTCTGTTGAACTTAGTATACAAGAAGAAGGGCAGAATTTCAACCCTTTAGTTCAACTTAGTTACCTTCAAAAACTTACATATATCAACAATTATTTTTATCTAGTTAAACTTATTTTGGTATTAGAAGAATAGGTGATTAGGGATTCTCTTTTAATCATAAATTACGCTTTTTTATTAAGGACAATTTATTACAAGTAATTTTGCGTAATGTACCTTATAGATAGTGAAATTAAATATTAATAGCCATAACTAGAACTAGAGGTGGCGCTAATTCCTAAAATGTTCAAATGTTTATTTGATTATTTTTAGAAATTAGACCTAAATTCATATTGGACAAACATATGCTGGGTAACAGAGGATAGTATACGGTTGATGCAAAGGGGGAAATGCATGACATA
Source organism: Priestia sp. FSL W8-0524 (assembly GCF_038005965.1). NCBI lineage: Bacteria > Bacillati > Bacillota > Bacilli > Caryophanales > Bacillaceae > Priestia > Priestia sp. FSL W8-0524. The sequence continues at coordinate 3,057 of NZ_JBBOUG010000003.1, forward strand.
TCTTAAAGTATTGAAAGTATTTTATGTGCTTTTGGCTGTAGTAGGAGCCATTCTAGCTATCGTTTCTTACTTTCAACATTCACTTTATTTAAAGTCATTTGGCCTTGTTTTGTTAGGGTCATCGCTCGTTTTTAATAGTTACACTACCCATTTAGAGTGGAAAGGAAGGGGACCCTTTCTTTACATGGCCATAGGTCTAATAGTGATCGCCATAGCTATAGGTGGTTTCACTAATGCATGGTAACTATTTTTGTTAATGAAGAAAAATCTATATAGTTAATATTATAGATTGGACATTTTAGCTTCTAGCATCTAAGAACAACCAAACTATCCTCATTTCTAATAAAGTTGTCTTTCTAGGATCAATTTTAGTTACCATAAAATGGATTATAGGAACGAAAAGAAGCTCAAGAACTAGTTTATTAGTCCTTGAGCTCCTTTTCTCCAGTGTTCTGGAATCGCTAAAGCAGAGGGCAACTTTGTGTGTAAATCGCCTTTTGCTGCATTTACCTGAGCTTGAGTAAGAAAAAGACTTCCTGTAAGATCAGCACCACTTAAGTCAGCATCCCTGAAGTCTGCTCCAATAAGATCCGTTAATCTAAGGTCAGCCTCTCTAAGATCAGCAGCTATAAATAATGCTCCCTTTAAATTAGCTCCTCTAAGATTAGCTCTTCTTAACTTAGCCCCAATATAATCACTACTACGCTTAAATTTCTTTCCTAACTTTTTACTAGATGTTTTGGGACGGACCAATTCACTTGTATGTAAAAGTAATTCTCTAACTTTCATTCGATGTTCGTGCACATCAACTTTTAAGATATTTTCTGGTGTTTGGTTAATCAAACGTTCCGTTTCTTCAAAGGAAACCTTTAAATCATTGTGAATGGGATTCGTAGCTTGGAATTCAAGTGCCTCGCTTAAATACCAAAGCATTTCATGCAATTGCTGAACAATTGGAAACACATTAAACATTTCTTTAGCCCTTGTTTTGTTATCTCTCAAATCATTTCCTTCATAAATCATTTGAGAAACCCTTTGGCCAGCACCAAAACATTCATATCCCACACAACCTTTGAATCCCGTAGTGATAAGGTTTTCGTGAATGGAACATGAATAGTTTGATTGTAAATGACGGCAAGGAGTTCCACCATCTTTGTCAAAGGCAAAGTCAGCAGATTTTGCGTAAGGTAAAGCTACGCAGCACACACCAAAACAATTTGAGCAGTCCGAACGTAAATTTTCTCGATCTTTATTATCTATCACTAGTTTATTAGGCAATACAATACATTCCCCTCCTGTAAATTTTCATAATTTTATAATAATAGGAATTAGAAGGGAAATAAAGGTTGTTACTGATTTAAATTTATTATTGCATAGGATATACAAAGCTAGTTTACATAACCATTATTCTAGGAAACAAAAAAGGTCTATATTACTTTTATTAAAAGCATAGACATTTAAAAATATCTATAATAATATAATGAACATGCAAAATGAAAGCGTTTTTAAATACTGATTAAAGATATACGAAAAAGATTTTATTAGCTTCAACTAGCAGGTGAATCTACAGTGGAGAAGATTGGAGAACGAATAATAATTACATTTTTTCAGCAGGAGTAAAGACTTTTCTTTTCATAACAGAAGTTACCTTTTTCCTTATTAGAGCAAATAATTTAATTAAGTATAGATTAGTATTAGATTATATGAATGTGTTCCATATTTATATAGACTATATAATTCTGTAATTTTATGTTTAATTAGTACAGTAATTAAAGCTGAAAATAAAGAAGGAAAATGGGTAGGTACGATTATTGAAAGGGAAGGAGAAGAAATTGAGAAACAACTTGGGAAAACTCTATCTATGATAACAACAAAAGAGATAATATGATTTTTAAAACATTGGGCTCAAAAAAATGGGAGAAATGAGATTCCTAGGAGGATAGGTTTTATTGGGTTTTTTCTGTTTATTAGTATGGGTAATTTTGTGATACGCTATGCAATCTTTATTATAAGCGAAATTTTATAAAATTCATCGTCTCAAGCAACATTTAGAGGAGAGATTAAAGTGCTCTTTAATAAAGAATTAAACCTAGTAATATATGAAGTTAAAAAGAATAGAAGAAACAGGTGGAACTGATGAACACAAGGCAAAAAGAAATTTTATATTTGTTGTTATCTGAACCTGATAAGTACTCATTAGTACAAGATTTTGCGGATAGATTAAATTGCTCTGAAAAAACGATTCGTAATGATTTGAAAATAATTGAAGATTATCTTGATGATTATTCAGATGCTCATCTAACTCGAAAACCGGGATTAGGTGTTTACTTAGATATAGAGGAACATGAAAAAGTGCGTTTATGTAATGAGCTCCATACAGTAAAGGAAGAGCCGAAGTATCAATCTGATGAAGAAAGAATTCTGCAAATTGCTTATGATTTATTAATGAATGTACAGCCAGTTACAGCAAAAGAATTTGCTGATCAATATTTTTTAAATCGATCTACAATAAAGAAAGACTTAAATAAAATTGAAAAATGGTTAAGGCGCTTTAGTTTAGCACTAGTTTCAAAACAAAGAATAGGTTTAATAATCGAAGGAACAGAAAAAAATAAAAGAAAAGCATTGACTAGAATATTAGATTTGATTAATAATCCTAGCATTACAAATCAATTTATTAAAAAGCAGTTTTTGTATCATGAGGTAGAATTTATAGCAAGTGAATTAAAAGTATTACAAAAGCGTCATTCTTTATATTTCACAGATGATACGCTCGAAAGTCTACTATTACATACACTGATGATGATTCGAAGGACAAAATTAAAGCAATCTATTTCTATTTCTAAAAGAGAAATAACTGTTCTCCAGAAGAAAAAAGAATACAAATGGACATATGAATTTCTTGAGAGATTGGAAAAATTTTTCGTTATACATTTCTCAGAAGAGGAAATAGTGTATTTAACATTGCATATATTAGGTGGCAAGGTTCGTTATCCAAAAAATGATGCATCATGGGATTTAGATATAATTAATGAAGAAAATTCAGTGCTTTTTAAAATTCTATCTCATTTAATTTATCGAGTATCAGAGCTAAATGCGTTAGACTTTAATAAAGATCAAATTTTGAAAAACGGCTTAAAAATACATTTATATACAACTTTAAATCGTATTAATTATGATCTTTCTGTCTCAAACCCAATGCTAAATGACATTAAAAAGATGTATCCCCACATGTTTGATATAGTAATTGATGTTCTAGGAGAAATTAATCAATTATTTGATCTTTTTATTCCAGAAGAAGAAGCAGCATACCTTACATTACATTTTCAAGCATCTATTGAACGTTTGGATAGTAATAGGCAAAAGCAAAAGAATGCAATCATAGTGTGTCATATGGGAATCGGAATGTCACAGTTATTACGGACAAAGATTGAACGGAAATTCCATCAAATTTATGTTATGGACTGTATTTCTAAAGATGATTTAGACGATTATTTAACAAAACATCAGGACGTAGAACTTGTTATTTCTACCACATCCATCTCGGGGGTGAAAATCCCTCACCTTATTGTATCGCCATTATTGGAATATACAGAAGAAAAAAAGCTAGAAGATTTCATCAAACAATTTGATGAACCAGTTCGTCAAGAAAAAACAGCGTTTTCTATGCTAGATTATACAACGCCTTTTTTAGTTTCGTTACATGACGATGTAGAACATCGTTATATGATAATTGAGAAGTTAGCCAAAGTCTTATATGAAAAAGGTTATGTGGAAAAAGAATATGCTGTTCATGCCATTATGAGAGAAAAAATGTCAGCAACAACCATTGGATCAGGTATTGCTATTCCTCATGCAAACTCTAAATTTATTAAACAGTCAGCAATTGCTATTGCTACATTAAAAGAGCCCCTTGATTGGGGAACTGAAAAGGTGACCCTTGTATTTATGTTGGCTGTGAAAAATGAGGAACAGAAAATGACAAAGCAACTATTTCAAGAATTATCTTTTATAAGTGAACAGCCATCCTTTATTCAAAAACTTACTACAGAAACAAATGTAATGAAGTTCTTATCTTATCTACATTATTAAAAGTAAGGCATAAATGCCTTGCTTTTTTTATTTGATAAAGTAAAAGATTAATTTTTCCGGAAGTTACGGTAAAAAACTAAACTTTTGGCCTTATGACATTGTTATATATTATTTGTAGGCGCTTACAAAAACTAAGGAGGACTAATAATGAAACTGTTAGCGATTACATCATGTCCAAATGGAATTGCTCATACTTATATGGCAGCAGAGAATTTACAAAAAGCAGCATATAGATTAGGGATTCAAATAAAAATTGAGACCCAAGGTGGAATAGGGGTAGAAAATGAACTTACTGAAGAGGATATTCGTGAAGCAGACGGTATTATTATCGCTGCAGATCGAGCAGTAAATAAAGATAGATTTATAGGAAAAAGACTTTTAGTTGTTGGGGTTCAAGATGGAATCCGTAAACCCGAGGAATTAATTCAGAAAGTAAGAAATGGTGATGTGCCTGTCTATCATTCAAAATCAAAAACTGTAGCAGAGAATAACCAGCAAAAGAAGCAAAATCCGATATATCGGCATTTAATGAATGGTGTATCTTTTATGGTTCCATTTATTGTGGTTGGGGGATTATTGATTGCGATTGCAGTGACACTTGGAGGAGAAAAAACACCCCAGGGTTTAGTTATTCCAGACTCGTCTTTTTGGAAAACAATCGAACAAATTGGTGGCGCTTCATTTACATTCATGGTTCCAATTTTAGCCGGATATATTGCATATAGTATAGCCGATAAACCTGGACTGGTTCCTGGTATGATTGGCGGATATATTGCAGCTACAGGAAGTTTTTATGGAAGTGAAAGTGGTGCAGGTTTCCTTGGTGGAATTATCGCTGGTTTCTTAGCTGGTTATGTAGCGCTAGGAATTAAAAAAATGAAGATTCCAAAAGTAATTCAACCGATTATGCCAATCATCATTATTCCCGTATTTGGTTCACTCATTGTGGGTCTGGCATTTGTGTTCATTATTGGTGCGCCTGTAGCACAAGTTTTTGATTCATTAACAGCTTGGTTAGCAGGTATGAAAGGGTCTAGTTCAATTCTTCTAGCATTGATCTTAGGTGCTATGGTTTCTTTTGACATGGGTGGTCCCGTTAATAAGGTTGCATTCTTATTTGGTTCCGCAATGATCGGTGAAGGAAATTATGAGATTATGGGTCCAATCGCTGCGGCAATCTGTATTCCACCAATCGGAATGGGACTTGCTACGTTCTTAAGAAAGGGAAAATTCCAAGTTTCAGAAAGAGAAATGGGTAAAGCAGCCTTTACAATGGGTCTATTTGGTATTACAGAAGGTGCAATCCCATTTGCAGCACAAGATCCAATTCGTGTTATTCCAAGTGTTATGGCTGGTTCTATGACAGGTGCTGTTATTGCAATGATTGGTCATGTAGGCGATAGAGTAGCACATGGTGGCCCAATTGTTGCTGTATTAGGAGCAGTAGATAATGTATTTATGTTCTTTGTTGCTGTAATTGGCGGTTCTATGATAACTGCCATTTTAGTAAATGTATTAAAAAAAGATATTTCAAAATTGGATATATCAAAAGTGGCAGAAATGAAGGAAGTCTCAGCAACAATAGAAGAGCCACACGTACAACAAGAAACTCAAAGAGAAAGCAAGCAAGTAGAGAATGTAGAAATTAAAAAACTCACGGACATTACAAGCTTAGAACTTATTGAAACTAATTTAACAGGAGAAACACGTGATGACATTATTGATGAAATGATAAAAAAGTTGTTTCATGTAGGAACTCTGCATTCTGAAGCAGAATTTAAGCAAGCTATTATGAATCGTGAGCAAAAGAGTACAACGGGTATTGGCATGAATATTGCTATTCCCCATGGGAAATCGAATTCTGTTAAGAAACCAAGTGTAGTATTTGGAATTAAACAATCTGGTGTGGATTGGAAAAGTCTTGATGGAACAGAAGCAAAATTAATATTTATGATTGCTGTACCCAAGGAAAGTGAAGGGAATGAACACTTGAAAATTCTTCAAATGCTTTCTCGAAAACTTATGGATGACAGGTATAGAGAGCAGTTATTAGCCGTTCAAACAAAAGAAGAAGCATACAAGCTATTAAACGAGATTGTATAGAATGGAGGATTACTAATCATGACTGAACCACTATTTTTTGCACCTATATTCAAAGAAAGAATTTGGGGAGGAAAGGAATTAGAGGATAAATTCGCATACAAAGTCCCTTATGATAGAACTGGTGAATGCTGGGCGATTTCAGCACATTTAAATGGGCCATCTATTGCTGAAAATGGTCCTTTCTCCGGGAAAAATTTAAATGAAATTTGGAGAGAAAATCCCGAAGTTTTTGATCACTATGGAGGAGATACCTTTCCACTTTTAACAAAAATTTTAGATGCTAATCAAGATCTTTCTGTACAGGTACATCCTGATAACCTCTATGCAAATCTATATGAAAACGGAGAGTTAGGTAAAACAGAGTGTTGGTATATCATCGATTGTAAGGAAGGTGCTGAGATGATATACGGTCACAATGCTAAAACAAAAGAAGAATTCATTAGAATGATTGAAAACGGGGATTGGGATAAGTTACTTCGTCGAGTAAAGGTGAAACCAGGTGATTTTTTCTATGTGCCCAGTGGCACTATTCATGCTCTATGCGAAGGAACAGTTGTACTTGAAACACAACAAAGTTCTGATACTACATACCGCGTTTATGATTATGAACGAAGAGATGAAAATGGAAGAAAACGCGAATTACATCTTGAAAAGGCAATAGATGTTACGACAGTTCCTCACATAGATGTAGATAATAAATTCCTAATATCAAAATATAAAGATATACTCATTACTACTTTTATAGAAAATCAATTTTTCTCTGTTCATAAATGGGAAATAGATGGAACAGCATCTCTAACAATGGACAAACCCTTTATGTTGTGTAGTGTAATAAATGGAAACGGAACTCTTAGAAGCGTAGAAGGAGACTATTCTTTTAATAAAGGTAGCCATTTTATTCTTCCTGCAAAGACAAAAAATTTTGAGATAAGTGGAATCTGTGAATTAATTATTTCGCATTTATAAACTAATAAGCTTGTTTATATTGCAAATTTAATAAAGTTACTAGCAATAACCGATTAATAGATTTAGAGGAAAAATTAATATTTAACTTATTCATAATCTAGCAACAGTAAAATTAGACAACCCTCTAGAGCTTTTCCTCTAGAGGGTTGTTATAATTTATATAATTTAACAGATTCTTTTAATTTTTTTCCGGTTTAAAAGCAGGAATTGTCATTTCTTCACAAATTAAAGACATACCGTTAACATGTTAACGGAAAAATTCGTAGTTTTTTATGCATGAGTTTAAAATACACAGTTTTATGGTAGATGATACGAAAATGAAAGATATTGTTCTACTATGTGGAGAGAGACATTGGTGGGTTGCATTCGACTATCGGAATACAAAAGATAACCCTCCTATAATTTATATGGATCTAGAATGGGGATCAGACACACTTATTTTTGAATTAGCTCCTGATTTCGAGACCTTCGTAAATGGCTTATTTATTTATGAAGATGAAGAATGACTACATTTATATATACAATAAAAAGGAACTGACATTCAATTGTCAGTTCCTTTTTATTATTACGTTCAACTTTAGTCCTTGGGACATCTTTAGATCTCTCGTCCATTTCATGAAAAATATAAGCGACTAGGCCAACCCCCAACATATAAAAAAAGAGTACATATTCTATGACCATCTAAAGATTACCTACTGCGGTATAGTTTCTTTTTTATTTCTAGGGGTAGACAGGCAACCTTGCTACTGGAGTTACATAGTATCTAAAGAATCAATACTTTACTGATTGATCATTAAATATTTCATTAGTTATATCGATTTAAACTGGATAATATATAATCATACTTAATCGAGTTAATGTGTTCCCTAGATTATGATAGGAATGAGGTCTGTCAGCCTTGAACCTAATAGCATTTCCACTCTTTACAGTATATTCATTGTTATTTACCCTTATAGTGACTTCTCCTTCAAAAACAGTTATGAATTCTTCAGTTCCTTCTCTATGTGAATCAGCGACCTGGGACCCACCTGCTTCTATCTCCGCAGAATAAACTTCAAAGCGTCTATCGTCTTCGAAGGGGAAATAAGGATAGAGTTGATATTTTCCGTTATCTTCAGATAATACTTGAATGTCATTTTTTGAAATGACTTTAGTATCTGGCTGAGGATTATTTATTAATGAAGTAAAAGAAATTTTTAATCCATTAGCTATTTTCCAAATAGTTGTAATTGTAGGACTTGATTCGCCTCTTTCGATTTGCCCTATCATTGTCTTGCTTACTCCAGTTAATTCTGCCACTCTTTCGAGACTTAATTTCTTGCTCTCTCTAAAACTTTTCAAGTTTTTGGCTATAACAAGATTTATTTCCTCCATAAATACACTCCTATAATTATATACTTTTTAACGTCTATATTGTACAATAAAAGGCACGACGTTATATTGTCCGTTTTGAACATTATAATACACATTGTAGAGGAGGTTCAATATGCCACTTTTGTCATTTTTGCTGTATATTTTTGTGACCAGTTTCACCCCTGGTCCTAATAATATTATGGCAATGTTATTTGCTAATGAATATGGTTTGAAAAAGACCATAAAATTTTGTTTAGGAGTAGGTACAGGTTTCCTTATAGTAATGTTGTTATGTAGTTATTTTAATATTTTACTCGAAAATTTCATTCCAAAAATTGAGTTTTTTATGGAGATTCTAGGTGCAATCTATATGATATATCTAGCTATAAAAATCTTTTTGAGTAAAAATGATAATGAAAATAACAATGAAGACAGGAATAACAGCTTCTTTATGGGAATGATTTTACAATTTATAAATCCAAAAGGTATTTTATATGGAATAACGGCTATAGCTACCTTTATACTTCCATATCATGATTCAAACTTCAGCATAATCCTGTATTCGATATTTCTAGCTTTGGTAGGATTTATAGGTACTTTCTGTTGGAGTTTATTTGGTTCAGTTTTCCAAAAAATCCTCTCAAAGTATAGAATCCAGTTTAATTTAATAATGGCTTTATTATTAGTGTACAGTGCAGTCTCCATTTTTATAAGGTAAGTTTCTTATTTAATTAGGAATATATCGTAGAACCGGAATAATTTTAACGTTGTAAACATTTGTGTCAAAGGAGAAGAAATATTTTTATTTTGCAAATAGTAATGTTTAATTGGTCGTTATAACGTATAATTTAGACCTCATATTGAATTTCAAAATGTAACTTGGCCGTTAATATGTAATTCAAGAAGGGGCGATTTTATGTATTTATTGATGTTCTTTTTTTACCTTTTTTAATCTTATAAAATCGAGTTGTTTTTTGTGAAACTTCAATACCTACCTAATTTACAAGGGGGCGGATCAAATGAAGAATATCCATTCTTCTTCTGAATTAAAATCACACAGTATTTATTGGGTTATTGTAGGAGTTACTTTTCTAACTTTATTAGTTGCTGCCGGCGTACGTTCAACTCCAGGAGTTTTAATTGTGCCTTTTGAACAATCATTTGGATGGTCCCGTGCTGAAGTTACATTTCCTATAGCAATTAATTTAGCATTATATGGGCTTTGTGGACCCTTTGCAGCAGCTTTTATGGAACGATATGGTGTAAAGCAGATAATATTAGTTGCTTTATCGTTGTTATTTGTAGGTACTAGTCTATCAGCGTGGATGCAAGAGATATGGCAAATGACATTGTTATGGGGATTAGTTGTAGGAGTGGGATCAGGGTTAACTTCTTCTGTATTGGGGGCTATAGTTGCAAATCGTTGGTTTAAAAAGAAACGGGGCTTAATTGTTGGTGTATTTACTGCCAGTGGAGCAACAGGACAACTTGTTTTTTTACCTATATTTGCAAAAATAATCTCGTCTTATGGTTGGCACATGGTGGTTTGGTCTACGTCATTAGCATCGTTGAGTGTGATAGTATTGGTAGGTTTATTTATGCGCAATAGACCTAGTGATGTAGGAGTTCTTCCCTATGGGGCTAAAGATAAATCTAGTGAAGTAGAAAATAATTCTAATATTAATCCTTTCCTTTCTGCGCTAAATGGATTGAAAATAGGAGTTCGTTCTAAAGATTTTTGGTTACTTGCAGGAAGTTTCTTTGTTTGTGGGTTATCTACAAACGGTCTTATTGGAACTCACCTTATCCCTGCTTGTATGGAGCATGGAATACCAGAAGTAACTGCAGCAAGTATGTTAGCTTTCATGGGGATTTTCGACATTTTAGGTACAACACTTTCAGGATGGCTTTCAGATCGCTGGAATACCCGTTGGCTATTATTTTGGTACTATAGCTTACGCGGAATTTCTCTTGTTTTTCTGCCTTTTGCTCTAGATTCTAATTTTTTGGGCATAAGCATTTTTGTAGTCTTTTATGGGCTCGATTGGGTGGCAACAGTACCTCCCACTGTTCGATTATGTAGCGATGTATTTGGAAAGCAGAGTGGAGTTATATTTGGGTGGATATGGGCTTCTCATCAACTTGGAGCTGCTACTGCTGCCTTTGGTGGTGGAATCTTGCATACATGGTTTGGAAACTATACTTTTATATTTATTTTTGCAGGTATCCTTTGTGCAACAGCATCTGGATGTGTACTTCAAATAAATCGAGAGAAGAAACCAATGACTCAATCTATGTAATTTATGCTAATAAAATATCAAGAAGACTTTTTTATTTGAAATTAAAAATGGGTTTTAAAATAAGAAAAAAGAAGCTTTTTTACGTTTAACTGAAGAACTTAAATCTGTATCTTGATAAAATATACTATATAAATAGAAAAAACACGTCAAAAAGAAGCCTTTGCAGTTCCTGCAAAGGCTTTAATACTATGCTTAAACATGAAGCTCAGTTAGGGAATTTCTACATGGCATTCTGAATTAGACTAGTCAAAAAATTTAATTAATTGTCCTTCATACATCAATTTTGTCCAATGAAGAAATAGAGCTAATTTCCGAAAAAATTTTTCCTAAATTGGCAATGCTCCCGTTAACGTATAAACAGCGAGGTATATAAATAGAATTGGCCAAGCATATTTTATATATGTTTTTTGAAAGTCTATAAAGTTGGTTTCAGTAGAAGCAACTAACATATATAGAGCTGGAATAACCGGTGAAATTAAACGAAATGCCTGTCCCACCATAGAAGCTACCGCAGCTTCACCAGCAGAAATCCCATATTGACCCATAACATCTGATATAACGCCGGCAATTCCAAAGTAGAAGGCATCTTGAGGTAAAAATGTAATTGCAGGTGCTGCAATTAACGCGTAAATTGGTGCCATATTTGATCCTAATGATTCTGGAATAATAGCTGTAATAGATGTTGCTAAAGCAGTTGACATCCCACTACCTGTTAAAACACCAGAAAAAACGCCAGCAGCCAAGGTTGCCAAAGCTGGTGCTAAAGCATCTGCTGCTAAAGCATCGAGTCGTTCGTTGATAAGACTCGATGACTTATAGTTTACCGTAAGTGCAATTGCTGCACCTATACTAAACAAAACACCACCATGTGCAACATCCATCACGAGCATAACTAAAATAACAAGCGTTAAAATCAAATTAAAAGCATATAATTTGGGTCTCTTTAATTCAGGATCTTTTAGACGAATAGCGTTTAACATACTTTCCATTTGCTCTGGCGAAATGTCTTTAGCAGTTTTAGGATCAAAATTTAAGCGCTTTCTTTTACTTGTCTACCATAAGAGAAGCGCACCATCTTTCACAGAGTTTTTTATATAGAAACTCTTTTTAAATCAGGTTTAAGAAAGCTATCAAATAATCTTTAAAACGCTTTCAATTATTTGTTCGTATTTTGGAAAATAAGAGATCCTAATTAAGTTCTGTATAGTTCCCTGTTGGATTAAATCTTATTTTGTTAAAATAATTCCAATTAACGTAGGTTGCATCACGACTTCTACAAAGTCTTTTTAGCCCCGTCTATCCTGATTTTAATGAATGTGTTCTATTAAAAGTTTATAACTTTTTTGTTAGTTAATGAGCGTCGACGCTCAAGTTCAACATCCATTTCTGCACGCTTAGCATCGAGGTTATAAAACCACATCGTTATTCCGATAAGTAAACAAATAGCCAGGGGTACCCATATAAAAACCAGTTCAATATAGGTTAAAGTTGTTGAACTTTGTATAGCATTTGGGACATAACCACCCATTTTTAGAATAACTCCTACGAACGCACTCCCCAATCCGAGGCTTACTTTTACAAAAAATCCTTGGAAAGCAGCAATCATACCCGCAATACTTCTATGATTCTTGTATTCTGAATAATCAATAATATCTGGTTGGATTGCAAATGTGGTACCAAAGATGCCATAAATTCCGAGCCCAGTTATCGCCAGTCCTGCTATGAGTAAAATAGGAGAAGACTTCCCGAAATATATTAATAAATCCCCAACAATATAAATGGACGTACTGAAGAGCAGTACATTTTTCTTCGTCATCTTTTTTTGAAGCCAAGGTAAAATAATTAACATCGGTAGTCCTGAAAGAATTCCGAATAGACCAACAAAAGTTAACCAATCCTTGTGGCCAAGATTATAAGTAAAATAGTATATTACGGTTGTATTTCTTATAACAAAAAGAGCGAAATAGAGAAAGTTTAAAATGAAAAAAATAAATGCTTGGTCTGTCAGCCCTTTAAAATCTTGTTTAAAAGAGGATTTTCCAGGTTGAGTTGACGGTGGAATAACCTCTTTCGTACTCATAAAGGTGATTACAAATATTAATACCGAGGCAATGCCATAAATGCTCATTGTAATTAAAAAACCTTTTTGTGTATCTCCATGTCCAAAGAAATCTACTAGAGGTGTTGTAACAGACATTACTAAAGCAGTTCCAATCAACGCACAAATCATTCTAGTAGATACTAAGCAATTACGTTCATGGTTATCTGAAGTTAACCTTGGTACAATTGTATTCAACGGTATATTTACTACCGTATAAGCAATGTTTAATAAGCAATACGTGACATAAGCCCAAATGATTTTTCCCATCATATTGAAATCAGGAACAATAAAGGTCAGTACAGTAAATATAGCAAAAGGAATAGCTCCTATCAGGAAATAGGGTCTTCCTTGACCCCATTTCGTATGTGTCCTATCAACCAATAACCCCATACCAGTATCTGCAAAAGCATCAATTATTTTTGTTACCAACATTAAAGTACCGGCAACTGCTGCTGTTATTCCAAAAACATCGGTATAAAAGAACAAAAGGTAAGATGCCATTGTGCTAAATACCAAATTACACCCTAAATCGCCAACACCATATCCAATTCTCTTTTTCCATTTATCCATGTGTATTACCCCACAATTTTAAATTGTTTTTTGTAGTATACAATCTGCATTATTTTCGAGCGAAATACTTGTTAGCGTTTTCATATCATCTTTTAAGTTGTTGTATATAGATTTGTAAACCTTGTAATAGTCATTATACTTCTCATGACTCTGCTTATTTGGCATGATTTTTTCATCTAATACTTGCCATTGTTTCACATCTTCATAAGATAACAGCCCTGTTCCTATTCCAGCTAGCATGACATCTCCCATATTTGCTTCTACATCATGTATTGGACAAACAATCGGATAGCCCGTGACATCAGCAAAGATTTGTCTCCACAATTTTGATTTTGTTACTCCCCCGGCAAGCAGGATAGACTTACCCAGATTTTCCCCAGTCGCTTCCATTGCATCTCGCAAAGAAAATGCGACCGCTTCCAAAAATGCTCGGTAAATATGAGCTTTTGTATGGGCTAATGAAAGTCCAACAATCGTTCCTTTTGCATCCGAATCCCACACAGGACTTCTTTCTCCCATAAAGTAAGGAAGTACAATTAGACCTTCACTACCAACAGGAATGGTTTCTGCTTGTTCATTTAACACATCATAGGCATTCTTTCCACCGGATTTTTCCACTTCAATTTCAAATTGGCACATTGTTTGACGAAACCATTTTACAATCGCCCCTGCTGTAGCACCACCAGCAAAATAATAAGAAAGCTTTTTTGCATCGTATAGATATGGCCAAACAATCAGATCTTTTCCTTTCACCGGTTTTTCTGAAACCAACGCTGCACACATTGAAGTTCCAATCGCTGCTGCATAAACACCTGGTTCAAATACGCCAAGTCCAATGTTTGCAGCACCGCAATCAATACCACTTGCTATCACTGGCATTCCTTCGGAAAGCCCTAATTCAACTGCGGCTTCTTTCGTTAATCTACCGACAATGTCTGTTGATTCTACAATCTTCTCTGGCATCATTGACAGAGGAATACCCATCTCTTCCATCATTTCTTTAGACCAGCTTCTATTGTTCATATCAAAAATACCGCCGATATTTCCTGCAGAAGAATAATCAATCGCAATTTCTCCTGTTAGTTTATAAATAACGTAATCATTTGGGGGCAAAAATAGCTTTGTCTTTTTCCAGTTTTCTGGTTCATGGTTTTTCATCCATAAGATTTTGGTATAACCATAATAGGGGTCAGCGCCATTGTGAGTAATTTCTAAAAGTCTTTTTTCTCCAATGTTATCTAAAACCCATTTTGTTTCTTCTTCTGCTCTACGATCCATCCAAATCATACAAGGTCTCACCGGTTCCATATTTTCATCTAATGGAATACCAGAACCACCATACAAACCACTGATAGCAATTCCTTGTATTTTCCCCGCAGCAATTCCTGATTTCTGCACTGTATTTTTAATAGAAGTTTTGGCGGCATGAAGCCATACCTCAGGCCATTGCTCAGCCCATAATGGTTTTGGGGTCAATACATCATATTCCTGTAAATCTTGAGCAATTAGATTACCTTCCGTGTCCATTAAAACTGTCTTGGTACCGGATGTTCCGATATCTGTACCGAGTAAATAATGCATATATAGTCCTCCAATCTTGAAAACTAAAATCTGTTAATCTATTAAATACAAGTAAAGGCGCCATCTACTACAAAGTCTGCTCCTGTGGTGAAGCTACTAGTATCTCCAGCAAGATAGACACATATAGATTGAAGTTCTTCTGGTCTTCCCATTCTTTTAAGAGGTGCCATTTGATTCCATTGCTCGATTAAGGGCTGCAAACTTGGAGAATTTAATGTAAGCTCCGTACCCATATAGCCTGGACTAATACAATTCACACGTACATTTCGTGTAGCCCATTCTACTGCCAGAGATTTTGTCAACTGAATTACTCCTGCTTTAGAGGCGTTATAGGAACACTGCGGCTGAGGCACGTTTACAATATGGCCTGACATAGAAGCCGTATTAATGATAGAACCGCCACCTTGCTTTAACATTACTTTTCCAGCTGCTTGAGCTGTTAAAAACACACCAGTTAAATTAATATCAATGACCTTTTTCCATTGATCAAAAGTCATTTCTTCTGCAGGTACATTCATACAGATTCCAGCATTACAGAAGGCAACGTCTATACGACCAAAAACGTTAAGTATTTTTTCAATCATGCTATCTACATCTTCCGGTTTTGTGACATCGGCTTCAATAGCAATCGTTTCAACCTCATGATGTTCTTTTAACTCAGCTGCGGTTTTTTGAGCTGCTTCAAAATCTAGATCCACAATCGCTACATCGGCTCCTGCTTCAGCGAAAGCGATTGCAGCACTCTTTCCAATACCCCTTGCTCCACCTGTGACAAAAATTTTCTTTTCATCCAATCTCATTTTTTCAATGATTCCCATATTCAATTTCCTCTCTTTCAAGAAAGTAGTTTTATAAAATATATTTATAAAATTAATTTATATAATATAACCTTTTTATGTATGAGTCAATATAAAGAAATAGAAAAAGGTGAACTTACCCTTCATTCACCTTGCGAATGTTGTTATTAGTTCAGGTGGTGTGATATATTTTATTTAAATTTAAATAAACTAGTTTTATAAAATATTTACACATAATGAGGTTGTTTGCATGGATAATAATATTACATTTAAAGATATAAAAAAAAGTAACTACTCGTCGATCTACCACCTTATTTATCAAAACGAGAGACTTTCAAAACAAGAGATTGCAAATCAACTTAGTTTGAGTCTGCCAACTGTAACCCAGAATTTAGTTCGTTTAGAAGAGAAAAAATTAATTGAAAAGAGTGGTCAATTTGAATCCTCTGTAGGTAGACGTGCAACTGCCTATGCTATATGCCCACAGGCTCATATTAGTATCGGTGTTGAAATTCTAAAAAAGACAGTTTTCATTTTAGCAATTGATTTGCTTGGTATTGCATTTGCAAAGAGAGAACTATCAATTGAATATTTAAATACAGATCGTTACTTCAAAGAAGTAAGCAATGCTGTAGATGATTTTGTCTCATCTCTTAATGTAAAAAAGGAACAAGTCCTTGGCATTGGTTTTGCAGTACAAGCTTTAACATCAACTGATGGGAAGAGTATTACATATGGAAAAATATTAAACTGTACAGGTTTAGATATTGAGGTATTTTCACAGCACCTAGATTATCCTTGTGTATTTTTCCATGATGCAAAGTGTGCAGCTACTACAGAGTTGTGGATTAGAAATGATATCGGAGACATTATTTATTTGTCAATCGGTACCCATCTTGGGGGGGCTCTTATTATAAATAATCAAATTTATATGGGAAGAGAAGGGCATAGTGGTACGGTAGAACATATGACGGTCGACCCTCATGGAGACCCGTGTTACTGTGGGAAAAAAGGATGTATGGAAACATTTTGTTCTATTAGTGCCCTGTTAGAAGAAGATGAATCATTAGAAGTTTTCTTTAAAGAATTACGATCTGGTAACACTTCCTATCAAGAGAGGTGGACCTCATTTTTAGATGACTTAGCATTTTCAATCAATAATATTAATCTTGTTATTAACAGAGAATTTATTTTAGGTGGACATATATCTCCTTACTTAAAAGAAAAAGACATTGAATTTCTTCATAAAAAAGTTTATGATAAAACCCCATTTCCAAATAATGATTCATTTATCCATATTAGCCGTTCACCTGAAAATGGCGTTCCTATAGGTGCTGCTATACCATTCGTTCAAAATTTTTTAAATACAATTTAATTATGTAGATAAATTATAAGTTAATATTATATTTTTCTTTACTTCTTATAATTTTAGTGACTCAACTCTACATGAATACTAAAGCTTATAATAAAATGCTCTTAACCCAAAAAAAAGAATCCTTTGCTGTTAGAGGCAAGGGATTTTCGTATTCAACGGAATAATGTAGAAAAACTGTGTATTTGTCTACTTAACATAATCACTTAGAGTTTTTTTCTATAGCGATGAGAGTCAGTAATGCTATAGAGATAATAAGAAGAGATTATACATACCTAGGATGAGCTTCACAAAAAATAGTGAAAAAACTATTTTAAATTGGAAATAATACTATTAAATTGCAATCGCTCTCAACTTATTATAGATTAGAGATATCGAAACGTTTCGCCTGGAGGTTTTTACATGGCTACGATGAAGGACATATCTAAAAAAGCTAATGTTTCACTTTCTACTGTGTCGGCTGTAATTAATCAATCAGCATACGTCAGTCCGGGACTTACCAATAGAGTGATGCAGGCAATTGAAGAATTAAATTATAAACCAAATGCAGTAGCGCGAAGCTTGAAAAAAAAGAGAACCAACACGGTTGGTGTTATAGTTTCAAATCTTTCAAATCCCTTTTATCCCCCATTGATCGAAGGTATCGAAGATGTATCGTTTAATAATAATTTCAATGTAATTCTGTGTAATGTATCAAATGGAAATAAAAAGATTTTGACTTATTTAGAACTAATGCTGGAAAAGCAGGTTGACGGTCTCTTATTAGCCAATATTGCTAATTCAGAGGATTTAAATGAAGTTGAAAAAACAGGATTAAAATATGTCTTAATCAACAGAAAACCTCCATTTTATGATAAAAATTTTGTTGGAGTTAATAATCCACTCTCTTCTGAACTAGCAGTTAATCATTTAGTAAGACAAGGTTACAAAAGAATTGCTTTTTTCGGAGGTGATCTGGATATCAATACTGCCAGAGAAAGAAAAGCAGGATTTATAAGCTGCATGACTCAAACTGGATTAGATATTGATCCAATGCTTATCTATGATGGAGAATATTCTTTAGAATCAGGATATACCAATGTGAAAAAGATGATTGAGCAAGTGGAAGTATTACCAGAGGCCATTTGTACTGCAAGTGACATAATAGCTTTCGGAGTGATAAAGGGGCTAAGAGATTCTGGTATTTGTGTTCCGGAGGACATTTCGGTTATTGGAAACGATAACAATTCCTTTTCTGAAAATTTTCTTGTTCCTTTATCTAGTATTGACCATTCTACATATGACATGGGTAAACTATCCATGGAGTTTCTATTAGAAATGATCAAAGAAAAAGATGAAACTCGGGCTAGACAAATCATACTTACCCCATCTTTAGTAGTTCGCGAAAGCTGTGGATATAAAAGAAATAAGATTGATAATCTTTATTAAATCAATCTTAGGGCAACAATTTAAGAAAGTTAAAGGGATTAAATTAATTTAATGCCCCAGATACTATGAAGTAAAAAACACAATCTTGATTTAAAAGCTAAAAATCGGTTTCCAAAAACTTATTCACATATTTGATGACGCGCCTCTATAACGTTTGTTATAGAGGCACGTCTTTAATGCGTCTTAATATTTAACAGCTTGCTTATTAGTTTTTTCATTGTAAAAAAGTGTCGTAGAACCGAACCACAGAATATCAATCAATACCAACGTACGTATTCATCTTTTTATGATTATTAAATCGCTTGATGGTCCTGGTTCTTTTAATATTTTGTAGGTGTGATGACAAAGAAGTTCATACTAATTTTCTTGTTTTTATAGACTCTAAGATCCTAAATTTTTTCTAGGAAAACTTTGTATATTTTATAAGCAATAGTACGTAATATACGTAACTAAACTAGTAAACAAATAGAGAGTATCATCGCACACACCTGCTTATTATTTCAATAGTAGAGGATAAATAACTAATAATATTCTGAAAATTCTTTAGAAACCCCTTGATTTTGTAAGCGTTAACAAATTATAATAAGTACCAGCGAAACGTTTCGCTGTTTTATGCATCGAATTTTAATTATAACTTTTTGATTCTTATTAAAATAGCTATTTAATAAAGAAAACTTCGTATTTTTTAATGATTTATATAGTTTTCGCATTATGTTTTCATCGAAACGTTTCGCTAAAATACCAGTAATGTTAATCAAACGGAGGGATTATTTTGGAAAAATTAATTATTACCGTTGCTCCAACTGGGGCTCAGACAACTCGCAAACATACTCCTTATGTACCTTTTACTCCAAAGGAAATTGCCGATTCTGTTTATGAAGCGTGGCAAGCAGGGGCGTCTATAGCCCATATTCACGTAAGAGATGAAGACGGAAATAATTCTCTTGATTTAGGTACCTATGTAGAAGTCGTTAATCGCATAAAGGATAAATGCGATATTATTATTAACTTAACGACAGCTGGTGGAGTGGCTATGAACGATGAAGATCGTCTTCGAGTATGTGAATTAGGATCTGAGTTGGCAACTTTTGATGCTGGTTCAATGAATTTTGGTAGTGATGTATTTCTTAATTCACCTAATTTTCTGGAGCGCTTGGCAAAAAAAATGAAGGAGTATGAGATAAAGCCTGAGATTGAAATATTCGATGTCGGTATGATTGATAATACCTTGCGAATTGCTAAAAAGGGCTTCATCGACTCCCCATTTCATTTTCAGTTTGTTTTAGGTATAAGGGGAGGGATGCCAGCTACACCCAAGAATTTATTATTTTTAGCTGAAAGTATTCCTGCCGGTTCAACTTGGTCGGCAATTGGAGCAAGTAAAGATCAATTATCTATCAACACAATGAGTATTATAATGGGGGGACATGTTCGCGTAGGAATGGAGGACAGTGTCTATTATCGACAGGGTGAATTGGCGAAAACCAACGCTCAATTTGTAGAAAGAATTGTAGGTTTATCTCAAACTTTAGGAAGAGATGTCGCTACTCCGAACCAAGCTAGAGAAATTTTAGGTTTGGATAATTCAAAGCGCTTGAAGGGATTAAGTAGCATTGGTAAATAATCTAGGAAATCTTGGCTGCTCTTTGCTTTTCCAAGCATCAATCCGGTCAGATTCTTTTAATTCTCCTTAAAATGAGTAAAAGGAGAGAATGAGCACCTCTGAATAAAGTAATATTGTAGATTGAATAATTTCGACCCATCGTGTGGGATCGAAGAAGACACAAAAAAGGCATTAAAAGAGAGTATTATAATTATTCTGAAACTTAAAATTTTAATAGCCTTTTTATTTATTTATCAATTTTAGTAGAAGAAAATGCACTTAATAAACTTGAGTTCATTCAATAAATTAATCATTCTCCAGGGAGGAATACATATGAGAATTGCAATAATGGGTTCAGGTTCCTTAGGAACTATAATAGGAGCCTTAATTACTGCAGGAGGACAAAAAGTAGATTTAATCGATATCAATAAGGAACATGTATCCGCGCTCAATCATTCCGGTGCAAAGATTACTGGCTTTATGGATCTTTGCGTTCCTGTAAAGGCCATGTTACCCCATGAAATTACTGGTCAATATGATTTAGTTTTTTTATTAACTAAACAGGTTTACAATCAGGCTTCTTTAGAACAATTGCTTCCGCATCTTCACTCTACTAGTATCGTCTGTACGTTGCAAAATGGTATACCTGAGGACTTCGTTGCTTCTTATATTGGACATGAAAGAACCATTGGTGGTGTTGTAGGATTTGGTGCTACCTGGCTTGGTCCAGGTGTATCCGAACTTGCAACAGAAACTCGAATTTTAAAAAAATATGCGTTTGATATTGGTGAATTAGATGGATCAATAACTCCTCGACTCAAGGAAGTAAAAAGAATTTTAGATTTAGTTGGTCATTGTGATATCTCTTCTAACATCATGGGAATAAAATGGGCAAAATTATTAATGAATGCAACATTTAGTGGCATGTCAGCTGCATTAGGCTGTTGTTTTGGGAAGGTTTTAGCCAGTGATCCAGCAATGGTTAGCTTAGCCTACATTGCAGACGAAACTATAAAGGTTGCCCATGCTTATGGAATTAAATTAGAGAGGATTCAAGGAAAAGATATGGAGGTTCTTGAACTTCAAGATGAAAATGATATATCTAATAAAATGGATTTTTATCAAGAGGTTTGGGGACCACATAGTAATACAAAAGCGAGCATGTTACAAGACTTGGAAAAGAAAAGAAAAACTGAAATTGACTTTATCAACGGTTTTATTTGTAGAAAGGGGAGGGCGGCAGGAATAAAAACTCCTTATAATGATTTAGTTGTCAAATTAGTGAAGGAAGCTGAAAAAAAAGGTAGTTCTCCAAGATTTACAGATAATATAAAGCACTTTAATCCCAATTTATTAAGTATGCGTAAAATGAGCTTCAGAGAATAGCGTGCTATATAGTCTGAAGTAAAGCCTCCACGGATTTACAGAATAGGGAAGAGGAGCAACCAATAAATAGATTGTGTATTCTATGGGACTTTAAATAATAGATGTTAGATCACTTATAGGCTTCTGAAAATTTCGTAAACGGTCCTTTTTTCATGCGTTTTATATTGTAAAAACTAACTATTTATTAAAAATAAGGAGGATTGTATGGATCTTATTGTTATTCTTTTATCTTTAGGACTGCTTATGTTTATTGCTTATCGAGGGTTTTCAGTAATTCTTTTTGCGCCGCTTTGTGCGTTGTTTGCAGTCTTGTTGACTGAGCCATCATACGTACTCCCTTTCTTTTCTAATATTTTCATGGAAAAGATGGTTGGTTTTGTTAAGTTATATTTTCCGGTGTTCCTTTTAGGAGCTATATTTGGAAAAATAGTTGAAATGTCTGGAGTGGCAAAATCTATTGCTCAAACTATAATCAGTTGGGTGGGACCTAAACGAGCAATTTTAGCTACTGTACTACTAAGTGCAATACTGACTTATAGTGGTGTAAGTTTGTTTGTTGTTGCCTTTGCTGTTTACCCGTTTGCTTCCAACATATTTCGTGAATCAAATATTCCCAAACGCCTGCTCCCCGCAACTATTATTTTAGGGGGCGCAACATTTACGATGGATGCCTTACCTGGAACGCCACAAATACAAAATGTAATTCCTACTACCTTTTTTAAGACAGATATTTACGCTGCTCCAATGCTAGGGATAATTGGTGGGGTTATTGTTTTTTCTGTTGGAATGATTTATTTAGAATCACGTTCTCGAAAGGCTCGCAAAGCTGGAGAAGGATATTCAGGTTTTGAAGGTAATGAAGTAGAAATGGCAGCCACTATCCAGGCTGAAGAGGAGAATTATTCAATAAACCTCAAGACTTCAAACAGCCGTTCTCGTGAACTTCTTGCATTTGTCCCACTAATTCTTGTTGGGGTCACTAATAAATTTTTCACTACGATTATTCCTAAGTGGTATCCAAACGGATTTGATTTCTCTTCCATCGGCCTAGATTCTTTTGGGAAGGTCGAACTTTCCCAGGTTACTGGAATTTGGTCAGTAGAACTTGCCTTATTATTTGGAATAATTTCTACGATATTATATAACTGGAGAGAAGTACAATCCAAATTTAAAGAAGGGATAAGTATTAGCATTGGTGGAGCTTTACTAGCAACCATGAATACAGCCTCCGAATATGGATTTGGCGGTATTATTGCTGCACTTCCTGGCTTTAGCGTTGTTCGAGATGGTGTTTCGCATATATTCACGAATCCACTTGTCAACGGAGCCGTAACAACTAATGTTTTGGCGGGAATTACCGGATCAGCTTCCGGAGGAATGGGGATTGCACTAAGCGTGATGGGTGAAAAGTATATGGAGGCGGCAGCCCAATATAACATTCCTCCAGAAGTCATGCACCGAGTAATTGCAATGGCTTCCGGAGGTATGGATTCACTCCCCCATAACGGAGCAGTCATTACGATCCTTACCGTTTGTGGATTGACACATGTTCAATCGTATCGTGATATTTTTGCTATCACTATTTTGAAAACATTAACTGTTCTCATAGTCATTGGAATTTATAGTTTAACTGGAATCGTTTAATATTTCATTTATTAATACTTTAAAATAGGATAAATAGGAATTTTATTTTGTGTTAAGAGGGTTAAGGGTACTTAAGTGCGGAAAACAGCTAGATTTTTGAAGGGCTGAAATTTGCATCGAATGAGCAGTTATAAGTTATACGCAAAACAAAAGTTAATTTCGTCAGAGAACGTTTCACTGCATGTCAAAATCGTCGATTAATTAGGTTTTTATTTATAAATGATTGTGACAATACCTGAGCTGCATTCCCAAATTCTTCTCATGCTCATGTGAGTGGAACATCTATTTGGGGTAACTTAACAGGATAGGAAAATGAAGGTGTGTTCGGTGCATTAACTAGTTGGGAAACATCCGGTAATCCATTCGAGACTGAACAATTAGATTTGTTCATCTTTGAAGAAGCAGAACCAGTTGAGTTTCCACCTATAAAACAAGAGGGAGCCACAAGATCACTTTTTTTAGTAGGAGCATAGGTTAACCCTCTTGTTTCTGTTGTATAATGTTAATAATTGCAATTACTAAACGACTAAATAAAGCTTTTATATTAAGGCTAATAAGGCTGTAATACCATTTCCATCCTTTTTGCCACTTAATTAGTTTCGTATATTTTTCTGCCCATAACTCAACTAAAAATAGTGAACTGATGGTAAGTACAATCTTATATACAATTTTAAAGGGTTTGTCATTTTTTGTTAAATGATAAAGCCCATATTTGTCGTCAGGTAGAGTAAATGATAAAACATTTATTATTTATGAAATACTTCTCTATTTACTCAATACAAAATGGATTATAAGATTTTAGTAGTGATTGTTCTTAATCAATATACTTTCGATTTCATTAGTATCTTTTGAAATTATTACCTTATCATCAAAATCACTTAACATTTCTAATATTTCCGGCTTACTTTTATTTTCAAAATATGAATTCCACTCAAACATCTTTTTAAATATAAAAAAAGAGGTTTTATAGTTCGCCTTTTCAATACCAACCTTTTGTAAAAAGAATCTTTTTACTATCCGAATATTCCGTTTTGAATAACTTGTATCTAGAAAAATAATCAAATCTGCATTCTTAAAACTTTGAAAAACCCACTTATGATGAACCCCTTCTACAATCCAAGACTCGGAACTGATTATAGTGTTTAAATATTGATCTCTTTCCTCTTCACTTCTCCTAATATCTCCTGTTTTAGCTCTTTTCCAAACAACATTGTCTAGCTCATAAGATGGGATATTTAGTTGTGAAGACAATTTTTTTGCTAATGTTGTCTTTCCACTTCCGACGGAACCTATAATATGTATTTTATGAGGAGATTTAATTTTCAAAGATATCACCACTTAACAAATAGTTATAAAATAGCACTTCTTCATACAGCCGTTATATCCTTTTTCAACACCTAAATTATAGTAGATAATATTGTTTATTAGTTAACATAAAACGTATTACCAGAAGCAAAAAAGCACAAACCTGTAAAAGGTTTGCGCTTTCTTGTTTGTATTTTTAAAATATTTCAAAAATATTTTAAAAAACCTTTATAGTGCTTGATTTTTGACAGTAAGAAATCTCAATATAAATTTCTTATCAGACTAATTTTACAATCGTTCTTCCTCTTACATGCCCTTTTAAAATGTTAGGAAGAACAGTAGGAAGCTGATTTAAATTAATTTCTTGTGAGATAAAATCTTCAAAATTAGATGGCTTAAAATCTGTTGCTATGCGTTTCCATGTTCTTAAACGTTTTTCCATTGGACAGTATACAGAGTCAATTCCAAGTAAATTGACGCCTCTTAAAATGAATGGAAAAACAGTAGAGGCCAGTTTTGTCCCAGCTGTTAACCCACTAACAGCAACTGAACCTCCATATTGAATCTGGCTTAAAACAGAGGAAAGAGGATCTCCACCAACAGGGTCAACGGCTGCAGCCCATTTTTGTGTCCCTAAAGCTTTAACTTTTCCTCCATACGTCATATCCCTTGAAATAATGGTATGAGCTCCGAGTTTTCGTAAATACTCATACTCCGATTCTTTCCCTGTGCTAGCTTCTACCTTATAACCCAGAGAGTTTAAAAATGAGACCGCAAAACTGCCAACGCCACCGGTTGCACCTGTCACAAGAACTTTGCCTTTTTCTGGCGATACTCCATTCTCCTCTAGACGTTGTATAGATAAAGCTGCCGTAAAGCCTGCTGTTCCTACTACAATGGCTTCTTTAAGGGTCAAATTTTCAGGTAAAGGTACAATCCAATCACCTGGAATACTGGCATATTCGCTGTATCCACCAAAATGGGAAACACCTATATCGTAACTTGTTGCAATGACTTCATCTCCTTCATGAAAGCGAGGGTCATTAGAAGAAACGACTACACCTGCTAAATCTACCCCTGGTATAAATGGATAATTTCTTATGATTTTACCATCAGGAGTACCTGCTAGCCCATCTTTATAGTTAATTCCCGAATAATGTACCTTGATTAAGACATCACTCTTAGGCAAAAATTCTAGAGAAATATTTTTTACATTCATTGAAAATTCATCATTAACTTTGTCTACCACTAGCGCTTTGAATTGATCTTTCATTTTGTAATTCCTCCTTTGTGAAACTACTACTAGTATACATTATTATTCTGACCGGTCAAAATTTTTTGACCGGTCAGAATAATTTTTGTTCAAATTTTATAAAATGTTGTATACTAATTTGTACGTTTAGTTTGCTGGAGGTTTATTATGAAGAAAAAAGCAGAAGAGAGAAAGAATCAAATATTAAGAGCAGCTTTCCAAGCTATGTCAGTACAAGGTTATAATTCGGTTACCTTACAGAGTATTGCTGATCATGCAGAAGTTAGTAAAGGAGTCGTCCATTATTATTTTGAGAATAAGGAAGATACCTTATCTCAACTCCTTGAGTGGCTTACAGATAAAATCTATAACTATGAGCTTGCATCAGTGAATTCAGAGTCTACTCCCTTGGGTAAATTAAAAGCTTATGTAAACTCAGTATTTGTCGCCCCTGAGAAAAATGCAAAATTTTATAGAGTTTATTTAGATTTCTTGTCTCAGGCAGGCCAAAATGAAACATATAGAAAAATTAATCATCGTTTTTATCAAAACTGTTGGAACATTACATCTGACATTATTATTTCTGGTCAGAAAACAGGAGTGTTTGAACAGAATATTAATGTAGAAAAGACTTCAAAAACCATGCGCGCTATTATAGATGGATTGCTCATTCAATGGCTAATGAACGAAGATATAAATTCCCATCAATATTACAAAGAGACTTGCTATCAAAGCTTTTTAGACTTGCTAAAAGTTAATTAGATGCTCTTTTTTGACTTTTTAATCTGTCTAAACTGTCTACCTTCTATACTTTAAATGATAAACAAGAAGAACAAAGTCTAAAATTAAACGAAGCTTTGTTCTTTTTTATAATATGTAATTTCCATAAAAATTAGATAACGCAGGATTTGTATCAGAACAAGCATATGTGTTATAAGCTATTAGTAGAAACAATCCAATAATCAAAGTTAGGCATATCGTATGCAAAGCGAGTTACCATAATGTTTTTTATCGGAAATAAAAAATCCTGAAAAGCTCTATTATGAGAACTTTTCAGGATCCTCTACATAAAAATCTACATAACCGCAACTTGAGCAAACATAAGGTACTAACTCACTATAATTACTGTTGTTATTCAATAATCTGCTAGGCGCTTTGTTTATTCCCACTGTTCCAGGGGATGATTGAATACGTGCTTTAGTTAAAGTTGAATCACATTTAGAACAATTTTTACTATACATGTTTATCCTCCACTTAATTCCAATATATAGTCACTTTAACATTTTATATTGCTGTAAATAAAGGATTTTAACTGTGTATATCGTATACAAAGCTAGTTTACATAAACACTCTTTCCGGAAGACACGACAAAAAGAACCCCTTATGTCACAAGGGGTTTAAGAACGGATGATTACTTCCTTTATGCAGCTTTTTATACATCCTTGATATGACGGAGTTCTCTCCAGGTGTGGGTAAAGAAAAAATGTATAAAAAGCGCACCTTTTATACATATGCTCCAACTTATTTAAAATGGTCTTTTTTACAAAATTATGTTATAATTTTCTTAATGATATTTCTACCTTATGAAAAGTAACAAAATAAAAAGCCTCCTCTATCGACGACCAGAGGTGGCTTTTTATTTTGTTAACGATAATATTTACTGAATTTTCTTTTTACAGATTCAGCTATAGATATAATTAGTAGGGAGATAAGTGATGAGATAAAAGCAGTAAAGCTAATTGTCCCTACTCTCATACCGATCCATCCTCCGATAAGGAAACTTACGATAACAACACCCACACTAACTACTCCTACAATTAGAGGTGCTATATATTTAATAGTAGTTTTTTTTCTACTGAGTGCATATGAGAGTACAATTAAACTAGCAATCATAATTATAGAAACTATGTATAAGTCACCCATTATTAACAGCCTTTAAATTTAAGATATCCATACTAGTATATTCTCCTAATGAAGTATCAAATAACGCCTTGCTCAATCATAGCATCAGCCACTTTTATAAATCCGGCAATGTTTGCACCTACGACAAGATTACCAGGAGCGTTGTATTCTTGAGCAGCTTTCTTGCTATTTTGGTATATGCTTTTCATAATCGCATGTAATCTGCTATCGACTTCTTCAAAAGTCCAAGAGAGCCTAGTACTATTTTGAGCCATTTCTAACGCTGATACAGAAACACCACCAGCATTTGCTGCTTTAGCAGGGGCAAATAAAATATTATTCTCTAAGAAAATCTCGACAGCCTCTAATGTAGAGGGCATATTGGCACCTTCACCAATTGCTTTTACTCCATTAGAAACTAATAATTCTGCAGAGTTTTGATCGATTTCATTTTGAGTAGCACATGGTAAAGCAATATCACATGGAACTGTCCAAATTCCATTACAACTTTCCACGTAAATCGCTTCAGGATGATCAGTTACATAAGTACTTATACGTTTTTTTTCTATTTCCTTAATGCGTTTAACTGTCTCTAAGTCAAGACCATTTTTGTCATAGATATAACCATTAGAATCGCTGCACGCAACCACTTTAGCTCCTAGCTGAATCGCTTTTTCAATTGCATAGATTGAGACATTTCCTGACCCTGACACAACAACTGTACTGCCTTCAAAGCTAAGATTATTATCTTTTAACATTTCTTCAACAAAGTAAACTGTTCCGTACCCGGTTGCTTCTTTACGAGCTAAGCTTCCACCATAACTAAGACCTTTACCTGTTAAAACGCCTGCTTCAAAGCTGCCACACATTTTTTTATATTGTCCAAACAAAAAGCCAATTTCTTTACTTCCTACACCAATGTCACCTGCAGGAACATCTGTATCAGGTCCGATATATTTGCTAAGTTCTAGCATAAAGCTTTGACAAAAACGCATTATTTCTCCATCTGATTTACCTTTAGGATCAAAATCAGCGCCGCCTTTACCGCCGCCAATTGGTTGACCAGTTAAAGAGTTTTTAAAAATTTGCTCAAATCCTAAAAATTTAATAATACTTGCGTTGACAGATGGATGAAATCTTAATCCACCCTTATATGGGCCAATTGCGCTGCTATATTGGACGCGAAATCCGCGATTTACTCTAATATTTCCCTGATCATCGACCCACGGTACACGAAAAGAGATGACTCTCTCTGGTTCAACAATTCTCTCCAGAATAGCTTGGTTAATATACTGAGGATTTTTAATGAGAACAGGTATTAAAGAATCGAATACTTCTTTGACCGCCTGATGAAACTCACTTTCATTCGGATTTCGTTTTTTAACTATTTCAAATACTTGATTAACATAATCCTGCACACTTTCTGTATACGTCGATTGATTTTTTTCAATTGTTATCATACTTATCCGTCTCCTATTTATTGATTTATAATGAAAATTTAAAAAATTCTTCGTAATTTTTTTAGGTTGTTATTATAAAATATTTTATAATTGAAATAATGATCGAATCAATATAAAGAAACGATAATATTAATGCGTTTTACGCATTAATTAATAAGGAGGATACAAAATGGACTTTAGACAAATCCGTTATTTTATGGAGGTTGCTACTCGCGAACACGTAACTGAAGCTGCCCATTCTTTACATGTAGCACAGTCCTCGGTAAGTCGACAAATAGTAAATTTAGAAAATGAATTAGAAGTTGATTTGTTTATCAGAGAAGGAAGAAGAGTACATTTAACCCCAATTGGAAAAATATTTTTTGAACGAATGAAACATGCCATGAATGTGATAGATGATGCGAGACGTGAAGTTAAGGAATATTTAGATCCTGAAAAAGGAACAATACGCATTACTTTTCCGATAAGTTTAGCAGCGTATACATTACCAACTGTAATCTATGCATTTAGATTGCGCTATCCGGAAGCAAAATTTCAGTTAAAACAAGCGCTTTACCACGAATTAATTGAAGGTGTAATTAAAGGAGATTTTAATCTTGGTCTAATAGGTCCACTTCCTTTCAAAGAAAAAAAACTTCAACAAAAAATATTATTTACGGAAAATATTGTGGCTCTTTTGCCAATTCACCACCGCCTTGCAAAAGAATCCTCCGTAAAACTTCAAGAACTAGTAGACGAACCGTTTGTTTTATTACCTGAGGGTTTTGTCTTTCGAGATATTGTTGTGAATGCTTGTCAGAATCTTGGCTTCACACCAAATGTTGCCTTTGAGGGGGATGATATCGATGCGTTGAAAGGGTTAGTTTCTGCTGGTTTAGGTGTAACACTCATGCCAGAAGTCACGTTAGTCGATAGCTTGCCACGCTCAACAGTGAAAATACCATTGGTTGAACCAAGCGTAACAAGGACTGTAGGAGTTATTACCCCAAAGGAACGAGCACTACTTCCAACCGAAAAGTTATTTTATGATTTCCTTCAGGAATTTTTCACTAGATTAGATGATTTTAAGAATTAATTTATACTCAAGAAAAATCACGTGATTAGTAAAGAAAAGTAGTATATTACATTTTTAGTTACCATAATCACTTTTTCTGGAATCCAAACAAAAAAGAATTTCTTGAAAACAAGAGATTTAAGAAAGGTTACGATTACGAATTATGCAGCTTTTATACATATGCTTATTCTTATAATAAATCGCTTTCATGAAGAAAATATGTTGTAATTAATTTGCTAACACACACACATTTCATATCTAGTTTTATAAAAAGCTGCCTCTCCTAACGCTCCAAGGCAGCTTTTTATTTTGTTAATAATACTAAATATTTTAGCATCTTGTAATAGATCTAAATGAAAAGTCCGCAAAAGTATACGTTTACGGACTTTTGTTTTGAATATAAAAGCCATCATTCTTTGCGTTCGTTTAAGTACTAAAATAAATTACGAACGTATTCTAAAACACACATACTTTTACGAACGTTTTTGATGAAATCAGTTAGAAGAAAAAACGCAAAGAAGCCTATGTACTTATCAAGATTATATAGGCTTCTAGTAATTAGCATTAATGATATGTATAGTACTAATATTATTATCTCAGTAAATGCTTCATCTTTTCTTCTGTTTCTTTTCCTTGGCGAGGTTGATAAATGGTTACTTTTAATTCAGGTGCATCATATACTTGGAGTGTGATATGGTCCATAATCATTTCTCCTCACTCAAAAATATGAAAATGTGCCAGTTATATATGAACATATGGGCGGTATTTATTGGTTGCAAACGATAGAGATAATTAAAGAAACTAAAAATGCTTACTTAGATATCTCTGCATTCTATACAACGTATGCATTGTCTTTGGCTATACAAGAAATACCTCAGAGAACGTTATTTAGTTCAGATTTCCCATATGGAGATCCATATTTAAATCTGCAAGCTGTGAAGCGTCATACATCGAATCAAGAGGTTGCAGACAGAGTATTAGGTGGGGATATCTCGACTCTGTTAAATATATAAATCCAGCATCTTCTCTTCGCTATTGTTGGGTTTAGGATAACTAGCAGTAAATTTTGAAATTATTTTCTGTCTTAAAATAAAAAGGCAGCCACATAGAGGGCTGCCTTTTAAACAAAATTGAACAACTAGAATTACGTTTTATCATCATATATGACGAATTCCATACGAAATATAGCATATTCTATAGTCCTTCAGCTTCTTAATTCCTCTCTCGAAGATAACTTTAAAGATTCACACTATAAAATCTACTTAACTAATTTCGTTTATTACTAACAAGAGCAACATGTGGAGTTTTACCTTTTGATTTCCTAGATGAAAGATAAACGCCAGCAAAGATAATAAGCAGTCCAACGATTACGTTTGGAGTAATTGTCTCTCCCAGTAGTACATAACCCCATACCATGGCCGAGGCAGGGATTAGGTAAGTAACCGTTGCTGCTAATTCAGGGCCACCATTTTTATTGATATAAAAATAAATCAACTGACCAAACCCTGAGCCAAAACAGCCGAGACCGACAATTGCCAAAATCGGGAGTGGATGAATTAACAAATCTGGTTTGAATGGTTCAGTAATCAACATCCCAACTAAACCGATGATAGCACCTATTAGTAAGGTGAAGCTTGTTATAGTTAGTACCCCCACCTCAGACAGAAACCGTTTTGTTAACTGCCCCGCAAGTCCATAGCAGATACAAGCAACAAGCATTGTTCCAATTCCAACAAACTCTTTTCCGAAAATCTGACCAAATTGAAAATTCATAAGGACAAGTATCCCGAAAAAACCGATAAGAATACCGATCCACTGACGTCCGGTAAGTCGATAAGAAAAAAGAATAAATCCGATAAGACCTGTCCAGATTGGAGTGGTCGCATTCAGAATAGAGGCAGTTGTACTGTTTATCACAGTTTCGCTTAAAGAAATTAAACCCCACGCTAAACCACAGTTAAATATACCAACAACAATCAACGCCTTCCAGGGTAGTTTCCCTTTAACTTCTCTGCGCCTCCACCATAGAAACGGGAGCAAGATGATTGCACCTGCTAGACAACGGAAAAATACAATTCCCCATATACCAGCTGATGGAAGCAGCCACTTCATAAATACAAAAGATAAACCCCAAATGAAACTAAGCCCAATTAAGGCTCCATACAATCGAAACATAATATACCTCCTTACCTCACCAATTATGGAAAGTTTTGTGAGTATTTCATTCCAAAATTTTGTTTTATAGAACATTTCCCAATAATTTTTTAATTTCTATTATCTCGATAACTTTCTCCATGTATAAATTACTTTATTATCTTGTGTCATAATAAAACACCCTTTCGATATAATGTGTTTGAAGTGTTATCAATAACCTCAGAAGCTAGTATAACTCGAATGTCTGTTCTGTGGAATGCTTTTGGAATGTAAGAGCAAGATTACGAAAACGAAAATCATCGTTATGTGATAAAACTAAATGGTGAGTGGTTTATGTGAGGAGGAATAAATGTGGAAATAACAACAAAGGAGAATGTAGATATACAATGGGATGCACCTTACTTTAAAGGAAATAAAGCAAATAAGATTTACTGTTTTCCATGGTGTACGAGTCATTCTAAAGAAAAAACTATATTGGGATTCAACACAAGAAAAGACGCTGAAGACGAAGGATATAAACCCTGCGAAAACTGCTGCTCAATTGTTCCAGAGGGCTCTTGGATTGATTCAGAAGATTATTTAATAATTAAATTGCCTGTAGAATTCGATATTAAAGCAAATCTGGGATATTTATTACGTGAGAAAAATGAATGCATGTTTGAAATTGAAGGTGAAACCATTACACGTGTAATTGCTATTGGAGACAATCGATCTTTAGTACAAACATACGCAAATGATAAGCAACAATTAGTGGTTCATTTTTTAGGTGACACGAGGCCTAAAACAAAACTGAAACGTGCAGAAGTAGTGAGGTATATTCGAGAATGGTTTGACCTTGACAATGATTTAACGTCATTCTATGAAATGGCTGAAAAAGATCCATTACTTATGAAACCTGTACAAGATTTTTATGGGTTGCGTAATGTGGGTATTCCTGATCTATTCGAAGCATTATGTTGGGGTGTCTTAGGTCAACAGATTAATTTATCATATGCTTATACATTAAAAAGACGTTTCGTTGAAAAGTTTGGACAATCAGTGGAATGGAACTCAAAAAAATATTGGATTTTTCCCACTTATGAAGAAGTGGCTAAACTAACAATAGAGGATTTAGCCGATATCAAAATGACTGTTAAAAAATGTGAATATATTATTGGTATTGCTCGTTTAATGGCTAACGGCGAGTTATCAAAAGAAAACTTAATGAAAACGAAAGATTTCAAACGTGTCGAAAAAAGCCTAATTAAAATACGTGGTATAGGACCTTGGACAGCAAATTATGTATTGATGCGCTGTCTACGCTTTCCGAATGCATTTCCTATTGATGATGTAGGACTTATTAATTCCATTAAAACCTTAGCTAACATGGATAGAAAGCCTACGAAGGAAGAAATCATGGAATATTCTATCCCTTGGAAAGATTGGGAGTCGTATGCAACTTTTTATTTGTGGCGTGTACTATATTAATTGCTTTTCTGGTAAAAACCCATTAGAAATTCTACTAGATTTTTAGTTTTTATCAATTAAGACTTATCTACTATATTTAACCATTCAGTAAGCATTGTATTAAATATGTGAGGACTTTCAATTTGTAAATTGCGACCTGCTCCATTTAATGCTATGTAGGAGGTAGACATCTTATATTTTTCCATTAAAGAGAAAGCATCTTTATAACCTATGACACTGTCTTGTTTTCCTACCAAAAACATGGAGGGCTTTTCAAATGTTGGTTCCACAAACCAATTAGAAAAAGAGTAACGTTTACTGATTTTTTTAAATATATCTTTATCTTCTTTTAGATTGCCTATTAATACCTCGGTAATTCCACGTTTATATGTTTGGTCATTAAAAAGAAAAAATTCTGATTCAAACATTATTCTTTCTTCATTTTTTAATGTTTTCCATAAGTCCTGATTTTTTATATGTATTGAACTAGGAGGCAAGAGCCTCTTTGATAATTCTGGGTAAATGACTGGACAGATAAAAAGCATACCGAGAATAGATTGAGGGATCTTTGAAAGAACTCCTCGGGAAAGGTAGCCACCATATGATTCTCCTACTAATAAAAATGGTTGATCACCAATTAATTTTTCTATAAACTTCATCAACGCCTGCAAAATAGCATCAGCACTATAATTTTAACTATAACCTTTGCTTTCACCCATTCCAGGTAAATCAAGATATATACGTTGGTAAGAATGAGTGTTATTGCTAAAGTATGGTTCCATACAACCTTTCATTACATTCATATCGACTCCAAAACCATGGATCATAAGGGTAGGGATACCTTCCCCAACTACTTCATAGTGTAATTCCATACCTTCAAAATTGATGTGCATTTCACCATCTC
Organism: Priestia sp. FSL W8-0524; assembly: GCF_038005965.1. NCBI lineage: Bacteria > Bacillati > Bacillota > Bacilli > Caryophanales > Bacillaceae > Priestia > Priestia sp. FSL W8-0524. The sequence goes on from NZ_JBBOUG010000003.1 coordinate 37,830, forward strand.
CTCATTTTTTCTGTAGCTATAAATACGATGTACTTATTAGCAAATAAAAAGGGCCACTTTTAGTAAATATAATCTTTTATATTTTACGTGTAGGAATATTAAACCCCCATGCCTGTACTCTTTCAAATTCTAAGTCACAATACCCTATTATCACATCACTGGAAACACCCGTTTGTTTACGAAAAAAACCCGGCAATAATATGATGGTTTGATGAAGTCGATGGTTCGTTACTCTGTAATTTCCACCATCATCTTTTACATAAGTTATTCTAAACAAAAATTAACCTTCTTTAAAATGATGTAAACGCTAGAATATAATTGACAGTTTTTGCTCAATGTAATTTTACACTTTTGCTTCAATAAGCTAGAACTCTAGTAAAATAATAGAAGGTGTTATTTTACTGGGGGGACAGCGTCTTGGAGGAGAAGTTAATGCTTTATTTAAATATTCAACAATTACATCAACGGAAGTTTAAAGTATCTCAAATTGCACAGGAGCTCAAAGTATCAAGACCAACCGTTTATAAATATTTAAAAATGACATTTGAAGAGACAAAAGCATACATGGAACAGCTTCAAGGCAAAGGTAAGAAATTGGATCCCTACAGGGATTGGATTATCGCTTGGCTTGAAGAATACCCTCATCTCAGTGCAGCGCAAATCCACGATTGGCTCTTAGAGCGTTATCCCGATTTAGTTGTTGGCGAGAGTACAGTAAGAGCATATGTGAAAGAGATGCGGGAGATTTATCAGATTGAGAAAAAAGTAATAATTCGGCAGTATGAAGCAATCCCTGAACAACCTATGGGTAAGCAAATCCAGGTGGATTGGGGAGAAACGAAACAGAAGACAACTGAAAAGAATGAAATTAAACTATATTTCATCGCTTTTGTCTTAGCTCACTCTCGATACAAATACATGGAGTGGCAGGACCGGCCTTTTACGACAAATGATGCCATACGATGTCATGAAAATGCATTTCAATTTTACGGAGGACGCACAGAAGAAATTGTGTATGATCAGGATCGTTTAATTACAGTAAGCGAAAATTCAGGTCAGCTACTTTTAACTTCTGAGTTTCAAAGCTATGTAAATGAACGTAAGTTTAAAGTTCATTTATGTCGTAAGGCAGACCCAGAATCAAAAGGAATGATTGAGAACGTTGTAAAGTACATAAAGGGAAATTTCGCAGACAGCCGAGTATTTAGCAATATTGAAGATTGGAATAACCGTGCGTTACAGTGGCTACATCGCACTGGAAATCAACATGTTCATCAGACAACGAAAAAAAGACCAGCTGAAGTGTTCCCCGTCGAAAAGCAACACTTACAGCCCGTCTCTTCACCACTCTCATACGAAAGCGTCATTACCCCAAGTATAACAAGGAATATTAGTAAGGACAATACAATACGGTTTAAATCAAACCGTTATTCCGTTCCTCTCGGAACGTATAGTGTAGCCTCTGATAATGAGGTTTTTATTGAAGTCACTTCGAGCCAACCGCCAACGCTGATTATCCGTAAACAGTTAGAGGGAGAAGTAATTGCTGAACATAGCATTAGTAATGAAAAGGGAAAGCTTATTCAACATCTACATCATATCCGGGATCGTTCAAAAGGTATTGAAGAATTTAAGCAACAACTGGTTTCACATTTTGAAGATCAGGAACGTGCAACTTCTTATTTAAATGAAATTTGTTTAAGATACCCACGGTATCGGCGTGATCAGCTCATAATTATTCAAAACGTCATTGAGAAATATCCAATGTGGATTGAAGCCACTTTGACTAAATGCATGATAGATAAACTTTACAGCGCCAATGACTTTCGGGATATAGCAAACCATCAAAATGCATTACAAACTGAATGTACCCAAAAGGTGAAGCCTCCCTTTATAAAACATTCAGGTAAAGACAACATCATAGTGACAACTCGCTCCCTTACTACTTACACAAGTATTTTAGGGGGTGAACCACAGTGAATAAGACTGTAAATGACTTGCAGGAGCACTTTCGCCAATTAAGGTTATCGGAAACAGCTGAGGAGCTACCAAAGCTCCTACGTGAGGCTGAAAAATCTTCTTGGACGTATTTAGAATTTCTTGAATCTATCACACGTTATGAACTGAGAAAACGTGAAGTAAAGAGTTTAGAAAGAAGAATGAAGTGGGCGCACTTCCCTTACGTGAAGTCATTAAGTGAATTTAATTTAGAAGAGCAAACAGCTTTAACGGGGCGCCAATTGACCCAGCTCGCAGAGCTAAACTGGCTTGAGCAGCAGTATAATTTAATTTTATTGGGACCGCCAGGCGTTGGTAAAACATTTTTAGCAATCGGTTTGGGAATTGAGTCTATTCACAGAGGTTTCAACGTCTATTTCGTAACTATGGGTGAGCTTATTCATCTTTTAAAAACGGAAGAATTTCTAAATAAATCAAAAGTGCAGCTAAAGCGATTAAGAGGCGCCGATCTGGTCATTATTGATGATTTAATGTATATGGCAATGGATCAGCGAGAAGCAAATTTGTTTTTTCATTTAATTAATCATTTGTATGAACGAAGTTCCATCATTCTTACATCCAATAAAAGCCCTGAACAGTGGGGTGAATTAATGGGAGATCAGGGAATTACCACTGCGATTTTAGATCGTTTACTTCATCGTGTAGAAGTCATTCATATGGATGGAGATAGCTATCGAATGAAACATCGAAAAAGTGTATTTTCAGCTGAAGTGTAAAAAGTAAATAAGCAAAAAGTGTAAAATTCTACGGCTCTTTCTCACTTTTGGTGAAGGCACTTTAAAGATGGTATAGTGAAATAAAAAGGAGCGAATCGCCACATGCCTTTTTCCTCTTTTACTAATATAGAATGTTTACTCGTTATACAAGAAGATCAATCTTATATATATCTAGTAAAATCTAAACATTCTTCTTGTAGATGCCCGTCTTGTCATACTCCGTCTAACCGCATACACAGCCAATATGTTCGATCCCTTCAGGATGTACCTGCATATGGTAAATCAACGTATATACGACTACAAACACGTAAATTTTTTTGCGATGACCGTAGTTGTCTACAAGCTATTTTTACAGAAAGATTTACGTGGTTAGGAACCTATCAACGCAAAACCAAGCGTTTACACGAGATGCTGAAGTCAATTGCACTATCTACGAGCTGCAAAGTAGCATCTCGGCTGTCTAAATATCTAGGTATTGTAACCAGTCACCACACACTTTTACGCTTGCTTCATAAATTGAAATTGCCTTCTTATGAACCTCCGGTTCATATTGGGATTGATGACTTTGCATTCAAGAAACGTTGTCGTTACGGTACGATTATTATCAATCAAGAAACCAGAAGACCCATTGCTATTTTAAATGGTAGAGATAAAGGAACAGTCGTAAAATGGCTCGAACAGCACCCTACTATTCAAACAGTTACTCGGGACGGTTCCTCAACATACGCTAAAGCTATTTCTCAAGCACTTCCTCATGCTTATCAGATCACGGATCGTTGGCATATACTGAAAGGTTTATTTACAGCAATTAAAGAGACCTTACAACACTCTTTTCCATCTATATGGAGAAAAACAGAATATAAAAACCCTACACCAGACCCACTACTTATTCGCAAAACAGATATTCAACGTAACCTGCATGCAGAAAAGGTTTGGCAGCGTAGCTTAAAAGTAAAGGAGTGGAAAGCTAAAGGGAAATCCATTGCTTGGATTTCTCGTCATCTAAATATTTCTCGCCCTACGGTCTATCAAGATTTAAGACGTAAGAAGAAAGAGCCTATTAATCGTGTTAAGCTCTTAGATCCATACCTGCCTCAATTACGTCAGTGGAATTTGTATGGATGGACCACAAGCCGTATGGAGGTAGAACTTAGAAAGGTAGGCTATACAGGATGTCGATCTACCTTAAATGCAGCCGTGTCAAGAATTCGCCAGGAACAAAGAGCTAGTGCCACAACGTATACCATATCTAGAGATTGCTTACTATGGAAAATATGGAGTGAAAAGAATAGTGACTGGCTGAATACATTACCTTCGGCATGTTTAAAAGAGTTTCCACTTATACCGCAATTAGTTGAAGTGACATGCAGCTTTAAAAATATTATCAGGAAACGCAACAATCAAGGCTTATCTGGATGGATTGAAAGATGTAAACTTTATTCATTTCCGGCTCTCAACACGTTTACAACCTATATTGAAAAGGACTTACAAGGAGTAATGGCTGCCTGTGTTGATCCTCTAAGTAATGGGTTATCTGAAGGGCATATAAACCGTGTGAAGACGTTAAAACGTATGATGTATGGTCGGGCAAGTGATGAATTGTTGAAAAAAAGAGTGCTCATACCATTATTGTAGGTAGAGTTGTTTTTCTAAAAAAACAATACATATCTTTGACATATGGCGACGTTTGCCTTCACCAAAAGTGAGAAAGAGCCAATTCTACTTGACGTCTACAAATGATCTTTTGTTTTCGATATCTTGCTATTACATCCAAAAATCCTTATATTTATCTCTTCTTAGCGTTATACTGTGTAACGAGGTGATGATATGAAAGAACATATTCATTCTAATCAAGAAGAGATGTCTACAGACCTTATAGATAATATGAAAAAAACCATAGAAAACGACGGTATTACCAATGAACAGTGGCAAGCCATTATGTTAAATGACATGTCTTATGATAAGAAGTTTTATTATGGAGTTAAAACAACTAAGATTTTTTGTCGCCCATCTTGTAAATCACGTCCACCTAGAATGGAAAATGTAAAGATTTTTCTAGATCCTAAGCAAGCTTTGGATGAAGATTTTCGCCCATGTAAACGATGCAAACCTATTAACAAACAATTACCTGCTGAAGAGTGGGTAGAGCAAGTTACAGGTTATATAGATACACATTTTAAGGAACATTTAACATTACAGAAATTAGCTAATTTATGTCACGGTAGCCCATTTCATCTCCAGCGTACATTTAAGCGAGTAACTGGGAAAACTCCGACTGAATATATACAACAGACAAGAATAAAAAAAGCAACCGAATATTTGGTGGCTTGCGATAAACAAGTAGGAGAGATTGCTGAAGCAGTTGGAATTCCTAATATGACATATTTTGTTACACTTTTTAAACAAAAAACAGGCTATACTCCAACTGAGTATCGCCAGGCCTATAAAAACAATCATTTAATGGAGGGAATAGAACATCGAGAAAACAAATAATCAATCAGTATATTGGACACATTTCACTCACGAAGATTGGAAAATGTATATTGCAACTACGGAAAAAGGACTATGCTATGTTGGTTCTCAAAATCAATCATTTGATGAACTATCTCAATGGGTCAAAAAATATCTTCCGTATCATAATTTAGTCCAAGATAATGAAAAGTTGCAATCTTATGCTACTGAATTAATCGAATATCTACAAGGAGGACGTCAAGTCTTTAGTTTACCTGTCGATTTACATGGAACATCATTTCAATTAGCAGTGTGGGATGCACTATCTAAAATTCCATATGGAAAAACGTACTCCTATTCAGATATTGCGAAATATCTTGAGAAACCTGATGCAGTACGTGCAGTTGGAACAGCCATCGGCGCGAACCCAGCTTTAATTACAGTTCCATGTCATCGGGTTATCGGTAAAAATGGAGCCTTGACGGGTTATCGTGGTGGACTGGATATGAAAAAAACGTTGTTAACGTTAGAAAAAGTAAAATTCAACTAAGAAGGGAGAATGATAGATGTCTAAGTCAATTGAAGAACGCATTGCATCCCTAAATTGGGCTGCAATGCATCAATCACTAGACGGGGTTAGGTATGTTAAACTATCCACTTTATTAGATAAAAATGAGTGTGAAGAAATTATTAAAATGTATGACCAATCTCCATATTTTCGAAGTACCATTAACATGGAAAGATATCGTTTCGGAAGTGGCGAGTATAAATATTTCCAAGCACCTCTTCCACCTGTCTTACAAGAGTTGCGGACACATTTCTATCCTCAACTTGCGACAGCAGCTAATTGTTGGTTAAATCAGTTAGGTAAGGATACCATATATCCGGCGGATCACAAAGAATTTCTTAAACAGTGTCATCAAAAAGAACAAGTTCGTTCGACCCCACTCATTTTGAAATATGAGGAAGGTGGATACAACTGCTTGCATCAAGATTTGTACGGAGAAATTCACTTTCCATTTCAAGTGTTATTTGCATTAAATCAACGAGAAAAAGATTATACAGGTGGAGAATCTGTATTGGTTGAACAAAGACCCCGTGCACAAAGTAGGGGACATGTGATTACACTCGAACAGGGAGAAGCATTAATTTTTCCAACTAATCATCGCCCGGTGTTAGGCACGCGTGGTTATTATAAAACGACACTTCGTCATGGTGTAAGTACGATTACATCTGGAACAAGATATGGTCTAGGTATTATCTTTCATGATGCAAAATAACAGCAAGAAATGAAGAAAGACAATGAAGTTCATCTTTGTTTTAGGTAGAACAGTCTATATAATAAAGAACAAACGTTCTTTATTGAGGAGTACTTTCAATGAACTATGAGCAGCTACCAAACAGAGTCATTATTTGCATAGACATGAAAAGCTTTTTCGGTGCGAGACGTTAATCTCAAAAGTTAGGCTAATAACCTAACGGGGAGGGATTGATCTCAATGGAATCTGAATTTAGATTACAAGAGATACAACTTTTTCAGTGACAGAAGGAATGATTGAGTAACGCCTTGAACATCTTAACCCAATGTAGTAAGGGTTCTTTTTTTGATGAGTTCGAAAAAAGACATTATGGTAATTAAAATTGTGCATCATTCATTTACCTTTTAAGCTTTTTACTTAGTTTATTAAGCTACTTATAGTCATCTTTTTTATTGTTCTCCTGTATATTGAGGATAGATAGCAACAATAAATTCCCTAGCTTCTAACTTCATTTGTTCACCATATAATTAAAAGTTAATGAATTGTTATATAATAGGACTTGAACATCATATCTGTATACATTAAGATAGTTGATTAAAGTGCTATATAGGATAGAATAGGTGGAATTCATATGACAACCAATCCAAAAAACGAACTTTTAAATAATTGGATATCCATTACTAATATTCAACTAAGTATTACCAATGAACTTGAAAGGACTTTACAAAAAAATTATGATCTATCATTGAAAGAATTTTACGTTCTTTACTTTTTATCTCAAAGCAGTGATAAAAAATTAAGACTACAGCAATTACAAGAGATGGTTGGATTAAGCCAAAGTGCTATGTCACGATTAGTAGGTAGACTTGAGGCTAAGAGTTGTGGAGTCTTGCAAAGACATATATGTGAGGATGACAGGAGAGGTATCTATACTAGTCTGACTGAAAAAGGTTCAGAAAAACTACAGGGATGCTTAGATACTGTTTATACCATTCTTCAATCTGCGTTTTCAAAGGAAAATATTCATCATGCGTTACAAGCGTTATTACACGAATCATGATGTAATGCATGTGTTTTTTACAAATTAGTTTATCTTAACTGATAAATAAAAATGACCTGGTAAAATTTACTAGGTCATTTTTATTTATCACTTGGTCTATGTGTACTTTTATAGTGTGAACATAAACCATAAACATATAAATTGACAAGAAATAAAGAATAATATAAATTATATGCATGTGCATGCATATAATTTTGATAAAGGAGATTTTATTATGGATCACTTATTTAGCCCTTATAAGATAAAAGGATTGGATTTAAAAAACCGTATTACGATGCCCCCAATGTGCCAATATTCTGTTGAAAAAAAGGATGGAATTGCTACTGACTGGCATTACTTACACTATGTAAATCGTGCAATCGGTGGGACTAGTTTTATTATAATTGAAATGACAGATGTGGAACCTGATGGCCGTATTACAGATTATGATTTAGGATTATGGTCAGACGACCAAATTCCTGCTTTAGCACGAATTGTAGAAGCTTGTCATCGTTACGGAGCTAAAGTGGGCATCCAAATTGCTCACGCTGGTCGTAAAGCTGAAGATGCAGAGGTACCAGTTGCTCCTTCGGCTATTCCATTTGATAAAAAATCAAAAACACCTAGAGCTCTTTCAACAGATGAAGTGAAAGAAATGGTAGAGAAGTTCCGTAGAGCTGTACAGCGTGCTGTGAAAGCTGGTGTAGATGCTATTGAAATTCATGGTGCTCATGGATATTTAATTCATCAATTCCACTCTCCTTTAACAAATAAACGAGAAGATGAGTATGGAAAAGATCTGACTAAATTTGGCCGACAAATTATTGAAGCAGCAAAAGCTGAAATACCGGAAGATATGCCATTAATCATGCGGATATCTGCTAAAGAGTATGTAGAAGGCGGATATGGCATTAATGAAAGTATCGAGTTTGCAAAAGACTATCAAGAAGCTGGCGTAGATATGTTTCATATCTCTTCAGGAGGTGAAGGTCCTATCGGTGCTGGTGGGAGACCCGGCACGCATGCAGGCTACCAAGTACCATTAGCTCAAGAGATTAGGAAAGCTCTCAATGTTCCAGTCATCGCTGTTGGAAGATTAGATGATCCTGCGCTTGCAAATGCTGTTATCGGTAATGAGGATGCAGACCTTGTAGCTGTTGGAAGAGGCATGTTACGAAACCCTCATTGGGCATTAGAAGCTGCATCTACATTGAAAAGAGAAACGACTGTCCCAAAACAGTATGCAGATGGTTTTAGAAGATAAGTTCAAGTAACAAAATATAAAAACTAAGTGTTTTTAGATAGTAAACAAATTTCTTGAAAGCAAAAAACATTAGATATTCATTATCTAATGTTTTTTGCTTTGTTGTTATTTTCAGCTTTTTCTTCTAAAAACTGTTTAAATTGTTCTTTGCTCACATTTGAATTCATTGCTTCTCTAACTAGCTTCATCCATTCTTCAGGAAGATTTTTCTCAGAATCCTTCATCATCATTACCTCCCATACTTGTTCGCCTACCCTTAATTTGTAACTTAAAACGTTCTAATACAAGTATATATCTAAATATATTTCCTTAAGGATTATAAGTTAATATTTATAGGTGGATAAGATTTCTGGATCTTTGTTTACAAATGCCCGTTTATCTCTTACTTTTATGATAATTGACCTTCTTGCACTGCAATCTCTTCTAGTGCTTGAGTTATTTCTTCACTTTCAGGTTCTTCAAGTAATAATAACCATCACACTAATTGGTTATTGTTATCGATTATAGTTAGAGATGCACCATATCTACTTTAAGAGCGTATTTCAACTTGAAAATTTTCTACTGCAGTATCTAACTCAATAATCAATTTAGATAAGTGGTCCGTATGACGTGTTAGCTCATTTGAAGATGCGGATTGCTCTTCAGCTATTGATGCTATTTCTTGAGCAGATGCCGTAGTTTGTTGGGACACAGCACTTATTTCTTGAATCATCTGAATGACGATCTCTTTTTGTTGATTTATACTGTTAATGGATTCAGTTTCTCTAACAATAGAATCTACTGCCTTAGTTAAAGATTCAGTAATAAACGTCATAGATTCACTCACTGTTTTTACTGCCTGGCTTTGTTCAAAGTTAGTCTGAGTTGTTTCTGTCATCATATTAACAAGTGTGCTATTTTCTTTAAGTATACTATTTATAACTTCGTTAATGTCTTTAGTAGCTTGTTTAGAATCTTCAGCTAAACGTCTAACCTCTTGAGCTACTACGGCAAATCCTCTGCCATGCTCACCTGCTCTGGCAGCTTCTATGGAAGCATTTAAAGCTAATAAATTAGTTTGTTCGGCTATTTCAGAAATGCGATCAGTCACATTTGCAATAGTCTTTGATTTGTTATTTAAATTTGAAACCATTAGTGTAATATCTTTAAAATTCGAGTCTAATTTTTTATAAGAGGTTTTTAATCCCTCAACTTGTTCCTCACCTACTCGCACTTGAGTGGAAGCCTCTTTCATTTCTTTTTCAACCATATTAGATTGCTCTAATAATAAATCAATTTCAATACTTAACTTTTTAATAGTATGTAAACCATTTTCAATTTGATTTGATTGAGCTGATGCTCCCATTGCGATTTCCTCTATGGATTGGGAAACTTCAGCAATTGCGACGTTATTTTCTGAAGCAATTGTGCTAACGCCATTAGTGGTTGTTTCGACAGAGACAACATTGTTCTTCACTTTAGAAATTAATTGTCTCATGCCAGCAAGCATTTCGTTATAACTCTTCGCTAGATCTCCCAACTCGTCTCTTGATGAAATACTTAGTTCAGTAGTTAGATCTCCACTTGATGTCTTTTTTAAGACTTCTTGAATATTAAGTATAATCCTTTTTAGCATTCCAGAAAGGTAATAGGCACACAACGCCCCAATTATTAAACCGATAACTATTGAAATAATTCCAGTTTGTTTAATATCATTCATCTTAGAAGAAAAGATTTCTTTGGGTGTTAAAGAAATTACTTTCCAATTTAAATGAGGTATTGTTGTCACTTGTCCAGTATAACCCTTCTTATTTAATTCCACATCAAGAGAATGCACAGAATCATTCTTATAAATCTTTGATACCCAATCATATTGTGAATTAAAGTTTTCTCTGTGTGATATTAAATCACTAACGCCCTCTACAGTACCACTTTTTTCAGGGTTCATATTTTTCCCGTCAGAATTTTTTATAAAAGCACTAACCACAAATCCTTGTGAGTCTAAGATGACAAGATTATTTTCAGTATATTTTTCTATTTTGCTTCTAGAAACTCCAATTGTAGTTAAGTCTATGTCATAACCTAAGGCTCCTACCATTTTTCCACTTACGATGACCGGAGAAACGACGGAGGTCATAATTTTTCCGGAAATTTTATCTTTGTATACATCCATCCATGTTACTTTAGGTGCCTTTGTTAAAGTTTTATATGTTCTTGTTTCATGTACGTCATGCTTAAAATCAGCATAAGGAGAAATATGGAGTTTTCCTGTTTTCCCATCCATGTAATAGGCCGAAATAATTGTAGAATCATTTTTCTTAACGGCTTGCAATAGACTGTCGACGTTAGAAACAGAACCTTTTTTGTTCATTTCATTAGATACGACACCTGCCAACTGTTTTAATGAATTTTCATAGCCTTTTAAATTTAAACTTACTTGTTCAGACGCACTTTTGGCAGTAACCTCGTTTGAACTTAAATTATCTTTTTTCAAAATGTCACTTATACTTACCTGCATAAAGATAACGGTTCCTATAAGTGCTACAAAGGTGGTTGTACAAATAAATAAAATCCATTTGGTTCGAATAGATAGCCTTCTATCATCTTTTTTTCTGAATGAAAATTTTTCTCTCATATAGATACCTTCTCTTTTTGAATTTAAATTTACTTTTTACAAATAAAAATTGAACTAAATTACTATCGGGTTCTTTCTTTCTTTCTTAACAACGTTTCAATAAATTTTATTTTTCAGTTTATTTACACAAGCTGCCATTTGTTTCAAAGTAAATCTAACTGTACAGTTGGTAGAAGAGTATGAAAGTCTTTACGAAAAGGTGCAAGATATGAAAGGAAGCACAAGTTATTTTGAAATTTAAAGGGGTAATCACAAATAAATACTTATTTAGTCTTATGTCACCTTATTTTGTAATCAAAGAGTGAAAAAAGATTAAATTTAAACTAATGACGGTTTTTATAGATTTGAATTCATAGTATGAGAGACAAACCATGAAAAATTAAGTATTATTGAATACATTTTCCAATACAGGGAAAAAGATTAAAGTGATCATTCAAAGGAGGTTTTCATTTTGGCAGAAAATAAAGACGTTAATGCTTCAAACGAGGATGATATAAAACGTGAAACGCTGACTACACGTCAGGGACATCCTGTAAGAGACAACCAAAATATTCGTACAATTGGTAATCGTGGGCCAGCTACACTTGAAAATTATCACTTTATCGAAAAGATTTCTCATTTTGACCGCGAAGAAGTTCCAGAACGAGTCGTCCACGCACGAGGATCTGGAGCCTTTGGCTACTTTGAAACATATGGAAAAGTGGGGGACGAACCAGTAGAGAAATATACTCGGGCAAAGGTATTTTCAGGTGCGGGCAAGAAAACACCATTGATGGTTCGTTTCTCCACAGTTGCCGGAGCAAAAGATTCTCCAGAAACAGCTCGAGATCCACGCGGATTTGCTGTGAAAATGTACACGGAAGAGGGGAATTGGGATTTAGTTGGGAATAACCTAAAGATTTTCTTTATCCGTGATGCAATGAAGTTTCCTGATATGATTCATGCGTTTAAAGCAGACCCAGCTTCGAACGTACCAAACCCTCAGAGAATGTTTGACTTTGTTTCCCGTACACCTGAGGCTACCCACATGATTACATTTTTATTCTCTCCATGGGGGATTCCAGCGACGTATCGTCACATGCAGGGGTCTGGTGTAAATACCTACAAATGGGTGAATGATAAGGGAGAGGCTGTACTAGTAAAGTATCATTGGGAACCTAAGCAGGGAATTCGGAACTTAACACAAGAAGAGGCAAATACGATACAAGCCAAAAACGTGGGACATGCAACGCAGGATTTATACGAAGCAATTGAGGGTGGAGATTATCCAGAATGGGAGCTCTTCGTACAAATTATGGAGGATGGTTATCATCCAGAGCTTGATTTTGATCCCTTAGATGATACGAAACTTTGGCCGGAAGATAAGTTTCCATGGTTGGCAGTGGGCCGTATGGTTCTAGATCGTAATCCAAAGGATTTCCATGCAGAAATCGAGCAAGCCGCCTTCGGTACAGGAGTTCTTGTGGATGGAATGGACTTCTCAGACGATAAAATGCTACAAGGACGTACCTTTTCTTATTCAGATACACAGCGCTACCGTGTAGGTGCCAACTATCTAAAATTACCTGTGAATGCACCGAAAGTGCCTATTCATACGAATCAGCAGCGCGGTCAAATGGATATTCGTGACCCAAAGGAATCTGGGGATAATCCACATATTAATTATGAGCCTTCAATGCTTGGTGGCTTTCAGGAAGAAAATAAGAAAGACCGTGTTCCACATCAACCAACGTATAATGCAGCCGCAATGAGTGCACCAATTGACCGTCCTAACGATTATGGGCAGGCAGGTCACACATACCGTAGTTTTGAAGATTGGGAGCGCGATGAATTGATTAAAAATCTATCGGATGCACTTGCTATTTGTGATAAACGAATCCAAGAAACGATGATTTCTCATTTTACACAAGCTGATGAAGAATATGGTCGACGTGTGAAGGAAGGTATTGAAAAGAAACTACACGAAATGCAGGATATGAAAAATACAAGTGAGGTACCTGGTCGTAAAGCAGGTAAATCAAAATATGGACAAGGTACATTAGCTGCAAATGAAGCAACAGAAGATGCTGTAAAGAAAAGTCACGAAGTCGATCCTTATTAAGTGAATTGCTCCATTTTAAAAATAGGGAACCGACGTATGGGTATAGTATAATCTTAAGGGAATACCTTGCCTAAAACCTCATGATTTAAAAGATACCTCTCCTAATTGACAGGAGAGGTATCTTTTAAATCATTCTTTAGTTATTTGTCCAGACATCTTGAGCAATTTGAATTACGTGATTAATTTTATTCCATTGCTCTTCTTCTGTTAATTCGTTTCCTTCTTCTGTACTCGCAAAGCCACATTGAGGACTCAATGACAAGTTTTCTAGAGGAATATATTCACTTGCTTCTTGGATTCTTCGCTTAATGACTTTAGCATCTTCTAATGTAGGGAATTTAGATGTTACCAATCCTAATACAACGGTTTGATTGTTACGTGTAAAACTTTTTAATGGTTCAAAATCTCCTGAACGGTTATCATCATATTCAAGGAAAAGTCCATCTACATGTAAGTTAGCAAAGATAGCATCAGATATAGTATCGTAGCCACCACTTGTGATATACGTAGATCTAAAGTTTCCACGACAAATATGCATCGTAATGAGCATATCTTCAGGCTTTTTAGAAATAGCATCATTTAAGCAACTTACTCGATTATCGATAATGTCTTTTACATCCATACCAAGCTTCTCAACAACCGCATTGATGCGTTCTTCAGAAACGAAATCAATCCAGGACGTATCATCTAGTTGTAGATAACGGCAGCCTGCGTCGTAAAAGGCTTGAATAGCTTTTTGATAAGCAGCCACAGTATCATGATAAAATTGATCTCTGTTTCCCTTATAATATGTATCTTCTTGAATCCGAGTAAATAACATGTTTGGGCTTGGAATTGAGAATTTAGCGACTTGGCTTCCATCACCATGTCGTTCAACAGCTTCTTTTAAAAACGTGAAGTGTTCCACCATATAATGATGATCGAAGTCCACTTTACCTACTACCTTAATTGCGTTATTTTTGGTTTTTGCACCTTTGAATTGGCTGATATATTCTGTTTCAAACTGCTCCACACCTTCTAAGCCTGATAAGAAGTCCAAATGCCACCAAGAACGTCTAAATTCACCGTCCGTGATCGATTTAAGACCCAATTCAATTTGCTTCTGAACAAGCTTTTCAATTTCTTTGTCCTCTACAGATTTTAAATCAGCTTTATTAATTGTACCATTCGCATACGCTTTTCTTGCTTCTTTGAGGGGAGTTGGTCGTAAAAAACTACCTACGTGATCAGCTTTAAATGGAGCCTTCACTAATGTCTTAGTCATGGTTTTGTTTCCTTCTTTCTTTTCAAAATAAAAAACCTCTTCTTACAAATAAGAAGAGGTTAATAATCGTTATGGATTCTCTTCTTATCTTCAAGCAAATTGCTACTGGAATTGGCACAGTACTTTAACAGTCTGTTGCCGAGGCTTCCTAGGGCCAGTCCCTCCACCTCTCGAGATAAGAATATTCAATTTATTTAGCTAAAAAAAGGTTACACTTGTTTTCTTAGGTTGTCAACAAAAATTCGAAAAATCAGAAATAATACACCTCTTACCTCATTACTTCCTCATTACCTACTGTAGTAAGGATTCTTTTTTATTTTTTGAGTGGACAGGCAAGCTTACTGCAGTAGCTACATAGTATCTAAAGAATTATTACTGCGTTACCTAATCAGTAGCTAGTTCAGTATCGTTACCGCGTTAATACAAGCTTTATACGCCTAGTGAAGCCCTTCGTGGAACCTGTAAGGGAGCTGAACCGAAGAGGCGAAGGGGGCGACCGGATGTGTTGAGCTGAAATAACTGAGACATGAAAGGCGGAAAAATAAAAAGAATGAAAGTAGGTACCAACATGAGAAAAACACATGATATTGGTTTTCGAAACTTCCTCCATAAACCATCCTTTAAGCCCTCCACAAAGCCTCGTCCATTCAAGGCATATTCCTTTTTCCCATTTAGTCCACTGGCCATGCTTGACCCCACTATTCTAACCATAGGAGGCATTGTCTTAGGAATTGCTATTATTGAACGAATATTAGAACGATGGGGTGTCATCGATCTCTCTGACCAGTTTGCGAAAGTGATGCGGTTTATCTTACCTGTCACCTTTTATGGAGCCTTATTTTACTTCTTTGCAACATTTATGTTTTGAGGAGGGGTTTAGATGTTTGAGAAACTAAAATTGCGTGGAAAGCTTATTAAAGCGTTTCGTACAGCAGAAATTTATCGGGTCATAAAGCATGGGGATCGTACCTCCTATCAATTTCCTAAAATTCATCAGATCGATCACCATAATAACTATACTCGGTATGCCTTTTCTTTACTTAATGGCATTGATCCTGAACTCTTAACGAAAAAAAGATGGGCATTATGACAAGTATTAGGCAGTAATATTGAAGTGAATGGAAGCTTAAAAAACTTTAGTATTACCGTTCATCACAAAGACTTACCTACCATGCTTAAATATGATTATGAAACAATCCATCCTCACATTGAGAAGATGGAGCTGCCTGTCTGTATTGGTAAAGAAATCTATGGAAACTTCATTTCGTGGGACTTTGCGGATCTAGAAACCTTGCTAATATCGGGTGAAATTGGAGCCGGAAAAAGCAGTCTCATGCGTGTGATCCTCACAACATGGATAAAATATGCCTCTTCTGAAGACTTGCGTTTAGTGTTGGTGGATCTTAAACGAGCCGATTTGGGGCTGTTTCATGGGATTGAGCATATAGATGCGCTTTGTTTTGAGGCAAAGGATATGAGAAAACCTTTTGCTTTATTACGAGCTGAAATGTATCGAAGAGGCGATTTATTGTTAGAGCATGGCGTGACACATATAAGCAGGCTACCTTTTAAGCTGCCTCGTATCGTTGTGGTAATTGATGAAATGTCCATCGTGAAGAGAGAAACGGAGCTTGTAGAGATGATTCAACAGTTTGCGAGTCAAGGTCGTGCGTTAGGTGTTCATACGATTATTGCCATGCAGCGTCCAGATGCCGATTTGTTGAATTCAGCACTAAAAGCAAACTTACGAGTTCGGATCTCTGGAAGGCAAGCCGATGCCACGAATGCAAAGGTGGCAGGTGTACTTGGGGCAGAAGAAATCGATGCCGCAGCCAGGGGGCGTATGAAGATTAAAATTGATGAGGTCAAAGAGTTTCAAGCCTATTTCTTAGATGAAGGAGCTTGTAAGGAAATACTTTCACCTTATAAAACGCTCGTGAAAGATCCTGAATCAGAACTAGAAGTGGTATCACAGTCCATCTTCGGGTTATTAGAGAAGGAGGAGCAACGATGAGTTTCCGGTTATCTCAGCGTGATAAAGACATCATAGCGTTTATTAATCAATTTAGAGCCGTAGATCGAGACTCTTTAGTTGACCTATTCTTTAAACAGCTTAAATCGCCTATAAATGCATGCAATAGTGTGATGGTACGTTTTTTATATCGATTAGAACTAATTGAACGTACACAGCAGTATTCTCCGACTGTCTACTTACCTGTGGATGCCAAGATCAAAAAGAACTCTCAAAAAATATTACACTTCCTTTCTATCTTGGATGTCTATAAACAAATGTGCACGTATAGCACACCTAAACAGATCATTGTGGAAGATAAGCCTACCGGACGAAAAGGAAGCATTGAACCGGATCTGTTTTACATTTTTAAAGGATCTCCCTTTTGGATTGAGATCCAGAGAAATCAGTATTCCGAACAGAAAATGCAAGCGAAGGTTAACCTCTATGAAGAGTTTTTCTTTTCGGATGAGTGGAGATCTTTGCATTGGCAGCCAGAAGATCGACCAGCCCTCTTTCCTTCCGTCATTTTAATTACACCTGTTCGGTATGCTATTAATTCTGAACATATCCGTATTATACAAGTAGCAAGTATCCATGAATTGATGGAGAAATATAAGAGTGTGGGTAAACAACAGAGAGATGGAAAGCCACGGGCCTCAGCTTCTTCCGGTGGGATTAAAATTAATCTCCCATAATGACGGTCAACATAAAAAAGCCGCCTCAATAAGCCAGATAGCTTTTTATATGGAATGCTAATTATAAAGTACCAAAATATAACCGCAAGTAAACAATAGCACATTTTGCCATAAGGACTAATTGCTAGGTAAACTGTCAGATGTATAAAAGTTAGCCTTTTTATACATCTTTCCTTTACGCACACCTGTAGAGATCACCGTTATATAAAGGTTGTATAAAGAGATGCATATCCGATTAAAGGCACCCACGAGAGAACCCTTTTCCTGTAAGGGTTCTCTTGCTTTCTTGGTTCCTTGAAGAGGTATTATGTTAACTTGTTTTGTATATGGTATGCATCAATTACAACCATTTTATAAGGGAAATAGTAATTGCATAATATAGTCATAAAATAGCCCTACAAATACAATGCAGCCTAACGTTAAAAAAGCACTCCAAAGGAATATAAAATACTTTTTCTTTACTATGTAGCAATACAGGCTTAAAAACGAAAAGATAATAAATAAAAAGTCTAAACTTACAAATAGCCATCCACCTAAGCTATGATTAGACATAAAAAACTGAGCTTTTATCAAGATACTAAAGGTTAAGATCATAACTAAAATAAAAGCTGCTACAAAAAAGTTAAAAACTTTTAAACGAATATTGTTGATAGATAGCTTCTTCTGTAACTGTTTATCTGATTTTATTAGATAATCTAGGCTAATACCGTATGCTTCGCTCAACTGGACAAGGTTGATTATATCTGGAACTGACTTATTGTTTTCCCATTTTGAAATAGCTTGTGCAGTTACATGTAGTTTTTCTGCTAATTGTTGTTGAGAGTAATTATGTTCTTTTCGAAGTTCTTTTAATTTATCTCCTAAATTCATTTGTCTCTCCTCCTTCATTCCCAATATAGACGAAGTTAGGAAGACAATCACCATAATATTAGTTGTTTTTAGTAAACTCCTATATAAACCAGTGGTTGAGTTAGACTTTCAGGCTACTAAGAGTACCTGGAATCCTGATTATGTTAACTAAACATGTATATGATACACAAATTAAAAATAGAAAAAGCTACTGAAGTTTATTCTTTTATACAAAAAATAAACTTAAAAATGAAGGACCTTTATCTTCAGCATAGAATATTTTTATACATTCAAAAGAAAAAGGAGTTGTTTTTGTGCATCAACAAATGGAAATCAGAAAAGAAATAAAACTTTTGAAAGCTGAAATTGATTTGTGTAATCAGATTAGAAAGTCGTTGATGGAAAAAAGTCACAGATACTTATCTTCTAAACAAGAGTATACAGAATATGAAATTTTAAAAATCGCTTTAAATAGATTGATGAATGAAGTGAATTTTAGGTATTAAAAGACTAAAAAAACACCTGAAAACATAAAGGATATAGATGTTATTTGAAATGTTACATAATAATTTATCTAAAATAGAAAAAGAGAAGATCACGAATGTGTCCTTCTCTTTTATTTTATAGGTTCCTGTAATATGTTATATGTAAACTGGCTCTGAATATGACATAAATTAAATTTAAATTAGACATCTTCTTCATTTGTAAAGGCAAGCCATTCTTGCTGGCTTGCCTTATTTTGTGCTACTCATAGTTCATTTTATAATTTTTCTACTGCATATAATAACAATTCTTCAATATTTCTTTTACCTAGCTCTTTCGCTTTTTGTTGCAATTCTTCTTTCAAATCGCTTGATAGCTTTACACGTACCACTTCCAAATCGCTATCAATATAAATGCCACGGCTACGTTTATTAATCTTTCCTGAGACAAGAACCGACTCTAATAATTCAATGATTTCTTGAGCTGATTCTGTGAACAGTACAGGTTTGATTTCAACTATAAATTGTTCTTTCTCTTCTTGTGGCGTAATTCTCATGTTAGTTGGACTTAGGTACTGATAAAATAAATCCATAAGCTTATAAAGTTGTGATTTTGCATAAGCTGTTTGCTTAAAAGCAAATGTTGCATAGCCTTCTTTCGTAATCGGTTTTTTTGATTCAATTTTATAGGCTGTTTCATAGCCTCGACCAAGTAATTCTTCTACTGTTATCTCTTCATGTTGCTCTGTAACAGCCATAATTGGATCTTCTACCGAGATGATACGTGCAAACTGTTCTTTTTCTTCACTTTTCTTCACGAAAAGCTGAAATAGGGCAATATTTTGTTCAGCATGATAGAAATGACGCTTACTCGGTTTACGCCCAACTTCATGTGTGCGCTTAAACTCTTCTAAATCTTCCTCATTGATAAAATAACAATTGATTCCTCGGTATTCTTCTTGGAACGCCGGTAACAGTTCTTGCTTAATATACTTATTGACCGTTGTAACCGAGATATTAAGTTGCTGCGCGACTTCTTTTGTCGTAAGTCCTGGCTTTTTTAGCTCTTCTTGTAAGCGAACAACATCTTCAATATCAAATTCGTAACGTCCTTCAATATGCCAGTCATCTTTATTAATAGGATTTAATTTTTCTTGTTGAATATATGTATAAATCGTTTTCTTTGATGAAATAGATAACATCTCCATCACGTCTTCAATAGTAATAATTTTAATAGGATTATCAATCATAACATACACTCCTTTTCTTTTTCCTTAATCTGATAATTAATTATATCATATATACATATAGTTAGAATTTAAAAGTTTTTATAATTGATATGTAATTATTATAACTAACTTATAAAAAATAATGTTTTATCATTTACTCTAAGTGATGACAAATAGGAGATTTTTCTACAAATAATATAAATGTTAAAATATATTTGTAAAAAGTAATTTTATACTTTTACTTTTAATTAAGTTACAATTAACAAGTAACAAATATAATAAATAACTTTAAATATATATTTGATTATAAAAATATAAGATATTTAATTGAGATACTTAGTTATTTAACTCTTGTTATCAAAAATATCATTGCGTTTAAAAGGTTCTTTATCATCTACATACATATAAATATAAACTTAACCCTTACATAGTGAAGAAAATATTTTAACACAAGGAAGAAATATAAATAAGAAGACAAATTTTTCAAAAGGAGAGGTTTTATGCGAGATTTCTCATTAGTACACATGGGAAGAGAAGTAACAGAAAGAAAAGAGGATTTCAACAAAATCGTTTCATTGATGCTGGATAATATGTATTATAGTGCCTTAGAAGAAAGAAATGAGCATCACCAGCGAAAAAACGAAGAGATGTTCAGTGATTTTACAGACGGAGAAATGATGTACTACTATGTCCACCAACGAAAGCATATTCGAAAAGACAGAGAACGAAAAGAAAATACAAAAACCGAATACGTACGGATACTGCTGCAGTTTTATCAGTATGCAGTAGAAAGTGAACCATTCCTACGCCAAGATGTAGACGATTATATAGAAGAAACTGTTTTTAAAAACCTACGTCCTTGGCATATACGTAACTACCAGACCTATTTAAGTACCGCATTATTGGGTAAGGGTGGGAAACCTTATTCACCCGCAACTTTAGATGCCAAAATGACAATTTTAAAAAGTTTTATGAAATGGCTACATGAAACGAAGTATATTCAGCATCCATTACACAAAGAAATCTTAAGCACGTCACTATCTGAGCAAGAAATTCCTAATCGAGATTTGTATTACCATGAAGTCAAACAGCTTCTAGACCACTACAAAGACCATCCTATTAATCATGGATTGTTAACGATGTTGGCGATGACAGGATTGCGTATACAGGAAATAGCTAAAGCTTCGTGGGGAGATGTATATCTAGACAGTTTAAGTGGTCATTATCGACTAAGAGGAGTAGGGAAAGGTGGAAAGAAATTTGATAAGTTACTTCATCCATCGCTATATGAACGCATCCTTACTTTTCGAGAACGACGTCATGTCAGTATAGCGTTGAATTCAAGTGATCAAGGTCCATTATTTCCAACTAAAGATGGAGACTATTATCAATATAAAAACTTAAGTAATTATATTGTTCGGATCATTGAACGAACGGAATTACCTTTTATAAAAGAACGGAATGATAGGATTACGCCTCATTATTTTCGTCATTTTTATGCCATTTATAGTAGGCAGCAGGGAGCCGATATTTTCTTAATTCAAAAAGAGCTTGGCCACAGTGACCGTAAAACAACCGAGCGTTATTTGGAGAAGGTGTTGCAGCGAGAACAAGAAATTGGGCTTATGTGGAAGGAACAAGATTTTTAACTATTATTTCACATTAAATTGGAAATATTCATTGTTTATTGCGAGTTGACAACATATATCAAGGAAAGCTACTGATAAAGAATCAGTAGCTTTCCTTGTCTTTTTAATATGTATTTTATAGAGATTCAGCTCTTTTTGTATATAAATTCCATTATTATACATAATAATAAAAAATATAATTTCTTAAAAGGGGCTTTCAATAGTGAATAGAGAACAAGTCATTAAAATTTATCAAGATGTTCTAGACAAGAGACGAAAACGATTTCCTAATTATTTCTTTGTAGGTAAGGAAGGAAAAATATATATGCGCTATATGACATGTTATTTACTTGAGCAACACTTATCGATCACCATCGATGAAATTCCTTTTCAAGTAGGCGCCAATACATTATGGTCTCATCGTCTCAGACCCCCTGCTATGCTATATGGATGGAATTATTATGAAGTCATTGATAATGCCTATCCAGGAAAATTTAAACCTTGGCAATTCCAACAAACTCCTGATAAATATTGGAATGGAGAAGAAGGGAAAAGGCGAGCTATTGAAGCAGTAAAGTATGTAATAGAGGAAAAATTGAAACTCCCTATGGAAGAAATACCTTTTAAGGTTAATTTCCATTTTTTTAAACAACATGGTCTAGGCGGACCCTTTACCCTTTTAGGCTACTCTCCTTTTCAAATAGTTGAAGCAATTTATCCTGGTGTCTTTAGGCCTTGGCAATTTGCTCATGTTCCTATGAATTGTTGGAAAAATGAAGAATATATTCGAGAGGCTATGAACAATTTTTTATTCAAACAGCTTCATTTCTCTTCTTATGAGGAGGCTTTTCTTAAATTAAAAGGAAGTGATTTCACCGATTTTCAGTTAACTGGTCTCTTTCAAATGGCGTTTGATTCCAGAATGAACAACGTGAAGGAATGGATAAAAAACCAACTAATAAATATAGACAATGAATTATACTATGTGGAACTTGATTAATAAAAGTACCGATTGAAACGAATAACCTGATCTAAATTACCATTATGTCCATTTCCTATTCTTAAAAATAATGATTGTTGAGTATAGGGTTACTTGCTTTGATTTTTCTTTTTTATAAAAAGATATAAAGATTCAGCAAAAAAAAGAAAAAGAAGAAAAAAGAGTACAAATAATTCGGCAACCTCCATCACCCGAAAAGGACTCACGGCGTTGTACAATGCCTGAGAAACATCAAATCCTTGAAAAATGTCGATGCCTAAAGAAAAGCCCATTAAACATCCCATCATTAAAAGACTAATACCTATGATTTTCATATCTATCACGCTCCATGTAATAGGTTTTTCTCTTTTTTCTAAGATGATACATAAATATTTTTTGTTAATTTTTACATAAAAAACTCTTATATGGTTAAAGTAATAAAAACTTAAAGAAGGGTGCTTAAATCTATGCCTTCGTTTTTTAAAGATCGAAAACCAAAAAAGAAACGACAACAGGATGAAGAAAATAAAACTACTGATTATCCAATAGAACAAATACAAGTTTCATTATCAAGTAACCTTAATAAGATTAAACAGAAAACGGGAAATAGTTCAGATATCGTTATTCGCGAGATAAAAATGGGGGGGGATTCTGACATTAAAACAGCCATTGTCTATGTAGAAGGAATTGTAGACAATCAAACGATTCAAGAGTATTTACTGCAATCTATAATGAAGGATAATCATAAAGAAGAAGTAAATCAGCACAATGCGATAGAGCTGCTTTCTAAAGATATAATGACAATTGGAAACATATCTTCCATCACTAACTTGGACGACCTATTTGCCTCTTTAATGGCAGGCGATACTCTTATCCTAGTGGATGGAGTAGACCAGGTACTGAGTGCTAGCACTAAAGGTGGAGAAAAACGTTCCATTGCAGAATCTACTACCCAAATGGTGGTGCGAGGGCCAAAAGGGGCATTTACCGAGTCTCTTGGGACCAACACAGCTATGATACGCCGCATCATTAAGACTCCCGATTTATGGATGGAGTCTTTAAATGTTGGACGTGTAACAAAGACAGACGTGACACTTATGTACATACATGGCATTGCCAATAATAAAGTCGTTAAAGAAATTCGTCAACGATTACATCGAATTGATATCGATAGTATTTTGGAATCAGGTTATATTGAACAACTAATAGAGGATCAAACATTGACTCCTTTTCCAACTATGTACAACTCGGAAAGACCTGACGTTGTAGCAGGGAACCTGTTAGAGGGGCGGATTGCTATATTTGTGGATGGAACCCCTTTTGTACTTATTGCGCCTGCTGTCTTTATGCAATTTTTCCAATCGGCTGAAGATTATTATGCCAGGTTCGATATTGCAACCTCGATTCGTCTTTTACGTATTTTTATGTTTATGATTTCGCTTATTGCGCCTGCTACCTATGTCGCCGTTACAACCTTCCACCAAGAAATGGTTCCAACGACGCTCATTGTAGCGATTGCGGCACAAAGGGAAGCTGTTCCCTTTCCAGCATTTGTGGAAGCTCTACTCATGGAATTAACTTTTGAAATTTTACGGGAAGCAGGGATACGCTTACCCAAAGCCATTGGTTCAGCAGTATCCATTGTAGGGGCCCTGGTAATTGGTCAAGCAGCCGTTCAAGCAAGTATTGTGTCACCAGCAATGGTTATCATTGTATCGATCACAGCCATTGCAAGTTTTGCCACACCTTCTTTTGATATGGCGATTTCAGCTCGCTTAATTCGTTTTTTGTTTATGATTGGTGCAGCAACATTTGGTTTCTACGGCATCATTCTGTGCCTTTTAATGATGGTCGTTCATCTATGCAGTTTACGTTCATTTGGGGTACCCTATATGACTCCATTTGCTCCCTTTATCCCCGTAAACAATGGAGATACCGTTGTAAGATTACCATGGTGGACATTGAGGCAAAGACCGAGATTAATTACTGCTAATACGGTTCGAGAAGGGGAAAATCTACGCCCACAGCCTCCTGCATCTCGTGGTATGGTGAATCTCGATTTGGAAGAAGGTGACAACAATGAAGCGTAGAGGAGTTTTTCTTTTATTGATGATGACAATGACGTTCTTGCTCACAAGTTGCTGGAGTAAAAAAGAGTTAACGGACCTTGCCATTGTCGCAGCTCTTGGCGTCGATAAAACAGAAGATGGAAGGTATCATATAACACTCCAAATTATAAACCCAGGGAATGTGGCAGGAGGTATGCAAGGGGGAGGAGGAGGTACCCAGAGCCCTCCTATTACCATCTATTCAGCTACAGGAGACAATATAGTCGAAGCAAGTAGACGGGCTTCGAACAGAATTTCTCGACGATTGTATTATGCTCATACAAACTTGGTCGTGGTTGGAGAGAAATTGGCCAAAGAAGAAGGAATTAATACATTAATAGATGCGTTTGATCGAGATCCAGAATTTCGAAATACTTCCACCCTCGTGATTGCCAATCATTCGTCCGCAGCTGATCTTGTGAAAACGTTAACACCGGTTGATAAAATTCCAGCGAATAAGGTGCTAAAAACTTTAGAATTTACGGAAAGAAAATGGGGAGAGAATGTAAAAACATCGCTCCAAGAGGTGATGAGCAGCCTTGAATCTCCTGGGAGAGGAACCGTCGTATCAGGATTTTGTCTAGTTGGGAATCCCCAGCAAGCACAAAAACTAGATAACCTTCAGGAAAGTGCACCCGCAGCAACGCTTCGCGCTTCCGGAATTGCCGTTTTAAAACAAGGAAAATTAGTGGATTGGCTGTATGGAAAACCAGCAAGAGGAACGGTATGGATTCTCGATAAAATTCAAGGAACGGACATTAATATTGATTGGGCAGGAAAGAAAGAAGCTATTGCTTATCAAACTGTACGACAAAAAACAAGTGTATCTGCCCAAGTGAAGAATGGGAAACCTCATATTTCCGTTCATACACGTGTTGAAGGAGATATCGGTGACATGGAGGTACCTGTTGATATTACCAATCCCAAGGTCATTACAAAAATCGAACAATCCGTGAGGAAAGAAATTAAAAAAGAGCTAAAGACAGCTATTGAACGTGCCCAAAAAAACAAAACGGATATTTTGGGATTTGGAGAAGTGGTTCACCGTACTAGACCAAATCAATTTAAGAAAATGAAAATGGAATGGAATGATGTATACTTTCCGAAGTTAGATGTAGATATTACAGTGGAAGCCTATGTACGTCGCGCTGGCTTACGAAACAAGTCATTTCTTTCAGGAATAAAAGAGAATCAAAAGTAAGGAAAAGGAGGTGCCAGTTAAATGGAGAAAGCAAAAATTAGTGCCAGTCAGCTCTTTATTTTAATGGTTCTGTTTGAGCTGGGGAGTGCTTTACTGGTACCTCTTGCCATCAGAGCCAAACAGGATGCATGGCTTGCGATTCTATTGGGTATGTTAGGCAGTTTCGTTTTATTTTTAGTTTACCATAAGCTTTATACCTATTACCCCAACCTATTACCCACAGAATATATGCAAAAAATCTTAGGTAAGGTATTAGGTACCGTACTGGCTTTTGTTTACATCCTTTATTTTATGTATGATGCCTCAAGAGTTCTACGTGATTTTGGTGAAATGCTGTTAACGTTTGCCTATCCTGATACGCCTTTATTCATCGCCAATGCATTATTAATGCTTGTCATTGTTTATACAGTCAGAAAAGGAATTGAAGTCATAGCTCGATCAGGAGAACTGCTTTTTATTTTTATGTATGTCCTTGCAGTTGCTGGTTTTATCTTAATTGTATCTTCTGGATTAATCGAGATAAAAAATTTACAACCTATTTTGGAAGAAGGATTTCTAAATCCATTAAAAATTGCATTGTCTGAAACGCTATATTTTCCGTTTACTGAAGCTATTGTATTTACGATGGTTTTGCCTTATTTAAATGATTCTAAGAAAGCAAAAGTGACCATGCTATGTGCAACGGGATTAAGTGGAATCAATTTGGTTATTACGATGCTCATCAATGTTAGTGTGCTTGGCGTTAATCTAACTACGCGTTCACAATTTCCACTTCTCAGTACGATCGCGAGTATCCAAGTAGCAGATTTTTTAGAACGTCTTGATGTATTTTTTATGCTTGCTATGGTGATTGGGATTTTTTTTAAGGTTACCATATTATTTTATGCAGCCACTATAGGAACAGCCAACTTATTCAAGATTAAGGCACCTTCAATGTTAGCGTATCCTTTAGGAATCGTTATTCTATTTTTATCTATCACAATCGCGAGTAATTTCCAAGAACACCTTCATGAAGGGTTACATGTAGCCAAAGTTATTCTACATATTCCTCTGTTCACCATAATTCCTCCTATCCTTCTTTTTGTAGCTTTCATAAAAAACAGGAAGAAGGATAGGAGGAAACACATTTGACTAGCTAATCTTCATATGAACATTGTCGTTATTGTTACATTCCTTAGAAAGGTACTTAACAGTAAAAAGAAACTTTTTAGTCTAGAGTTAACCTTAAAGCAAATTTACTATTTACTACATACTATTCAAAATTGCAAATGCTGAAAATGTTAAAAAATGATTCAGCAAGACAAAAGATTGCTTTAAATAAAAACAAAAAGGAGGTTCTAATTGCATGGAGAAAGCTAAAATTAGTTCTAGTCAGCTCTTTATCTTAATGGTCCTGTTTGAACTGGGGAGTGCTTTATTGGTGCCCCTTGCGATTGATGCAAAGCAAGACGCTTGGCTTGCGATTCTGCTTGGAATGGTATGTAGTTTCATTCTATTATTAGTCTATCATAAGCTTTATACCTATTATCCCAACCTCTTGCCTACAGAATATATGCAAAGGATTCTAGGGAAAGTACTTGGAACCGTACTAGCCTTTATTTACATTCTTTACTTTATGTATGATGCCTCAAGAGTTCTACGCGATTTTGGTGAAATGTTGTTAACTTTTGCCTATGCTGACACACCTTTATTCATCGCGAATGCCTTGTTAATGCTTGTCATTATTTACACCATTAGAAAAGGAATTGAGGTCATAGCTCGATCCGGAGAACTGCTTTTTATTTTTATGTATGTCCTTGCGATTGCTGGGTTTATTTTAATTATTTCTTCTGGTTTAATCCAGATTAAAAATTTACAACCTGTTTTGGAAGATGGATTGTTACCTGTCCTAAAAGTGGTATTTACACAAACGTTATATTTTCCATTTACAGAAGTGATTGTATTTACCATGATTTTGCCGTATTTAAATAATCCTAAGAAGGCAAAAGTGACCATGCTATGTGCAACAGGATTAAGTGGAATCAATTTAATTATTACCATGCTTATTAATGTCTGTGTACTGGGTGTTGATTTAACTGCACGTTCACAATACCCACTTCTTAGTACAATTGAGAGCATCCAAGTAGCTAATTTTTTAGAACGTCTTGATGTATTTTTTATGCTTGCCTTAATCATCACTATCTTCTTTAAAATCTGTGTATTATTCTACGCAGCTGTCGTAGGAACTGCTAGTTTATTTAAGATTAAATCACCTTCACGGTTATCATATCCTTTGGGGCTAATCATTCTCTTTTTGTCTATTACCATTGCAAGCAATCTTCAAGAGCATAATCATGAAGGACTAAAGGTGGCAATGCTGGTTCTACATATCCCTCTTCTTATGATTATTCCTCCTCTGCTTCTTCTTATTGCATTCTTGAAAAATAGAAAGAAGCAGAATGCATGACAGATTTGTTTGCTGATTCTTTGAATGATATAGATCTTCCAGCCCCTTGAATCGCTATAAAGTACTAGTACATATTAAATTGGATGTAAATTATGTGAGGTGATTTTTCTGTATACTTGGTTTTATGATCATTTTATCAACACAATTCTATTTCCTCTTACTTGTATAGTTGTGGTAGCTATCATGTTAAGCACATATGCGTACTTTAAATATAAAAAAATAAATAATTAATAGTTCTTAGAGATTATGATTTCAAATATGGATATTTCTCCTTTAAAACTCGATTATTTATACAAAATATAGTCATCACTTATATCAATGATTTTTAAAAATCTCGTAGTTATCAACAGGAGGTAATTATCTAGTGGAAAAAGCAAAAATTAGTGGCAGTCAAATATTTACCTTAATGATGCTGTTTGAATTTGGAACTGCTTTCCTCCTCCCTATTGCTATAGAAGCGAAGCAAGATGCTTGGCTTTCCATTATGTTTGGCATGGTAGGTGGTTTTCTTTTATTTTTAGTCTACTATCAACTCCATCGTTACTACCCTGATTTATTACTTGTAGAACTCACACAAAAAATTATGGGGAAATGGATTGGTAGTCTCTTGTCGTTTCTTTACATTTTCTATTTTGCGAATCTTGCTTCCAGAGTCATTCGAGATTTTGGAGACATGTTATTGACATTTGCTTATCCAGACACTCCTTTATTTATTGTAAATGCCTTACTGATGTTTGTTGTTATCTATACGGTGGGCAAAGGAATCGAGGTATTGGCAAGATCCAGTCAACTTCTGTTTATTTTGCTCTACCTGTTTACCATTTCTGGATTTCTGCTTGTTGTATGTTCTGGTTTACTTGACTTTAAAAATTTACAACCTGTATTAGAAAACGGGATTGGGCTGCCTCTGAAAGTTTCCCTAACTCAAAATGTATATTTTCCATTTGGCGAAACCATTGTATTTTTGATGATTTTACCGTATGTAAAAAATATGAGCAAAGGAATTGGAATATGCGCCATTGGATTAACGGGTATCAATTTAATGATTACCATGATTATAAATGTCAGTGTATTAGGAGTAAGTCTTACTGCACGTTCACAGTTTCCTCTTCTAAGTACAGTAGAAAGTATTCAGGTGGCTGATTTTTTAGAGCGTCTTGACGTATTTTTCATGCTTACAGCAGTTATTGGGGGATTTATTAGGACAAGTGTATTTTTCTACGCCGTCGTAATAGGGACAGCAAATCTATTTAAAATTAAATCTCCATTCAAGTTATGCTATCCTTTAGGGCTTGCTATTTTATTTTACTCTCTGTCACTAGCCAATAACTATGAAGAACTTATACAAGAAGGGATTAAAGCATTACCTTTTTACCTAGACATTCCACTTCAAGTCATAATTCCTCTTTTGCTTCTTACGGTAGCTTTCTTGAAAAATAGAGCCACCCTTAAGCAATCTGGTGTCAATTCTACATAAATGGAATGTCTCAGCTTAATCAACCTAAATCAAGACACATTCTTAAATATTATCCTTTTAAGTTGTATATCATATACAACTTAAAAACAGGTAATAATATATGTATCAACCCTGTTAGAGAAAGGAACCTTATGTATAAGCATAAATGTAAACAAGAAAAGGCGTTTTCTTTAGCAATGATCACTATTCTTTGGTTAACTGTTCCTTTAATAGTAAAGAAATCATTTTTTAGATTTTTACCTGTAGCAAATTTTATCAATTTATTTTTAAGTGTAATGAGTCTTATGGCTAATAAGAAAAAAGTGGTGGAAGCTTTACAGATTCGCAATCATAAACAGCCTAAAACATGTATAAGATGGTATAGAAATGGAGAAGTCTTTCGCTTAACACAGCCCGTTGGGCAAAGATACACCCACCGAAAAGGGCCTCATTCTTCAAGATACTCCATCAACATTACAAGCTGAAAATCGATATTTAAAGCAGCAGATTGAAGTTTAAAAAAAGTATCTTGCTCTGTTGTCTGTATTTGTCAACTCAAAATCCAGCCATTTCGTCATTGAAAACCCAGCCAATTTTCTGACTTCATTTATATAATTGGCCGGTTTTTTAATGCTTTTTTTATTCTTCTTTTCCTTCTAGCTCTGTTCGATTAACTCTTGTTTCTTCAACCATTTCTCCGTTTCTTTCATACGGTAGGAGTCACCAATCATATTCACAATATAGGCTTGATGGGTTAAACGATCAATCATAGCTGCTGTCATGACAGGGTCTTGAAAGATTTCTCCCCATCTTTCAAAGGATAAGTTCGTTGTAATAATGGTTGATTTCTGATTCGCTCGTAATGATAAATGAGTAAACAATAACTCTGCACCTTCTTTATCAAATGAAATATAGCCCATTTCATCTGCGATGACTAAATCATATTTTTCAAATCGATTCTGAAAAACTCGTAGAGTTCTCTCTGACCTGCATTCCTTTATTTGGTTGACTAATAAAGGAACCGTTGTAAACCATACCTTATAACCTTCCATACAAGCTTTTATCCCTAAGCCAATTGCCATGTGAGTCTTTCCTGTACCCGCATTGCCAGCTAAAATGACATTTCGGCCTTCTCTGATAAAATCTAAGCTCTTTAAAAGCTTAAATTTTTGCTGGGCATCTTTTGATAAATCCTCAGTTGATAGATCTTCTAGATATTTCTTATAGGGAAAGTCTGCACGACGGATTCGATTATATTTGGCAGATTCCTGTCTAGAATCCAGTTCTTTTTGAAGTAACTGTCGTAAGAATTCTTCATAACTGGCATCTGTTTCAACTGATTCTTTAATCACTTCTTCAAAATCCTGACGGATTTTAGGTAATTTGAGCTCTTTGCTTAATGTATTAATTTCCTCTACCAATGCTTGCTTCGAAAGTTCCATTTACCTGCACCCCTTATTGAATAAATTTCGTTTGGAACAGTTGATCATAGGTCTGATTTGTTAATGAAGGCGATGGAGGTTATGATAATTGGGCCTTCAGAGGATGGTTTGAACGTACAGGGGATGACGAGAAAACGGTCAATTTTCATAGACCTTAATCTAAAATAAAGATGAAGATAGAAAATAGACCCTATAAGAGAAAATAATAAGAAGAGCCTTGACCTTGATGGTAAAGGCTCTTCTCGTTATATAAGTTTTTACCACGTAATATCGCAAACATGATGGTTTTTGGGACGGGTGCCTCGATCTGTAGAAATCATCATTACAATTACAAGAGTAATTAAAAAATAGGAAATTACATAGGTGGTACCTATATTATTTTTACGAGTACTAAAAAGATGATAGTATAAAGAACCATAAGCTAAATCTAATATAGAAGAGGTGATGAAAATGATAACAAAAGATATAACTCAATCTACTTTCCCAAAGAAATTAGTTGCTTTACCTACGTCTTGTAATGACGTTGTCTACTATCCTGCTAAGTTGGCTGACTTAGCAATTGAAGAGACCTACACAGTTTTTCAAACTCTGAGTCAAAAAAGTGGACTCTCTTATCTCGTTGTTACCCAACCTCGTACAGCTAAGATTGTATTAGCAGGATCTAAAGTTTTAATAAATGAAGTTTATCACTCCATTCCTTGGCCTACTTATAAAATAGCAGATGGAGATAACAAATTTACTTACAAAGAATCTCCTTCATTGCAAGCTTTAGAAGATTATTTTATTCAGCTTAAAGAACAGTAATTTATTTTATGGATACAATTATTCAAAAGACCCTCTACTTCACTAGAGGGTCTTTTAAACTAAACTAGTAAAGAGTAACATACTACCTTTTATGAATTGAACTAGCAAATACCCCTTGAATACCTCTATTCAAGGGGTATTTGCTTTTTATATGAATGAAAATATCTCAATCAGAGTAAACTACTCAAGTCAACGTGATCTGTTCTTTATAAGAACGGAACATAAAAAAGCTACTGGTATACAGTTCAACGCCAGTAGCTTTTTCTCTTTTTAATGACATAACGGATAATTAATAACATTTTGAGCAAACTACCCAAGACGCCTTGAGGCATCATAAAATAGCTCTCCATTCCTTACGAGGATAGAAAAACTACTGAATAGGTCCAGTGGCTTTTTCTGTTTTTAAGCTGTATAGGATATACAACCTTAGTTACCATAATCAAAATTCACGGAACCAAAAAGCATCTACACAATTCTTTTTAGATGCTTTTTGGTTCCTTAAACATGAATCATGTTAACTATGAGTGTATGTCATATAAAGTATAAAATTAGAAGAACCCCCTATTTCCTTAGGGAGTTCTTCTATAGGTTAAGGAAATTCTAGATTGGAAATGCTTCTCAGTATGTTGAATAGTTTTCAAGGAATGCCTAATAATTTATAAAATAAAATTCAATAGGTTTTTCCCCTTGAGAATCTCTTTTCTCAAAAATTTGAGCTACATATTTTTCGATTATATTATTGGATGGTACATAAATACTACAGTGTAGAAGATACTAATCAGAAAAAGCTGGTACATAAACGTCAAACAACTATAGAAGGGAAAGGAAACTTGTGAGCAACCAAAAATGATTTTTTCACTTTTACTATTTACTATCGTAGCCTTAGTTACAGAATTACCTAATGTACGAAAAAATAACACTAAAAAAGAACGATGGATCTTTCTAATTTTTATGTTTTTTGGTATGGGATTAACTATTTTATACACGTTACAGGTTCCTATGCCTAACCTTTTAGATAAACTAACAGCAATTTTTAACTATCCAAACACTCTTTTACCATAAGAACGCCCAAAGAAAAGTGGTGATCATACTGATTAATAGCTCATATAAGGTGACTAATGTCCAAATTAGCGCCCTGCAATTCTTAATTATTTCTATCCTCTTTGTAGTAGGAGATGCCATTTTATATGTTCCTTCTCTAATTGTTCAAGGAGCTTCACATACTATTTGGATTGCAGGACTAATTGGAATTGCGGAAGCAGTTCTTTTATCTCTTTTATATGCCCTTGTCAGTCAACAGTTCGCTAATAAAGGTTTTTTTCCTTATCTAGAACTAACATATGGAAGATGGCTAGGGAGAGTTCTTTTCCTTTTATTTCTTTTGTATGTAATGGTTGATGTTATTTTAATGATTTTTGAAATGGGTTCCTTTATGGTCACGGTCATTATGCCTGAGACACCCCTAGAAGCTATTATTATGGTATTTTTACTTGTAGTTATTATTGGGGCTCGTCTTGGACTTGAGACATTGTCACGTGCTGCGGAAGTACTCTTTCCTTGGTTTTGTGTTTTTTTCTTTCTACTGGTATGTCTCAATTTACCCAATGCTAAATTCGAAAATATGCAGCCGTTTTTTGAGGGGGGCCTACACACGATATTTAAAGGAAATGTTTCTTTAGCATCTTATATATTTGAAAGTGTTATCCTAATTATCATTTTCCCTCATATTAGAGAGAAAGATCAAGCAACTAAAGCTTATATAAAAGGTATCACTATAGGAGTCACATTATTAGTCATTATTTCTTTATTATCGTTATTAGTGTTTGGATTAAGTACTCTTAAAATGGAATTTTATCCAAGCTACCTGTTAGGTCAAACTTTAGAATTCAACTTTTTTTCACATGTTGAAGTGATAATGGCTGTTATTTGGTTCATTAGTTTATTTTTTAAAGTAGCAATTTGTTTCTTTGTATCTGCTCAAGGTATTTCTCAACTTATAAAGGTACAAGATTATCGAATAGTTACATTCCCCATAGGTATTTTTTTATTTGTTTTATCTTTTATTTGCATCCCCAGTAGTATGTATTTAATTCACTTTATAAACTCTACATGGCTTTCCTATTCCGTCACATATGGATTGTTCTTTCCACTTTTTCTTTTAGCAGTGGAACTAATAAGAAAAAGCCGTAAATCACATCGTGTGAATGGACGCTGAGAAGAAAATGAAAGCTATACTTGAGGGAGAGTTTTATGACTCATTTTAATGTGAAGATAGAAGAGTTGTTATTTTCAAGTAAAAAGTAGTTCGTTGCAAAATAGGAATGCTAAATATATCTACTTTTGCTCCAATAAACAAATAAACCCTCTTAAATATTATGTGAATCCGGTGTCCGCCTGTTGAAGACGAGGTGTCCATCTGCAACAACTGGCTCATCTAGCCAAGCTGCACCCGTATTCTCCATGTCATCTTTTATATATTTTGAAGCCGAATTTTAGGGTGGCTTGCGGATTCTATAACACAATTCATGGACAATGACATACCGTCTATAAAGTTATAATACTTTTTATACGTACATAAAGGTTTATTTTGGTAACTAAATAGACGTTCTGTCATTTGATTTTACATAGTCTAAAAAGGTGTACCTTTTTAGACTATGTTGTTGAGAACCGATTATAAAATAAAAAAGCTTTACGAAACCTTTCGCAAAGCTTTTGTCACCCTCTATATTATCGTATTACTCTTCCTACTTCTTTTATACTTAAACCGGTAAACTTTGCAATATCATCCAAAGTCATGCCATTCTCATACATGCTACGAATCAATTGAAGTTTCCCTTTTTCTACCCCTTCTTCTAGTCCTTCCTCACGAGCATGGGCTAGTTTAGCTTGTTCATCAAGTAGCAATTTCTCACGCGCTTCATATGCGCTTCTGAATGAAGAATCATGACTCATATTTTCCCATTTATCCATCGCTTTTTGTAGAATTGGATCTTGATTCATCGCAATCTCCTCCAATGTTTGAGTTAAATGTTCATCTTCATGAGCTGGTAATAATAATATCCAACGAACGAATGCATTTTCCCATGGGTTGACTTTTTCTTCCCGCCACTGTTTCACAAGCTTTGGAATTTCCACAAAATGAATTTCAATATCATCGCTTAAAACACGTTGCTTTGTTGTGTCCCACAACTGACCTGTCGTCTGAAATTCTTCATCTGAAGAGAATAAAATGAAATCCAATAAATTAATGGTGATGGTTTTTCGTAAAGCACGATAAGGCATCCCCTCTTGCATTTGTGACGTATATAATTTACTCCAATAATACAAAGAACGCTTGACCATATCATGCGTATTACGAAGTTGAATTTCGATATTCACTTGTGTTCCGTTATTCAATGTAGCTAGTAAATCTAAGATAGATAACTTGTCATCTTCGTAAGCCTTGTGAAGGTGTGGGTCTTCCAATTGAAGAGACATAATGGGTGCTTCTAGAGACTTTTCTAAAACAGCGTTTAAAAAACCTGTTAAGATGTCCTCGCTGCCTTTGGTACCAAATAATTGTTTAAAAGCGAAATCAATTCGTAAATTTACTAATTTTGTGGACATGAATTCCTCTTCCTATCTTTCTTATTTCTTACCCCTATTTTATAAGATAGCAGGATATGTTTGCAAATGTAGAAACGAAAACCAACCAGTGGTTATGATTATACCTGACCAAAATCTCAATTAAATGACTACGGTTTCCATTCCTTAAACCGTTTGAATTACTAACTGTGGTAACTCAAATAGAAAAGCCACTAAAATTGAGATACAGTTCAATTCTAGTGGCCTTTTTATTTAAAAATCGTTATATTCTTCTAAGTCGTCATCGTCTAATGAACCAGATATATTCTCTAGATCTGCGACTTTTCCTTCTTTCAGTTGAAGAACCTTTGAAGGCTCTTCTTCTTTGAAGGAATCATTGCCTAAAAAACCTGTTGTTTGGGCTAATGCCTTTAAATCAGCTAGTTCATTCTTGATATGTTCAAACATCTCGTAGTTTTTTTTGTCTTCAGTTGCTTTTCTTCCAGTAGATGCATCATCTAGATCACGTAGAATTAAAGATGAAATATAATCTCCTAACTTACGGGATTTAGCATATGTAGCTAGTTGATTATACACTTCATCACTTAATCGATTTGTCTTAATCGTAAACGCATTTTGACGCTCTGACATCCCTATCACCTACGTTGTTAGGATTTAACGGCTTTTTTCTCTGCTGCTTGCTTCTTCTGAACGTAACCAATACTACGAATTTCTAAGCCAAATAAATTTAAGTGACGGCTATCTTGAGGAACCTTATGATACTTTTCTGTACGTTCTTCTCCAATTTTTTCACGCATACTATTCATGATAGCGACTTCTAAAGTAGGAGCTACCCCGCCGCAGTACACATATTTACGCAGTTTATTTGCTGGTGGTGGTGCGACATCATTTAATTTAGCCAATAAGATCTCCACATATTCTCGAAGAGAAGACTTGATTGTACTTGTTAAATCAATAGATTCACCTGTATTCTCGTTTTTTAATACAAACTTTTGCTTGCTGTAGTTATCAAGGATAAATTGATCAAAGGCACGTAAATCTGTAAACAGTTCTAGAAATTTCTCTTTACGCAATTTATCAATATGGGCTAAATACGGAATGCCTTCAATGCTTTGAAATGATTCACGGCTATTGGCAGCCTTCAACCCTTCCGGTAGAATAACGACATCAATGGAACCTCCACCAATGTCCACCATGACCGTTTCACATTCTACATACTCATTTGCATCTTCACGATCTTGAAGCGTTAAGTCTTTTTTTAATGCAAAACGTGCACTTTCTCCCTCTTTTAAGCATGCACTTTCTTCTACCACTACTTTTAACGTATTTTCAAAGCCAGGCGTATGCACCGTAAACGAATGGTCGCCTAAGAAGCGATTAGCCATCGCTTTTTGAGCCGCCCCAAATGTGCTCTCTTTCTTAAGGAGCCAGATTGGTAACATGGTAGAAAAATAGTCAATTTCGATAGTATTGTCTTTTTTATTTTTCGCATGTAACGCATGGTAATACGCAATGGCAGCTAAAAAGGTGATGTATGGAATATGACTTGTAATTTTATTATGTAATTTATTAATGTGATTGTTGGCAAGTAATTGACTTGCGGCAATGTCACCGACTAGGAAATAGCGCTCTTTCTCTTCTCCCTGAATCGTTGTGGAAAGTAAAATACGCTTCTTAAATTCTTCTGGAGCTGTAACAGCATCTGTAAAAAAAGAATCTGCAGCTTCTTTTTGAAGTTCAACTACATTCGTTGGAAAATCAAATAGGTATCCATCCATAATGTTCATATCAACAGAATTCCCGCAATCTTTATTAAAACGTGAAATTTTCATTTCTAAACACCTCATCTTTTAAGTTGAACTTATATTCAACTTATTGTACTTGATATAGGATAAATATTCAATATGGGAAAGCAACTAAGTTGTCTACAAAACCTTACATATATCAACATAATAAGAGCCTGCATCAAAAATGATGCAGGCTCCCCTCTCTTACAATAAAATAATTCTCATGTTCATTTGCCCTTGTGAGGCCCTTTCGTTACGTATATCGGTTCATAACGAGAGTACCATTCGTTAAATTACAATACCTACTTGTCAATTGGGGTAATACATTTGCTGAAGTCGCTGTTACGTCTTTCAAAACCGAACCAGTCCCTTCATTAAGCTAAGTATTTAACCTTTTACAGTAGCCTCTAAAATTCTTATGTTGGCTCTGTACTTTTTGTTTACCACCTATATATATTCTAAAACATCTTTTTTACTTTCTATTTTACAGCCTCTTTTAATTCTTTCCCTGCTTTCTATTACAAATTGGTCAACTAAACCAATTTGTAAAAATAATTTCTCATCTTATGAATAAACCATTCTTCTTTTACACATCTTAACGATACAAACTGTAAAGGAGTTGCATAAAATGGCAAACAATAAAAATAGCAACACAAATGAATTATTAGTATACGGTGCTCAACAAGCAATTGATCAAATGAAATATGAAATCGCTAGTGAATTTGGTGTAAACCTTGGTCCTGATACAACTGCACGTGCAAACGGATCAGTAGGTGGAGAGATTACAAAACGTCTTGTGCAAATGGCAGAACAACAACTTGGTGGCAGTAACATCCGATAATGTAATCATTTTAGCTAAACGTGTATGTAAAGAAGAAATGGGTTTCTATTTCTTCTTTTTTTTATTGATATGTATTTCCCTCTACTTCCATCTAAAAAGAACATACGTTTGACCTTTTCTCAAAACATATGATATATTCTTACTCTACATACCCTATAAAAAGAGATGAGGTAGTTACATATGAAAAAAGCTGAATTCATTGAGGCAGTTGCTTCAAAGTCAGAGTTAACAAAGCAAGATGCGAAAAAAGCTGTAGACGCGTTATTTGAAACCATTTCTACAACGCTTGCAAAAGGCGAAAAAATTCAACTGGTAGGATTGGGAACATTCGAAGTACGTGAACGTTCAGAGCGTACAGGGCGTAATCCTCAAACAGGTGAAGAAATGACAATTCCAGCAACGAAGGTCCCAGGTTTTAAAGCAGGAAAAGAGTTTAAAGAAGCTGTTAAATAAAGAGTATTTATATAAAACCTC
The DNA here is from genome assembly GCF_038005965.1 of Priestia sp. FSL W8-0524. NCBI lineage: Bacteria > Bacillati > Bacillota > Bacilli > Caryophanales > Bacillaceae > Priestia > Priestia sp. FSL W8-0524. The sequence goes on from NZ_JBBOUG010000003.1 coordinate 76,577, forward strand.
CAGAATGGATTTCTGGAGGTTTTACAAGATGTCTATCTTACTCTCATTAAATTTATAGTTTCTTACCTCGTTTACATAAGCAACACATCTAAGAATCAAGCAAAAACGTATGAATTTCTACGTAAATTAAGACTTACTACTAAATCTACATTCTATCTCTTGCTTGAGAATTTCTGCACCTCTTGGGCTTAACACAACTCCTTTTGCGTATTCACGATTATGTGGACTTATTTCACCTGTAATAATGCATTTATTATGGGGGATGTAATTCTTCAAAATAATGTGGTCTCCATCAACAAAAATTTCTATAGGGTCTTTTTCTTTAATAGACAGAACCTTTCTAAGCTCCACTGGAATAACGACACGTCCTAATTCATCTACTTTTCGGACAATACCTGTTGATTTCATATGATTCGTCTCCTCCATTTTGACTAGTTATGTTTCATTATCCAAACATCCCTACATCCTAGCAGTTTGTGTGCAAATAAACAGGCTCCATCTTATCTATATAGCCTCAAGGATACCAGCTATAAACTCTGTTCATTTTGTGATCCACCTGCTATCGTTTCTTCCACTATTTTCTTATTCTTACGAATAAATGAAGGGATTTTACTAAAGTAGTGTTTCTCCACTTCATCATAAGGAATCCAAATTTCTTTTTTCTGAATAAGGTCATATACCTCATCTAAAATTTTGTCTCGCTTCTTAGAACGTAATTTAGTATAAGGATAATTAATAGCACTTATATAACGTTGCCTTAGCTCATTCGTAATCCATTCTTTTTGCTTTTGTTTTAATACAGAAAATTTCTTATTAGTTTGGATCAGCCGCCCATTTTCATACACATGATTCTTCACAACATGTCTTGCCTTTCCCTTTAAGCTTTTCTTCTAATTTGTTCTTGGACGTACTCACAACTCCGTTCATGGTCACGAGAAAAGAAATGATTTTGTTGATAATACACTTTCACTCCGCAAGAAGGACAAGCAAAAAAAACAACCCTGATATCCTCCGTAACTTCATGTGCATAAACCTCACCAATCGATTGAAACATGACCACACGGTTTGCCTTCTCAGTTTTTGCTCTCATCTTGGCTAGACCCTCCTTATTTTTGTTCTAATTCCATAATAAGGGTTAAAATACGCCATTGTAAAAGAAAACAAGTAGATTAATGGTTTATTCGCACAAAAAAGCCGCATGTATCGCCATACGTACCGTTTTCTTTTAACCCTAACCAACGTTTCCCCTTGATTGACCCCATATAATGCGACCATTAGTAATGTGAGAACGGCCATGATTTCATAAAAACTCTCCTCTTTCTTATAGGAAACGAAAATGCAGATTTCAGTCCCTAAAAAAAGAGTCATTTCTTTGCTGCTACAGATACTTTAATATTAGGCAGCTTAAGAAGTTTTTCTTTTTCTGATTTTAAGGAGTGGAAAGGAACCTTTTTAACTTAATTTTTTTCATTCTAATAGGTGTTACAAGTAACTGATGAAAAATCTTATGAAAGTCTTTGGGATTACTTTTTCACGTAAAAAACTATTGATTTTAGGAATTATTTCCTTTAAACTAAATAAAAGTCACTCGAATGAGTGACTTTTATTTAAAGAGTGTGAGGGATTATATGACTAAAACACCGTCTGGATTTAAGCGTTTAAATGCTGATATTCCGGAAGAATTGTTTAAAGAATTTGCAAAAAGATGTATTGAAGAAGGTGTGAGCAAAAAAGAATTTCTTGTTCAACTTTTGGAGAAAGAACTCTTTAAAGATTCAAAGAAGTAAGGAAAAAAACAAAATAAAAGGGCACTTTCCCTGCCAGGAAAGCACCCCATGTAGAACTCGTAAGGACCTCTATTATAACATGGGTTGCCCTCAAAAAACAGGAGGGTCTTATTATGGAACAAAGCGAAAAACTTTTAATGAGAATTGAACATATTTTGAGTGTAGCATCTGATTTAGTTGATGAAGTTGCTCGACTAAAACGTGTAGAAGAAGAATGCAAAATCCTGAAAGAAAAAGTATTTCTGAACCAATTTACCGTTGCTGAACAACAAGTTTTTGAGCTTGCTTTGGATGGATATTCTGGACGGGAAATGCAGTTGATTCTGTCTAAAGAAGAAGCCACAATTAAATCACAAAGACAAACGATTATACGCAAATTAGGTGTATCCTCCATGAAAGAAGCCGTTGAAAAATTTCAACATTTGGAGTACGAATCACCAAGAAAACTTCTTCATTCTCGATAAACTGACGTGACCTTTAGAGAGACTTCATATCATCAGAATATACACAATGAGTCACCTGTAATGGGGACTTTATATCCACACTATATACTCAGGAAGAGACCTTAAAGCGCGCACCTAAGCAGTTTTCGTGGTATCAAGGTGAAGCTAGGCTCTGCCTAGCCCCACACACCCTGTGGGGGCAAAAACCCCTTATGCTCTTCAAGATGTTTTTTACGCTTTTTATGTTAATGCAATAAAAACACAGAAAAGGAGAACAAACATGGAGATTAAAGTAAGAAATGTATGTCCGGTTGCTGTGAGTAAAGTAGATCGTTTAGCCAAAGAAAAAGGTCTTTCTCGACAAGCTTTTTTGAAAGAACAGATTGAAACCTTATCCATTATGAAAGAGGTAGAAAAGCAAGAACAAGCGATTGATGACTTGTATGACCGAACGATAGATACCATACAAAGATGCTCAGATGCGATGACAAATATGGATCGTACATTCAATAAACTCTTTGGGGAGGATGAAGAATAATGACAGCAAGCAAACACAGAAGAATGATCTCTTTGAGTGAAGAGGCTGATGAATATCTTCATAAACATATGAAGGAAAGAGGCTATCGTTTTCCAGGGGACGCCATTGCAGATATCATTCGAAAATATGAACGATTAAAAAATAATGAGCCTGATGAAACATTTTTAGATACTGCTACAATTGACGCAATAGGTCAGGCTTACCTGAAAAGAGCAAGTGGATTTTACCAGTACTTAGACGATGAGTTAAGTGAGATAAAAGAAACGACAAAGAACACACAAATAGACACTCGGATATTAATGGAACTCGTTAATAATCTATATGACCATTTAAATATTCAAAAGTTTAAGTCCACACAGTTCGGTGAAACAGAAGCTACTAAGAAGGCCAAAAGAGTTGCGCTACACAAGATTCAAGAAGAAAAAATGCAGTTCAGAGAAAAAAGAAAACGGGAAGCAGCAGAAGAAATGGAGCATTTGTTTGAAGATTAATCTTAGAGTTTATAAAAGCATGCATTCGCCTGCTTTTTCTGCTTCTAAACTATAGTGAGATGAAGAATTGTAGTAGCTAAGTTCCAAAAGGCTATTTATGAGTAAATTTAGCTTTCATACCTATGTCTTAATCAATACATTACGTGTGTTTTATAGGCAACCTCCTAAGCTATGTAGTTAGTTGCTATGGCTTTTAAAAGCCATAGCAACTAAGAATAAAAAAGGGTTTATAAACTATTCAGAAGACATTAGAGAGGCTTATACAAATCGTAAGAACCACTCAGAGCTACCTTAAGGAACAAGATAAAACATACGCTTCCCTCTCACAAACAATACAGTAAAAATTAAATGAACTATATAGTAGTGCATTGCTTTTTAACACTCCAAATTCGTGTACTCCTCTATTTTTTAATATACATAAATGAGTTTAACTTAAGATTAACTTGTAATCTCTATTTTTCCAGGAGGTCAATTTTCATTTCCAATATTGCTTCAATTTGTAAATAAACAACTACTTTTCTATGTAGTTTAAAGTTACAATAGGTATATTGCCACATATCATAAAAGGAGAATTTTCACCATATGAAGAATATTTTAATTCATTATTCACCAGATGATGCGCACGTAGGAGCGTCACTTAAAGAATTCTTAAGGAGATCAAATTATAATGTGTTAACGGGAGATTCAGTTCCAGATAGTGGACGATTAACTTCGATATTTGTTGAGCCGGGATTACTATTGGAGACACTTTTAAAAGTTGACTTAGCAATTGTTTTAATTTCTCAAAATTATGTAAGATCAGCGTCGTATCAAATGGAATCTGAAATGCTAGAAAAACATTGAAGTTTGCGAGAAAATCTTTATTGCTGATTGTACTTGACGATTCTACTCCGCAATTTGGTTTTGCAGGGATCGGTTATTCCGAAGTCGATAAACAGGATATTTCAAATAGGAATTTTAAGGAGATAACTAGACTTCTTGCAGTAAAAGAAGCAGAAATCTATCAAACAAAAACAGAAGAGACTGCTGAAAAAGAGAACAAAAAAGAGGTTATAGATAGGATTAATGACAGTTTAGAATTAAAAGAAGTAATTTCAGATCTTAAGAGTAGGGAAAAGTTTAACAAAAGAATTGCTATGGGGTGCTACTCCATAGGAACTGCCGTAATTATTATAGGGGCTATTCTTGCTTATTTTAGTGTAAATAATATTTCAAGTGATAAAAACTCATATTATTATATCTACGTAGGTGCAAAAAACTTAGCTATCATAGGGTTATTGTGACCGTCAAGACTTCGTGAACACTCCGTGCTAATTATTCGTGAACACTTATTGATCCAAAGATAGTAGAACGATTTTTCATTCGATAACTGTCTCCATTTAAATGAATGACTTCTACTCGATGGATAATCCTATCTAATATAGCTGTTGTAATACCCGGATCGCCAATCAGTTCTCCCCATTCCTCTGGTCCTTTATTAGATGTAAACACAATAGAGGTTCGGTCATACAGTTGATTAATAAAATGAAAAAAGAGATTCGCTTCTTGTTGATCCATCGCCATATACATGATGTCATCAATGATGACTAAATCTGCGTTTAAAAGACGTTTTACCATTGTTTGTGATTTTCTCGTGATATCCTGTGTATTTAGCGCTCGTACGAGCGCGCCCATCGCTAAAAACATTACTTTATATCCTCGGTAAATAGCTTCTATTCCTAATCCGATTGCCAGGTGAGTTTTCCCAACACCTGGTGGACCTAAAAGGATAAGATTATATGCTTGTTCTAGCCACGTAAGCTCGCCCAATTGATTTAATTGCTTGCTACTCAATGACTGTTGTTCCTCTATTCGAAAGTCTTCTAGTGTCTTCTGATATGGAAAAGAGGCTAGCTTTAAGCGTTTTAGTACTTTATTATCCTCTCGGCGCTTGGTTTCAAAAGATAGAATACGATATAAAAAAGCCTGATAGGAATCTTGTTCTTTTTCAGACGTATGAATAAATTCCGAAAGAGAAACTGAGACCTCTTTAAATTGTAACTCTGCTAGTTTTTGCTGCACCATCTCATTTGTTATACGCATGACGATTCGTCTCCTTTCAATATGGATACATACACGTCTAGAGGTCTTGTGTCTGTTTTTATAGATGAATGGACTTGTGTTTCAATCGATGGTGGTGTGTGAAAATTATCTTTAGCTGGTAATTGTTGAGGGTTTCTCTGGGTGAGTACCTGAATCACATCACGAAAGTCATTTGCACTATAAAGCTTTTTACGCATACAAAGATCTAATGCTTGTGTAAGGATAGTTGTAGGATAATTTGTACGGATATTTTCTATAATTTGAAGCTGATCCCGGATGTATCGCGGGTAGTTCTGACGAACTTTCTCTAGATATTCATAGGCTTGAGTGGAATCTTCAAATTGTTGGCTCATCTTATCAATCCATTCGGGTATACCTTTACTCCAATCTCTCCTATGATTTCGGTGTTGAATGAGCTTTCCTTTGTCCAGTGAAAGTGGGTGCCTGGCAAGAATGATATCGCTTGAGCTCTGTTTTTGTATAATCAACTCTTGTTCTGCTGTGACCGTAAGGTATACGGTGGTTTCTTCTGTAGGTTTGTAAGTGCCAATAGGCACAGAATAACGATTTGAACGAAATCGAATGGTATTGTCCTTACGTACAATCCTTGTTATACTAAGATTGTTCTGAATAAAAGAGATCGATTGAAGGTGTTCCTTTTCGAGTTGGTGTACCTCAATAGGTCTCTTTTTTGTTGTGTTGTGAATGTTTCGATTGCCTGTACGCTCTAACCACCCTAGGCTTTTTTCGTTCCATTTTTCTAAGTTATAAAAAGGCCGATGTTTGGCAAAATTCTTTTTAATATATCCAACCACGTTCTCAATTTTTCCTTTGCTTTCAGGATCTGCTTTCCTACATAAATGGACCTTGAATTTCCGATAGGTCACATACCCTTGAAAGGTTTCTGTTAGCTGAATATCTCCGCCATTTTCATTCACCGAGATTAAGATATCTTGGTCGTAAACAAGTTCCTTTGGCATTCCGCCAAAATATTCAAAGGCTCGCTCATGTGCGTTAATGACATCCTTTGTTGTAAAGGGTCTGTCTAACCATTCCACATATTTAAAACGAGAGTGTGACAATACGAATGTGATGAACCATAAACGTATCTCTGTTGTTTTTTCTCCTTTTCGTACTTTACATGTTCCAAAATCAACTTGTGCTTGCTGCCCCATCGGAGGATCTGGAACGGCTTCATATTGTCGCATATGTACGGTTCGAGAAATACCGTATTCTTCCCGAAGGGAAGCGACATACATTCGCACTGTGCTATCACCAACTGTGACGTCGGGATACTGCTCTTTTAACCAGTCTTGAATTTGTGCAGCTGTTAAGTCTGAATGCTTTTCCAGCCAGCCTAAAATAACTTCTTTATATCTATCTAACTTTCTACTTTTTTTATGGGAACTAGCCATCCATAAAGCCATTTCCTCAGGATCTTTTTTCATGTATTTATACACAGTATTCCTCGAAATGCCTAATTTTCTAGCTACTTGAGTAATTGTAAACCCTTGTTTTCTTAAGCGTTTAATATTCATGTACACGTTCCATTTATCCACCTTTCCATCCTCCATCACCTAAATATCGTATCTTTATCTTACGTGATAGATTATTGTTTAAGGAAGTGTTCACGAATTTTAGCATTTTTGTTCACGCTATTCGAGCGTGTAGTGTTAATACTATTTTAGCAGTCACAGTTATTAATTTTATGTAGTAGGTATACCTTTAACATAGGCAATATCTTTATGGAGGAAGGAGTTAAACAAGCAGATAGACTACATGCTATACATTACGGAAAGTTTTTTTTAGAATCCTTCCGAGAGAAATTATTTTTTGAAGAAATGAAAGACCTATTTAAAGACTGGAATATGAATAGTAAACCCTCCCTCCTTAACAATCCCGATCAAATGGCTGCTGATAGGTGTGGGGCTAGGCAGAGCCTAGCAGAGCCTAGCAAAGCCGTGGGTACAAAGAAAGTCGCTTAATGTCCCCTTTGCGTCTCCCTATGTTTTTTCATTTTATGGCTAAATATTGTTGCTTTTCATTCATTTTTTCATCTTTTTACGTAAAATTTTCTGCTTATATTCATGAAGCAGGATGCTTTTAGCATCAAAGTGAATCTTTTATATCTTTGTTTCTGTTTCTCTATTCTTTTGATAAAAATTAAAGACATGTACTTTTCAAATTGAAAATTTTTCATTAATTCACTAAATAACTTTTTAAGATTTTATTATCACCCTAATATATAACTAAACAATTAGATTTTCTTTTTTCTTCTGCAAGAATCTAACTCTATTTTTTTAAAAACGAGTTAATTATCACTAATTTAGACTCAATTGAATTAAAATTAACTCAACAAAAAAGAAGTTTAATTTAATTAAAATAGAGCATATCAACTTGTCTAATTAAAAGCTGTCGAATCTATATTTTTTATACCCAATTAGTAATTAATTGATTTAAATTAATTTCAATTAGGTGTACACAGACTAAATGTACCAATAAAAGGTGACTCTACCTAATTAATTTTCATTCAAATAAGATAACTAATCCAGACTCAATTGAGTCTGGATTAGTTATGACTACTGGACAAAATCAGGAAATGAACATAAGTGGGAGAAAATAAAACGATGACTTAAAAAATAGATTATGTATTTATACCATGCTGAAAACTTGGTTAAATAATTAAGCAGCGAATATAGTGATCAAAAGTAACAATTTATAACTGCGTGAATGTATTAACACCTTTTAATGCAGAGGAAAGATCTCTAATACCTAGAGAATTACCTAAGATTCTCCAAAAAAGAGGCTATGGTCATATTAAAGAAAAAGCAAAACACATTTTAGCGTTTCAAAAATTTATCAAATCTCTCTAGACAATGAGTGCCTGAAATTAAGTATGTCTCTATGATACGAGGCGGTTGGTTTTGTTTAGCATCTTCATTAAATTCACATTAAAGGAATTTTGTACTATTTTTTCAAGTTTAATAACATCAGAATTAATCATTGAAGCACTTCAAAAGGCTTACACTGTCCAAAAGCCCTAAAAGGGTTTACCTATTCGTAACGATTTCGATTCACAATAAACAAGGCATGAGTTTACTAAGCATGTCCACAAATAAGAGATAAAGCATCTTTTCAGCAAAAAAGACTGCTTTTATGATAATGCCTACATAGATATGTTTCACACCATATTACAGAAGAAGTGTATTATCTAAACAGAATCGACAGTAGTCTCAGCTATTAAAATCCTTAATCTATTGAAGATTAAATGAGAAAAACAACTTAACACATAACTTTTTTGTTCTAAATTATCGATCCAAACTCGATAGTTTAACTTAAGATTAACTTAAAATAACCTCGTTGCATACAACCTCAATTTAGTTGAACTAAAAATGAAATAAGTTGTACTAAATTAAATATAATTAAACTTATTGTAATATTTTAAAAAACTATAATGGATTTGTAGTTTTTTGAAGGACTCAGTTCAAATTTAATTGAACTACATAACATAAAATATAATAAATTTAATTCAGTTAAGTGTGAAATCTGCTAGAATAATAAAGACAAGCTTTAAATTAAGTCTAATTTAATTAGTCAGAACCAATTAAGTTAGACTTAATTGAGTTATTAAAAATACTTCATATAAGAAGATACTAACTAAGTTAGATTAATTCGTTTGTGAGGGAGGTACAATTATGAGCGAAGAAACAATGGTTATTTCAGAAGTTGCTAGAAAATTTAATATAGAAAATCATCAGTTACGGGACTGGTGCGAAGTCGGGTTAGTACGACATAAAAGAATTGGAAGAATAAGATACATATTTACTGATGAAGATAAAAAAATCGAGAAGATTATTGAACTAAAGGAAAAGTTCGGAAAACATGCACCAAATGAAATGATTCGTGAAGAATTAATTAAAGCAAATTTAATGAGCGAAGAACAAACAAAAATTATTAACAAGGATTTAGAGGAAGAAGATATAAACGAAAACTCCTTTAAAGAAGCATTTTTATTGCTTGCTAAAAAAATAGAAGAAATGGATAAAAAAATGGAAAAGAAAGAACAACTAACGCTTCCATCTGAAAATTTGGCAGAAAAAAAAGATGTTATAGAAATAAAAGAACAGATGAATAAACTTGAACAAGACAATCAGCGTTTAAAAGAAGTGAATGATCAATTACTTAAAAAACTAGATTCTATCCATTCAGCTATGACCGAAATTCAAAAAGAACAAGGAAAAAGCATATGGAAAAGAATGTTCACAAAATAATAAAACAGCTTCTAATTACTGACCAGTAATTAGAAGCTGTTTTATTATTTTTGTAGCAGGTGTCAGAGAAAGTTCTCTTAATACCTTCAACAATAAATTCATTTGAATATAGATAGGATTTGCACCTCATAAAAGGTGCAAAACTAAATCTTTTGAGATATATTACTAATTCTTATTGAATTATGAGATTAATTAACGCTATAATAAAACTAACAAAAATGACCGGAATAGAAAAAAGACTTCAACTGTTTAAGACGTGTTGGTAGCACTCTTAAACCGTTCCCCCTAGTTACAGTAGGGAAAACACTTGTCGAAGTCTCTTGTTAATAGAGTTAGTTTTTCTATAAAATAAAACTTATGGTTTTATTTTATATGAAATAGCTGTCTATTTCAAGGGCTTAGTTCATCAAAATCACGACATTGTTTTCCTTTTTCCAGGGAAACAGTGTCTTTTTTTGTTCCTTAAAGGAGATAATGAACAAATGACAAAAATATTGACCTGCTATTTAAAAGATGTAGACACCTTCAACGGACGGCTTAAGTGGTTGTGGAAGAACAAATCCACACTTCGGAAAAAGAAAGAAGAGTTTTTAGAAATTATCCGTACTCATTATAAACAGAACAAATCAGCTATACATAAAGAATTTCCTAAAAAAAGAATGGAAATGCTTGATCATGTCATCTATAACCTAGTGGCTACAGGCATCCAAGCCATTCGTTCTGAAACACTCATGAAGAAATTTAAAGTTTCTAAAAGTACGGTTTCTCGTTTTGTACGTTCGTTAAAAGCGACACCTTTTATACTTGTAGCACGTTACATTAAAGAAGATGCAACAGGTACTCATCCTGATAGCTATGTATTTATTCTTAAAAGCCATAAGAACTTTAATCACATTTGCGAAGAAATCTTTTTTGCCCATGATACAACAGGTATACAAACAGTCCAACAAGAAGAAATGACAACTCCTGTGACGCTTCCTGTGATGTATCCAGAAAGTGCTGAAAATGTTGATACACCAAGCCTAAAGGCCGATAAATTACCTGGTGCCTTTATTAACCTTGATTTACCTGTAAATCATATAAATAATCATTTAATGTCTGCTTCACAGTCATTTACCTATATCAAAGGTGTTCCTAAGAAAGTCAATCAAGTCTATGCAGGTAAGTATGGTCATCAACTAAAAGACTTTTATGCTCGCATTCAAAATGCTGCAAAAGCCGTAAAACGAGATACAGAGATTATGATTGAAAGAGAGCAAATACATGAAATTGCATATACATCTATTGTTGGATTAGACAAATATGTACATGAAGCTAATCATAAAGGCCATTCTTTGTCCTTAGATAATATGTGCCAATTACTCTACAAAATTGCGAAAAACCAATTCTATCAGTTAGTTGATCCTAAAAACCAGGATTATTCATCAGTATATCCAACTCATGAGGAAGTTATACATAAAGAAGAATCATCAACAAAATTGTTTATACCAAAACATATTATCCGTAAAGAAATCGTTCCGGATTGGTTAGAGGCTGAGCAAGATCAAGAGAAGGGTACAAAAAAAGTAGAAATATCTTTAGAACAACAACTTGAAATGATTGAGTTAAAACAAGACCTAGGACAAGAACTTACACCAGAAGAAGACTGCTTGCTGCAAGAACACTGCTCTACGTACAGTTCATTAGAAATGGCGGAACTGAAACAAGATTTAGGACAAGCATTAACACCTGAGGAGCAAGACTTATTGCATCAATATGCTAAATTAAAGGAACCAGCTTCTTAATTTTTAAAAATAGTTAAAGCATAGCAAGGAGTTTCACTATTTCTAACGTATTCAGTGTTTTAAGAGAGGACTTGGCAGGATTTGAACCTGCAAGACACCAAAGTTGTATAGTGTAATACGACTGGCTGCTCTGCCATTGAGCTACAAGTCCACACTACAAGTATGCACATAGTCTTTGTTTATATGTACGACAGAAGAAAATGTAAAAAGTGAAGAAATCCCTTAGAAGCTAAATTATTATTAGTGTATGTTTATTTAGAACAGTGTTCTAAATAATAAGTAAATCTATATCTACGCAGGAGGAGCACATTATGCCACATAAAATTACGTTAACTGGATCAGCCACAGGACCACTACGAGAATACGATCGCTATGTTGCCTTTGATATGCGTGAAAAAGGGTCACCATCTGCGCCTAAAGGCTTGAAGAAGAGTACATTTATTTCGTACACGGTATTTGTTGCAAAGAAGGCTTTTAACAAAACAGGTCTCACGAAAAAAAGTATTATGCAAGAAAAAATCTTAATTCAAGGAGAACCAACTTTAGACATTCCGATTGATGAATGCCCTGGTGAAGTAGGTGTAATCTGCTTCCAGATTACCGTTCTCCCGAATAAGAAAGACAAAGAAGGCAATGAACCAAACGATAAAAAAGAGGCCAAACAAGAGGCTTCTGCAGCGCAACAAGAAGTTGCCGCTACCAAACAGGAAGAAAAACCGGCACCTACTTCACAACCTGCAGCAAATGAAGAGAAGAAAGCTGAAAAAGTACAGGCAGAAGTGAAGGAGACACCTGTTCAAGAGAAAAAGGTGGAGCCACAAAAGAAACAAATAACAAATCAGCCAAAAGGGACACAAGATCTTCTAAGTTTCGACGAAATCATCGTACCTGAAGAGTTCTTAAAGACACGTCCAAACCCTCAAAAAACACAAAAGGTCATTGATTTTGTGAAACGTACAGGGCGTCTGGATGAGCCATTAACGATTGAAAAAGGATCGAATATCTTGAAAGATGGTTATCGTCGTTATATTGTGGCCAAAACCGTTAAAATGGATAAAGTTCCAGTTATGTATGAATATCAAAAGTCATAATGTATTTCCTTGAAGCTGATCCATTGTAAGGAGATTGATAACAATGAGAGTTGTGAAAGAAAGCGTTATTTATCCATTACCAGAGGATCAAGACATTGCAAAATTAGAAGCTTCTTTTCGCATCCAATTGCCCAATGCGTATAAACAATTCTTGAAACACTATAACGGATGTACAGTAATAGATTCTACACCACTAACAGCCATCAATAAGAGGTGGCAAATTGAACGTTTTTTAGGCATTATTAAAAACTTTAGTGAGCATCTTTATGGTGTGTATGATATTGGTTGCTGCGAAACTTCCTTAGGAGAACAAGGCAGGAATTTTTATGATGAAGATCTCATTGGATCTGAATTAATTCCAATTGCGAAGCTAGCATGGGGAGATTATCTATGTTTGAACTTTCACTATGATAAAAACAATCTATCTGTGGATTTTCTAGATTACGAAGAATCATATGAGTGTGATCCAGCTACATCAAAGATTGCTGAGACCTTTCAAGAGTTTTTGAGTATGTTATTATCTAAGGATACGAAATAGCAGAAAATGCTATTTCGTAATGAGATCATCTAATCATTTTGATTTTCAATCATAAAAGAGGAAGTGTCGACATGAAAAAGTGGCTTTGGATCATGTTATCCTTTGGAGTAATTTTTCTTGTATTTGTCATGAATCATTTCTTGGATAAAAGCCAACAACAGCCAAACATGATACTTAGCGTCTCACTTACAACCAGCACATCTCCTAATCAACGAAACATTGTTGAAGTAAAAAAGATGTTGTATAAACAAACCACTGATTACTTTGATTATGAGCAAAAATAAAAGGCTGATTCTCTTAGAATGTACTATGGACAACCTGGAAGCACTCTTAACCAATATAAAGAGCTTCAAGGAATTCAACCTTCTATGATTCATGACGTTAATGTATATTGGAAAAGTGAGCAAAATGTCATCATCAATATCATGAAAACGAATCTACAACATAAAAACAAGGTATACAAGCGCTTTAACTATAACCTTAACGAGATGTAGGATTTGGATCTATGGGTTTACGTGTCTTCATCGCAGCTCTTATGTATGGTCTTACAATAGGGATAGTTGCTATCATTAGCTTTTTTATGGTGGCTTTCCGCCAGGATAAGCGAAGTTTACACGATTAGATGGCAACTACCTATGTGAAACGTGTAGAGCCTATCAAAGTAGAGAGCTATAACCTTACTTAAAGCCTTTTTCAAAAGAGCAATGTTATATATTCAATAACCCTATTATTTCTATTCTTTTACATTTCAAAAAGGAGAAACTTATATGAAAAAATCAACACCTTGTCCAGGGTGTCAAAAACCTATTACAATTGAGCATTTCGAAGATTTTTCAAGTCCTTTTACAATGAAATGCCCGCATTGTCGAGAAAAACTGAAGGAAACCAAGATGACCCCGTGGTTATTGTTATTAGCTGTTATTATGATTCCTTTATTGGTTTACCTAGGAATTACGGTTAAAAGTTTCTTGTCCGGCCATTTTCCTGTTGTTGAAAAGATACCAACTATGATTGTATTTATGGCTTTTTGTTACCCTGTGTATGCCTTATATGAAGCTTATAATGCCGTTATTGTCTTTAATAAGGGAAATTTACAACTAAAAAAACATAATTAATCTTTTATCTCTTTTCTATGAATATGTCTTTAGTAATATCAATACTAGAGACTTGTATTTTATTATTAGTGGATAAATTTAAAATATTTTATATTTTTTACCTTCCTCTTCAATCATGTTATCATCATCTGAGGAGCTATTTAGATAGATAAAGTGTTAATTTACAAGAAGGGGAGAAATATAAAGTGGATCAAGTAACAAAACCAGCAGGATTTTGGATACGCCTATTAGGAAATCTGTTAGATGGCATTATTGTAAGTATTCCTTTGGGGCTTATTGGCTTTCTTATTACAGGAGACTTTGATCGTGAAGATCCCATTACATCACTCATAGGTTTCATCTATGCGGTTGCTGTACCTATTTTATGGTATGGATATACTATAGGGAAACGAATTGTTGGAGTTAGAATTGTCAAAGTCAATGGAAAGAAACTTGGGGTTGGAGCAATGCTATTAAGAGTTCTTGTAGCCGGCATTGTTTATGGTATTACACTAGGTATTGCGTTAATTGTAAGTGTGTTCATGGTGGTTTTCCGTAAGGATAAAAGAAGTCTTCATGACATGATGGCAGGCACGTATGTTACATATGCAAAACCAGGTGAAATAGAGGATAAACAAGCATTTATAGATTAATACCCAATCTACAATAGAATAAATTGTAACTTATTACCTTTTGTTATTCCAGATACAGGTAGCAAATTGGGATGGTTGCCATATTCAATAGGAAAGATACTTTTGATAGAATAATATGGAAAGTTAAACTTTCATTTCATTTGCAATACCGAATACCTTCTGTTTCTAATCTAATATTCGGGACTATTTAAAAATCCTACGCCTCAGTGTGTAGGATTTTTTCTGTGTGTCACCTGCCCTGTATAGGTAGTTCTACGCTATATATAAGAAAATTTATAAAAAGGTGAAGAGGATAACTGTGAATTATTGAACATACTTATTACTTTCTTCTTTGGTTATCCATACAAGTAGTTCTTTTTCCTTGGCATTTAAATGTCGATCTAACCGTTTTTCAAAATCAGAGACTAATTCTGCGAAACGAGGACTATTTTCCATTTACATACCTCCTGTGTCATTTTTATTATAAAATATGAATCTTTATGCTTGTTTTTCGTTACCTAAACTCTTTCCACTCCCCAGAATTTTTTAATCATATTTACAACAAAGACCGCCCATTATGTATCAGTTTATAAGGCGGTCTTAACTGTATTCATGCTATATGTTTATGCCCAAAATATCGACACTATTCTAAAAAGACGTCAGGTAAAAAAGACAATGGCTAAGATTGCTGCCACACAAGCTAAGTAGACATTACCACTCCAATCCCTCTTTTCCTTTTCATGCACCACATAGCTATTATAAGAACCTTCAATCGGCTCTATTTTAAGTTTTCGTTGTATTTCAGCTTCATTATCTAAAATCAAGTCTAATTCCTCCATTGTTTGATAATTGTAAGGTAGGAATTTCCCTTGGTCGTCTCTCAATCGGTTGCTGACGTCTCGTGATACGTACTGCCTTTTCTCTGGTAGAAGAATGTTGGTTGGGTTGATTAGTTGCTCCTGAAATTGATTGGCCATCTGTTGATGTTCCAAGTAACGTAAAAGTGCTTGTAAACGTTCCTTGTCGCTCAAAGTCATCATGTTTGTCTCCTCCTTTCTCTTCGATGCGTGGCTCTTGTTCCATCCATAACGAGTGGGAAGAAGGTTGCCATGGAGAGGAGGGGAGAGGGACGTCACTTACTTTATACTGATTCATTAATGCTAAGAAAACAGGGTTGTTCGCTGCTGTAAAGAGTGCACACCTTATAATTTGATTTCTGTCTAATCCGGTAGCGTGAAATAGACTGTCTACATATGTACGATAAATGGAATGGTACCGCACAGTTGGTCGATAGGTGTCTACGTGGTTTTTTAGCTTCTTATTTCTCTTCATATGCGGTTTTTTCTTTTAAAATGATCTCTAACATCTGTTTACCTTCTGACGTTAAATAGACGTCTTTTCGATTTAATAACGAGATTGCTAATTCTTTTGTCATTTCAATCGCTCCATTCTTGATAGCTTAAGGTGACGTCTCTTTCTGACGTCTTACTCTATAATATGAAGCAACGCTTGTCTTATATGTAACTTTTTTTCTCCTGATTAAAAAAGTTACATAATGTCCATACTTCTTGTTAAAGGAGATGGATGTATGATTTTAGGCTTAGGAAAGAAGCGAACAAAATTTGGAAAGTGGTTAGATAACCAAGAAGATATTAATCAATTAGAACTCGAAAAGGCAACAAAGTTAAGTCGCCCGACTATATCTAGGCTTTGTAATGATAAAGACTACATACCTAAATACTCCACCATCTATAGAATAAATAAAGGATTACAAAAGTTAAAGAAGGATGTAAGAGTAGAAGATTTTTTACGAATATGAATAGAGAATGCTTCTAAGGATTAGGAAAAAAAGCTTATAAACGGAAAAAGGACTTATTTCCACTTGCAACTGAAGTCATAGTAGACGGAATTATTAATACTGATAATTTATCTAAATTAAATCTTGATAGAAAATGGTTGTATGAAAAGCTTCAGGAATTAGATGTAAAGTCTATTTCAGAAGTGTTTTATGGAGAGGTTCAAAAAAATGGTCAGCTTTTCATTGATACAAAAAATGACATTAGTCATTAAAAATGATCAGTAGATTAATTTACACGTTTTCGTTTTTATCCTTTTTAGGTTTGAAGATAAGAGTGAAACATTGGATTTATTAAATGATTTAGCATTGTTAATAGGAATGTAGAATACTCTGCCATAGCTGAAAAAGAATAATTAAATATATAAAAGGACATTACTTTTAAAAGTAATGTCCTTTTATATGGATGTAATATCCTATAGGGTAAGATTAATCATATAGTTTGAGACCCTAGTAAACAACTTAAATTACTCTTTAACCAATTTAACAAGCATACGAGCAAGGTGATGTTGCTCTTCTTCACTTCCAACTTTCCATAGCTCATGTAATAAATATTGCTCTTCATTTTGTGGTTCCTCATGTTTTGCCAAATAATCGGCTATTTTTTTAGCTGCCAAAGTTAATTGGTCATCATTTAACCCCAATTTCTCACCTTTTGTGACTTTATCACCTAAGTATGTTTTAAATTCGTTAAAACTAGAAAGAATATTGTCTTTCTTCTCTTGACTCATCTCGTTTAGCTTATTCTCTACTTTACTTTCAACAGTCCCGGTATTATTGTTCATTTTCTATTCTCCTCTCAATTAAATAGCGATGTTCTTATAAGGTAAGTCCCCCAATTATAGGTATATAAACATTTAATGCCATTTCAATGTGCTGTAGAATTGATTTCTATGACAATTTCCTTTTACTATTTCACCCGAACTTTTATTCAAGCTATCTTCACTAATTGCTGATGAATTGAATAACGTTTTATATAAGCAGATATTAAAAACGTTTTACATCAGTTTTTGCCCATCCCTCAAAATGATTTTTAATGTAACTGCGTTTAGTTATAAGGTATGGTATAGGAAGAGGAAATCTAGACGTGATATACTAATAATAAACATAAAGATGATGGAGGGCATTATGACAAAACGATTAGACTTACGTGTCGACTTTGCGTTTAAATCGTTATTTGGCACCCATGGCAATGAATCCATTCTAGCTGCTTTTTTAAATGCAGCACTTCGCTTTCCAAACGAGAAAAAAATTCAAACGGTTCAGTTATTAGATCCACATTTTAATAAAGAAAACCAAGAAGATAAACGCTCAATTTTAGATGTACACGCGCAATTAGAAGATGGAAGCCGTGTCAATATTGAAATTCAGCTTAATAATAAACATGACATGGAAAAGCGAACACTCTATTACTGGTCCAAAATGTATAGCAGCCAAATGAAAGAAGGTATGGACTACGGAGAGCTTTGTAAAACAATTACAATTAATATCGTTAACTTCCGTTATTTGTCCCATATCCATGATTATCACTCAACTTTTCAGCTGTATGAGCGTGAACAAAAATTGCTCTTAACAGATATGCTGGAAATTCACTTCATGGAGCTACCTAAGTTATTAATCAAATGGCGTAATAGAGAAGTGGACCCACGAGAAGATCAACTTGTGCGATGGTTATTATTACTTGAAGCATCTGAAGATGAAGAAATCACTCAAGTATTGGAGGAGATTGCGATGCAAGAAGATCAAGTGTTAAAGAAAGCCATAGATGAATGGGAACGTGTGAGTCAAGATCCAGAAGTATTATTAGCTTACGAGGCCCGTAGAAAAGCGTTGTTAGATGAAAAGTCAGCTTTAAAAAGAGCAGAAACGCTTGGAGAAAAAAAGGGAAAAGAAGAAACGCTAAAAAAAGTGGCCTTAGGTATGATTGAAAAAGGACTTGATGACGCTGTAATTGCTGAGTTAACAGGATTTACTCAAGAAGAAATTGAAAAGCTTCGTCATCAATAAAAAAGGTGACCTAAAATTAGGTCACCTTCTAATGATTTTATTCTACCAAATAAATTGTCCACTCAATAAGTTTTCTGTATACCATTTATTTGAATGGTTACAAATTATTTACATTATATCTTTTCTCATTTTTATTATCAATTTCGTTTAATTTTATTATAATCTAAGGCTCTTTAAATTTAATTCTAAATAAAATTAGATAAACAATAGGAGGTTTTTCTTTGTGGTTAGTTGCTGAGAAAGACGTTCAACGTGGTGAAAATCATTTTGAGAAATAGTTGATTGTTGATTTAGAGTGTTTTTTATATCTGTTAATATACATAATTCATGTAACTCATGATCTGTGAAGATATCTTGAAGGGAACTTAGCCTAAAGAATAGTGGAAGGTTATCACAGAGGAGAGTTCCACCCTCGACGAAAAAAATTTGTCTCCATAAATGCCCAAAATGTCTGGTCATTTCTTTTTCAATTATACCTACTAATGCCAATTCAATCTCGAATAACAAGGCATACGATTCAAATAAGAGCTCTTTCTTCATTCACATGCCACCCTTTATAAGATTTTAAAAGTAGTCAAATTACAGTTACTACAGAGTCAAGTTGTCCATGATATGTAGCATAAAAACATTTTTTATAATAAAGCCTTTTTTGCTTATATTTTGCATCCAACGTTTTTGTGTGTTTGGCTATAACATAATAGCTGAAAACACCTCACTTTCAAATTAATTAGAGTTACGGTTAACTATATATGGTAATTTAAACATAGGATCATCCCTTCCTAAAATGTCAATTGCGCTTAATTCTTAAAATAGCACATTTCGTTACTATTTACCTTCATTTTGTTACTTAACTTCACATATAACATGACTTTTTTCACCTTTATAAGTAAAAATATTCAAATTTTTATATTAACGGATGATTTCATGTAGTAGAATTAATTTTGCTATAAATGAACAATACGTATGAAAATCCATTTATAAAAGGGGATAAAACAATGAAAAGTCGTGTTATGAAGATTGTTACTTTGCTAGCTATAGGAATAGGGATTTCCGCAGCTCCTGCATCATCATACGCAGCAACGCCTAAGACCATGAAAGTACATTATATTGATGTCGGTCAGGGAGATAGTATTTATATTAAAGCTCCTAATGGCGAGGACATTGTTATTGACGGAGGAAACAAAGGAAAAGGAAATGCAGTAGTAAGTTATTTAAAGAAGCAAAAAGTCGATGATATAGAGGTCTTAATTTCTACTCACCCAGATGCTGATCACATTGGTGGATTAGATGAAGTCATTAACGCGTTCAAAGTAGAAAATGTCTATGCACCAAAGGTAAGTAATAACACTCAAGCATATAAAGACTTTTTAAATGCAGTTAAAAAGAAAAAGCTAAAGATCCAAACAGCACAAGCAGGCGTAAAGCTACCTGTTAAAGATGTAAACGCTCAAATTGTAGGGCCTACCAAAACATATACTAATAGTGATTTAAATGACTGGAGTGCTGTTGTACACATGACTTATAAGAAAAATACATTTTTATTTACAGGTGATGCTGAAACAAAAGCAGAAGCAGACATGATAAAGGCCAAGAAAACACTACGTGCAGATGTACTTAAAGTAGGTCATCATGGTGCTAAAACGTCTACAAGTAAGAATTTCTTAGATGTTGTAAAACCTAAGTATGCAGTCATCAGCGTTGGTAAAAATAGCTATGGACATCCTACTTCTCAAGTAGTGAACTTGCTAAGAAATTCGAAAGCAAGTATTCTACGAACAGATCAAAGTGGTACAATTATTATCACTGGTGATGGAACATCTTACTCTGTTAAAAAATCGAGGTAATTATGAAAAAGATAAAAGGTATTATTGATCGGTTCGAAGAGGAATTTGCTGTGGTTGAAATTGAAGGAAAGACAAAGGATTACCCTAAGGGTATCTTCCCTCGTGAAATACAAGTTGGGGATGTCGTTTATATTACAGGAGACAAAGTTGAGATTGATAGACGCGAAACAAAAAAACTAGCAAAAGAAATTGAAGATTTAATGAATGAAGTCTGGGAAGATTAAATTTGCTTACTAATTATAGACGCAGGGATATGGATATTAAATGATTCAAAAAGCTGAAATTTACCTTTTCGGCTTTTTTTGTTACCACTAATCCGTTTAGGCAAAAGAATGAATTAGTTCGTCAATGTTATCCTGAACACGTTGAAAAAATCCATATGTTTATCTTTTAAGATAAACGTGCAGATGATGAATAGCTTAAGGGATAAAACTTAAAAGTGTGTATAGAAATAGCATTGAAAGCAGCAATCTCATATTGAAATGTCATGGGATTGCTGCTCTTTCTGGAAATATAGCTGTAGACTTATATATTTTCTTTTACAAACCGCCTTGTTAACCCTTATTATGGAATTAAACTCAAAATAAGGTGGGAGATGCTTGTATGAGAGCTAAGATTGAGAAAGCGAACCATGTAGTGATGTTTGAAACAGCTGGTGAGTTTTATGCGCACGAAGTGACTCAAGGTCCTAAAGTGGGTTTCTTTGCTTGCCCCTCTTGTGGAGTGAAAGTTTATCATAAACAAGATCATTTCTTTTCACGTGAACATGCACGTACGTGTACTTACGTACAAGAGCAAATTAAGAAGAAATTTTGAACTTATATCTTGAGAGCTGATTTATAAACTTCTTATAGGTTAATTTATACATTTATAGTATAATATGAAAGTTATGCTTATGAGTATATAAAAGGAGAGTCAGCATGAGAGGACTAAGTACATTGCGAAAGATAGATGCAGTAGGACGTATAGTAATTCCCATTGAACTCAGAAAGGTACTGGATATAGGTAAAGACGACTCAGTAGAGATTTTATTGGAAGAGGATCATATAGAAATAAAGAAATACAAAGAATGCAACAAATGTGTAATTACAGGTGAGATAACAACCGAAAATCGTAAATATGCAAATAACCTAGTTCTAAGTCCGTCAGGTGCAGAAATATTATATAAGGAAATAAAAGATAAGAAAAAAGCCTTAGAATCTTAGATTCTAAGGCTTTTTTAGGTAGAATTATTTTTTATGTTGCATACTTTCTAACCAATTTTGTACAGAATGTCAACAACGTTTTAAATTTACCCAATATCAGCGAAAACAAATTCCCCGTTATAAACGGTTAAGTAGTCAACTTGGCAGGATAAATTCCTGCCTTTTTCTTTTCGCGTAGACGATATGAATCTCCCTTTATATTAAATGTAATCGCATGATGAAGAAGCCGATCTAATACAGCTGTTGCCAACACTTCATCTCCAAAGACGTTTCCCCAATCAAGATAGGATTTATTTGATGTTAAAACCATTGCTCCTTTCTCATACCGTTTAGATACAACTTGAAAGAAAACATTTGCTGTGAGTTCGTCAAATGGAAAATATCCTACTTCATCTATAATTAAAATATCTGGCCGGCTCCATCGATTGACAAGCCGATGGAGGGTACCTTTCTCATTTGCCTTTCGGCATTGTTCTACTAAGTCATCTGAGGTTAAGAAGAGAGCTGTATATCCTTTGGTAATGGCCTCTACCGCGAAAGAAATAGCTAAATGCGTTTTCCCTACACCAGGTGGACCAAGTAAAATTCGATTTTCTCCATTCGAGATAAATCGGCACGTAAGTGTCTCTTTTACTTGTTTCTCACTAAGACTTGGTTGAAATGTAAAATCAAAGTCGTGAATCGTTTTGTTATAAGGGAGTTTTGCCTGTTTCATTCGTTTTTCCAATTGTCCCGACTCTTGCTTCTCTATTTCCTGTAAAACGATGGTGTGAAGAAATTCAGAATATGATACATTATCTTTAGATACGTCTTCTAATACACTATCTAGTTGGTTAGCTGTATGGTGCCAACCAAGCTTCCTTAGCCGGTCAATTAAGAGCTCATTCATCATACATGTTCACCTTCTTCTAATGCTGCGTAAGCAGCGAAAGGACGTTTCTCTACTTTAGGGGATGGGTCTTGTGATTGAGAAACATCGGTCGCCAAACCTTCAATGTGTTTCTCTTTCTGACCCATCTCTGTCTTCTGTAAACCTTGATAATGTTCCATCCGGATATGTGTCGTTGCGTTTCCAGTAAGAATAGGATGTTTTGCTATACATTCATGTTCATCGTATATTTCTATATGATGATTTAATGTTTCCTTTACTTTAACGGTCTGTCCAACATAACGATAAGGAACGGAGTATTGTTTTCCCCCGTATGATATAAAACAATCTCGACTAACCTCTCTATGCTCCCAATGGGAAGTAGGAAATAAAGGTTTTTCCCCCCAGGCCTTCAGGAACTTCTGTTCCTGCTCAAACCTCTTAAAGGGTGCTTCATTTGTTGTCTGATTTTCCTTTTTATTAGCCACCTGATTTAACCATTCTTTTATATCCTCGTTTAACGCATTCAGTGTTGGTTCATGTTTTCTTTGAAAAAAGTTATCTTTTAAATACTTTACCGTTCTTTCTACTTTCCCTTTTGTTTGAGGCCTCCTTGGACGGCAGGCCTTTGGCACAATTCCATAGTAAGCCAAGAAATCTTCGAATTTCCGATTAAAACGAACTTCCACTGGGCTGTGCTTGATCACCACTGTTTTCATGTTATCGTAAAGGATTTGGTCTGGTATCCCATTAAAATAAGAGAAAGCATTCATATGGCATTTCATTAAAGTTTCTAGGTTCATATTCGTTGTGAATTCTACATATTTCATCCGGGAATAACCCAAAATCATGATAAATCCATATACATCTTGCAGCACATCATTTACTAAGTACTTCCCGACATACGCCCAGTCCATTTGAGCTTGCTTTCCAGGTGGCGTTTCAAACCGTAAGGTTGCCTGTTTCTTTGGTTGTTGGCGAAGAGGACGAACAAAATCTCTTAAGATTGTGAGCTGACCTTCATAACCCATTGCTTGTATTTCTTCTAATAAGACTACGCAATTAGTGGTACCCTCTTTAAGCCGTCCAAGTATGTACGGTTTGTAAGGGGTTAATTTGCTTTCTTTTTTCTGTTTACTTCCTTTACGCTTAGGTAACTGGTTATCTTTTAGGTATTTACTGACTGTTTTGCGATCGAAACCCGTTGCTTCTGCAATAGCTGTTTTCGTCCAACCTTTTTGAAACAATTCTCTAATCATAAAAAACTCCCCAATCTTCAGCACCGTTTCTCCACTCCATCCATGATGTTGTCTTGAAACGATTATCTGTTATTATTGGGGAATTTGGAATCGCTGTTATTGAGTATTTTACAGTCGCTGATTACA
>NZ_JBBOUG010000004.1:0-78389 GCF_038005965.1 Priestia sp. FSL W8-0524
AGCCATTTCCACCATCACGATTACGATTCTTCCAGTAAATGATCCACCAGTAGGTCCAGATGTTATTACGGTTACTACTTTTGAAGAAAGCCCTGTTACAGGCCAAATCGTAGCAACTGATCCTGAAGGAGATCCCCTGACGTACACCTTACAAGATTTACCGACTAATGGAACAGCAGTAATCAATCAAGAAGGGTTATTCACTTATGTACCAAACGAGAATTTTGCTGGAAATGATACGTTTACTGTACGTATAGCCGATCCAACTGGACAGTTTATTATTACGAATGTATTTGTTATTGTTATACCAGTTGAACAGCCACCCATTGTACCTAATTATTCGATTACTACTCTTGAAAATCAATCTGTAACTGGCCAGGTAGTAGGAAGTGATCCCAATGGAGATCTGCTCACTTATCGCTTAGGAACTTCTCCAGTGAATGGAAGCACCACAGTAAATATAGATGGCAGTTTTATATATTCACCTAATTCTAATTATGTAGGTCCAGATTTATTTACGGTTATCGTAGAAGATTCAACAGGTCTTACAGCAGTGTCTATTGTAAATGTTACAGTTATTGACGTGAACAATTCGCCAATTACGAGTGATGTTATCCTTCAGACTATAGAAAATGTAGCAATTAGTGGGCAAGTTTTTGCCACAGATCCAGACGATAATTTACTCACTTTTAGTTTATCGGGTACCCCTTTTAATGGAACAGCTGTGGTAAATCCAGATGGCACCTTTTTGTATACCCCAAACCCTAATTTTATTGGTTTGGATTCTTTCACAGTGGAGGTAAGGGATAGTCGTGGAGCTAGTGCACAATCTCTTGTAACTATCAGTGTAATTCGAGTGAACCAACCACCGATTGTCGTAGATTTATCACTATCAACTGTACAGGGTCAGTTTGTAACAGGGCAAGTTCCTGCCTTTGACCCTGAAGGAGATCCACTAGTATATGGTCTGAATTTAGCACCACTTAATGGTACTGCCATTATTAATTCAGATGGAACATTTACGTACACGCCGAACCCAAGTTTTGTAGGAACAGATTCATTCTCTGTTTTTGCCAGAGATCCTCTTGGAAACCAGGGGTTTGGAACTATTACTGTAGAAGTTCAGTCTCAAAATTTACCGATTAGCGCTGAAGGGCTAACTTTAACTACTTTAGCAAATCAACCTGTAAGTGGGTCTATTGCTACTGTGAATCCAGCAGGCTCTCCATTAAGTTATGCTGTAGCCATTCCGCCATCAAATGGAACTGTTGTATTAAATCAAGATGGAACTTTAGTTTATACGCCAAATCCTGGATTCACAGGAGAAGATATCTTTGATATCGTTGTTATAGATTCAGCTGGAAATCAAAGTATTGCTAATGCTGTTGTGACAGTAGTAGGAGGAGACAGAATTTCAGTGGTAAATAGTGAAATAACGACTTTATTCAATACGCCAGTTTCTGGGCAAGTAAGTGCTACAAATTTGAGTGGAAACCAATTGTTTTATACGCTTACGTCTAATCCAAATAGTGGATCTGTCATAGTTAACCCAGATGGGACATTTATCTATACGCCAAATCCTGGATTCTTTGGAACAGATCAATTTCAAGTACTTGTAAGCGATGTTCTTGGCAATACAGCTGTTGCAACTATTTCTGTTGTCACTCAGGGACCGATAGAACAGGCGCCAATTGTAGCTAATCAAGCACTATCAACAACCGAACAGCAGCCTGTAACAGGAAGTATTGCAGCTATTGACCCACAAGGAGAAGCATTAACTTATACCTTACTTGGCGGACCAGTGAATGGAATTTTAATACTAAACCCAGACGGCACTTTTACGTATACACCAAATCCAGGATTCATCGGAACGGATCCTTTTACAGTGTCTGTTCAAAACGAAACGGGTTTAAATGCAGCTACTACGGTTCAAATAACTGTTACACAATTGGCTAATCAAATTGTAGTCAGTAATACCATTGTTCGAACAGTAGAAGGGCAGAGTGTAAATGGTGAACTTTCAGTTCGAGATCAGCTAAATAGGCCACTAACCTACACCCTTAACAATCTCCCTGCTTATGGAACGGTTATTTTAAATCCAGATGGAACGTTTGTTTATACACCGACTATTGGTGTGAGTGGAACAGATCAATTTGACGTTCTGGTTCAAAATGACCAAGGAGATCAAGCAATTGCTTCAGTTTCAATTATAATTGATCCGGTTCAAAGTACTATTACACCACAAGACGTCACAGTACAGACTCAGCAAGGTGTAACTGTCTCAGGGACAATATCGGCTACTGATACTCTTGGGAGACCAATTAGATTTTCTTTAAATGCATCTCCATCCAATGGAACAGCTGTGGTAAATGCAGATGGAACGTTTAGCTATACACCAAGTCCAGCATTTTTTGGAGTAGATAGTTTTACTGTATTAATTCAAAATGACAGAGGCGACTCTGCAATTGGTATTGTGCGGATAGTTGTTCAAGAACAACAAGATAGCATTGTTGTTACCCCTCTTACGCTTCAAGGAGTAACGAATCAACCTGTTACCGGTCAAGTTACGGCAGTTGATGCACTAGGTAATCCATTAACCTATCAAATTCAGAGTTTACCTGCAAACGGAACAGTGAATTTTAATCCGGATGGTTCATTTATATACACGCCAAACCTCGGATTTACTGGTATAGATTCTTTCACAGTAATTGTTACAAATAATCTTGGTCAGTCAGCAACAACTAGTGTTACTGTTTTGATTCAGGGAGTTAATGATCCAATTACAGTTGAAGATCAGCTTTTAACTACACCAACTGGTCAAATTATTGAAAGCCAAATCATCGCAACAGATGCACTTGGAAGACCTCTTAGCTTTGCTGTGGCTACCCCACCAACAAATGGAGTACTTGTACTACGATCAGATGGAACGTTTAGTTATACACCAAATTTAGGATTTATTGGTCAGGATCAATTTGTGGTATCTGTAAGAAACAGTGACGGACAACAAGCGTTTTCAATTGTTACTGTTAATTCTACCGCAAGCAATAATATAATTACTCCAGGAAATAATACCTTTGCTACTTTGCAGGGTGTTCAAGTAGTTGGTAATATTCAGGTAACAAATTTGCTGGCACGTCCATTAAATTATACACTAGCAACAGCGCCTTTAAGTGGTAGCGTAACCGTTGATTCCAATGGAAGGTTTGTCTATCAGCCTGCGCCTAATTTTGTAGGAACGGATACCTTTACTGTATTAGTACGAGATGATCTAGGAACAGAATTACTGGTAGTGGTAACAGTTGTAGTAGGCAGAGACCCTCAGCCTCCTAATGTGGTAGGGCAAGTAATAAAGTTATTTGTTAATACTCTTACTACTGGTCAGCTCATTGCTATTGATCCAAATTCTTTACCACTAATTTATCAAGCCATAACAGGTGCTCAAAATGGCCAGTTTAGAATTAATCAGAATACAGGCCAGTTCATTTATGTTCCTAATGTTAATTTTGTGGGGACCGATAGGGTGATTATAAGGGTCACTAATTCGGATGGAGCTTCAAGTGAAGCAGCACTTACTTTCATCGTGGAAAGAAGAGTATCGCCAGCACCGACACCAGTTCCTGGTGAATCTAAAAATAAAAAGAAATCGTTGCGAGATCCGCGCAAAAATAAATCAAAAGGTAAATGTCCTATAAAGGTATCTGATCAATGCATAAAAGGAACCATTAACAAGAAAATATGTGGTGAAATTGATGCTTGTACAGTCAAAAACCTACCTCTTAAATATCAAATCTTCAAGGGGACGAAAAACGGTAAATTTAAACTTAACACGGAGACAGGTGAGTTCATTTACATTCCTAACGTAAACTTTGCAGGAGATGATTCAGCTGTTGTACAGATAGTAAGTATAGAAGGGGTATCGGTTCAAGTTACTATTAAATTTGTTATAAGAAAATAAGTAGCAACTAAAAAGCTATCCAACAATTTATTTGTTGGATAGCTTTTTCAATTAAGGTTCATGGTGTTTTGTACGTAGCGAGCATAATTATATGTATAAAAATGGTAATAAATAGCTTGATTTAATTTTATATATGAATTGAGGTGATATTTATGTGTAAAATTGTTATATTTGGTAATTGTTGTTCGGGTAAAACTACACTAGCTGCACAGTTAGGTGAAAAATTACATATACCTATCCATCATTTAGATTTGTGGTTTAGAGAACCTAAAATGAGAAAAATATCGCACATTAGGCAACGAAAGAGGTACTTTAAAAAAAAGTTAGAAAGGGTGTTAAATACAGCAAGTTGGATTGTTGAGGGATGGGGATATCTAGATACGTATGATTTACGTTTTAGTAAAGCCGATATTATTATTTTTTTAGATGTTGTCCCCCAAGAATCTAAAGAACGATTTTTAATACGAGAACAGAATAAAAAAATGCACATAAAAATAACTGAAAAATTGGTTAAACAAAGCTTTTACAAAATAGATAAATTTCATGAAGAAAACCGACCTATTATATTGGATCTTTTTCAGAAGTATGAAGGAGAACCAGGGAAAAGTTTATTTCCTATTGCGAGAAAATACAATTTAGAACAATTACTTGCTACATTAAGAAATGGGAAATACGGATAGAAAAAACGTTTACTTATAGGTAGTTTATAAGTTAATGAATTACTCCATTTCTTTCTTAAAGCGTTACTTATTTGTCCATAGATATGGAATGTGTGCTAACACGCTTCTTTTTTATGAGTATTACATATGTATTTGTGATGAATGAAAAACTCTTTTATAGTTATGGAAAATCGTTTACATAGAGGTTATAAAAAGTGTTTTGCTTTTTGTTGTAATATAGGCATTCTATAAATGTAGTGGCTTTAGATAACTTTCTCTGTAATAAAAAGTGTACAGGCTGTAGTAGCAAAGAATTTTCAATAGCTTGTACACTGTTAGTTAGTTTATGAGGGTATATTGAAGATACTACCTGTCATAACTCTGCTCCCGTAGTATTTTCAACAACTCTATTAATAGGTCATTAAAGGGTCAATGGTTTTCTAAGGAGTTAGTAACAAGGTCAACGCTTGTAAAAAATTTTGTATAAAAACAGCTATATCGTTATTGGATGTTGTTACATTGACACCTTTACTGTTTTTAACGATAACTCTTTGTCTATTTAATTGAAGTGACCTTGCGGTTTGGGAAACTTCTTGTAAAAACAGCCTTATTGAATTGGCATCGAGACCTATTGAAAGTAACAAAATGGTTAATATTTGTATGAAGCTTTGAAGAAATATGGCTGTTTGTGTATCTGTTGCAGTAATAGTAACATCACAGGAGTTTTTCACAAGAATGATTGAATCAGAAACTTGATCACTGAGGATCTGTTGTCTGGTATCAGTTTCAATAAGTGCATTGTTATATCTATTGGAACAAAAATAATTTTTCTCTGCACATTTTGTTTTTTTACAATTTTTTTCTTTTTTTCTTGAAGGTTTGGAATTTAGACAACTACAGTAGCACTTTCTTTTTTTAGAACAACTCAAAGTGTAACCTCCTTTATATGTTTCTATTATATTAATATGAAAATTAAGGAGGTTTGCTTGTATACTTGTCCCTTTTCTTTTATATATTATAGGAAAAAAGAGTAACGTTTAATTTAATAGTGTTATGCCGCTTAATAAATCATTCCAAACAGAAGTATTGGTGCAATTATCTCGCGAAACTTGAACCCAACAAATTTTGTCTTCAGGTGTTCCAAAATTCATGTCTTTTACTCCATGTAATTCTTCGTCAACAGTCTCAACTAACAGAAGATTAAAGTTACCGTTAGTCATGTCTGTTAAAATTGATTTTAAGTTAATTACGTCTTCGTAGCTTGTGGGCATCCATTCATATCTTATAAATAACGTACGTTGACTTTGCGCGATTTGATTAAGAAATGTTTGAATACGATGATCTAATCTTATTTTATAAGGTGGATATTGGGCAGACCAGTCTTGATTAGGAATCATGGGGAAATCGTGGACAGAGTCGATGTTATATTTAATATCTGTAACATAATGAGCTCTTATTGATTCAGAAGTTCCTGGTTTAAAAATAGGGTACCCGTTATCATCTATATAATTAGCGAGTATGTCTTTTTCAATTATGTTTTCTGCTTCCATAAAACCTTGAAATTTATTTCTTAATAATGTATTTATATCGGGGAGATAAGGAGATTGCATCCAATCGAGGGGAAACGAATGCCTTCTCAAACCGTGACGTTCGGAATAAAGCGCTGGGCCACACCAGCTTCCTAAGCCAGCCACCAAATTATAAGGGCCTTTTATATCTTGTAAGTTTATATCAATCACTCCTTTTTTTTCTTACACTATAGTATATAGAATAGGGTTTTAAGTTGATTGGACAATGAAAGGCATATTTAAAAAGAATCTTTTTTACGAGTCTATATAAAGAGCAATTATTTATATTGGATTACGTATTAATTACGGTAGTGACAGATAACGTACTAGTTGGAGTTGAGGTAGAAGTTGCAGAGTGAGTAACAAATTCTACAATTACAGGTGCTCCAACAGTTACAGTATCATCAATATTTAAGGCTGTAGTAGATAAAGTGTAGACATTAGTAGGTTGCATGACTCCATTGATATATATATTAGCGTAAGAATTAGCTGTTACATCAGGCAAAGCTGTGATTGTTGCTCCTACATCATCAATAAAGCTTCCAGCAGGTATCGATGTGACTCCTCCTGCAACCATTGGGGCCGTTACAAATGTTGTAAATCTTGCTGGGGTAGGAGCCACACTCGTTGCTGTTGCTACTGTAATATCTCCAGCAATTGTACTAGTGGCTGTAAAAACAGGTTTAATAATAGGCATATGTCTTATTCCCCTTTCGAAGCATGGGATGTAGAAAGAATGTTAATATCCCCTCTATCTATTAATAGTCAGATTTCTATTATTTGCCACGGTCAATAGTCTATATAGGCAGTCCAAATTTTTAAATGGTGAAGAATCTTTTTACCATTTAGGTCTTTTGCCGTTTCTAAATTAAAGTAGAAGAATAATAAATAGAGAATTAGCGTTGTTTTATATTTCCTTTAATGATTTCAAAGTGTATTCGTAAAGAAGCATTTTAAAATTTTTAAAAAAGAAGAGCGATAAATAATTCAATAATTAAGAAGGGAGGATTATAAATGCCAATCGTTAAGCCCTTTATGAATTCTTTAAGGTTTAGTAGCACTGCAGGAGCAGGAACAGGTACTGGCGCTACCTATAATATTCTTGCTACAGCTTTTACTACTGATGGAGGAACAGCTGCTACAGTTTTTCCAACTGCTCCTGCTTATTATAATCTTTATATTAACGGGCAAATTCAAACAGGTGATACTTCAACAGTTACTACTAGTTCTATTACCATTCCTGATGGAGACACCCTTGCATCTGCTACTCCTATTGTGGTTGAGTTTGTTGTAAACTAACTAATGTATTGTATTTTTTAGCTGATTTCCCAACTGGGGAAGTCAGTTCTTTTTTTATGACTATCTTAGAATTTATAAACTTTTTTATACTTCCTTATTAATTAACACAAATTGGATAATAATAGGAACCCCTTTTGAAGGCACTTCTTCTGTTAGTAAAGTTAAGCTTCCTTTTTGAATTTGATAATTAATATTAGGCTGTAGAATACCATTAATAAATAAATTGATATAAGAAGCTTCTTCAGGTGCCAATATTTCAGTGGTTCCATATTGAGCTATCCCATCATTATTGGTATAAAGGCGTTTTTGACCATCTGAAAAAGTAAAATATAATAAATTAGTGGAGGGAATTAAATCTGAGAGTGGAGGCCCCTGAGGCCCCTGAGGCCCCTGAGACCCCTGAGGTCCCTGCAGCCCCCGAGGACCTCTATACTTTTGATTGCAGAGGTTATGAATAGAACAAAATACCAATATAGATTGTGAATTGGAAACATATACAGAATGGGGTAATCTGTAACAATGAGCTTTTCGTTTCTTTTTTTTGTAAGAGATCTTTTTACAGAGAACGTATCTACGTATCAAGTGTCAATACCTCCTTTTATTGCAATTTCATCTACCTTAAATCAGTGAAGGGGAGAGTAGACATACAAGAAGGATAAAAGAAGAAAGGTAACCTTGAGGTTCTTTATACATTAGAGTAGTTAATTATAACTTGACTTTTTATAGCTTTTATAAAGAAAAGATGAAGAAATATTACTCTAGCGACTTTTGTCCAACATATACATTCACACGTGTCTTCTTTATCTGGAATGATTATATATAGGTTTGTTAACAAATATTGAAATAACTGTACGTTTTTCAGTTTTTTCTTCAAATAGAACTTCCAATACTTATGGTATTCATTTACTTGGTAAATGAGCGCCTAATGATAGTATAAGTGCTATAGAATTTATAACCTAAGGGTGAATCCTACTGATAACTAGCATCATCCGGGCTCATTGTTTAGGAGCATTATCGATACAATTTTTACCTCTTCATTCACCAAGTATATTAAATAAATAGATTTCACTCTAAAACGCCTTAACTACATAGCGTATACAGGATGTAGTTAAGGCGTTAGCAGGAACAATAAAGACTTGTATTGAATGTATATACAAATTGTATAAATGAGGTGATAAGGTTGGGGAAATTGGATAAGTACGCTCGGCAATCAAAAGCAAAAGAACCAAGTAAGGTTCTGCCCATTCGGTTACCTGAAAGTATATATGAGCAATTTCGACAACGTTGTGAAGAGTTAGGGTTATCTATGTCTGAAGCTGGATATTTGCTCATTAAAGAAGAATTAGAAGATGGTCTATACAACGCTAGTACAAATGAAGTTGCTGCAACTACACAGCGAATACAAAATCGTATACATCGTGAAAACACTTCGTATACAAAGGAAAATACAGATAAATCCCCTTTTTTTTCTACTAGGTGGACGTCAATTAATTATGAAGTTGAAAACGAATTACCTTGTCCTCTATGTCACCAATGGTATAGCAAAGCGAATTTTTCTCGGCATGCCAAAAACCATAGTGCCACTACTAAAGAGCTTTTAGAAAACAATGAAGATATAGTTTACAAAATGATTGATGAACGTAAACTAACTCTGTAAACAGTTTATTATATGTATTTGTATAGGTGTGGAGATTCACCTTTTGATTCCAGAAAGACACCTGAGAGGGAACAAAAGGTGAATGTTCTAATTGTTAAAGTAATGATGCATGAATGCATTTTCTATTCACCAAATGGTGAGGGGGTGAAATTCTGCAATTAAAGCATTGTATTGTACTTGAATTTTACATATTTGTTTACGCCTTAAACTTCACTACTACTGTTTCTATTAGCTTATCAAACAACCAACCTCTGCGAAATTTCTACTCTAATTACCTTATCTCTACGTACAAATAATTCCTTTAACGTGTTGTTAACCTGAAATTAGATAGTCAAATAATCACTTTTTTTATGAAAATGACTATTATTGGACAAGCACACAAACATTTTATAAACAAATGAATAAAATAGTATATAAATAAAAAAGGAGTGATTATTATAAAAAGCTATCGTCACCATAATAAAAACGATGAAGTATATTATGTAGAAGCTGCTTACCCATCTAAGGGTTCATATAATAAGAAAAAAGAGAATGAAAAATTCTTTGTTGAAAATCATACAATTGAGGGTTCTGGAACCAATTTAACAGGAAATATCCCATTAACTATTGCAGTTCCTGCTAATGCTATAGATGTAACTGTTTTTGAAGACTTTACTAGAAACCATAACAAAACGCTTCTTCAGTTATCAGCTGCAGCTACTGGCGTTGGTGTAGCTACTGGTCTTACGGTATCAATTTTTGTTAGAGGATCTAGACTACCGATCTCAGCGACTATACCTGCAGGTTCTACAAGAGCCTTTCAAGTTGAAAACTTTGAAAAATTAACTGTTTCGAATCCTTCTGCTACTACGGAAGGAACTTTAAATGTCTTTATACAGAAGACATTCTGTATTGGTTGTAATAGTCAAAATAAAAAATCCAATAAAGGCTGTTGCTTCTAAAATAGTAAAAAAACCACCATGTACAATTTACTTTGTGCATGGTGGTTTTTTATTACTAGAAAATTTTAAGTATCTTGATTACTCCAGCTATATCTTAGACATTCTGTAAAAAAAGAAAAGGGCTATTAACCCGAGAGCTAATAGTCCTTACTCATTATTTAGTTATAAGTAATTAGGGTTAGAATTAAATAACTTAATTGTAATAACTTTTACTGCACTTACATTTATTTTTAGCATAGTCTTTTTCGTAAAAGACAACTTTATCTTTGCCATGATCTTTTTCGTGCTTGTCTTTGCATTTATCTTTTTCATCTTTGTTCTTACGAAGGTCATACATCGCTTTTAAGCAGTGCTTACTTTCATCATTTTGATCATAATAAAATTTAGTCAAATGAATTCCCTACCTTTGTTTAAAATTGGTGTTTCTATATATTCTATTTTCAAACAGAAAAATTGCTTGTACATTGAGGTAAAAATGGCTTTTAGACTATTTTTAAGTTAATAGTCTAAAAGCAGCATAAAAAAAGCATTTATTGATATATTCCTAACTCTTTACCCCATGTTGAAATCTTTTCAAGATGGTAACTTAAAAGTTCACCTTCACGGTTATCAGCAATCCTTCTCAGTTGAGTGTGAAGGCCTCTTTCCAAGGTTCGCTGGAGATAGGCCATTTTATAAAGAATCATAGGGTTTGTTTTAAAGGTAATTCCGTGTTTTTTCATTTCAGCCACGTATAGACCCACACACTGAGTACGTATTTTCTCTGCATTTGGTTGCCAGTCTTTTCTGAAGCCTAACAATAGTTCCACTAATACAACCATGTCAAACCATACTGGAGCGTATTTGGCTGACTCCCAATCGATGAATTGAATAGGCCATGGTGTATGTCCAGTAACATTTTTGCTACATATATTTTGCATGTGTAGATCGCCATGCGTAATAGCTAATCCATTTTTAGTTAATTCAGGAAAGAAATCCGGTCCTTTATTGTATAGCTTAATTAATGATGAATAATAAGGTTTTATAATATGGCCAATACGATCATCTTTCATTGCTGCATGCAATAGGTCAACTGTTTGATTCATAGATTTGGCCCTATTCTTTTTTGTAGAAGTATAAACAGGTAGCCAATCTCTCCAAACGTTTTCATTCTTTTTAAACCTATTTTCAAAAGTTTGACCATGAAGTTTAGCTATACTGGGAATAATATATTGAAAGTGAGACGGAGAGAAGGTCAATTGTCCACGTATTTGATTAACAAATTCCATAAAGACCCAGGTTTCATTTTTGACTGTTTCTACAAGATAAATGCGAGGCAAAAACTCTTTTAAAATGGGGTAAGATTTTTTGTAAATATTAATCTCTACTTCATTTTTGTAGGCTGTCGAATTGTAGACCTTAAAGATAATTGGATAATAACCATTTTTTCTTTGAAGCAGTAATTTATATATACTACTTCGTTTTGTTGATTTTAAACACTTAATTTCTGAAGGGATAACTGTAATTTTCTCACCCATCGAATAAGAAAGTTTTTCTGCTATTTTTAAATCTTTAATCTGATAATAGAGCGCCTTAAGATCATACATAGTAATCATTCCTTTCGCTTACGTTTCCACGTATTAACTAAATGAGACCATGCGCTTCTGAAAAATGGCATTGGATCATTCCATGCAAATAGAGCAAACTCTTTTTGACCTTGCAGCCCCAGATAAAAATCTTTGAATGTCATTTCGGAAGTTTTTTTCTTTTGAAGGAAAGTAAGGTAATACCTTATAAGGTAAATCCATTTAATACCGTCTATTTGATTCAATCTAGGCTCTGGGTTTTAGTTAGTGAGGTATAAATAATAGGTGTAGGCAAAGTCAATACCTGAGGGGCCTGTGAGACTATGGGTAAGCCAAAAGCGAGGGTTTATTTCAATGAATTTATAAATTCCATCTCTTGGATCCTTTTTGAATTCAGCCATGCCTATGCCTTTGAGCTTTATTTCTTCAAAAAATGGGAGACATATATCGATAAGTTCAGGAACTCTTTTGCTGACGATATGAGCACCTGTTCCAAATTCGGCAGGAAACTGATGGTTTTTTTGTAAGGAGAATAATGCAAGTAGTTCCATATTTTCATTATAGAGAGTAGCTACTTTATAAAAGCATTGATTGTCTCCAGGAATCAGTTCTTGAATAACTAATTGTCCGCATTCTCTATAAAAACAATAATCATTCCTTAACTGCTCAGGAGTATCAAATACAATTGCTTTTTTGTTGATTTTCTTTCTGAACTCGTGGCCGAGAACAGGTTTTAAAATACATGGGAATTCAACATTTAAGATAGCCTCTTCAAGTTCCTCTTTACTATCTATTACATATGTTTTTGGACATGGAATATTATGCTTGACGGCGAGCTCGTAAGTTTTGTTTTTATCAAGTACTTGCTCAATTAAATTATCATCAGGTAATAAAAACAAGAAGTAATTTAGCAATTCGTCTCTGTTTTTGGAAATGAATTGTACGTAGTCATCTGCTCCTGTATACAAGACAGGTTTTGAACCAATTTTTTTAGAGAGGTTAATTAAGAAGTTTAATAGTTTCTTTTCCTCAGTTACAGGACTAGGGCATATACTGCAAGTAGCTAGGCGTGATTTTCCTCTTGGAGATAAAAAATCACCTGCAACATGCACAACCTTTGCTTTTTTTCCCATTTAACTCAACTCTTTTCATAAATACTGTTAAGAAAATTGTTGAAAACATAAGGTACTTACCTTATGTACAAATATATGATGTTAAATTTATTTTATTATCTTAAATTTTTAGAAGAATATGGCTATCACAGTTACCCCAGTATAGAAATGCTACTGTTTTATTTAAAAGAAAATATTAGTGAGTAAAAAATCGCTTCAACGACATGTGAAAACAGGGAGGAATTGTTTCCTTTTATGCCATTCTTGCATATGTTGTTATGAATAACGACCTTATGTAAAAGGAGCGATTAATATGAGTGATTCACCAAAAAAACCGGAGATTGTTCCAAATAAGTTGATGGACTTATTAGTAAACGACGTTTTTTCTAAACATGGCATAGATAAAGAGAAAATCAAAGGAAACCTATCTGAAGAGAAGAAACAAATGCTCAAAGAAATGGTTGAAGATTTGTCGAAACGAGTAGATGAGTTTGTACAACAAACAAATGCTTCCAACAAGAAAAAATGAATTATACCGTTCATAAACGCCATTAAATAGGCGTTTTTGTTGTTTTTTAAAATGGTTGCACTCAATGGTCAATTGGCCCAATCCTATTGATTGGTATGTTCATATATTAATACATACCATGAAAAAGGAGTGTTAGTTATGTCATCTAAAAAATATTATTCTTACGATGTAAAGAAAAAATCCAAATGCAGGCATAAAAAAGATGATTCTAAGAAGCATTGTAAAGATGGCTGTAAAGTAGATCACTATGAAAGTGAATCTACAGAATATGATTACTATAATAGTCGTGAGAGCTTTGAAAGCAGTGAAAGCTTTGATGCAGAAGTAGTTCAAGAATTGGATCAACTTTCGTTAATTGACCAAGAATCAGATGAATTAATTTGGATTAAAGATTCTTGTGACATCAATGTCACTACTACAGATACTCAAGCAGCTATCGGTATTCAAGTGGCTATCCAAGTAGCTATTGCTATCGTGATCCGTATTGCTATCGGCGATACTTCTCAAAATGATGGTGTGCTTCAAGACTTATTACAGCTATCTGAGATAGAGCAAACAAATAAACAAAAAATTTATATTGAAAACTCTAAAGACGTAGAGATTACAACGACTGATACAGACGTAGCTCTTAACGTTCAAGTGTTGTTACAAGTACTAGTAGCTATTATTGTGCTTGTTGATGTTCTTTAATTAAAAATTAAAAGAGGTGAGAAAAATGGGTGGAAGAAAATGGAGAGCACTAGACCATTGTGAAAATAAACGATTCAGTGGTAGAGACGTATGGCAAGAAGCTGACCAAATCGCTGCTACTGAACAAAAATCTTTTGAAAAAATTATTGTTAAAGATTCAGAAGGTGTTAGAGTACAAACAACAGATACTCAAATTGCAGCAACTATTCAAGTAGCTTTACAAATTGCTATTGCAGTAGTAGTACGTATTACAATCGGCGATAATACTCAAGGAGACAGCATTGTTGAAGAGTTAAAACAATTTGCTGGTATTAAACAAAAAAATACTCAAAAGACAATTATCGAAAACTCTACAAACGTAAATGTTACAGCTACTGATACAGATATTGCTGTAAATCTTCAAGTATTATTACAAGTACTAATTGCTATCTTAGTTACACTAGATATTCTTTAATACGTACCAGATCTTCTGAGCGTAAAAACAAAGAAGGACAATGGTTTTAATCCTATATAGGGAAACAGAATAAAGATAAGGTTTTATTCTGTGAATGCATTTAGCTAAATTTATTCGTTCGTATTTTAGTAAATAAAAGAAAGTAAAAAAGCCTTCGCTTTTGTAAGAGCGA
This sequence comes from Priestia sp. FSL W8-0524, assembly GCF_038005965.1. Classification (NCBI taxonomy): domain Bacteria; kingdom Bacillati; phylum Bacillota; class Bacilli; order Caryophanales; family Bacillaceae; genus Priestia; species Priestia sp. FSL W8-0524. The sequence continues at coordinate 14,602 of NZ_JBBOUG010000004.1, forward strand.
AAGCTTTTTTATTATATAAAATTAAGCAATATGTTAATCCGAATAAGCAACGCCATTAAAACTTTCTGGTCCAACCCTCACAGTTCCTAGGATGTTACAAGTGATAAAAGCAGTGTAAACTAAAAGGTTAGAAGTGGGTTTTGGTACATTAAAATCTGAAGCAGTAAATGTAAACAGCTGTGGTCCTAAAAGGTTAATATTTAATGCCTCCGATGAGGAATAGACAACAGGATTGTTAAAGGCAGTACCTCTTACAATAGTGATTGTAACAGTAGTTGCGACGGGGAGGAGTGGTAATTGGCAAGCTACAGTACCACTCAATTGAGTACGTATAACACCTGTAGCACTTGTAACGTTGAGGCCAATTTGACCGAATAGACCCGGATTGGAGAGAAGCGTAATAGGAATAGAAATAGAGTTAGCGATACTAGCATTTTGAGATGTTCTAGAATCTAATAATATTGTCATGGTATTTTTAACCTCCTTTCTATGTACTTGTATTTAGTACTCTAAAACTGGCTCTTACGGTCTTTTGGGGAAGAGTATTTTTAAGATTATTGTAGTATAGTAGGAGGAAAAGGAGTAAATAATCTTGTGTCAAATAAATTGGATAGCTCCGGATGATTCTCTAGAACTTTTGAATATCTCTTTGCATAACGAGCACCTACAATTAATTATAAAAAGCACAGCTACTAATGCATGTTGTCCCAAATGTGAACAATTAAGTTCACGGGCACACAGTAGATATAGTCGTATCATACAAGACCTTCCGATTGCCAACCAGCCAGTATCTCTTGTATTCCTTACAAAGAAATGGTTTTGTACAAATTTCAATTGTCCAAGTAAGGTATTCACAGAACGCTACGGTTGGCTAGCACCAAACGCAAGGCGTACCCTTCGGGCTGAAGAAACGCTCAGGAAAGTAGCTTTCTCTGCAAGCTGTCTAGCCGGAGAAAAAGTAGCTCAAGCCATCTATCTTCCCGTCAGTCATGACGTTTTACTTACAATTATCCATCGGACAAGTGTAGACCACAAGGTGTCTGCTTTTGTGGGAATTGACGACTTTGCTTTTCGGAAAGGCCATACATATGGAACCTTAGTTTGTGATCTAACTACTCACAAGCCAGTTGCTGTACTACCCAATCGTAAACCAAACACTATTACTTCGTGGTTAAAAAAACATAAACATATTAAAGTAGTGAGTAGAGATGGATATAGTGGGTTCCGCCAAGGGATTTCAGCTGCAAATAAAATGATTCTTCAAGTATACGATCGGTGGCATTTTATAAAAAATTTAAAAGAACAATTGAATCGATACGTATTAAGGTCTGTTTCAACCTATATTCAATACGTAGATTCTACGCCAGTTCCTTTAAAGATAACCAAATTAGAACAAGAAAAGCACACTCGTCAAACGAATAAATGGAAACTTATTCAAATGATTCAAGAAGCCCACCGGGCTGGTCAATCTCTTCGTTCACTAGCCAAATCTTATAATTTGAACCGAGAAACAGTCAGTAACTATATACACATAAAATCACCATCATCTCTTAAAAAATGTTCTATTCGTCCCCATCTAATTGACCCTTATTTACATATAATGATTGATCTAGAAAGTAGGAAATATACAGTTAAACAAATCGAAGCATTTCTTCGAGATAAAGGATATACTGGGTCTCAATCAGCTGTAACTAGAAGAGTGGCAATGATAAGACGAAACCGAAAGAAAAATCAACCTTTACTATCTAAGGAACATCAGATTTCTCAAAAACAGATAGCGAGATGGATGTGGAAAAAAGCAATAACTCTTGAAAAAGAAGAGCAGAATAAACTTCAATTCTGCTTTACATGCGAACCTCATTTAAAAGATATCTACCGTATCATACAAGCCTATCGTGAGATTGTTGATCAAGCTAATTATCAAGCTTTTTTAAGGTGGCTAGAAGAACTACTTACTAACAAGAAACATCCTTTTTATCAATATGCATGCCGTTTAAAAAGCGATTTAGAATCAATTAAACATGCTTTCCTTTTACCTTATAGTAATGGTGTATTAGAAGGTCAAGTTAATCGTTTAAAAGCACTTAAGCGTATTATGTATGGACGAGCAAGTTTATCTTTGTTACAAAAACGAATTTTATATCAATTGTAACTTATTATTTTAAAAAAATTTTGATAAATGTATCTATATGCGATGTGAATCTTCCCCAAAAGACCGTAAGAGCCGATTTTGAGTTGACAAATACATGTACTATTACTATATGAAACATTGTCATCTAGTGATTGGACAAACTAATTAATTTACAAGGTTAATTAAACTGTTTTCAATTAAATCAAGATACAATTAAGAATGCTTTTTTATAAAAAGCGTTTAGGTTTAAACCATACATATAGATCAATACACATAAACTGAAGGTATGAAAAACAATAAATAAGGTATCGTGAAGCTGCAGCATAGTTAGCGTTCTTAAGGACGGAGGAATATAAATGATGGATATTCAGATATTTTTAGTTGGTTATGTAAACTCAAGTTCGATAAAAAAGGCCGTGGACTCGTTACATTTTATCAATAACCGCATAAATGAAATTATAATCTTGGACATACCAGAGACTTTACTGCAAGCAGGAATGATTTTTGAAGACACAAAGATACAATGTATAAACTTAATAAATAATGACCTAGGATTAACGTTAAATTATTACATTCAAGGATTGTCGTGTGAATATGTTATGTTTTTGTATAATTATGATTATTTGAATGATAATGTAATGAAGCACACATTAACTTTAAATGATAAAAAAGGTGCTATGACTTACGATTTTATAATTAATAATAAAGTTATAAAAAGACCTTTTCTCATAAAAACATCTTTTCTGAAACAAAACCCTTTCTTATCTAAGAGTTATCTTCCATTTAAAGAATCAGTTCTTCCATCTTGGCTTTCACAAATAAATGAACTATCTATCCTTCCTTCACCCAATAAATTAGTTAATCAGGTATCTATAGATAAGACCAGTAGTCACCTTCAAAAATTGAATTTTATCGAAAAGTATCAGCAAAAATTAGAAACACAGAACATACCTCCTTCAATTACGGTTATGATAGCTAATTACAATATGGGTAATTACGTAGGAATAGCTATTAACTCGTGCATTCTACAAAGTAGTCTTCCAGAGCAAATACTAGTCGTTGATGATGGATCAAACGATCATTCCTTAGAAATTATAAAGAGCTTTGAAAATGCACCAGGTTTTAGGTTTTTTAGTAAAGATAATGGTGGAAAAGCAAGAGCTCTTAATGAGGCCCTAACATACGTTGAAACAGAATTTGTCATGGAGTTAGATGCCGACGACTGGCTAGACCCGGATGCACTTTACACTATAAGAAGATATTTAGAAAATTTAAAGGAAGACGTAGCTGTTCTTTACGGGAATTTAAGAGCATGGAAGCAGAATGGAGAAGAACATATAAGGTATAAAGGACTGAGGAAAGGACGGATGATTCTTAATAGAAGTGACCTTCTTTCTTATGTATTTCCCTTAGGACCTCGCATCTATCGTACCGCGACTTTAAAAGAAAACAAGGGATTTCCTCTAATTGATTTTGAAGGGGGACGAATGTATGAGGATGTAAGTGTATTAAATGATCTAATAAAAACACATCGCTTTTTATATGAAGATATGACAGTTTATAACGTAAGGGAACACCCGTTAAGTATTACAAAAAGAAATCACTCCAGTTGGAGTGATTTCTTAAAAAACCTTGACTAGTTTACGCAACCGGTGAAATTTTAATTGAAGTAATTGATGGAAAAGCGATAGTTAAAGGAAGAGTAGTTCCGCCATATCCATATCCCACAGTTTGAAGGATTGTAATAAGGCCATTCGTTACAGCAGTGATAATTCCTTCAACAAAGCCATCTGCTAATGCAATTTCGACTGGTGTACCAATACGCTTTGTTAATTCAGCTACTAAAGTACTTTCAAACATAGTATGACTCCTTCCTCAAAGTGATGATACTGTTTCAACTTTAGAAAGTGGGATATAGTTTAACGATCCGTCACTTTCAGCAACTGCCACGTAGTCTGATAAAACAGCAAGTAAAACACCTGTAATGGTTTCATTCGGTGTAGATATTTGAACTGTTTGATTAACACGATTTTTTAAGTCGTTTCTAATCGGGGCTGAACCAGATGAAATTGGTAGTCCTGCTAATATGGAGAGAAGATTTCTTAAAAGATCACTAGCAGAAGTAGTAGTAGTACTTACAAGACCCGTAGTAGTGTTTAAGATATCAGTTGTGGTTGTATTAACTGTGTTTAAAAGGCCAGTTGTAGTTGTGTTAACCGTATTTAAAAGATCTGTTACGACAGTAGTAGGATTAATAGTATTTAAGGCGTTAGTTACAGTAGTAGCAGGATTGACAGCATTTAAAAGGTCTGTGGCAGAAGTAGTAGTTGTGTTGACTGTTTGAGGTAATGAAAGCAGGTTTCTTAACAACGCTGCTCTTGCTTCACTTGATAGTGCCAATAGAATTCATCCTTTCTTAAAGCAAAATTTTTGCATTATTATCTATGTTTTATAATATGCTTATCCGATTTCATGGTGCTCGGCGCTTTACCTAATTTAGCTGAAAATCCGCATTTCTTATAGAAGGACTGTTAACTAAATTGTTATTCAAAGCTTTCTTTATATCTTAGCGCTAGTTGTTCCATTACGTATTTATGACGATTAATCACAATTTTATTTTCTTCTTTAATAAAAGAAGCATATTTTTTACTTCCCATACTTTCATGTATCCTTGATAGCAACAGAGGATGGGAAATGTATTGTAAGTCGAATACTTGAATGATTCGTAACCATAAGTCATAGTCATGAGTATACAGAAGCGTCTCATCGAATAGACCCACATGATTAAATACATCTTTGTGAATCATAATTGAGCAGCCGTTGATAATATTTCCTTTACTTATTCGAGTGATAAGGTCTAATTTACTTAACGTTTGGATACCTAAAGGTGGACTAATAATTCGTCCTCTGTAATTAATGGCGTAGTAATTTGTGTGACTGAAAAAGGCATTATGAGTTTTCATCGATTCTAATTGTATGGCAATTTTTTGAGGATCATAAATATCATCGGAACTAAGCCAACATATATAATCACCTGTTGCTTGCTGAATTCCTGTATTTAAAGCACTAGCTGTGCCACCATTTTCTTTTGAAACATAGGTGATTTTATCTAAGTAGGGAAGGATTTTATCCGTATGCTTAGTAGATCCATCATTTACTACGATAGTTTCAATATTGGTGTATGTCTGTTTAGTTATACTATCTAGTGCATGATCGATATAAGAGCAATTAAAGAATGGTACAACAATAGAAACTTTTGACATATTCGCTTCTCCTTTCAAAAATTAACAATCTCTAATCTGTTTTCAGGGAAAATAATGGTTTCTAAATTTACATCACATTTATTAACATATGTAACACGGTTTACATATGAAATAGAAGTTTATTAATTCTATAAGTAAGGGTGGAGAGGCAAAATGAATATATTATTCGTGTTTTATGTTCCGAGTGGAGGAGTAGAAACGTTAAATCGTCAAAGGTGTAAAGCCCTTAAAAAGTACAACGTTAATGCTCATTGTCTTTATTATGAAAATAGAAAGAAAAATATGAACGACCATGGGACCCAAACGTTTGTAACGAATGACGACCATGAGATAAAAAAAATCCTTGATGAAGGAAATTATAGTCTTATTGTCATTGTCTCAGACTTTCAAGCTTTGCCTCGGTTTAGATCACTTGGATACCAAGGAAAAATGATTATTGAAATACAAGGATACGGACCGAAAAGTACAGCAAAATCCGCTCTTACAGATGCTATACCTCTTGTCAATAACTATGCTACGGGATTTCTTAATCCAAAGACTCCTCATATTGTTCAATTACTAGATGAACTCTATCCTTCACTTCCAAAGTTTAGCTTCAACAACTGTTTCGATACTAACCAGTTCTCTTATAAAGCTGTGCCCACTAGTCATCATCCTAACATTGCATGGATTGGGCGAATCGAAGATAACAAAAATTGGAGAGAGTTCTTAAAAATCGGTAGCGAATTAATCCATAATCACAATTCAAACATACGATTACATATGTTTGAAGACCCTACTCTAAGCGAAGCTAAGGAAAGAGCTCAATTTGAAAAATTAATTAAACAGTTAGATTTAGAAAAACATCTTTTTCTTCATGCAAACGTTCCGAATGATCAAATGGCCGTTTATTTTTCCATGATAGGGGAATCAGGCGGGTTTTTATGCTCTACTTCAAAGGTAGAAGGAGCTCCATACTCTCTTCTTGAAGCAATGAGTTGTAAGTGTCCGGTTTTAACCACTGACTCCGATGGCGTAAGAAGCTCCGTTATTCATAATAAAACAGGCAAATACTACACATTAGGTGACGTTACCGAAGCTGTTAAAGAGGCAAAAGAATTAATGGCAGACTCTCAGTTAAGAGAACAAATACGTAAAAATGCTTTTGAGCACGTAAAGGTAAATTTTAACCCAGATTTATACTGTGTGAATTTTATTTCAATGATTCAATCACTCGGATTAAATCTTAGTAAGTAAATAAAATACCAGATCTGTTCTCGGATCTGGTGTTTTATTTTTCTTGGTTTTCTGTGCGAAGCTTTTCCGCTTGTTCGTAAAGCGACAGAAAATTATTAACCATTTTGCTAAGGTCCCATTTATTTTGAGCCCACTCTTTTGTACAAGAAGCTAGCTGTTTTCGAAGGAAATCATTTGCAAGCAAGTACTTTAATTGCTCATAAAGTTCATAAATGTTTCCTACAGAAGAGACTAGCCCGCTTCTTCCGACTTCAATCATTTCAGGTAGTCCAGCTGTATTGCTAATAAGAACAGGAAGGCCTGTAAGCTGAGCTTCCATAACAGAATAAGGCTGAGTATCGTGAATACTAGGATGAACAAAGATATCGGCTTCTCTAAGGAAATGGAGAACATTATTGGATGCACCTAAAAATCTAACTTTATCTTTTAAATCTAAGTTTATGCATTGTTTTTCTAATTCCCCTTTAATTTCGCCTTCTCCCAGTATCCAGCATTCCCAATCCTCTCTATCTTCTTTTAAGAGGGAAAGGGCATCTAAGAGGTGATGAATGCCTTTTAAATAGACGAGCCTTCCCATATAAAGGATAATTTTTCTCCTCTGCTTAGGTCCGATAAATGGCCTTTCTATGGCATCCATATGGAATTTTTGGGTATTGATTCCATATGGGAAGGTAACAATTTTTTCTGAAGGAATAGAAAAATTATCTACGATATTACGAGACATCCATTCGGTTGGACTATGAATGAAATCACTTGCCTCATATCCTAACTTCTCAATTACCTGGTGATATTGATATTCAAATGTGGCCTCTATTTGTTTGTCTGTTTTATGAGGATGCATGGTTTTGAGTGTGAAAAAAATATCTTTTGACAGATTTCCAAGAGCACTAGTCACAAGTGGGGTATGAGAAGGTTTAACTCGATTTATAGCGTTTGCCGCTGTGACATCTAGCGCATGTATGAGGTCATATTGCTGAAGGTTATAATATGCTGCCGAAAGCTCTAAGCTATAACGAAATAACTCAGTGTTGTATATCCAACTCTTCACTGGGAGTGAAGGAAGCTCAGTAAGCAATTTTTCTTCAATATAGTAGGAAAAAACTTCAATATCTATTTCTGGCTTTTGTCCAATGATTCGATATTTATTTAAATCAGGCGTCTGACTAAGGACATGAACTGTATGACCTGACTCTTTCAGTGACTGTTGGAGTGAGGAGACAAATGTCCAAACGCCTCCAGTATAGGGTAGGGGGTAATAGGAAACTAATAAAATATTCATTTTATAATCATCCTTTAATTATTTTCTCTCTATTCAATAGGAAGAGGAGAAGAATAAGAATTTTCAGCGTCTAAAGCACTTCATTTAGTATGAACAAGAATTATATTTACAATCCCAGGATCAGGTATCTTATAATTGACAGGTAAATTAGGCTTTACTTCGTTTAAAAACTTAATTAAATTGTCATCAAATGACAAATGCTTACTATCCTTCATGTAAGTCCCTTCTTTTCTTAAGATTATTATAGATGATATATGCTTAATTTTTTATCATTTTGAAAGTTGCTATTTATTATAATATGTCCAAAGTTTGCAATTGGCACGGACGATTGAATGCTAATAGTAGATAAATATAATAACAAGTTTAGATAATTATTTTTTACAGAGTATTTTTATTAAAGTTCCCATACAGATTTGTATGTAACAAACTTTACACATTTCCATGTAAAGTTTTTAGGATGAAAGATAAACTTGCATCCTAATAATGCATTTCATTTATCAAATCAAAGTAACGAGTGGAATGCTTATAAAAGGAATAAATAGGGGGGGAAGAGTAATCATAGAAGAGTAAGCTCACCTAATTTTGCGAAGGGTGTGATTTTGACTTGCTGATATATTTTTGCAGCAGAGGGCGGTAATGAAACTCGATAGTTTTCATTTCTTCTCTCATCTCATTTTGGTATCTGCTGGTGCCCGAATGTTCATGAGAACGAAATTTTGTAAGTGCTTCATCATAATAATGGATTTCATAGCCATTAACAAGCATACGAAACCACATCTCATAATCCTGAGTATAGCGAAAATCCGGAGAAAAAATCCCAATTTCATCAAAGATTTTCTTTTTTATAAGAATGGTACAACCGTTGATAGCATTATACGTTAAGTAGGCGTTATACACTTCTTCTAAACTGGAGAAACGTTTACAGCACCAAGGTATTAAAACTTCATTATCTTTATTAATGTAGTCAAAGTTAGTAAAGCTGGCATCTATGTTCTTTTGCGTCATAAAGTTTAGCTGTTTAGAAATTTTTTCAGGAACAAAATAATCATCTGAGCTTAACCAAGCTATATACTCTCCTGTAGCAACGAATAAACCAGTATTTATTGCAGTAGCCGTTCCGCCGTTTTCTTTTCTTATATAAACAATTTTATCTTTAAATGACTCTATCTTCGCAGTGTGGGACGTTGAACCATCGTCTACCACAACTACTTCGATATTTTCATAAGTTTGGTTTAAGGCACTTTCGATCGCTTGATCGACAAAGGCACAGTTGTAAAAAGGAATAATTATTGATACTTTTGGACCCATTGTTTCCCCTCCGAAAAAAATTTTTAATAGCATAAGTGAAACGTAGTCTAAATTACGACTTTTGCAGGTGAATAAAAGGTGGAGATGATCATTTTAAGTTTATTAATGAAAGCACACTCTTGATTAGAATATGCATAAACCTTCTTAAGTGACATGCTTTCTCAGAAACTTCATTTACATAAAACATCCGATTTTATAAGAGAATGGTTACTTTTACGCACTTGAATTTTGATTCTCCATAAAGGTAAAGGGGAAGGGATTCTAACGATAGAAAGGTTCTTTAACGATAAAATTCAATAATGTCTTGGATAGTAGATTCTAATGTTATAGTTGGTTGCCAACCCAATTCAGTTAGTGCTGTAGGGTTTAAAGTAACAAAATTATTTAACGGACTTGTATCATCTACTTTCACTTGAAACTTGATAGAAGTTATCTTTTTGAAGATATTTATAACATCTTGTAAAGAATGATTTTTTCCAGAGGAGACATTGTACGAACGTCCATTCTCTCCTTTTCTAAGTAGAAAATCATAGGCTCTAACGGCATCTCGTACGTCTAAGAAGTCAAAATGATTATTTAAGTTACTGACCCTCAGATATTGTTCATCCCCTGCTTTCTCCATATCTATAATTTTTTTAGCGAAAATGGAACAAACTCCGTTAGAGAAACCAGGACCTATAAGATTTGATGGTTTAGCAACAACAACATTCATATTATATTGGTTTGACCAAAATTGAGAAATGAGGGCCTGAATGGTCTTACTCAGACCATATGGGTGGTTAAATGTAGTTGGAGCCGTTGGGTCAAACTGAAGAGCAGAACCTACAATGACAGCTTTGCAAGAAGGCATCTCTTTTCTAAGAGCATCAAGTAAGTATGCTGTAGCCATTGCGTTTACTTCTAGAGATTGAATGGGATTATCCCAGGATAATCCTACAGCGTTTTGACCTGCCAAATGAAGGAGGTAGTCCGGCTTGGTTATTGAAATTAACTCCTTTACTGACTCATTATTAGATAGATTGCATGTTCTGCATTTAATTTGCTTATTAGAAAATGAATTCATGTTTGTGATAGCTACGACGTCAAACTCTAATCTTGAAAAATAATCACATGCGTGAAGTCCAGTAAATCCACTAGCACCGGTAATTAGTAACGTAGGTTTCTTATCCACTAACGACACCCCACTCTGAATAATAATCTAATAAATAAAACTTATTATAGATGTATGCTTAAAAAGCTAAATATTTCATCTAATGCTCAACAAGACACGATCCTAAAACATAGGGTAAAAATACAGGCAGAGGTCTATAGCATTACCAAATTCCATGAATACCTATATAGAGAGACTTTTAGAACGTGAATGCTATGGGAAGAGGAGAGAACATAATGAAAATACTGCTTGCTACATTTTGGGAAGTTCCCCATGTAGGTGGAGTTTGGAATTATATGCAGCAATTAAAGCAAGAACTTGAAGGGTTAGGTCATGAAGTAGATTTACTTGGACATGGACTTGGAAATAAATCAGTTCATATTGTTAATAAAAATATAGAGGTAATTAAAGATGAACTATCATTAGTAGAAGAATTGGAACAACATGAGAAAAATACTCCTATTCTATATAAAGATCCAGTAGTGAAATTTTATGAAAAAGAACGTATTGGTTATACAAGAGGTGTTTCTCGGTTAAATATCAACCAATATGATTTAATTCACACACAAGACGTTGTAGCAACTGCGTGTATTCGTTCCTTAAAGAGTGTAAAAACGCCGGTGGTAGCAACTATACATGGTTGTGTTGCTCACGAGTTAAATCGCTACATCAAAGACATTCTGAAGGCTCCTACAGCTGATATAGCTACTAAATATTTTAATGAACTTGAACATACAGGTGCTATGGCTGCTGATTGTACTATAGTTGCAAATCGTTGGTTAAAGGAAATTTTAATTCAGGAATTTAGGGTTAATGAGCATCAACTTAAAGTGTTTCATTACGGATATGATATAGATTCTTTTTTAAAGCGAATGCAAACACCATCTAAGGTTCATCCACCAGTTGGTCAACAAGTAATTATTTATACAGGGAGATTAGCTGAAATTAAAGGTATTCATCATCTATTAGAGGCTCTCAGTGAACTCAAAAAAATTAAGAAAGGCTGGGTCTGCTGGATCGTTGGAGATGGAGATCAAAAAGCTGAGTTGAAGGCTCAGAGTAGAGCGCTCGGTTTAGGTAAGAGGGTTTTATTTTTAGGTAATAGAAACGATGTGCCTTCTTTACTCTCTCTTGCTAACATTTTTGTTTTGCCAAGTCTTATAGAGAATCAACCTTTATCAGTTATTGAAGCTCAGATTGCTAAAAAACCAGTAATAGTAAGTGACGCAGGGGGATTACCTGAAATGGTTCAGCATGGATCTACAGGCTTAATTTTCCCGGCAGGTGATGCCACATCGTTATGTGAAAATCTTTATAATTTGCTAACAGATTCAGCATATAGAAGCACTTTAGGAGCCAATGCACAAGAATGGGCTTTAAAACATTGGGATCAGAAAGATGCAGTTCAAAAAGTTCTAGATGTTTATAAAGAGGTGCTTTCACATAAGAGTGAGATGTAAATATATCGAAAAGGAAGCTAAATGTATTTTTTGGAAACTATTGGGTAGGTAGCTTATACAGGAGCCCTATAGGTGACATATACTATTAAAACTTTAAAGAGGAGAGAATAGTATATGAAGGCTGTAGTAACTGGTGGGGCGGGATTTATTGGTTCCCATCTTGTAGAAGAGCTCATTAGACAAGGCTTTAATGTCCACATAATTGATAACTTAATTTCTGGAAAGTATGATAATATACACCCTCTTGCTACTTTTCATATAGAAGATATATGTAGTGATAAAGCTAAACAAATCATTCTAGATGAAAAGCCTGACGTAGTCTTTCACTTAGCTGCTCAGGCAGATGTTTCACGATCTATCCAATCGCCTCAATATGACGCAGATGTGAACATAAAAGGAACTATAAATTTGCTGGAAGCCTGTAGAGATGCTTCGGTAGGTAAGTTTATATTTGCCTCTACTTCAGCTGTGTATGGAAATCTACAAAAGGAATTAATTACTGAACAAGATGCAACTGTGCCAGCTTCTTATTACGGTCTTTCGAAACTAGCTGCTGAATCGTATATACGTCTATTTCATTATTTGTATAATTTGCCGTATACAATTCTTCGATACGGAAATGTATATGGGCCACGGCAAACGCCAAAAGGAGAAGGCGGAGTAGTAGCAGTGTTTTTAGAAAGGTTGAGCAAAGGGCTTTCCTTTAATATTCATGGTGATGGGGAACAGACACGTGATTTTATATATGTAAAAGATATTGTTCAAGCTAATATTGCAGCAATTAAAAAGGGGAACCAAGAGGTTGTTCACGCCAGCACTACAAAGAAAACTTCAGTGAACGATTTATTAAAAAATCTTGAGTATATTCATGGTTCTAATATTGATGCTGTTTATACGGAAGGAAGACCTGGGGATATCAAACATAGTTGTCTTGACAGTGAGAAAGCACAGAAGCTATTAGAATGGTCTTCAAGAGTATCTGTTTTAGATGGGTTAAAGGAAACATATACTTTCTCTATAAAAAAAGCTTAGTATTTAAGCTTTTCTACACTTCTTAAATAGTTGTATAGTTGTCTATTTTATTAACTATATGCTCATTAGCCCTAACATTTTAGGATAGGCCTGCATTTAATATTGTATAGTCTTGTACAATAAGATCCTTTAAGGAGCAACCCATATGAAACTAGAAGATCTAAAAGGGGCATATAGCGCCATTTTTAGTTTAGGCGATTTATGTTTGACATCTCTTCAACTGAGAGACAATAACTTAAGAAACTTTGCGGGAATTTTGGATTGGGTATCTTCACCGGATCTGAAAAAGGTAAACATGCTTTTGAAAAATCAGTTTGCTGACTTTTTAAACCCGGATAATTTAAGGATAATCCAGTATGTATCTGAGTGGGATTTATTAGTGTGGGATGAAATTTATAATATAGGGTTTAACCACGATTTTAAGACTGATAAAAATACACTTTCTCACTTAGGAGGATACGGGGAGGTTAAAGAGAAGTACGATAGAAGAATTCAACGGTTTTTAGAGAATTTATCTACCGGTCAGCGTATTCTGTTTATTAGAACGGAAGCTAATCGTGAAGAAGCTGCAGAGCTTGAGAGCATTTTATCTACTATGATTGAAAGTGACTTTAGCATTCTGATTATTAATCATACAGATGTGAATGATTTAGTTGAAAAAGAGTGGTCGCTAAATAAAGTTTGTGCTATTGAATTACCCAATCAAGATAAATGGAACGCAAATAATCATTATTGGAAAAGGATACTTGATGGTGTTTCCCTTTTATAAGTACGTTAGGTCTCCCTTTAATGTATTTATGAAAGGTTATGTTTTTTAAATGATATCCTTAGGAGATTTGAATGGGAAGAAAACCTCCATCACACTTACTTGGTGTATGTACTCACTTGCCTCTTGAAGCTTGTTTAATATTTTCTATACATATCGCTTCTATACAATACTAATGGACAAGTTGTATTAATTGAAATGGATACAGTGCAAAAAACTTTTCCTTGCGAAGGTTAAGGTGCTTTTCGAGGTGCCTATATAAAAGTCAATGTTAAAAAAATTAATTTGTTAACCGGATAAGGGGGGAAAGGATATGGATAATAAACAAATAGAGTTGAAACAAGGATACGATATAACTGGAAAGCAACGTTATCGAATTATAACAGGAGCATTTATTGATAAGATTATAGCAGAACAAGTTGCAAAGGAAATAAAAGAACGCTACGGTCTTACTGTATACGTGATACCTGAGCACATTGAAAAAGCTGAGTCTAATCTCTAATGTAACTTTATTTTCATTTTACTATAAATTAGAATAAGAATAGACAGCTAAGCTATTTTTATAGAAATAGTCTAGCTGTCTATTCTTATTCTTGTAGAAGTATACAATGAATTTTATTATCTGTTTATCATAATACAATAAAGGAGAAATCATTTTTAGTGCTTCTCATTTTATCATGTTTTTCTTTTACTTATAGTTAGTGCTATTTATTTTGACATCCACTCTTTCAGCTCCATTAACATCTGTTGGTAACTAGGAGTTGGATAACAAAGATCTGTCCGAGTACTAATAATAGTACGATCCAATATTACATCTTGATTAGGAATAATTTTGACATCATCTTTTTTAAAGACATCTTTAATTAATTCTAGTAATGCAAACTTTGATATTTTTTTCGGTGAGTGCAAATGATAGAGTCCGGAAGTATTGTTTTCTAAGAAGAAGTCAATCGATTTAGCTAATTCTAATGTTGTTACTCCATTCCATAATGCTTTTTTATAACCTTTAATGGTACCCTTTTGTTTCATAAACCACAGAAATAAGCCAATGCCATTCTCCTTTAACTCAGGTCCTATTATAGAGGTGCGGATTGTTAAATGTTTTTCGTCAATAATTTCACCAAGCTGTTTAGATTGAGCATATACAGAGGTACCATCTGGAACATCATGTTCTGTATAATCTCCTCTTGCCCCTGAAAAAACACAATCTGTACTGATATGAATTAATTTTCCTTGATGACGTTCAACAAATTTAGCCAACTGATGTGGGAGTAGGCTGTTTACCTGAAAAGCACGCATCGGATTATGACTAGCGTGTTCATTTAAAATTCCGATACAATTAATGAGGACATGGGGCTTAATAGATTCTATAGTCTCTTCAACATGCTTAAAGTCAGTTACGTCCAAGTAAATAGCATCTTTATCTTTCGGGTCTCTTGATGTACAGAAAACATCATGATTTGTATGCTGTATAAAATATTTAGTAATTACATGCCCTGCCATTCCTTTTCCACCAAGAATTAGTACTTTCATTTAAATAAACCCGCCTTTCAGCAACATCTCTCTAATTTCCTCTTTACTAATCACTTGTTTACTTGAATCATATTTTTCTAAGTTTACTTGAGCATAGTTTGAATAATATTCTTTTAAGCCTTTAATATAAATTGGAGGTAGAATCACATAATACTCATCATCATAAGTAACAGTTGTTGCGCTTTCATATTCGGATAACAGAAGCTCGTGAATTTTTTCTCCAGGTCTTATACCTAATATTTCAATTTCAATCTTGTCTTTTCCAGAAGCTTCTATTAGTACATTTGCTAAGTCAATAATTCGACAAGTAGGCATTTTCATGACGAATATTTCCCCACCTAGACTTTCAAATGTGGCTTTAAAAACCAGCTTTATCGCATCCTCTAATGTTAAAAAGAAACGAGTCATACCAGGGTCAGTAATACCGATTTTCCCTTTTTCTTGAATTTGTTTCTTGAATACATGAATAACGCTTCCGTTAGTTCCTAGAACGTTTCCTCCACGTATACAAACAAATTTAGTTTTAGTATTTAATGTGTTAGCGTGAATGATTAATCTTTCCCCCATTGCTTTTGATAAACCGTAAAAATTAGCTGGATTTGACGCTTTATCAGTGGAAATATAAACTACTCTATCTACATCACAGCTTATTGCTGCGTCTATTACATTTTGAGTACCATGTACGTTGGTTTTTAAGGCTTCAATTGGTTGATCTTCACATACCGGAACATGTTTTAAAGCAGCTAAGTGAAAAATATAATTGACGCCTTGGCATGCTTCAATTAGCGCTTCTCTTTCTTTAATGTCTCCAATAATAAAATTCAATTTAGGATGGTTATCAAATTCTTGTTTCATGGTAAATTGATTTGATTCATTCCTCGAAAAAATACGTATTTCTTTAGGGTTATGTGTTAGTAGTTGCTTAACAAGTTCATATCCCCAAGAACCTGTGCCACCTGTTACTAAAATTGTCTTATTATTAAACACCTTTCATTCCTCCTAGTACAACTTTAATTACCTTGTCTGAAACATTTACATCACCATATCCTTCAGGGTAAGACCAATTTTTTAATTGGTTCACCATTACATGAACACAAGTCAAGATTTGGTTAGCATCTATTCCTGACAGCATGTTACTTCCACATTGAATGGTTTCTGGTCTTTCAGTTGTTTTACGAATAGTTACCGTAGGAACATAAAACAAACAGCATTCTTCTTGAACTGTTCCGCTGTCTGTTAAGACACAAAAAGCATTTTTTTCTAAATTTACGAAATCGAAAAAACCAAAAGGCTCATGAAATTCTACTAACGGATGGACTTCTAGCAGTGAAATATTTTCTATTCGAGATTTAGTACGAGGATGAATACTACATATTATTCTCTTTTGGTAAAACTCAGCTACCATATTGATGCCTTTCATGATTTCCAACAGTCGATCTTCATGATCTACATTTTCCGCACGATGGGCTGTAACCAGAAAGTAGTCATTTTCTTTTAAGGACAGTTTCTCAAGAATGCTGCTTTTTTTTATAGCAGGTTCATAATGTTTTAAAACTTCGTTAATTGGATTTCCAGAAGTAATAATACGATTTGAGGGGATACCTTCTTTAATTAAATTTTCTTTACTTTGAGGAGTATAGGGTAGATTGAAGCTTGAGATTGCATCGATAATCCGGCGGTTTTTTTCTTCTGGCACTTCTAAATCAAAACAACGGTTTCCAGCCTCCATATGAATGACTGATATACCCATTCTTTCTGCTAGAATTGCGCTTAAACCACTATTAGTATCGCCTAATATTAAAACTTTGTCCGGCTTTTCTTTTAAAAATAGCTGTTCGAGCTCTTTATACATCTTCGATAACTGTTCACCTAATGAGAGCTGCTGATTAGCCAATATATAGTCTGGTTTGCGTATGTTTAACTCTTGAAAAAATACCTCACTTAATGAAGGAGTGAAATTTTGTCCTGTATGCACTAAAACGTGCTGTGAAGCATACTCATCTAACTTTTTAATAATGAGGCTTAAACGTATAATTTCGGGCCTTGTACCCAAAATAGTCATAACTTTCATTTTTTACACACCCTATTCACCTTATTTATAAGCATAATTACCCTCTCCTAATGCGCATTCGGCCCCTTATTTATTAAAATATGCTTTTCCTTTTTTCTTGCTATAGGCTAATCTATTAATCTTCCCAATAAAAAGTGATAAGTCTAAAATAATAAGCTCTTCTCTGTAAATCAATAAGAATAAAGGCTGCTTGCTTGTGGTTTGATGTCTAAATCTTTATTTATAAGTTCTCTCCCAGGGGATAAAATTTTATATTTTAAGCTGTCAAATGTGAATAGTTAAAGAGTAAATACAGGGTTTTAAAAATAAGAAAAGACCTTGTTTCCTTTTTAAAAAGAAACAAGGTCTTTTCTTATTTTTATTACGTAATATTGTATGAAAATAGTTGGGGGAATTACGCCCAAAAATTAGTTAGACTTAATCCGTTTAGCACATAGTCCCAAACAGCTTCATCATTTGGGTTGTCTAGAGGTACTTGAACTGAACAAATTCCATCAATTGTCCAGTTCATATCTATTACGCCTTTTAATCCGTCTAAAGGTTGAAGTAGTAGTATATTAAATGGACCGTTTACTAATTCCGATAATGTGGTTTTTAATTCTATCGCTTCTTCTGGAGTAGCTGCTCCCCATCTAATAAATAAAACAGAAGGGCTATTCTCAATTTTTTCGAAAAATCTCGTTATACGTTGATTTAGCTTCTCTTTATAAGAGGGATACATTACGGTCCAGTCTACATTTGGAATAATAGGAAAATCATGAACAGAAATAATATTATAATGCATATCGTGAATAAAATGAGCATTAACTGGTTCTGTTCCACCTTCTTCAGGGAAAATTGCGACACCGTCATCAAGAAAATGAGCATATCCATCAGTTCGCTGCAGGTTTTCAAGGTCCATAAATCCACCAAATCTATTTTTTAACAACCTACTGACATCAGCAATTGAATTAGATATCATCCAGTCTAGAGGGAATGAAAACCTTCTCCAATTGTGTCTTCTTAAATTAAGGGAGGGGCCACACCAACTACCTAGCCCTAGCATTAAGTCATAAGATCCTTTAATATCCTGTAAATTCAATATAATCATCCCTTTTTATTTAGCAATTCTATTATAGTAAATGCTAAACCTTGTACATTTGATTGGACAAAGTAACTATATATTTATAAGAAAGTCTTAGTTAAAAAGACACTGGGACTGAAGGGGAGAGATTTCTATGTGGCGCCCCTCTAGTGACGTAGTGATATCCCATCTAGAAGATAGTCCCAAGTCGAAATATTGTTTGGGTCGTGTGGTACGTTAACTATACATACATTATCGATTTCCCATTCAACTTCGGTAGGGTTCTGTATACCGTCTATGGGATTAAGGATAAGTATTCTAAGCTGCGCTGCTGTGAGAGAGGATAAGGTTTTTTGCAATTCAATTGCTTCCTCAGATTTAGCTCCCCATCTTATAAATAAAATTGATTTACTGTTCATCATTTTTTTCATAAACCTGTTAATTCTGTAATTAAGATTTTTTTTGAATTTCGGATACATATCAGTCCAATCTTTATTAGGAACTATAGCAAAATCATGAGCTGAGAAGATATTGTAGTGAGTATCCTGTATAATGTAAGATTTAGTTGATTTATATAGATTTTGATTAGGAAATCTAAGCATTTTATCATTAAAATATACATAATCTCCGCTGTCATCTACTAAACTCATGTTCTCAATCTGCATAAATCCATTAAATCTATTTTGAAGTAGTCTATTTACGTCTGAAAGATATGGAGAATAGCTCCAGTCAAGTGGACTTGAGGTAAAACTTCGCAAATTTAATCGATTCAGTTGTAGTGCAGGGTTACAAGCACTACCTAAACTGATTATGACATCGTATTGTCCCTTAATATCTTGTAGGTTCAATTTAATCCTCCTAGTATTTAAATTTTGATATACATGTATTTGGTCAATAGATTTATTTAGAAGACACACACGTACATGGTGATCGGTTAATTTTCTCTTGTAATATAGAAGGCACTGATAATCGGGTTTTCAGTGCTTTTTATAACCTTTATAGATTTGTGTTGAATAAAATTGTTGACAGCCGTAATAGATCAATTCTTTAAAGGCGAACTGCTCGATTTGCATTAATTCTTCCATAAATCCAGTATGATCCTGTTCCTGGCACCACGTCGCAGGTGGATTGAATAGCAGTTCTAATTTGAAGATTGGTTTTTCCTTGAGCTGCTAGTAAGGCTGCAAGTCCGGCAACATGTGGAGCTGCCATAGAAGTACCGCTTAGATATGCGTAATAGCTGTTTATATAAGTAGACAAAATTGTTGAACCTGGGGCAGCTACATCTACCCAAGTTCCGAAGTTGGAAAAATCAGATTTTTGATCGTTGTTATCTGTGGAGGCCACAGCGATTACATTTTGATAAGCAGCTGGGTATGTTGGAGTACTAGAAGCTTCATTTCCTGCTGCAGCTATAACTACTAATCCTTGGTTCCAAGCGTAATTAACTGCATTCTCTAAAGTAATTGAACTTTGGGTTGAACCTAGGCTTAAGTTAATAACTTTTGCTCCTGCATTCGTTGAATAGGTAATTGCATTTGCGATATTGCTTAAAAGACCATTTCCACTGTTGTCAAGAGCCCGAACGGGTATTAGTGACGCCGATGGAGCCATTCCAGCAATTCCTAAACCATTTTCTGTAAGGGCTGCTGCTATGCCTGCTACGTGAGTTCCGTGTCCATTACCGTCGTTGGGTACTAGATTGCCATCTACAAAATTGTAGCCAGGCCAAAGCTTAATAGATAGTTCAGGGTGATTTAGTTGAATTCCTGTGTCCACAATAGCAATTTTTATATTTCCGTTACTAGTAGTAACATCCCAGGCATCAGGGGCTTGTACTTTTTGAGGACTGTATTGATAAGGGAAAAAGGGGTCGTTGGGGGTATAGGAGGTTTTATACGTATAGTCTGGTTCCACGTATTCCACTTCATTTAATTCACTGTAGAGTTTAATCAACTTATCAATTTTTTTATTGGAACGTAAGACCTGGAAGTCAAGATCTTTGTTGTGATGTACAAGTATACATTTATTTTTACGGTGAATATCCTTCTGCTTTTTAAAACAGATTCCGTCTTTAAATTTCACAATAATTTGGGTTGAATCTTGAAAGTTATTAGCTGCGTCTGCATTATTAATAGCTTCATTATTAATTCTAAATAGTTGCGATGAATTTTTTAGGCGCTGGATTTTTATCTTTTCTACCCGTTTTTGTTTTGAAATTTTGACGAGATATTCTACTGCATAGAATAGAAGTATAATAATAGAAACAGATAAAGGAATTGCTAATAAATTAAACATTTGTTCCCTCCTGAAAATAACACTTTTTATAGAATATTCACGACTTATTAAAAGGGTTTGGACAAAGTCTTTATTTAAACAAAGAATCAAGACATTCTTCAGCAAATCTTTGATTATTGAGTTGATTGGAAAGATTTTAAGGGAATTGATTATATACATAAAAATAGAACTTCCTTATAATTGGAAGCTCTATTTTTATTATGGGATTTGGAAAATAGTTGGTGAATATAAGGTGTATAGAAAATCTATATATTAGGGGGTTAATTTCGTGTTAGAACCTTTACGTCTACAACCTTCGTTTTATTCTAAACGAATAGTTATATCTCCTGAAGTTGTATCTAGTATATATTTAGACAATAGGGAAGCATAATCTCAAGCTTCCCTACTAAATGCTTGTCCTAATTTAGATAATTAAGCTGTTTGCAGACCTTGGATTTCTGCAGCGTCTAAAACAATTACTCCTGCTGAAGTAGCGAAATAAGCTAAAGATCTTGCCTCATCAAAGCTTGAAAAAATAACGTTATTAATTTGAGTACCACTTAAAAGTACGCTTGCAATCGGTGTACCAGGATCAAGAATTCTCAAAACCTCTGGAATCATATGCAGTGTCCCCCTTGCTATATCAAATTAAATACAGATTATATGAATCTATATTTAATTTATTATATGTAAGTTTTAAGCAAAGGCTTGTACTATTTAATCAATTTCGTTTAATCGTTTTTTATAATTGAAAATAAGGACTTTAAGAGAAAATTATTATACGAAATCTCTTTTAAGCCCTTACATAAAATAGAGTTTTTGTAAAAGCTAAAACTTCATACCACCATCTATTATAATTATCCTTGAAGAAATTATCTCAGTATTTTTTAATCCTCTTCCTACGTTATAAGCATGAGTAGCTATTTTGGAATTAGAGTTTTTACTGGCTGTTTCCGCTGGGGTATTAATACTTATACTTCTCTTCTTCTTTTTCTGTGGGAAGGACTTGTCTACATAATATAGACCATTTTTAGCATTATATTTCATATAATACGTTTGTATTGTAATCACCTTTTCTATACACTTCATATTTTAGATTTAGAGGGATTTTACTAGATATTATTAGAATTGTTTGTTCTTCATTTTATCTTCAAGATTGACCTTTTTTACTTTAGCACTTTTATTTTTTATTCCACATTCTTTAATAATTACACCGTCTTGGTTCGCATTTTGTCCACTGCGGTTCGCGATTTGACTGCCCTGGTTCGCATTCTGACTATGGTTACCACTAATCTGTCCTCCAGTTTCTGCATGGTTATAGATATAAATGCTGATATAGGTACAGTTTTTTTCTTTTTGTTTCTTTTTATTTTTTAAGCTGCAATTAGCTTTTTTGTTATGGTGAGAAGTATACCTCTTTATTTGGATCACCTCTTTTCTAATAAGTTAGGGAGAAGGCGAGAGTAAATGAACTTTTCCTCATTAATAATAGTGTATTCACAGGTAGGCAAGCTGCAATATGAAAAAGCCTATATGTAGTAAAAAGAGCTTTTTATACTAGGACTGGTGGCTATTGTGATACGATAGTGTTTACTTTTAAATATACAAAAGGTGTTTTTAGTTAAAAGATCTAATGGTTTAAATATTCAGGGATATAGGTTAAAGCTTGATTGAAGTTTGAGTAATTAGCAAGATGGTGGGATACTTTGAGGAAAATGAAATAGATTTTCAGGATCATATTTAGCCTTTATTTCTCGAAGTCTTGCGAAGTTTGAACCATAATATGCCTTCCCGAACTTTTCAATATTTTGGTCTGGAACATTAACATACGACCCTTTTACATATGGTTTCATCAGCTGACGTACTTTTTCAACTGATGCAATGTTGGCAGCTTCTTGGGATTTATTTTCCCAACTGGCTGTCCATTCTGTATAAAACAATGGACGGCGCCAAAAGAAGGCTGTTTCATCACTTGCTACTCTGCTTAGAGCACCACCCCAGTTTATGAAAAAGAAATTAGCTTCTGTGCCAGTGGCTTCTTCTAAAAACTTCTTCATGACTGAAATAGGCTCTTCAGACCACAGATCGAGTCCCCAAGCCGATGAAAATTTAACACTTTGATCAGATCTACCAGGGATTGGCTCATCAGGGTCTAAGAAGTCTATAGCGTCCGGATAGGACAATGTTTCTATAACTGTTTGTTTTGGGTTTCCAGCATTTAGTAAAGGCTTTAACAATTTAGTTAGTTCTTTTTTTGAACCTAGGAAAATCCCTTCGGCATGACACAAACCATTTACTTTGCTGTAAATTTCCAGTATGCATCCTAATCGTTCGTCTACAAACGGTGCCCATTGCTGCCAAGTTTTAAATACCGTTTCTAATTGATCCCATGGCCAAATAATATTGAAGACGGTGGCAGTTTTAGGAGCACGATGAACTTTAAACGTGTATTCGGTATTATATCCAAAGTTCCCGCCACCACCACCTCTAGAAGCCCAAAATAAGTCCTTATTACAAGTTTGATTTGCTTGAAGAATCTTGCCTTTGGCATCCACTGTTTCTAGGGAAAGAAGATTATCGCTTATAAGACCAATTGATCGTGAGAGTACTCCAAATCCTCCTCCCAT
This sequence comes from Priestia sp. FSL W8-0524, assembly GCF_038005965.1. Lineage (NCBI taxonomy): Bacteria > Bacillati > Bacillota > Bacilli > Caryophanales > Bacillaceae > Priestia > Priestia sp. FSL W8-0524. Next base: position 37,798 of record NZ_JBBOUG010000004.1, read on the forward strand.
TGTAATTCCTCCAATTCCAACAGTGGGGCTATCTCCAAACGGAGCCATAAATCCTTCTCTAGCTAGCATTTTTACAAGTGGGCCCACGTGAATTCCAGTTTGAACCGTTGCCATCTCGCTTTTTTTATCAAGGCAAACTCTATTCATACCACTTACATCAATAACAATTCCTCCACTTACTACTGAAAGGTTCTTATCTAAAGCATGGCGACCGCTTCTGACACGTAAAGGTACTTTATTTTTCTGAGCCCATTTAATAGCATTACTGATATCATAAGAATTTTGTGCAAAAACAAAGACAAGAGGACAGACATCAACATAAGGATTCCAGTTCTTAAGCGCTTGTTGATAGCCAGGGTCTCCCTTAAAGATTACTCGTCCTGTTAACGGTGTTGACATATATTTCACTCCTAATAAAAGCTGGATTTCTAATGTTAGTATATGTGGGAATAGGACAAACTCTTGGGTAAGTTATCTAGTCACTTGAAAATATATGCCAAGGGTGTTGAAGGCGCTAAAGGTAGCGTTTCTATGGTGCTTTAGAAAAGAAATTTTTATCATTGGAAAGGTTATATGATTTAGGAAATCACGCTAAGTTTATTTTTATCTCAGTTAACATATTAAACTAGAAAAATTTCTATGATATTGGACAAGCGTACAAGCTTGTCCTTAGATCTATACATATAATAAATCAATCAACATTGAAAAGAGGGACTAAAATGATGTCTAGATGTATACCAGATGTTCCACGTTATATGCCACAGATACCGCATTGTCTACCTAAAGTGCCAAACTGTATGCCACAGATACCAAGATGTATACCTGACGTTCCGCGTTGTGTACCTAATATACCTTGCCATTCTAAACGCTAATCGTTTTCACCTTAATTTAGAGAATAGTTAATTTAGAGCAAAAAGATTAATCTTTTTGCTTTTTTTGTTTTATCATGCTTACTAATGGGTATGGTACCTTAACTTCATTGTTTTAAATAAATAATCGAACACCAACGCATTGGAATTCTAATTTTAAGTTATATCCTAATTTGCATAATTTAATTTTTATATAATATTTTAATATAAAAATTAAAAAACTATTGATTTTTATATTAAAAGAAGGTTATTATTATAAAGCGTCGTTTAAAGAGATGCTGTTTAATTTTTTAAAAAAGTTGTTGACAACAAGTTGATAACTTGATATTATTTTAAAGTTACTTAAGAGCAACGGTTGAACTTTGAAAACTGAACAAAGCGACAAACGTCAACGTTAAATTTTATTTTTTAATTGAGCAAGTCAAACATTTCTTCGGAGAGTTTGATCCTGGCTCAGGATGAACGCTGGCGGCGTGCCTAATACATGCAAGTCGAGCGAACTGATTAGAAGCTTGCTTCTATGACGTTAGCGGCGGACGGGTGAGTAACACGTGGGCAACCTGCCTGTAAGACTGGGATAACTTCGGGAAACCGAAGCTAATACCGGATAGGATCTTCTCCTTCATGGGAGATGATTGAAAGATGGTTTCGGCTATCACTTACAGATGGGCCCGCGGTGCATTAGCTAGTTGGTGAGGTAACGGCTCACCAAGGCAACGATGCATAGCCGACCTGAGAGGGTGATCGGCCACACTGGGACTGAGACACGGCCCAGACTCCTACGGGAGGCAGCAGTAGGGAATCTTCCGCAATGGACGAAAGTCTGACGGAGCAACGCCGCGTGAGTGATGAAGGCTTTCGGGTCGTAAAACTCTGTTGTTAGGGAAGAACAAGTACGAGAGTAACTGCTCGTACCTTGACGGTACCTAACCAGAAAGCCACGGCTAACTACGTGCCAGCAGCCGCGGTAATACGTAGGTGGCAAGCGTTATCCGGAATTATTGGGCGTAAAGCGCGCGCAGGCGGTTTCTTAAGTCTGATGTGAAAGCCCACGGCTCAACCGTGGAGGGTCATTGGAAACTGGGGAACTTGAGTGCAGAAGAGAAAAGCGGAATTCCACGTGTAGCGGTGAAATGCGTAGAGATGTGGAGGAACACCAGTGGCGAAGGCGGCTTTTTGGTCTGTAACTGACGCTGAGGCGCGAAAGCGTGGGGAGCAAACAGGATTAGATACCCTGGTAGTCCACGCCGTAAACGATGAGTGCTAAGTGTTAGAGGGTTTCCGCCCTTTAGTGCTGCAGCTAACGCATTAAGCACTCCGCCTGGGGAGTACGGTCGCAAGACTGAAACTCAAAGGAATTGACGGGGGCCCGCACAAGCGGTGGAGCATGTGGTTTAATTCGAAGCAACGCGAAGAACCTTACCAGGTCTTGACATCCTCTGACAACTCTAGAGATAGAGCGTTCCCCTTCGGGGGACAGAGTGACAGGTGGTGCATGGTTGTCGTCAGCTCGTGTCGTGAGATGTTGGGTTAAGTCCCGCAACGAGCGCAACCCTTGATCTTAGTTGCCAGCATTTAGTTGGGCACTCTAAGGTGACTGCCGGTGACAAACCGGAGGAAGGTGGGGATGACGTCAAATCATCATGCCCCTTATGACCTGGGCTACACACGTGCTACAATGGATGGTACAAAGGGCTGCAAGACCGCGAGGTCAAGCCAATCCCATAAAACCATTCTCAGTTCGGATTGTAGGCTGCAACTCGCCTACATGAAGCTGGAATCGCTAGTAATCGCGGATCAGCATGCCGCGGTGAATACGTTCCCGGGCCTTGTACACACCGCCCGTCACACCACGAGAGTTTGTAACACCCGAAGTCGGTGGAGTAACCGTAAGGAGCTAGCCGCCTAAGGTGGGACAGATGATTGGGGTGAAGTCGTAACAAGGTAGCCGTATCGGAAGGTGCGGCTGGATCACCTCCTTTCTAAGGATTTTTACATGACGTACGTTTTGACACTTTGTTCAGTTTTGAGAGTTCAATCTCTCAATTATAGAAAGCATACTACTTTCTTCTTATTAGATAAGAAGAATTTTGGTTGCGATTGTTCTTTGAAAACTAGATAACAGTAATTGCTGAGGAAAAGTGAAACTTTTCTTTAATCAAACCAATAAATAACACAACTTTATGTTGTACCATTTATTCGCTAATGGTTAAGTTAGAAAGGGCGCACGGTGAATGCCTTGGCACTAGGAGCCGATGAAGGACGGGACTAACACCGATATGCTTCGGGGAGCTGTAAGTGAGCTTTGATCCGGAGATTTCCGAATGGGGAAACCCACTGTTCGTAATGGAACAGTATCTTTATCTGAATACATAGGATATTGAAGGCAGACCCGGGGAACTGAAACATCTAAGTACCCGGAGGAAGAGAAAGCAAATGCGATTTCCTGAGTAGCGGCGAGCGAAACGGAATTAGCCCAAACCAAGAGGCTTGCCTCTTGGGGTTGTAGGACACTCTATACGGAGTTACAAAGGAACGAAGTAAATGAAGCGACCTGGAAAGGTCCGTCGAAGAAGGTAACAACCCTGTAGTTGAAACTTCGTTCCCTCTTGAGTGGATCCTGAGTACGGCGGAACACGTGAAATTCCGTCGGAAGCTGGGAGGACCATCTCCCAAGGCTAAATACTACCTAGTGACCGATAGTGAACCAGTACCGTGAGGGAAAGGTGAAAAGCACCCCGGAAGGGGAGTGAAAGAGATCCTGAAACCGTGTGCCTACAAGTAGTCAGAGCCCGTTAATGGGTGATGGCGTGCCTTTTGTAGAATGAACCGGCGAGTTACGATCCCATGCAAGGTTAAGCTGATAAGGCGGAGCCGTAGCGAAAGCGAGTCTGAATAGGGCGTTTAGTATGTGGTTGTAGACCCGAAACCAGGTGATCTACCCATGTCCAGGGTGAAGTTCAGGTAACACTGAATGGAGGCCCGAACCCACGCACGTTGAAAAGTGCGGGGATGAGGTGTGGGTAGCGGAGAAATTCCAATCGAACCTGGAGATAGCTGGTTCTCTCCGAAATAGCTTTAGGGCTAGCCTCATGTTGTGAGAGTCTTGGAGGTAGAGCACTGATTGGACTAGGGGCCCCCAACGGGTTACCGAATTCAGTCAAACTCCGAATGCCAAAGACTTATCCATGGGAGTCAGACTGCGAGTGATAAGATCCGTAGTCAAAAGGGAAACAGCCCAGACCACCAGCTAAGGTCCCCAAGTATACGTTAAGTGGAAAAGGATGTGGAGTTGCTTAGACAACCAGGATGTTGGCTTAGAAGCAGCCACCATTTAAAGAGTGCGTAATAGCTCACTGGTCGAGTGACTCTGCGCCGAAAATGTACCGGGGCTAAACGTATCACCGAAGCTGTGGATTGACATCTTTGATGTCAGTGGTAGGAGAGCGTTCTAAGTGCAGCGAAGTCAGACCGTAAGGACTGGTGGAGCGCTTAGAAGTGAGAATGCCGGTATGAGTAGCGAAAGACAAGTGAGAATCTTGTCCACCGAATGCCTAAGGTTTCCTGAGGAAGGCTCGTCCGCTCAGGGTTAGTCGGGACCTAAGCCGAGGCTGAAAAGCGTAGGCGATGGCCAACAGGTTGATATTCCTGTACCACCTCCCCGCCGTTTGAGTAATGGGGGGACGCAGTAGGATAGGGTAAGCGCGCTGCTGGATATGCGCGTTCAAGCAGTTAGGCTGATGAGTAGGCAAATCCGCTCATCATAAAGGCTGAGCTGTGATGACGAGGGAATTATAGTACCGAAGTTCCTGATTCCACACTGCCAAGAAAAGCCTCTAGCGAGGCGGGAGGTGCCCGTACCGCAAACCGACACAGGTAGGCGAGGAGAGAATCCTAAGGTGATCGAGAGAACTCTCGTTAAGGAACTCGGCAAAATGACCCCGTAACTTCGGGAGAAGGGGTGCTCTGGTAGGGTGTATAGCCCGAGAGAGCCGCAGTGAATAGGCCCAGGCGACTGTTTAGCAAAAACACAGGTCTCTGCGAAGCCGCAAGGCGAAGTATAGGGGCTGACGCCTGCCCGGTGCTGGAAGGTTAAGAGGAGGGGTTATCCTTTGGGAGAAGCTCTGAATCGAAGCCCCAGTAAACGGCGGCCGTAACTATAACGGTCCTAAGGTAGCGAAATTCCTTGTCGGGTAAGTTCCGACCCGCACGAAAGGCGTAACGATCTGGGCACTGTCTCAACGAGAGACTCGGTGAAATTATAGTACCTGTGAAGATGCAGGTTACCCGCGACAGGACGGAAAGACCCCGTGGAGCTTTACTGTAGCCTGATATTGAATTTTGGTACAGCTTGTACAGGATAGGTAGGAGCCTGAGAAGCCGGAGCGCTAGCTTCGGTGGAGGCGTCGGTGGGATACTACCCTGGCTGTATTGAAATTCTAACCCGCGGCCCTGATCGGGCCGGGAGACAGTGTCAGGTGGGCAGTTTGACTGGGGCGGTCGCCTCCTAAAATGTAACGGAGGCGCCCAAAGGTTCCCTCAGAATGGTTGGAAATCATTCGTAGAGTGTAAAGGCACAAGGGAGCTTGACTGCGAGACCTACAAGTCGAGCAGGGACGAAAGTCGGGCTTAGTGATCCGGTGGTTCCGCATGGAAGGGCCATCGCTCAACGGATAAAAGCTACCCCGGGGATAACAGGCTTATCTCCCCCAAGAGTCCACATCGACGGGGAGGTTTGGCACCTCGATGTCGGCTCATCGCATCCTGGGGCTGTAGTCGGTCCCAAGGGTTGGGCTGTTCGCCCATTAAAGCGGTACGCGAGCTGGGTTCAGAACGTCGTGAGACAGTTCGGTCCCTATCCGTCGTGGGCGTAGGAAATTTGAGAGGAGCTGTCCTTAGTACGAGAGGACCGGGATGGACACACCGCTGGTGTACCAGTTGTCTTGCCAAAGGCATCGCTGGGTAGCTATGTGTGGACGGGATAAGTGCTGAAAGCATCTAAGCATGAAGCCCCCCTCAAGATGAGATTTCCCATAGCGCAAGCTAGTAAGATCCCTGAAAGATGATCAGGTTGATAGGTCAGAGGTGGAAGCGTGGCGACATGTGTAGCTGACTGATACTAATCGATCGAGGACTTAACCAAACTTTTAAAAGCGTAAGCTTTACTCAGCAAATTGTTATCTAGTTTTGAGAGAGCAATCTCTTGTCTGGTGGCGATAGCGAAGAGGTCACACCCGTTCCCATACCGAACACGGAAGTTAAGCTCTTTAGCGCCAATGGTAGTTGGGACTTTGTCCCTGTGAGAGTAGGACGTTGCCAGGCAATGAATAAAACCCCTTATGAGTCTCTTGTAAAGAGCATAGGGGTTTTTTATTTGAAATAGTTTATTATGAGTATTTAAAGTAACGCTTATTAACGCGCTTATATAGATTCTTTGGAGGATTAGCTCAGCTGGGAGACCCCCTGCCTTACAAGCAGGGGGTCGGCGGTTCGATCCCGTCATCCTCCACCATCTTTATTGGGCTATCGCCAAGCGGTAAGGCAACGGATTTTGATTCCGTCATGCGTTGGTTCGAATCCAGCTAGCCCAGCCATAGAGAGCCATTAGCTCAGTTGGTAGAGCATCTGACTTTTAATCAGAGGGTCGAAGGTTCGAGTCCTTCATGGCTCACCAGTTATATTTACACGCGGGTGTGGCGGAATTGGCAGACGCGCTAGACTTAGGATCTAGTGTCTTATGACGTGGGGGTTCAAGTCCCTTCACCCGCATCTTAATTTAGATAAATTCGCGGAAGTAGTTCAGTGGTAGAACACCACCTTGCCAAGGTGGGGGTCGCGAGTTCGAACCTCGTCTTCCGCTCCATATATATATTGGCGGCATAGCCAAGTGGTAAGGCCAAGGTCTGCAAAACCTTTATCACCGGTTCAAATCCGGTTGCCGCCTCCACGTATAAGTCCTGCCGGGGTGGTGGAATTGGCAGACACACAGGACTTAAAATCCTGCGGTAGGTGACTACCGTGCCGGTTCAAGTCCGGCCCTCGGCACCATTTTAATAAGCGCCCGTAGCTCAATTGGATAGAGCGTTTGACTACGGATCAAAAGGTTAGGGGTTCGACTCCTCTCGGGCGCGCCATAAACGGGAAGTAGCTCAGCTTGGTAGAGCACTTGGTTTGGGACCAAGGGGTCGCAGGTTCGAATCCTGTCTTCCCGACCATTTATGGGGCCTTAGCTCAGCTGGGAGAGCGCCTGCCTTGCACGCAGGAGGTCAGCGGTTCGATCCCGCTAGGCTCCACCAATGAAATTAAATAATTGTAACGAATAATATGGCGGTGTAGCTCAGCTGGCTAGAGCGTACGGTTCATACCCGTGAGGTCGTGGGTTCGACTCCCTCCGCCGCTACCATATAAGTTACATTTGTTATAAATATACGGAGGAATACCCAAGTCCGGCTGAAGGGATCGGTCTTGAAAACCGACAGGGGTGTTAAAGCCCGCGGGGGTTCGAATCCCTCTTCCTCCGCCATTATTTTCTATTTTGGTCCCGTGGTGTAGCGGTTAACATGCCTGCCTGTCACGCAGGAGATCGCGGGTTCGAATCCCGTCGGGACCGCCATCTTAAGAAAATATGCGGGTGTAGTTTAGTGGTAAAACCTCAGCCTTCCAAGCTGATGTCGTGAGTTCGATTCTCATCACCCGCTCCAAATCCAAGTAAAGGGCCTATAGCTCAGCTGGTTAGAGCGCACGCCTGATAAGCGTGAGGTCGGTGGTTCGAGTCCACTTAGGCCCATCATGTTTTATAGTAATTGAATTTAACTTATAAATTGATACTGGCCCGTTGGTCAAGCGGTTAAGACACCGCCCTTTCACGGCGGTAACACGGGTTCGAATCCCGTACGGGTCATCAAAAAAGCAGTTTGCATTTGCAAACTGCTTTTTTATTCCTATTAAATAAAATTAGGAGGAGATTGAATAAGAAAAGCGAAATAAGCTGTGGTAGCTTCTGCCGTAGGTTTAGTTATTTTTAGTTAGCGCCTCCATTAGCTCTACCGAATTTAGGAGGTTCTTCTGGATCAGCAGAAGCTGCTGATGTTGAAGGAGACGTAACGGAAAAAGCGTTCTTTGAATCTGCTCAATAGTACAATGTGATGGTACTGGGTCTTTAGAGGATGATTCGAACAAACAGGTGATGACCAAAAAACGGTCAACTTTCATAGACCTTAACCGAATGGACTCTTCTGTAACGAGAAACAATGTTTAAAGATCTCCACCACTTTATGTATTAATAACTTAAAACCTTAAATAAAATATTCTCCTTAATATAAATGCCTTTATAAAAGTTGTGCTAATCTCTTTTCTTAATTGCTGAAAAGTTGTATCTAATCCCCCATTGTGTGTAAAACAAAAGTTAAATTCCTTACAGAGCGTTTCTCTGCACGTTAAAGACATATAATTTAATGTTTTTTATTAATAAATGCTGTAATTAAATAATCTCTGCATAAATTTAGACCTTTCTTCTTATAACATTAATTTAATAGGGAATATAATATCAATTTCCTATGTATTGTTCATGACATAGTTATTTGGCTAATGTTTAAAACACTAAGGAAATACTTCTATACATTTAATAAATATATAAAAGGAAAGTTCGTAAAAGTATACTTTTACGAACTTTCCTTTTATATAAGAAATCTACTGTTTTTATCGTTCGTTTAAGTAAGAAAAGTAATTACGAACGTCCTCTTTATCTAATACACTTTTACGAACGTTTTTGGTAGAATAAAAAGAAGATAGACACAAAAGGGAGTATAAAAATGGAAAATAGAAAATTTGGATATATCCGTGTAAGCAGCCGAGATCAAAATGAAGGACGACAACTTCAGTCCATGGAAGAAGTGGGCATTTCTCCTCGAGATATTTTCATGGATAAACAAAGTGGAAAAAATTTCAATCGAGAACAGTACCAATTACTAAAACGAATGATTCGTAAAGGAGATATTCTTTACATTCATTCACTAGATCGTTTTGGTCGTAACAAAGAAGAAATTTTACAAGAGTGGAATGCTATTACGAAAGAAATTGAGGCAGACATTGTTGTCTTGGATATGCCTTTGCTGGATACGACTCAGTATAAGGATAGTTTGGGAACCTTTATTGCAGATTTGGTTCTTCAAATTTTGTCCTGGATGGCGCAAGAAGAACGAGATCGTATTCGTAAACGCCAGCGAGAAGGAATTAATGCTGCGCTGAAGAGTGGTATATCTTTTGGCCGTCCTAAAGCCCAAGTTAGCCAAGATTTTATTGAGGCTTATAACCGTTGGAAACGAAATGAAATTACAGCCGTACAGGCAATGAAGGAAGCGAATGTAAAAAAGACAACGTTTTATAAATTAGTAAAACAACATGAGGATGCAATGAATATGTAAACTGTTTAAGCTAGTTTATGTTTTACCTTTAGAGCTTTGAAATAAATATTATTCTTTGTGTTGTAGACGTCAAGTCGAATTGGCTCTTTCTCACTTTTGGTGAAGGCACTTTAAAGATGGTATAGTGAAATAAAAAGGAGCGAATCGCCACATGCCTTTTTCCTCTTTTACTAATATAGAATGTTTACTCGTTATACAAGAAGATCAATCTTATATATATCTAGTAAAATCTAAACATTCTTCTTGTAGATGCCCGTCTTGTCATACTCCGTCTAACCGCATACACAGCCAATATGTTCGATCCCTTCAGGATGTACCTGCATATGGTAAATCAACGTATATACGACTACAAACACGTAAATTTTTTTGCGATGACCGTAGTTGTCTACAAGCTATTTTTACAGAAAGATTTACGTGGTTAGGAACCTATCAACGCAAAACCAAGCGTTTACACGAGATGCTGAAGTCAATTGCACTATCTACGAGCTGCAAAGTAGCATCTCGGCTGTCTAAATATCTAGGTATTGTAACCAGTCACCACACACTTTTACGCTTGCTTCATAAATTGAAATTGCCTTCTTATGAACCTCCGGTTCATATTGGGATTGATGACTTTGCATTCAAGAAACGTTGTCGTTACGGTACGATTATTATCAATCAAGAAACCAGAAGACCCATTGCTATTTTAAATGGTAGAGATAAAGGAACAGTCGTAAAATGGCTCGAACAGCACCCTACTATTCAAACAGTTACTCGGGACGGTTCCTCAACATACGCTAAAGCTATTTCTCAAGCACTTCCTCATGCTTATCAGATCACGGATCGTTGGCATATACTGAAAGGTTTATTTACAGCAATTAAAGAGACCTTACAACACTCTTTTCCATCTATATGGAGAAAAACAGAATATAAAAACCCTACACCAGACCCACTACTTATTCGCAAAACAGATATTCAACGTAACCTGCATGCAGAAAAGGTTTGGCAGCGTAGCTTAAAAGTAAAGGAGTGGAAAGCTAAAGGGAAATCCATTGCTTGGATTTCTCGTCATCTAAATATTTCTCGCCCTACGGTCTATCAAGATTTAAGACGTAAGAAGAAAGAGCCTATTAATCGTGTTAAGCTCTTAGATCCATACCTGCCTCAATTACGTCAGTGGAATTTGTATGGATGGACCACAAGCCGTATGGAGGTAGAACTTAGAAAGGTAGGCTATACAGGATGTCGATCTACCTTAAATGCAGCCGTGTCAAGAATTCGCCAGGAACAAAGAGCTAGTGCCACAACGTATACCATATCTAGAGATTGCTTACTATGGAAAATATGGAGTGAAAAGAATAGTGACTGGCTGAATACATTACCTTCGGCATGTTTAAAAGAGTTTCCACTTATACCGCAATTAGTTGAAGTGACATGCAGCTTTAAAAATATTATCAGGAAACGCAACAATCAAGGCTTATCTGGATGGATTGAAAGATGTAAACTTTATTCATTTCCGGCTCTCAACACGTTTACAACCTATATTGAAAAGGACTTACAAGGAGTAATGGCTGCCTGTGTTGATCCTCTAAGTAATGGGTTATCTGAAGGGCATATAAACCGTGTGAAGACGTTAAAACGTATGATGTATGGTCGGGCAAGTGATGAATTGTTGAAAAAAAGAGTGCTCATACCATTATTGTAGGTAGAGTTGTTTTTCTAAAAAAACAATACATATCTTTGACATATGGCGACGTTTGCCTTCACCAAAAGTGAGAAAGAGCCATTATATTCTAGCGTTTACATGTGTCAAGTTATCTTTTATTCCACATTCTTCTATATACTAATTTATCTATTAATCTCGTATTAAAACAATGAAAAAAGGAAACACTATTTTTAAAAGAGAAATGATAAAGGGGTTAATCGTTTATGGAAAATAATATATCCAACGAAATGAGTCAAATTGAAAAAAATATATCTGATGAAATATTAGCTGAATTGTTTTTAAGTCAAGTAACGAAACAATTCAAAAGAGGTAAAATTCTTGAAGAGATTGATCAGTCCTTAAAGAATAAAGACAAAGAAGCTTTTTTGCGTTTAACGGATGAACTAAAATTTGTATCTTAGTAAATAATTAGAAATAGGAAGTCATTATATAAACAAACCAGACTGAGTATCTTTCATAAGAGGTTAAGAACACAATTATTATGGTTTAGCTTCAATATAAATGGGATAATGAGCAGGAGAATATATTTCTATTAAGATTAGTAAATAAGCAAGCATGCAGCAGATCATAATTGCTCCTGTTACTAAAGCGCAACGAAGAAATTTCTTCATTATTTTATGTCTTTGAAACTTATTAAAGTTAAGAATGTTACTCATAAAATCCTCCCTTTCCGGATTGATGGAGACATATTGTAAAAAGAAGATAAAACTATCTTCCTTAAAGATCAAAGGAATAGTTTTATCTTTTAATGTAACACGACCATACGTACTAAGAAATAGTAAGTTGTGAGATGAAGGAGATAATATGTTATAAAAAGTAAACTTATACAAATGAAATAATAAATGCAGCTTTTCGCTAGTTATATAAGCTGGCGATTTTTGCATTTTGAGAATGGAAAGTTGCCTAAGGTTACCCTACCTACTCTTAATGTAGTCTTCTTTATTCCTCAAGCTATTGAACGCGAGTTTTTATGGTTTGCAAAGTAGCTATATTATTTTGGACTGTTAAATTTAATTCATAGTATCCTCTCTCGCTGGATATACATGCATAGTCCCCTGAACATCCAGTTACAAAAAACGAGGTATTAGGAAAGTTAGGATTGATTGTAACTGAGTTAGCAAAAAATTTATGTGCATGATGAGTGAAAATCGCTAAAATTTTGTTCCTTACGTTAGAGGGTATAGCATTAAAAAACATGTTTGTCTGCATTTGAGTCATAACATGATCACCATGTATTTCCGTAGTTATACCTGGAACTCTCAAAGGCCAATGAAAATCAATAATGTAATAATAGTTAGGATCTAAGTTACTTAGCAAGTTTAAGCTATCCTGGCTAAATACCCCGCCTCGACCATTATCTAACCAAACATGACGCACCAACCCTTGTGTTCCAGGAATAACTCTATAGCCAGTTAAATAACGATTGATGTACTGTCGAAATAAAGCTCTACTGTTATTTCTGTTAGTAGCCTCCCAGTTTCCTATAGAAGATCTGAAGGGAATTGATCCTAAAACATTATTTAAAATATTAGTGAACTGTTGGTAATATGTTTCAGCTACTTGTATTGAAGAAGCACCTAAAGCGTGTACATCATCTCCACCAAATATAATATATCGTTTATTACCATTGTTCACTACTCTTTGCAAAAGGGTATTAAACATACTTTGACTGTTTAAAAAACCTACATGACTATCACCTACAACTGCTAAATTAACTGTAGTAGCTAGTGGGAGTCCTGGTTGATTTTGAACGCAGTCATTTTCTCTTTTACCTTTATCGTTCTTAATGATTTTTACCACCCTTTCTGTCTATTGTTCTTGATATATTATTCATTAGATCAAGGAATGCTTGTACGATGATAAAAATGCTTCTTTATTTAAGAGAAGTAAAATAATAAATATTTTCCTTTTAAGCATGTCCAAACTCTTTTTGATTGGTAGCATATTCTGTTAATATAAATACCTTTTTACAAAGGGGAACATAACATTGCTAACGAATAGTAAACAAAATTTAGAGAAATCTATTCAAAAAAATCAAGATAAAGAGTTCTTACAATACCTTCCACTACAAATTTATAGAGAAATAGCTTTTGCAGTCCCTATCCCCCAAGGCATCTCTGACTTACCACCAACTATTTTCTTTGATATTTCCAAGCAGTTTACTCCAGACCAGGTACAAAAAATTCAAGACACTATTAAAGGTGTATTATTTAACTGGTCGTTGCATCTAACACAAAAATGGAACAATGGATTTAATAATGGTGTATCACAATTGGCTGATTGCACGAACACATATGCGGTGAAAAACTTACAGCCTTTACGTTATTTTGGTGTTAATGTTACAGACGGAAAACAGGCCACAGATTTAGCTATGGAACAATTGACAGAAGTCATTAAAGACAATGGGCTTCGCCGATCCCAAAGAGCTAGGATAGATTGGATATATACCCCTTCTCCTATAACAATACAATTACCACCGACAGTCACTAAGACTCAAACTCCGTTATCTATGATTGTTAATGTATATCAACTCCAACAACCGAATGTAACTGCCGGCCTGCTTATAGGCTCTATGTTTCATGCTTGGCTCCATAGGGGCGGTTACGACGACCCTAAAGTTACAAATTATTTTATTTCTGAATGTCCAATGTGCGTTATGAGAAGTTATCAACCCAAAAAGCCCAATGTACCCGATAGTTTGTTCTATAAATATTTTAATTAAATCAACTAGTTTAAAAGTAGTGTTTTTTGCAAGCAGAAAATACAGAGAATTGCAGCGAAATATACAGAGACCTGCAAGCTCTCTTTTAATTTAATTTTCGTTGTGCAACTTGATAGAAGAAAGCGCATTTTTTAGTCTATAACTCTCCCCCGTAAACGCAATCACGTGAGCGTGATGAACCAATCTGTCCACCAATGCCGATGTTAAGCGATTATCCCCAAATATACGATTCCATTGACCAAATTCAAGATTTGAAGTGACAATTACGCTTTTCCGTTCGTAACAGTCTGCTATAATATGAAAAAGTAACTCTGAGCCTTCTTTTTGAAAGGGGACATACCCCAATTCATCTAAAATAAGTAAGTCACATTTTTCAATTTGACGTTTTAACCTCTGTAGTTTTCCCTGTTTTAAGGATTCTTCTAAATCTCCAACTAGGTCGGCAACCCGATAAAAACGCACATCTAATCCTTGCTCACAGGCCTTCAGGCCTAATGCAGTTGCTAGATGAGTTTTCCCTGTACCAGGCGCTCCGAGAAGCATCAAGTTGTGCTTCTCTTTAATAAAGTTTAAATCACAAATTTCATTCTTTGTTGTCGTAGGTGGCAAGTGGATTTGATCAGACCATTCATAGGTATTTAACCACTTTAGCTCTCTAAACTTTCCTTTTTTTATTAATCTAGATATTTTGGTTTTCTGTCGCGTCTTCACTTCATGTTCGAGCACATCATATAAAAACTGTTGCTTATTCTCAAAAGGAATATCTTCATAATGGTCTGCAATATAAGCCAGGTGAAGGGTTTTACATACGTCTTTTATGTCATTTGTGTTCATTTGATCGAAACGCTCCTTTCAGCTTGTGGGAATAGTTTCTGATCATATAAACGTAAATCAGTTTCATAGTTCACCAACACCTGCGGTGTATATATTTCTGGCATTTTCACGGGGTAAGCTGCCTTTTCTGAGAGTATGTTTCCAAGCTCATGTGGGCTTAGATCCATACGATTAGTAAAAGATAATACTTCTCCAATTTCTATCATAGTGTGAGTTGCCAACAGTTTTTTTAGGCCAATTATTCGTTCTTGTAACGTTTCTTTTTGTCTTGTCAGATACCATTGAACATTGGTTGGTAAATGCTTAAAGTGTCGTGAATAGGTAACAGAGCGAGGTTTCCTGATCCAATCATCTAAAATATCTTCCCAAGGAATAACTCTGCTTTTGTTCATATAAGGACGGGACTCTTGATATAAAATTTCTCCGTCATTTGTGAAACATGTGAAGGTATCCCACTCTTTTTTTATGAGTAAACTTTGTTTCATCCTAGCTTTATGAACAACATAGGCTTCTTCATCTACTATAATTTCACCATATTTGTTCACTTTATAGGTGCTTACTGAAAATATAGGTAAGTCTTGCGAAGGGAGTACTTTTAAACACTTTTTATCTTCTTTCCAAAGCTCTTCTATTAAAATTTTTTTATCATAATGCAGACGTTTTTGATCCTTCTGCATCTGTTTATATAACCATTCGGCTAATTGCTCAAAGTCCTCCATAGATGGAGCCGTCACAAAGAAATTATTCCTTGTATATCCGACTTTCTTTTCTACATTTCCTTTTTCGTGTCCACTGGCTGGATTACAAGCCTGTATCTCGAAACGATAATGAGATTGAAATCCTAAAAAAGCATCTGTATAAATCCTTTTGCCACTTTTTCCAATGGACACAACGGCTGCAGTTAAGTTATCAATTCTAAGGTGTGTTGGGACACCACCAGCTTGATGAAACAATCTGGTTAGGCCTTCAAGAAAACACTCAGAATTTTCAGCCGGTAATGGGTATGCAAATGCTGCGTTACTGTACGGAAAACTTAAAATAAGAGCCTTAATATCTTTATATGCTCCATTTTGTACGATTGTCATGTTTCCAAAATCCACTTGGGCTTCACCCGGAGGGTGTTCTAATCGCTCATAACGTTTAGTCTTTAACTCTTTAACCTGCGGTCTTTGATGCTGAATATATTCACATACTGTTCGATAAGACCCTGGAAACCCATGTTCTTTCTGTAGTTGTTCAAATAAAACTTTGTTGGTTCTTCTTTCTTTTTTCTTTACCTTTAGATCTTCTTCTAACCAATCATCGATAATCTCACCATAACCGTCCTCAACCATCATTCCACTTTTTCGATATCCAATTTTACCTGTGGGAACGTCTCCATCTGCATACTTTTTTACTGTTCTCCAATCTTTACCTGTCTTTCTTGCAATCTCAGACAGAGATAAGTCTTCGTTCTCCCTTAAATGTTTGATATAATTTATTTCAGGCATTGCTAGCATCCTTTCATTTCCCCCAACCTGTTAAGATCTCGTCAATCAAAACAGTAGAGGTTAGTGAGAGAGCTTGCAAGCCTTTTTTTATCTCCTAGACTTCTACATAAATTCCCCGCAGAACTCTGTACTTTTATTTTGCATTAAACAAGTAGTGCATGATATATACAAAACGAAAGATTATAAACCAAACTATTAGCACTTAAAGAATGTTTAAAAAGGATTTTTTTCCTATAATTTCACTTTTGTATTTAATATTTTTTACAACTAGTACAATTCAATTCACTATTTAATATAGTAGGTCATAAAAAAGGAGAATTCTGTTGAACCTAAAAGAAATTAAGGGATCATACGATGTAATTGTTAGCTTAGGCAGTGCTTGTAATCCTGCAATGGAATTAAAACGCTTAAATTTAAGGACATTCTCTGGACCACTAGACTGGAGTGTATCTCTATCACTTTCTGATGTTAATAGGTTACTGAAAAATAAATTCAGCAATTTTATGGAACTTGAAAACATGCAACTAACTGATGGAGCGTTTGCATTTGTCGATGATGGGGTCTTAATTGAAGGGGTGCAATCTTATTTAATAGAGGATACTCATTATAATATTATTTCAGTCCACGATTTCCCAATCATTCCACATCAACATTGGAGTGCCACATACACCTCCTATAAAGAAAAACTTACAAATCGAATTAATCGTTTTATAGAAAAAATCACAACCTCTGAATCTGTTTTATTTATTAGATGGGCTGCTACCTATGAGCAATCTTTAGAATTACAAGCAATTTTAGAACAGATTGTTAAAGGTAATTTTAATATTCTTATTCTATGCCCTGAAGAAGGATTCAAGGGTGTAAGTGAAATTAATTGGGGAATTGATAAAGTATGTGCAGTCAAAGTACCGAGACTCCCTAATGACCTGGAAACATGGAATTATGTTTTAGAAGGTATAACATTAAGTTCTAGAAAACAATAAAATGAAAGCATAAGAAGAGTTTCAAAATAAGAGAAGCAACCTCATACTGGTATGCTCCCCTTATAGTAGACAAATAAAAGAAAGCAACCTATTCTGTCTACTATGGAGGGGATTTTTTATGGGGAAAAAGAGGAGAACATTCAACATTGAGTTTAAGAAAAAAGCAGTCGATTTATATCTTTGGGATGGAATGGGCTGTAAGGCCGTTGGAAAAGAATTAGGGATTGACCATACAACCGTTCTGCGCTGGGTTCGACACTTTGAAGCTGAAGGCCTGAAAGGCCTTGAAGAAAAAAGAGGAAAAACACAAGGCTCTACAATAGGGCATCCATCTACTTATCCAGAAGATACAGAAACAAAAATAAAACGATTAGAAGCTGAGAATGAAATGTTAAAAAAGCTCTTACAGGTGTAAAAGGAGGAATGAAAGCAGTACCTATCCAAAAGAAATATAAAGTTATTAAAGAAATGTCAAAGAAACGCTTCTCTATCTGCCTCTTATGTAAAATTGCAGAGGTTTCTAGAAGTGGCTATTATAAATGGCGGAACCGTGAGGATTCCCCTTCTCATAAGCAATGTGAAGATAGAAGAATGAAACAAAAAATAAGAGAGTGCTATCAAAAGTTCAGAGGTATCTATGGATATAGGAGAGTACAGACCTGGTTAAAGGTCGTATATGGATTACATGTAAATCACAAACGTATTCAACGGTTAATGAAAGAGCTGAAGCTAAAAGCTATTATTAGAAAAAAACGGCCATATTATCGAAAAAAAGAAGCTTTCGTTCTGTCATCTAATCATCTGAACAGAGAGTTTAAGGCTTCGCAGCCTAACCAGAAATGGGTAACCGATATCACCTATTTAATTTTTAATGGACAATCTTTGTATTTATCAGCGATTAAAGATTTGTACAACAATGAAATTGTTGCCTATAAGATAAGTTCGAGGAATGATTTGAAATTAGTAATGGATACACTCGAAATTGCCAAGAAACGAAGAAATGTAGAAGGAGTCCTCATACATAGTGATCAGGGAATTCAATATACATCTCGTGCTTATCATCGCTTCTTAAAAGCGAATGGGATGAAAGTTAGTATGTCTAGAAAAGGCAACTGTTGGGATAACGCTTGTATAGAGAGTTTCTTTAGTCATTTTAAATCGGAATGCTTCTATCTATATAAATTCCAAACAGCCAATGAGGTCAAAAATGCCGTTCACCAATACATAAATTTTTATAATCATGAACGATTTCAACGAAAATTAAATAACCTGAGTCCTTATCAGTATAGAACTCAGGTTGCATAGGTAGTTTTCTTAAGACTGTCTATTTGACAGGGGTCACTCCATACCTAATGGCATTGGAGAGAGGTTGCTTTTTTATGATTCACACTCGTCGAAGAATGAATAACACAGCAAGTAAATAATAATGTTATTTTTACATAATGTAACATAAAAAAATAATATTACAATAAATACTGTGTTTTTAAGTATGAGCATATGTATAAAAAGTGCGCTTTTTATACATTCGGCTTTTATTCACCTCAAGATAAAACGCTGATGTATCAAGGATGTATAAAAAGCTGCATAAAGTAAGTCGTCATATTATCTTAAACCCCTTGTGCCATAAGGGGTTCTTTTTGTGATGTCTTCCGGAAAGAGGTATTATGTAAACTTCTGTTGTATATAGTATTCATAGGGAAAAGTCGATACATACATTTAAAATGTGACAAATCAAGCCAGGATTAAAAGGTTGTGAAAAGTAAATGTTATAGAATGTTATTAGTTTATTTTTAGCGAGGATTAGCCCTCTATTGGAATTAATCAATACGATTGCTTTAGTATGGATTGTTTTTTTGTTAAGTAAGAAAAAAAGGTGAGAAGGTATTTTTTAGAATTCAAAATACCTTCTCACCTTTTTTTAGTGTCTAGAATCATAATTATTCTACTCGTCGTCTTCAGGATAAGCTATGATTCCCATTATATTGTCCACAATGTCTGTGAAAAATTGAGATTCTGTATCAACTTTACCGATTACAATTGCATCTCTAGCATTTAAATCGATTGATCTAACATTGTTTAAAAGGACTACGCCTTCTAGTACAGAAAAGTGGAGATGTTCAGGTAGTAAGTTTGTATTAGGTGTTTCAATTCCCTCAGGGACTTTTAGTTCAAAAGTATGTCCCATAATCTTTGTAGTGACTGGTACGGTCACAGCCATAGAGTTCAGAGAAGAATCAATAAATCCATCTGATATTACGATTGAGGCGCGATATCCGTGTTGTTCATGACCTTTTGTGGGTCGAAGGTTACACCAGACAATACTACCTCGTTCTACATTCCCTATAATTGTCATTGTTAAATCTCATCCCCCATAGAATCATCGATCATTTCACCTTGCGACATTTCTGGCTTGTTTTTGCCGCGCTTGGACAGATACAGATCACGTAGTTCTTTATTAGATTTACGCTTACGTTTTTCAGCTGGTTTCAACAAAATACCTTGTTCAGGAATCAGTTCCATTTGTACTTTAGCTCCTAATTTTAAATCGGTGGTTTCTAAGAACTCTTGTGGGATACGGATACCCGCGCTATTGCCCCATTTTCCAACGGTTGTTGTCGCCACATATATCAGTCCTTTCTCATGTTTTCGATTCAATTATATCACCACCTTCCAATTGTGTATATCCAAAGTATATCCAAATTACAAAAAAAGGTGCAAAAAACTAATAAATTCATTCAAAAATGTGGACTTGCCTATGCCTAAGTTTTGTAAAAAAAGACTATTTTATGTTTTTATGAAACCTAAACAAATAAAATTTTCAAAAAATGTTGAATAATTTGTTTATTTTTGTAAAAATTACTTTAAGCTATAAGAACTAAACAAATATAAAAAAATTAAAGGAGTAGTGAATTTGGATCTTAGAACTTTATCTAATAAGAAGAATAATTACCTAACGTTAAAAGGAATAAGGGGTAGACAATTCACTCATAATGTAATTTCTATACAATGTTCTGTTAATGACATTCTAAAGTTTCTGGAAATAAAACGTGAGGTGCAAAGGGAATCTGATGATAATAAGATATCTAGCATTTCAAAATATATTCAGTATGGTTTAGATGGTAATGATATTTACTTCCCACCTTTAATTTTTTCAGCCAGAGGACAAGGCACTTATGAGGAAGAAAATTATGAATACCGGTTGGCATTGGATGAACGTTTAGTAATTTTAGATGGACAACATCGTATTAAAGCATTTAAAATGCTAAAACAGCGCTTAGAGTCAAGAAATGATAGCGTTAACTTGGATAAGATTAAAGATTTTCCTTTAACTATACAAATCTATGAAAATTTAACTTTAGAACAAGAGAGACAATTGTTTACTGATATAAACTCTAATGCTTCGGTTGTAAATAATAGTTTATTAATTATGTATAAGGAAGGAGACTTATACGGACGACTTGTAAAAGAAATTGTTTATAGACACCCAACTATACCAGAAGAGTTATTTGAAACTAGGTTAAGAAATACGAGATCCAAATTAATGACGGCCTTTACTTTATATTTGGTTGCGCTATCATTAAACGATGGCGGTTACAATAAGGATCATAAAAAAACTATTAGTAATACAAACTTTGCTGAATATAAACAAAACACTGAAGATTTTTTAACGTTGCTAAGAAAATATGCTCCTATTGACGCGTTTGATAGAGATAAATATGTAATCTTTTATCCTAACGTAATAATGGCAATTGCAAGATATATAAACGAGGCTAAAAAACAATACCCTGATCAAAAAATGGAAGATTTTTTTGAAAAAGCTGTTGGCCAAGTTAATTGGTCTCATAAAAATAAGCAATTCTCAAAGATAGCTAGTTCCTATAATTCTCAAACAAAGAAATATAAATTTGGAGTGAGAGGTAAGACAAACAGAGTTATGTCAGAATTTTTATTAAATATTTATCGTAGTGGAAAGAAGTGATATAAGTGTTTAATGTGAAGGTTTTAGGAACAATTGATATTATTAACTCTAATAATGAAAAAGGTGTCCTTTCCTCCCAGATGAGAGTAAAAGATATCTTAGGTCTTCATGAAATAGATAAAACTATAAACAGAGATATCTCTTATTCAAGACTTCCTAAAATTGTTAGTTATTTGGAAGATGAAGATACCAAGACCGGGATATTCTTTCCTGCATTTGTGTTCTCTTTCAGAGGAAATCCTCTTCCTTATTATCATAATAATTTTGAATTAGAGATTCCAGAGGATAAACGTTTGATAGTTATAGATGGACAACATAGAATCAAAGCTTTAGAAAGATATATTGAAAAAATTTCAGAAACCAGTAAAAAAGAACTTATTTTAAACAGTTGCCTTACGGTACAGATTTATTTTGGACTAACTCTAGAAGATGAAAAAAGACTTTTTGCTGATATAAATTCCAATGCGAAAAAAGTTTCTATGTCTTTGATTACGAAATTTGATAGTAGAGATATTTTAAATGTATTAATCACCGAATTATATAATGTTTCAGATGCTTTGCAAGTAGCAAAAATTGAATTTGAGAAAAGCAGACTTGCTAGGCCAAATAATGATGCTTTTTCAACAAGTATGAGATTAAAAGGACTTGTTGCAATTATATTATTTGGTAAAAAGTCTCTAAACAGTAGAGAATTGGAAATATTAAAAAAGCAATATGATGATGTTATCAGTTTCTTAAGTAAATTATTTGAAGAACTTTTTAGGGCATTACCTACTAATCCAGGTAATGTACTAAAATCAATTTTGGGCCACTATGGAACGCAGCAAGCATTAGGGTACTACATTCATAATTCAATAATACTTAGAAACAGTAATACAGTAAGTTGGGTCAACAATTGGGAGGAAGAAATTGAGCAATTAGGTTCCATAGATTGGACTGTTACTAATCCTTTATGGAAAAAATTCTTAGATGTAAATCGTAAAAATACCTCTTATGAGTATTTTGTAATAAGTGAGTTCTCAGCAGATAAACTGTATGAAGTCATAAAGAAACAACTTTATTAAGATATAAAAAAAGTAAGGCATTCTTGAAATGCTTTGCTTTTTTATTTAAAAAATTAAAATTAGCAATTGACTATGGTAATTATAACCTTTAATATAAAGATAAGCAACGTTGCAACGTAATTTAGTTGTTTGAAAAGGAGAGCATATGAGCAGGGTTAAAGAAGGTAATCGAAGACTTACATGTGATATTCCAGAAGAGTTACACAAAGAGTTGCGTTTCTTAGCTGTAGAGAATGATACAAGCATTACGAAGTATGTAAAGACTTTATTAGAAGAGCATGTGAAAGAAGTAAGAAAAGAAAAGTAAAACAAACAAAGAAAGGGCACTTCCTCTGCAAAGGAAGCACCCCATGTAGAACTTAATATGGACCTTAATTATAACATGGGTTGCCCTCAAAAAATAGGAGGGTCTTATCATGGATCAAACTGAAAAATTGTTAATAGGTATCGAGAATATCTTAAGTGTAGCTTCTGATTTAGTACAAGAAGTAGATCGCCTTAAACGTGTTGAAGAAGAATGCCAAATACTTAAAGAAAAACTTTTTTTGAAACAACTTACGTCACCTGAACAAGACATCTTTGCTCTTGCACTTGATGGCCATTCTGTTAAAGAAATGCAAGATATTTTGTTCAAAGAAGAGAACACAATTAAGACTCAGAGACGCAGCATTTTACAAAAATTAAACGTTTCTTCGATGAAAGAAGCAATTAATCTTTATAAAGAAACTATCCAGACTTCTTCTCAAAACTTCACGAATTATCATCAAGATATCTTTCAAAAACTCGTTAAAACTTCATAAAAGTTGAGGGTACGTTGAGTGGACAGTAGGTCAACATTTGCAAAAAGGCGTAAGATTTGATGTCGACAGTAGGTCAACATTAGGTGCTTTTTTTACTCTTTAGGTCAACAGCAGGTCGACAGACTGGAAGTTTTCATGGGGTCACTTTTTTGAGGGTGAAAACGTTGTTTTGCTGGGCTTTGCCCAGCATATCATAGCCAAATGATATCAAAAACCCCTTATGCTCTTCTCTACTCGTACTGGAAATTTTGCAATTTGATAGAAAAGGAATGATTTCATGGATATCTTTTTACGAAATATTGATCCGGTTGCTATGCAAAAAGTTGATGCACTAGCGAAAGAAAATGGGATGTCTCGTCAACAATTCTTGAAAGAACAATTTGAAGTATTAGCTTTTTTTAATGAACAAGTAGAAAGAGAAAAAAGATTAGAAGCAATTATTCATCAGAACATCGAAATGATGAAACAATGTGCGATATCAATTGAAAAGATGAACGACATGATATATGAACTGATGGGAGATGTAGAGGAGTAATGGAAACACAACGACGTATGATTACACTTGATAAAGAAACGGATCAATACATCCAAGATTATATGGCTGAACATAAACTTCGTTTCCCAGGAGAAGCGATTATGGATATCTGTAAAAAGTATCGAGAAGAAAAAAAGAAAGAATGGTCGTTAGACTACATTACGGAAACCGTTAGTAAAAATCTCCATGATGTATTAAAAAGCGAACTTAAAAAAATTCGATTAGGAACAAATAGTGCCGATAAAAACACACAAATTCTTATCGAATTCATGAATGGATTGTATTTTCACCATGGCTATCAGGGAATTATGACAACTGATCTTATGGAGCTAGAAGAAACTAAACTTGCCAAAAAAGTTGTAGGTGAACGTATTGTGAATCAAAGACAAAAACGGCTAGATAAGGAAAACCCTAAAAACTAAAATAGCCTTTAAGGCTAGCTAGGTAGGCTTAAGCCTACTTTTCCTTTTAGTAAACGAGGTGAATATAGCTTGATATGTAGTTATTGCGGTACAGAAGGATTAGAAGATAGCTGCTCTTTTTGTGGGGCTAATTTAAATATAAAAAGACCCAAACTAAAAGAATTTGTGGTCTTAGAGGATGTTGAGAAGCCTTTTAATGAACTTTCATGCTTTCATACGTATGATTTGTTAGTTTTATTGCGTTCGGTACGTAAAGAAAGGACAAAGGCTTATGATTTAATGCTAAGGCTTAAAAAGGATGACAAGAGCCCTCAAATTATTCAAATAACACGTAACTATTTAAAAGACCTATATGAACCTTATACAAAGCGTATGAAGCTTATATGGCTATATTAATTAAATGAGACATAATCCCTTTATCATAAAAAATTGAACTAACTATATATGGGATTTGATACCGCATTTTTTTTAATAAGGTAACCTTTTCTTATATATTAAATGAAAGCTCTCTCTATTGAGAGCTTTCATTTTTATTTCTATAAATCATTTATTTGTTTGATGAAATTAGATTTTATATACTGAAACAGCTCTATATCCAACTCATTGTGCTTTTCTATTTTCTTAATGATATCAATGGGGACTTCGTTGAGCAAAGGGCGAGATTTTGTCACATTCACCTTCTTATATTTAATATTTCCCCATTTGAATTTTTTCTTTAGTAACAGAAGCGATTCGTTAAACATTTCTGTTATTCCTATTGATCCAAATTCCAGCAAGTTTTCTTTCGCTTTCTCTACGCTTAGTTGAGATTTCACCCCGCAAATTTGTTTAGTTTGGCCATTTGTAGCTTGAGGGTCCCAATCAATGTAGTCTTCAAAAGACATATGTTTCATGTTCTCTTCATAATACCCTGGATACGATTTCAAAAAATAATATAATGATATGACACGCTCAACCGGATGACGCATCATACTAAAATAAACATAGGGGTGAGAAAAAAATTCATGTATTCCATAGAAATGATGGCCGGATATAGCTTTTATGTTTTTTTTATCTTCTTCTTTTAATTGGCTAAACTGTTTATTCATCTCTTCTAAAGGAACATGATCGTATATTTCATTTTCAGAGTAGAACTTTTTAAAAATATTATTAAGTGTGGTTCCCCCTGTTTTAGGAATGTGCATAAAGATAACAACTTTTTCATCCATTTGAAATTGCACCTCTCCTCTAATTGCCTATAAGAATATCAGTTCCATAAATGGATTATTGATAAATTTTACGTATCTTTTACAATAAAAATGTTACAAAGACACACATTTCTTTTTAGGAATAATAAACCGTGGATCTTGCGTAGGAATTAGATACCGATCACATAAACAATGGAGAATTTCTAGTGGTCGATATTTATGTTGGACAGAGCAAATCAATCATTGTATATTTGATGAACGCCATCAAGATACCAATAGGCAGTTTCTACGACAGCTATGGTATTTTCATTGGGTACTTGATTCAAATAACGAAAGAAGTATCGTGCTAAGAAAAGCTTCTAGAGGACGTGGTACTCCAGGCGGATAAACCAGAGTTTATGTGTTTAAAAATAGGATGCCATCAAATGGACAAACTGTATTAGTAAAAGCTGCCACACCTGTAAATTCCCCTTCAAGAACTTATAGAATTGTTTAACAATAATAAATTTCTTCTGGCAACTAAACATAAAATCTTAAAATTTACTATTTATTCATCGAAAATAAACGATAAAAGCAGCAGGATTTTCTGTAATGCACAAAAAACCCTGCTGCTTTTATCGTTTAAGTAACGTATTAACCCCCAAAAATCTTACTCCAGAATCCTTTTGGTTTTGAATCAAGATTTTCTTGGGCGGCCGCGATAAGTTTTTTTGTATCACTAATTTCACGTATGGCACTAGTCAATTTCTCATCGCGTTTCTCTAGATTGTTTTCAATGTATTTGTCTTGGTGGTCTAGTTTTTCTGTAAGTTTCTTTATAAGGCTTCCTTGTTCATCTAGTCGTTGGATAAGCGCTAATTGAAATTGCTCATCTTTTTCAGAGCGATTAAGCAACTCTTGAACTTTTTCTTCAAGGGATTGTACTTTTTTTTCAAGGTTTGATTGAACTTCCACTGTCTCCGGTACAATTTCTCCTTGAAGCCACTGGTTTATCATCTTATAGCTCCAGTTTTGCTCTTGAATTCTTTTTTTTATTTCAGTTAATAAATCGATGTTTTGTTTGTTATAGCGCCTATGCCCGCCTTCTGTTCGTTGAATTTGGAGATTGAATTCTTTTTCATATAAGCGAATAAGATCTACACTTAATCCAGTTAGCTTTACTGTGTCTTTCAAAGTATAGACTACTTCATCTTTATTTTTTTCATGCATTTTTCTAGGATTCTCCTTTCTGTATAAAAATCTAGATATACTTTGAAGTTGATATATCAGTGTTAATGGCAATTCTAGAATGCGGTTTTGCGAGATATTATTCAAGATTTATATTTCTAGTAAAATTCTATTAATTACTTTATATTCCTGTTTTTTATGTACATTTTTCTTTTTCTTTCGCTAGGCCTTTTATTCTTCCTTTTCAATTCTAGATGAAATCATAAACTTTTCAAGAGTAAAACTGTTTATTTTAAATGTAGATAGATTATATATAAAGTTCAAAAAAAGCAACTTAAGGATCAACATTAACTCTACTCGATTAAAACTTTGTTTTAGCCAATGTCTGCAAAAAAGGAGTTTTAACTGTTAAGAAATATCTTTGTTAACAACTGATTCACATCTTTTCCTCTCCTAAAGTCCAAAGAAACTAGAGTACCTAGAAAGCTTGATATAAAATAGCTTCAGACGAATCTAGAATGTACTTTCTCTAACTTTAATTCAAGTATTTTGTGTAGCTCATTAAGTATTTTGTGTAAGATAATATAAATCCTATATACCTATATCTTCTGGATTTATTACGTTGGTTTAATGGAACTTCTTTTTTGTTTATACAATTCTTATAGAATTATTTTTCGAGTTAAAATTAATCTTAATTTTTTCTAAGTTATTTAAATTTTATAGCAAAAGCTAGAAATACAATGAACCATTGAAAATAAAGGGTTTTTAACGAATCTAGAGTGAACTTCTTCTAGATTTTAGCTGAGAATAATAAATCTAATTAAATTCTAGATGATTTTACAAGAAATTTGTTGTTATACAACCAAGACATGGCCGCCAAATTCTAAATTTGTAATGCTTGAGAAGGTTGTTTCCATCGCAATCGACTTTTTAAAACAGTTAAATTTTAAAAAGTGGATCATTAAGTTAAACTAAAGTTAAACTTAATGATTTTTTCTAAAATTAACTAAGGTGAAAATAAAATTAAGTTTAACTTGTAAAATAAAAATCACTTACATAAAAGATGTTTTGGTGAAAAATAAGTTGAACTTAATATTTTATTTTGTCTTTAGATATCGCTTAAATCGATATAAAGCATGGCGGCTGGACAATCCAAAGTAATAAATAATGTGTTCGTTTGAATATCCATCATGAATTTTGTTAAGTATACAACTGTTTCGAAAGTGAGTAGATCTTACAATTGCTTGTATGCCTGAACGTTTGACTTCTCTTTCAATCATACGTTTTGTACCGATTATACTAATCCTTCTAGGTTTATTTAAATTGTAATCATACCAATAAACCATTTTTTGAGGATGA
Source organism: Priestia sp. FSL W8-0524 (assembly GCF_038005965.1). NCBI lineage: Bacteria > Bacillati > Bacillota > Bacilli > Caryophanales > Bacillaceae > Priestia > Priestia sp. FSL W8-0524. The sequence continues at coordinate 65,337 of NZ_JBBOUG010000004.1, forward strand.
AAAGAAATAAATAACGGATCATTTGTATAATCCTTAGGTCTAAATAACAGAGGGATTGTTAATAGGTAATCATATATGGTTTTCTTATCGTGTTTAGAAAGCTCTAAGGTGCGTTTTGATTTGCCTGTGTTTACCGTTAATGTATTCTGTGCAAAGTTAATGTCTTGTATATTTAAAGATACAACTTCGTTAATGGTAAGACCGTAACGAAGCATTAAGATGAACATGGAATGGTTACGCGGACCTATATATTTATGTATCTGCAATTGAATATCACTTAAATGTTCGTGACTTATAACTGAATCTAAAAGAATTGAAGCATCCGATTCAGTTATAAAATCAGTATCAGTTAATGCTCGTTGTTTTTTTGTTGTTGCTTGTAAAAGTCCAATATCATCTGTGAGGCTATAATACTTTAACATGCCATTTAAATGTGATGCTACACGCCTCAGATTAGCTTCTGACAAGTTTTTTTCTTTTAAATAGGTAAAGTATTCTTCGTAATATTTCTTGTCTCCTGGCAAAGTTTCTGAAGGGATATTGGGATGAGATTCATTTAACCATTCAAAAAACTGTTTTAGATCATGCTTATACATTGATATTGTAGAAGCCTTTTTTTTAGATTCAACTAAATGAGATAAGAAATCTCCAAGCAAAATAAAGTTATTCAAATAAGACACACCCGATCTTTTAGGTAAATTTAATATACTATTATTATAACAAAAATATTAAACAAGCTTACTAAAATGATTTTTTCTTTATGTATATTAAATTTACCTAAGCGCAAAAAAAAGACGTGTAAAAGCCATCTCTGCAAGGCAAGGTTTTACACGTCTTTTTTTCTATAGCTAATTTCTATTTAAAACTTTACTTTGTAAAAAGTTTTTATACATTTTTTTTAACTCTTTATTTTTAAAATCCTTAACAATTCTTGGTTCTAAGCCTAATTTTTCACGTTTATTATAATCTTCTTCCATATTTCGAATGACTTCTTGTAAGCCTGCTTCTTGGGCTTTTTTTATTTCTTCTTGGGTAGGTTGATCTGAACTTAGAATCAGCATTCTTTTTAATTCTTGAAACTGCAAGAGCTTTTCTTCAAATTCTATTTGAGTTCCATTTTCTTTTAAAAATGATTCTTGCTTCTCTTTTAAAGTTGCATCCTTAAGAATTTGTTCTTTATCTCTAGCTTGTGCTATAAAATCTGGAACTAATTCTTTTTTTGCACCCTTTTTGGAGTTAATACGTTTTGATTCCTGTGAGACCTGGGCATAATCTTTTTGAATCGCTTTTACTACGTAGGAATGAGGGTGAGTCACATCTCCTGTAATCAAACGATCTTGGGTGTATCTTATATTTCTTTCTAGGTGTTCTTGTGTAAATTCTGATAAAAGCCACTCTATTTTTTCTGCCTTAACCCCTAAGCCTGCTAAATCATTCTCAAGGCTGTTTGTGTTGTCTTCTAATTTCGAGAAGGATTGATTTAATTCTATTTTTTTCTCTTGAGTAGAACTAGAACCATTCAATGCAGGCGAACTGGTAATAATAAATTCTATGGACGTTACTTTTCTACCAGTTTTTATTTCCACGAATTCAAAGTGGATATCCGTTTTATTATTGATTTCTTTTTGAGCTACTGCTAATACTTTGCTTTTAAAATGGCCATACTGTTTATACTTAGTAGGTTCAATAGCTAAAAAATGACGTAATTCTTCAAGAGTGAGTTCCCTTTTTCGCAGACGCTCATATTGCTTAAGCAACTCATATATACGAATGGAATAGACCGAATTTAGTCTCACTACATTCTCTAATTGGTACGATGTGAATTTCTCCTTAAGCTCTAAAAACAGATACTTTAAGCTAGGATGAAACTGTAATGTTATGTACCCTTCGTTTTCTTCATAGATAGACGTGATTACCCAGTTGTAATTTCTTTGTCTGCCTTTTTCTTTTATCGTAAGAATTTTGGTTTGAAGTCCATTTACAATTTCTTTTAGGTACGAATAAAAACCAGTGCCTTTCTTATTGCCTACGATTTCGATAAAATCTTTAGCTCGAAACCTATAGGTCTTCAACGTTTCATCATTAGGCTGCACTTTAGATGCCATGATTAGAAGAATTCTTTGTTCTTGTAAAGATAATTTATATGTACTCTCAATGAGGATGTTTGATTTAGTCACCCAGTTTTTGATATTTATACTTTCCAAATCATATGGTTGAACGACACTCGTTTTCTTCATAAAATCCCCCATATTTTTCTAAACTATCACTAAAATATCATAAAAGTGATACTGTGTAAATTTCATGTTGAAGAGCAACCCGTCCTTATAATTTAAATATCACGCAAAATCAGTGATACTTCATGAGGGTTTTAACTCTGAAAACCTTACTTCTTCTTAATTTATTAAGCTCATAATTCATTTTAATACGCAAAATTGGTGATACTTGAAACTTGTTTGCCTTGTCTACGCAAAATTAGTGATACTTAAAGTATGTCTATAGCATCCACGCAAAATTGGTGATAGTTAAGCCATAATTGCACTTTTCACGCAAAATTAGTGATAGTTCGCGCAAAATTAGTGATAGTTTCACGCAAAATTAGTGATAGTTTCACGCAAAATTAGTGATAGTTCGCGCAAAATTAGTGATAGTTCGCGCAAAATTAGTGATAGTTTAGGCTTATAAACCTTGTAATATCAGTGCATACAGAGGGTCTAAAACAATAAAACAATAAAAACAAATATATAAAACAATATATAAAACAGTAAAACAACATAAGAGAGTAGTTGTTTTTTTATTTTACAACTTTCAAGATTAATAATTAAGTAAACAGATATATTTGTAGTGAGTTCTTTATAATATTAGAAGTATATCCAAACGAAGTAATTTTTAATCATAGTTAAAATACAGAGGTTTTATGAGGAGATCATGAATTCTTATTGAATTATAAGATTAATAGACGGTATAATAGAGTCACCAAAACAGTGCGGAATATAAAAAGACTCCAACGTGTGCAAGTGGTGCGCCAACACCCTTACACCGTTAACCCTAAAACCACTAGGGAAAACACCTGTCGAAGTCCTAATACATAAATTTAGTTACGCCTTTATTTTATCGGATAATTAAATTTATTTCAAGGGCGTAGTCTGTCAAAAAATCCGACATCGTTTTCCTATTTCACGGGATGCGATGTCTTTTTTTGTTCCTGAAAAGGAGAGGATAGACTAATGTCTACTACACGTATGCTTACCGCAGAAGAATTTGATTATATGAAAAATTATCAGAGTTTCATAGAAAACCGTTCTCAACATCAATCAATGAAACGAAAATTACTTAAAGAAATTATAAACCTTTATGGAGAAAAGTTTTATCGCCTCCATGAAGGAACTAGAAAAGCTTTAGATCGGCTTTGTTGGTTTGCTGCAGAAAAAGGATTTTGCTTTCCTGGTAGTACATATTTAGGTAAAACCTACGAAAAGTCAAAAGGAACAATCGATCGTCATTTAAAAGAACTACGAAAACAAGGACAAATTATTACTGTATATCGTCGTTGCCCTCGTAACAATGGAAAGGGAAATCCAGTGCACTTATTTGTGAATCACCCTTTTTTTAATCACTGGGTTAAGTATTTACAGCTTGACTTAGAGTCTAATGTTGAAGCAGATGTTAAAACAGAAAATACTGAGAACGCTTGGGAGAGTAAGAGTAAAGACACAAAAAAACAGTCTACCTATAATTTATCTTTAAAAGATTTAAATAAATATATACGTAATGATGTTAATTTTAAACTCTCGTCTGATTATGTACCATCTTACATACCAAAATCTTTTAAAAATGCTGTAACACCTTTTTTTTCATGTGCAGATGATATTTATGATTTATGGAGAAAAGTCCGATTAGCTTACAAAGCGAGCTGTTTAGAAAAGCCCCTGGAAGATTTAAGTTTCCTTCCTGTTCAAGCGTTTAAAGAGACTGTTTTTGCTTATAAAAGCAATCGTATAAAAACTAACTTTGCAGCTTATTTTTTTGGAACGATTAGAGGAATATTTGTGATTGAGCGTAGAAAAGAAGTTCAGCGAAACGGTGGGAGTAGGCTTTTTTATAACTTTTTAGACTCCTAAATTAGAAAACAGATAATATTATTTATACATATTTTAAGTCAGAACGAGCGTTGTTACGATTTAACAATCTGAAAAATATTATCTTTTGTACCCAAAATGAGACGGGTCTATATACACATTTCTATTGGTACTTTACATATACTGTTACGATTTATTTTATTATGAGAGGTGAGTAAATGCCATATGTTAATCGGTTTTTAACCAATGCTAATGGGGCTGTTACATTTACAGGAAACACTTTTGGCTTAAATAAACAAGCCAATGCTAATGCTCCTGGAACAGCAGGCTCAATAGGAACTTTTTTCAGTGTAAATCCAAGCTCCATAGATGGATCGTTTCCTACAGGAACTACGGCAAATTATCTACAAAGCTCTTCTAGTGCAGTTTTAAGAATCCCATCTACCACTACTCAAATTCTTTATGCAGAATTAATATGGGGTGGAAGCTATCTTTATGGTGGAGAAGATGTTAGCGCAGCTTTAAATAACGCTGTGACTTTTATTACTCCTACCAGAACAGTTAGCGTGCAGCCAGACACGGCTACACGTTTTACCTTAACAACTTCAAGCTTTTATTACGTTCGTAGTGCAAATGTTACGAACCTAATCTCTCAATCAGGTACTTATTCGGTATTAGGAGTTCCAGGAACACAAAGTACAACAGAAAACAATGCCAATGCAGCTGGATGGACATTGGCCGTAGTCTATGCTGATCCTTTACAGAAATCTCGTAACTTGTCCATTTTTGTTGGAGCAGAATTAACAAGTTCAGCTACAGGAAGCTCTACGGCAGCTGTAACTGGGTTTGGTACGCCTATTACAGGAACAGTAAATGGTAGATTATTAGTAAGTGCTATTGAAGGGGATTCAGCTATAGTAGGTGATCAGCTCCAATTTGGCCCTACGGTTGCAGCTTTACAACCAGTTTCGGGGCCGAATAACCCTGTAAATAACTTTTTTGCTTCTCAAATTAATAATGATAGTGGTGTATTAGATACAAGTGGACAATTTGGCAGTTTAAATAGCACACCAGGAGGTAGCTTATCCGGTGCGAGGCAGGGGTGGGATATTACCAATATTGACGTCTCAGCTCGTTTATCAAATAACCAAACCAGTGCCGTCGTACGTGGAACGACGAGTGGAGATACTTACGTTATTAGTGCTTTAGCTCTTCAAGTAGATATTAATGCACCTGTTTTAAATGTATCAAAGTCTGCCAATGTTACATCCGCTCGAACAGGAGATATTATTACTTATACAGTCCAAGTAAGTAATACTGGTACAGCTTCTGCCAATGTTCTAATAGCTACAGATCCATTGTCTTCAGCAACAACTTTTATTCCTAATAGTTTGCAAGTGGATGGAGTTACTCAGACAAATGCAGATATCCGAAATGGCCTGTCACTTGGTACATTAAATATTAACCAAACTCGAGTATTGACATATCAGGTTAGAGTAGTTGGTCCTCTGACAGCAATCTCTTCTCTTGGTAATCAAGTCTTTATTAATTACCAATTTGAAAGTACACCAGGAAATATATTAGCCGGATCAGGTGCTTCTCCTGTCAATAGTGTAACAACTATTAACACTCCTCCTACAGTTCCTAATTATACTATTACAAATCCGGAGGACACTGTAGCAATTGGAACAGTCATTGGCAATGATATTGACGGGAACCCTCTAACTTACCGTATTGGCACGAGACCGGCTAATGGAGTAGTAACTGTTAATCCTAATGGGCAATTTGTCTATACCCCCAATTTAAATTTTAATGGAACCGATCAATTTACAGTTATTGTAGACGATGGGCAAGGAGGAACAGCTACTTCTGTAGTAACCATTATAAATACGCCTGTAAACGATAATCCCGTTACTCAAAACTATGCAGTTATTACTAATGAAGATACCCCTTTAGTTGGTCAGATACAAGCTACAGATGTAGATGGTGACTTACTTACTTTCCAATTACAATCTCCCCCAACAAACGGCACAGTTGTCGTAACTAATAGTGGAGCTTACACGTATACCCCCAATTTAAATTTCAACGGAAATGATCAGTTTACGGTGTTGGTGTCAGATGGGCAAGGAGGAACAGCAGTTTCGACAGTGACAGTGACAGTAACGCCTGTAAACGATGCACCGACGGTGCCAAACTACACGTTTACTACACAAGAAGATAGCCCTGTGGTAGGAGCAGTCGTAGGGACCGATGTAGATGGGAATTCTCTTAGCTATCAGCTGCAAAATAGGCCAACAAATGGAATTGCCGTAGTAAATGCAAATGGCACATTTAGTTATCAGCCAAATCTAAATTTTAATGGAAGTGATCAATTTACAGTATTAGTCTCAGATGGCCAAGGAGGAACGGCGGTTTCAATAGTAACGATTAATGTCATCCCCGTAAACGATCCCCCAATTACGTCCAATGTCAGTTTTACGATTGCGGAAGATAGCACGTTAATTAATCGAATAGTGGCAGTAGATCCTGACGGAGACCCGTTAACGTTTAGTCTGCAAACAACGCCAGGCAACGGAGTAGCTGTGGTGAATGGGGACGGAACGTTTAGTTATCAACCGAATCTGAACTTTAATGGGACGGATCAGTTTACAGTGTTGGTGTCCGATGGTCAAGGCGGCACGGCAGTTTCAACGGTGACGGTAATAGTCACGCCAGTGAATGATGCACCGACGGTGCCAAATTACACGTTTAGTACGCAAGAAGACAGTCCTGTGGTAGGAGCAGTGGTAGGAACGGACGTGGATGGAAATCCTCTTAGTTATCAGCTGCAAAATGGTCCAACAAATGGAATAGCTGCAGTGAATGCAGATGGAACGTTTAGTTATCAACCAAACTTGAATTTTAATGGGACGGATCAGTTTACGGTATTGGTGTCAGACGGTCAGGGAGGAACGGCGGTTTCAACGGTGACCGTTAATGTTATCCCTGTCAATGATCCCCCAATTACGTCCAATGTTAGTTTTACGATTGCGGAAGATAGCACGTTAATCAATCAAGTAGTGGCGGTAGATCCCGATGGAAATCCGTTAACGTTTAGCTTACAAACGGCACCGGGCAACGGAGTGGCCGTGGTGAATACGGATGGAACGTTTAGCTACCAGCCGAACCTGAACTTTAATGGGACGGATCAGTTTACAGTGTTGGTGTCCGATGGCCAAGGAGGAACGGCAGTTTCAACGGTGACGGTAATAGTCACGCCAGTGAATGATGCACCGACGGTGCCAAATTACACGTTTAGTACGCAAGAAGACAGTCCTGTGGTAGGAGCAGTGGTAGGAACGGACGTGGATGGAAATCCTCTTAGTTATCAGCTGCAAAATGGTCCAACAAATGGAATAGCTGCAGTGAACGCAGATGGAACGTTTAGTTATCAACCAAACTTGAATTTTAATGGGACGGATCAGTTTACGGTATTGGTGTCAGACGGTCAGGGAGGAACGGCGGTTTCAACGGTGACCGTTAATGTTATCCCTGTCAATGATCCCCCAATTACGTCCAATGTTAGTTTTACGATTGCGGAAGATAGCACGTTAATCAATCAAGTAGTGGCGGTAGATCCCGATGGAAATCCGTTAACGTTTAGCTTACAAACGGCACCGGGCAACGGAGTGGCCGTGGTGAATACGGATGGAACGTTTAGCTACCAGCCGAACCTGAACTTTAATGGGACGGATCAGTTTACAGTGTTGGTGTCCGATGGCCAAGGAGGAACGGCAGTTTCAACGGTGACGGTAATAGTCACGCCAGTGAATGATGCACCGACGGTGCCAAATTACACGTTTAGTACGCAAGAAGACAGTCCTGTGGTAGGAACAGTGGTAGGAACAGACGTGGATGGAAATCCTCTTAGTTATCAGCTGCAAAATGGTCCAACAAATGGAATAGCTGCAGTGAATGCAAATGGAACGTTTAGTTATCAACCAAACTTGAATTTTAATGGGACGGATCAGTTTACGGTATTGGTGTCAGACGGTCAGGGAGGAACGGCAGTTTCAACGGTGACCGTTAATGTTATCCCTGTCAATGATCCCCCAATTACGTCCAATGTTAGCTTTACGATTGCGGAAGATAACACGTTAATCAATCAAGTAGTGGCGGTAGATCCCGATGGAAATCCGTTAACGTTTAGCTTACAAACGGCACCGGGCAACGGAGTGGCCGTGGTGAATACGGATGGAACGTTTAGTTATCAGCCGAACCTGAACTTTAATGGGACGGATCAGTTTACAGTGTTGGTGTCCGATGGCCAAGGAGGAACGGCAGGTTCAACGGTGACGGTAATAGTCACGCCAGTGAATGATGCACCGACGGTGCCAAATTACACGTTCAGTACGCAAGAAGACAGCCCTGTGGTAGGAGCAGTGGTAGGAACGGACGTGGATGGAAATCCTCTTAGTTATCAGCTGCAAAATGGTCCAACAAATGGAATAGCTGCAGTGAATGCAAATGGAACGTTTAGTTATCAACCAAACTTGAATTTTAATGGGACGGATCAGTTTACGGTATTGGTGTCAGACGGTCAGGGAGGAACGGCAGTTTCAACGGTGACCATTAATGTTATCCCTGTTAATGATCCCCCAATTACGTCCAATGTTAGCTTTACGATTGCGGAAGATAGCACGTTAATCAATCAAGTAGTGGCGGTAGATCCCGATGGAAATCCGTTAACGTTTAGCTTACAAACGGCACCGGGCAACGGAGTGGCCGTGGTGAATACGGATGGAACGTTTAGTTATCAGCCGAACCTGAACTTTAATGGGACGGATCAGTTTACAGTGTTGGTGTCCGATGGCCAAGGAGGAACGGCAGTTTCAACGGTGACGGTAATAGTCACGCCAGTGAATGATGCACCGACGGTGCCAAATTACACGTTTAGTACGCAAGAAGACAGCCCTGTGGTAGGAGCAGTGGTAGGAACGGACGTGGATGGAAATTCTCTTAGTTATCAGCTGCAAAATGGTCCAACAAATGGAATAGCTGCAGTGAACGCAGATGGAACGTTTAGTTATCAACCAAACTTGAATTTTAATGGGACGGATCAGTTTACGGTATTGGTGTCAGACGGTCAGGGAGGAACGGCGGTTTCAACGGTGACCATCAACGTTATCCCTGTCAATGATCCCCCAATTACGTCCAATGTTAGCTTTACGATTGCGGAAGATAGCACGTTAATCAATCAAGTAGTGGCGGTAGATCCCGATGGAAATCCGTTAACGTTTAGCTTACAAACGGCACCGGGCAACGGAGTGGCCGTGGTGAATACGGATGGAACGTTTAGTTATCAGCCGAACCTGAACTTTAATGGGACGGATCAGTTTACAGTGTTGGTGTCAGATGGCCAAGGAGGAACGGCAGTTTCAACGGTGACGGTAATAGTCACGCCAGTGAATGACGCACCGACGGTGCCAAATTACACGTTTAGTACGCAAGAAGACAGTCCTGTGGTAGGAGCAGTGGTAGGAACGGACGTGGATGGAAATCCTCTTAGTTATCAGCTACAGGTTGCGCCAGTAAACGGAGTAGCTGTGGTGAATGGAGATGGAACATTTAGCTACCAGCCAAACCTAGATTTTAATGGGACAGATCAATTTACGGTATTGGTGTCAGATGGTCAGGGGGGAACGGCGGTTTCGACCGTTACAATAAACGTAATTCCAGTGAATGACCCTCCAATCACCGCTGATTTAGCATTTACAATTAATGAAGATACACCTCTTACAAATCAAATTCCAGCTTTTGATCCAGATGGGGATCCGTTGACATTTACTTTGCTGAATCCGCCTCCGTCAAATGGAAGTGTTGTATTAGGGGCAAATGGAGTATTTACCTATACACCAAATTTAAATTACAACGGAATGGATACTTTTGGTGTGCTGGTATCAGATGGTAAAGGAGGAACTTCCCTTTCTACTGTGACCTTAACAATAGTGCCTGTAAACGATCCGCCAGTAGGAGGAGATAGAGCTGTTACAACGACCATTAATCTTCCTGTTACAAGCAGCATACCTGCTTCAGACCCTGACAACGTTACTCTAACCTATACTCTTCAACAAAATCCAGATAATGGTGCAGCCGTCATAAATCAAGATGGTACATTCATTTATACACCTAATAACAATTTCATAGGTAATGATCAATTCACCATATTAATAACAGACCCAGAAGGAGCCACTGCACTATCGACTATTTTTGTAACGGTCCTTGAAACAAACGGAACTACAACTTCACAGGATTTGCAAATCTCTACTGATGAAGACACACCAGTAACAAATCAAGTAATTGCTACTAATGTAAATGGAAATCCACTTGTTTACACTATTGAAAACCCACCCATTAATGGAGTAGTAACAATTGATTCTAATACAGGAATATTTACGTATACACCGAATGCAAACTTTAACGGTTCAGATGCTTTTGTAGTATATATAACTGATAACTTAGGAGGAAATGCTACTGCATCAGTTATCGTTACAGTTATTCCAATAAATGATTCTCCAATTGTTCCAAATTATCAGTTGACGACTAACGAAGACACACCTGTAACTTCTATGGTAATTGCAACTGATATTGATGGTAATCAGCTGGATTATTCGTTACAAAATGCTCCAGTGAACGGAATAGTAAACGTAGGGTTAGATGGGATGTATACCTATACACCGAATGCAAACTTTAATGGAACTGACCAATTTACCGTACTAGTAAGCGACGGCCAAGGAGGAACAGCCATCTCCACCATCACGATTACGGTTCTGCCAGTAAATGATCCACCAGTAGGTCCGGTGGTGGTGACGTTGGTTACCAATGAAGATACGGCAGTATCGAGTCAAATTACAGCGTTTGATCCAGATGGAGAGGTGCTGACGTACAGCTTACAAGATCCGCCAACAAACGGAGTGGCAGTGGTAAATCCAGATGGTACGTTCACGTATACGCCAAATGAAAATTATAATGGTCCGGATACATTTACGGTGTTAATAAGCGACCCGTCGGGCGCATTTATAGTGACAAATGTATTTGTGACGGTCACGCCAGTGAACGATGTACCAGTGGTGCCGAACTATGAGTTTGTGATCAACGAAGACACGAGTTTAAATAGCCAAGTGGTGGCAACAGATGTGGACGGAAATCCCCTAACATACGGGTTACTGACAGGTCCGGTGAATGGAACGGTGGTAGTAAATCCAGACGGAACCTACACGTATACGCCAAATGAAAATTACAACGGGGTAGATAGCTTTAGTGTCGTAGTAAGCGACGGCCAAGGAGGAACGGCCATTTCCACCATCACGATTACGATTCTGCCAGTAAACGATCCACCAGTAGGCCCAGTGGTGGTGACGTTGGTTACCAATGAAGATACGGCAGTATCGAGTCAAATTACAGCGTTTGATCCAGATGGAGAGGTGCTGACGTACAGCTTACAAGATCCGCCAACAAACGGAGTGGCAGTGGTAAATCCAGATGGTACGTTCACGTATACGCCAAATGAAAATTATAATGGTCCGGATACATTTACGGTGTTAATAAGCGACCCGTCGGGCGCATTTATAGTGACAAATGTATTTGTGACGGTCACGCCAGTGAACGATGTACCAGTGGTGCCGAACTATGAGTTTGTGATCAACGAAGACACGAGTTTAAATAGCCAAGTGGTGGCAACAGATGTGGACGGAAATCCCCTAACATACGGGTTACTGACAGGTCCGGTGAATGGAACGGTGGTAGTAAATCCAGACGGAACCTACACGTATACGCCAAATGAAAATTACAACGGGGTAGATAGCTTTAGTGTCGTAGTAAGCGACGGCCAAGGAGGAACGGCCATTTCCACCATCACGATTACGATTCTGCCAGTAAACGATCCACCAGTAGGTCCAGTGGTGGTGACGTTGGTTACCAATGAAGATACGGCAGTATCGAGTCAAATTACAGCGTTTGATCCAGATGGAGAGGTGCTGACGTACAGCTTACAAGATCCGCCAACAAACGGAGTGGCAGTGGTAAATCCAGATGGTACGTTCACGTATACGCCAAATGAAAATTATAATGGTCCGGATACATTTACGGTGTTAATAAGCGACCCGTCGGGCGCATTTATAGTGACAAATGTATTTGTGACGGTCACGCCAGTGAACGATGTACCAGTGGTGCCGAACTATGAGTTTGTGATCAACGAAGACACGAGTTTAAATAGCCAAGTGGTGGCAACAGATGTGGACGGAAATCCCCTAACATACGGGTTACTGACAGGTCCGGTGAATGGAACGGTGGTAGTAAATCCAGACGGAACCTACACGTATACGCCAAATGAAAATTACAACGGGGTAGATAGCTTTAGTGTCGTAGTAAGCGACGGCCAAGGAGGAACGGCCATTTCCACCATCACGATTACGATTCTGCCAGTAAACGATCCACCAGTAGGTCCAGTGGTGGTGACGTTGGTTACCAATGAAGATACGGCAGTATCGAGTCAAATTACAGCGTTTGATCCAGATGGAGAGGTGCTGACGTACAGCTTACAAGATCCGCCAACAAACGGAGTGGCAGTGGTAAATCCAGATGGTACGTTCACGTATACGCCAAATGAAAATTATAATGGTCCGGATACATTTACGGTGTTAATAAGCGACCCGTCGGGCGCATTTATAGTGACAAATGTATTTGTGACGGTCACGCCAGTGAACGATGTACCAGTGGTGCCGAACTATGAGTTTGTGATCAACGAAGACACGAGTTTAAATAGCCAAGTGGTGGCAACAGATGTGGACGGAAATCCCCTAACATACGGGTTACTGACAGGTCCGGTGAATGGAACGGTGGTAGTAAATCCAGACGGAACCTACACGTATACGCCAAATGAAAATTACAACGGGGTAGATAGCTTTAGTGTCGTAGTAAGCGACGGCCAAGGAGGAAC
>NZ_JBBOUG010000005.1:0-48202 GCF_038005965.1 Priestia sp. FSL W8-0524
ATACGACACATGTGGAGAATGTAGTATCACTAACGTTGAAATAACAACGTTCTTGGAGTGGTTATTTCAAAATCGACCACAATTTGACCACGTTTGTTAAAAAGTCGCAAAAGGCATGAATTTTTTTCGTGCCTTTTTTGCTGCTTTTTCAGCTTCCTCAATAGTTGGATAATGACCAAAATGTTTTCGTTCCCCATTCACAAAAAGAGAAACACGATACTTTTTCAATTTTACATTATAAGTTATATTTCTGCGTAAGTTTCCTTGAATTCGATTCTGAGCATTTTCACTTGTTGTACAGATCCTTAAGTTCTTCTTAGTGTTATTTAGAGTGTCCCCATCTATATGATCAACTACCAGGTCATTATCAGTTAAATCCAATAAAAATCTGTAGAGATAGACTTTCTTTTTATTGATAGTTGCTTTGACTCTGTATTTAACATTTTTTCCGTTCGAAGAGATATACCAGGTATTTTTGATAGAACTTACCTTTTCAAAATCCTCTGTATCAATAATTGTATAGAGAAGCTGTTTAGATTTCTTACTAACATAATAAATCGTTGTTGTGCCATCTGGATTGTGTTGAAAATCATTTTTCATAATAGCACTGCTCCTTTAGCCGTTTTTTTGCATGTATTCACTGAATTTTTTAGAGGTATTCTCTTTCATTCCATCCGTTACATGAGCGTAAATATCTCCAGTCATTTTAATGCTTGAATGTCCTAATCTTTCTTGAACTTCTTTCAAGCTAACTCCAGCTTCCAATAATAAAGTTGCATGAGTATGACGAAGATCGTGAAAACGAATTTTAGGAACCTCAGCTTTTTTTATTACACGATTAAAGATAGTAGTCATTGTCCGAGGATAGATTGCTTGTCCATCTTCTCTACAAAAAATTAAATCGTCTTGGCTATATCTTGGACCGTATAATAGCTTCAGTTCAGATTGTCGTTTTTTATGTTGCGATAGCACACGTAAAGTTTCGTCATCTAGTTTAATAACACGGTTAGATGATTCAGTCTTTAAAGGACCAAAAGAGAAATTACCTTCACGATAAATTAAATTGCGCTGTACATGAAGAGTGCCTTTCTCAAAATTAATATCTTGCCATTTCATTGCTAGCATTTCTCCACGTCTTAAGCCCGTATAACCGCAGACGAAAAACAGAGCAGAGTAGTGAACGTTTTCTATCTTTGAAAACTGTAAAAAACGAATTAACTCTTCTTTTGTCCATACAACATACTTGCGTCGTCTGCCTCTGGGAATATCTACTTTCCTCAAAGGGTTCTTTAAGAGTAAATCCCAATCAATTGCTTTTTCTAGAGCACCGTTAAGGACTGTATAAATGTACTCAATGTACCTTTCAGATAGCCCTTCGTCTACAAGGTGATTAAAGAATTTTTGACATACAGCACCATTCAACTCTGTTAATCCAACATGCCCTAAAATAGGGAGGATGCGGACGTTAACAGCTCTTTGATAATTATCAAATGTTGTTTCCCTTACTTTCCGTTTGGCAGCCATTTCAAGCCACTTCGGTAGAAATTGATTTAAAGTCATTTTGTTATCCACAATATTTAAACCGTTCTCTAATTGTGTGGATAATTCTTTTGCTGCGTTTTCAGCTTCTTTTTTTGTAGCAAAGCCTCTTCTTGTTGTTTGTTTACGTTTTCCGGTTAGTGGATCTACACCAGTTTCAATGGTGAAAGACCATGTATAGCCAGATTTTGCTTTCTTAGATGGTACTTTGCGAAAATAAGCCATTGAATTAAAACCTCCTTAAAAAGATATTATTTAGAAGTTGTATCGTTAAACAACCACAGTTAGTTATAACATAAATACCACCTCCATAAAGGGAATGTATGTTCGTTTGTGTAGGTAAAAGAAAAGTCCTCTTAAAAGGACTTTTCTATAATTTTTATTTCGATAACTCAACTTTGAAACCCGGTTTATTTTTAGCGTGATTTTGATCTAAGAATACTGCGCGATCATTTTTTAACACGATAACTTCAAAAAATGGCTTAAATCTCTCTTCAGAGATATCAAAAGCGTTTAAGAATTTACCGAACATTTCTTGCTCTTCGCGCTCTGCGTCTCCGTCAGAAAGTGAAGAATCGATAATATTTACAAGGATACACATCTTTTGAGCATCAGTAAGAGCTGGAGCAGCTTCTTTAAGGAATTGATCAAGTGAATTTCTTTGAACGTATTTAATAGCTTTTTCCATTAAATCGTCATTGTTTGCACCTATGTATACAGTGCCGCCTTTACTTTTTCCACCTAAGACCGCTAGAAGTTGTCCAATCTCTTCGTTGTCGTATTCCCCATCTGCACCCATCATATACAATAATGAAGTTGCGAAAGCAAAGTGTGGATTCATTCCATTTTCATTTCTTGTGTTGTCACCTTTAAACATATCAAATAGTCCCATGTGTAAAAGCCCCCTATATTAATAATATATGATTAGCATAAAGCGATTTTTAATAATCCTCTATGTTAAATCCAAAACTTATTTATTATGAATTTTTACTTGCTCACGAACTAAACTCACAATTTTATCAACTTTTTCTTCAGGTATATTTCGGATTGTACGCTTTTTACCGCCTCCAAAAAGGCCTTTTATTTCTAAGTAGAGAACACCTAATTCTAATTGAGCCATTCCGAAAAGGTTAGGAGTAATATCAAAGTCGACATTTTTAATATCTGCATACTTAAGTGTCTCAATCTCCGCACCTCCAAAAAGGCCTCCCTTTAAGGAAATTAAATATAAATTTTTATCTGTGATTACCATGAAACCAGTCTTTGTTAATTTGGCGTCGGCAATAGTGAATAAAAGGATTTGTTCGTTTTTGCTCATAGATGTTTGAAGAGGCTTGAGGGCTATCTCATAGAATTTCCGCTCTGTTTTCGGAAGCTCAAGAATAACCTCTTTCATCTCTTCTAAGCTAACAGGGTATTCAATAATTCCAAATCGTGAATTCAATTTCGTGTATTTAGTAGACATATACTTTTTTCCTCCTCAAGTAAAATTCATTTATTAAGTACATAATTTAGCTCAAAATGATACTGGAATTAGACGTTACTTAAACACTTTTGAGAAAGTATCTTATTCTCGTAAATAACTAATCTCTTTTCAGCAAATGCGTAGGTAACATTAAAAGTAACAGCAATTAAATAAATAGTTTCTTTGCGTGACTTTTGAAAATTTAGATTTTTTAACATGAAAGTAGGCACACAAAAATGCAGTGCAAAATGATTCGCCTGAAACTCTTGAAGTTCTAAAAACATTTCTGGCATTGTCAAGTGGTTACCGTAATGGCGAAGTTTATGGCAGATTTCATGGGCGAATTCTTGCCATTGCTCTTGAGGTGTAAGTCTACTGTCGATAATTAACTTTCTGTTATAAAGACGGCTAGATACTTCCCAAAACTCCAACTGTACCTCCAAACGATCTGCAATTACCTGAAAGTCTAGTTGACCAGGAGAGGAGATGCCAATCTGCTTATATAATTGGTAAATCCAATCTTCTAATAAAGATGTTTGGTAGTTCATTAGTTATCCTCCGAAAAACAAAATACTCAATTAGATGGTTTTAAATAGTAAAAATTCCCTTTAGGAGTTGAAAGAAAAGACACGCTATATATACGTGTCATATACCTCATTAGTATGTAAATAAACATATTTAACTTTTCATTAACTTCTCATATACGCAACTGTTAACGCAACACCTAGAAGTCGCTCCAAACCTTAATATAAAAGGTTTATTAAGGGACTTTTAATAATTAATGCAACAGTTAGTGCAACGTTTACGCAACAAAGACGCAACTAAAACAATAATTAAAGAATTAAAGAAGATGATTATATGCGCGCGTGATTTTATAACATGAATTTCTTTTAGTCAATAAGAAATTATTTATCACGTTCTTTAATAAACTCCCAAAAACGAATCAACTCTTCAATCTTTTCTTCAGGAGCACTTTTTAAATCCTTGAAGAACAATTCTGTCTTAGGATCAAGAAGTTCTTTCCACATTTCATCGCTAGAAACTCGATGTTCATTTCCAGTAATTAAATAGTCGATAGAAACATCAAAGAAATTAGAAATATTTTGTAATGTATCATAATCAGGTTGTCTAAATCCACGTTCATAATTGGACACATTCTGATTAGGTATGCCTAGCTTATCAGCTAGTTGTTTTTGAGTGAGTTCTCTTTTCTCACGTAAGCTTCTTATTCTGTCTCCAAGAGCCATATGAAGCCCTCCAAACTTATATTGATATATACGAATTGTACATTATTATACGAATTGAGTAAAAAAAATCTCCGAAAAGTATATTTTGTTGTTGACATATACGAATTGAAGAATTATTATTGAGTTACAAGTTCTTCGATTCGTATATTTGGAGGTGATAATTTGAAAGTCAACGAAAGAGTTAGACAAATTCGTAAGACAAAAGGTCTTACACAAGTTAACATGGCTGAAAAGCTTAATATCCCTACTCAAACCTATAATAGTTATGAATTAGGTAGACGTAAAATCTATGTAGAACTCATTAAAGAAATCGCAGAAATTTTAGATGAGCCAGTTGAAAAATTTTTTGAAGAAAAAATATACGAAACGAAGAATAATCCAAACTTAGTTTAGGAGGTAGTTATGAACTGGCAAGAGTTACTCAAATATTGGTTCGCAGTTACAACATTCAACATATTCGTTTTAGGGTTAAGCTTTCATTTGTTTCAAGAATCTATTAAATCAATCAAACAAAAAGGTGGTATTCGTAAATGGATAATTCAATCAGTGTCTCCATCGACATGGCGCCGATTATGGAACGACTAGAATATTTGGAAAAACGCTTAACTAAAAGCTTGGATGCAGCTAATTCAGCACACGATGTTTGGAATAATTGTCCGCCACTTATGTCTGTTAAACAAACAGCTGAATTCTTAGGAATCAGTGAAAGTCAAGTTTATATCCTAACCAGACGCCAAGGCTTCCCGAAGACTAAAGCTTTGGGAGGTTTAAAGATAACCACTCACATGTTAAAAATTTGGATCGAACGTAACACAGAATGGGTGGAAGAGAACACAGATTTTTTCAGTAAAAACATTATGTAATAACGGGCTTCTAGTATAAGGGTAACATGCAAGCAGGTCATAAAAACAGGCACGAAATATGGCTGCAATATCAGAAACTGACAATTAAATATGGCAGGGAGAGGTAGTTATGAAAACAAAAGCAAACCTAGGAGAAATCTTGAAGGAGCAGGGGAAAACGCAAACGGAATTTGCAAATGAAATTGGCTATGATCAATCAACTATTTCTAAATGGGCCAACGGTAGCCGGACTATCGCAAAGGAGGCCAAACCTATTCTAGCAAGAGGCCTCGATAGTTTTAAATACTACATCGGCACCATGAAAGAAACAGCAGGTATTTCATTAACTCCTTACATGAACGGAGATCGAATACACAGGGATATTGCTTCAATGAGAATGCTCGTTGAAAAGGAGCGAAAAGAAGCAGAAGAGTACTGGAGAAAAGATTTTTGGCACATACCTCCTGAGTTCGCTAATGAGATTGAACGTGAAGAGGTTAGGCAGTTCATAAAAGAGTACTCAGAAAAGCTTGCAGCTGAATTCAATCTACTCGCTGTTGTTTGTGAAAGGTACGGTTTTTCTTTAAAACAAATTGATCAGCAGCTGGAAATGACCTTTAGATCAAGGGGGTTAGTTAAGTGAGTGTACAAGCTTTAAACATCTACGAGCGAGCAAGGGATTTAGAAGAGGCTGGATGGGCAGTCATTGAATCAATCGATTTAAACGCAGATATGCAGGAGTTACAGGAAGAAGCATTTGACACAGTACTTGCAGCTAGGAAAATCCAAAAGCGCTCATTAAGCCGCATAGAACAAATTGTAGCAGATATGCAAAGTAAGGGATTGGATGTTGATATAGTTCCGCGTTACCTCAAAAACAAGGAGGAGACAAGCTATGTATAAGTTGCCAATGATGAAAGCAAGTGAAGTTAGTAAGTGGTGTAAGACGTTGAAGGGTCATCCGGTTTTACTTTTAGATATTGAACGTAGAATTTGGCAAAACGTGAAGGCAAATAAAAAAACAGCTAGCTAATGGCGTAGCTAACTGCTTTATTCGAAAAACATAATCAACTCGATAAGTAAATTATACCACATTACATAAGTGGGCGACAAGCATTGTTCTTGTCGTCATGGTCAGGAAAATCCTTTATTTATCGGTCCTTAACCGTAAAGGCACAACTCATTTTCCTGGTCATGACGATGCGAACAGATAGCATCAGAAAGTAGGTGAATAACATGCATTTAGAACATCCTGAAATCACTCAAGTAAATCGTACAGGCTACGTAAATATGAGTGCTCAGTCTGAACATGCTGGAGTTGATTATTTCGGAACTGAAATTCTTATCGGTGATGAAATCGTAACGGATGATAACACGGGTGAAGTGGTCTTGAAAGAAGATTTGGAAAAGTACTTGGAAGAAGAGTACGGCTTCAAATTTGCAACTGCAAAATAAAAAGCCTGCACGGACCAGGTGCAGACTTCGTACTCACAAGAAATGTAATTACTTACAGTTTATAAAAAAACTTCATAAAACACAAGGAGGAAACATTAATGAACGGATTATCAACCGTTAACGATTATTCAGATTACGTCCCAGCTCCTAAAGAAACAAGTGTTACTACAGAGGCAATGGTAAGCCGTCAAGCTCAGGAAGTACAGGCAGCGATGGTAATTGCTAAAAAGTTCCCTCGTGACACGTATCAAGCTTTTGAACGGATTAAAACAGCTTGTGGTCGAAAACTTCTTGCTGAAAGTGCAGTATACGAGTACCCAAGAGGTGGCTCTAAAGTTTCGGGTCCTTCTATTCGATTGGCAGAAGCCTTAGCTCAGAACTGGGGAAATATCGATTACGGAATTATGGAGCTTGAGCAGAAGAACGGTGAATCCTCTGTAATGGCTTATGCGTGGGACCTTGAAACGAATACACGTCAAACAAAGGTCTTTACAGTAAAGCATGAACGTAAGGCGAGAGGAAGCATTAATAAGCTAACAGATCCTCGTGACATTTATGAATTAGTTGCTAACCAAGGAGCTCGTCGATTACGTGCTTGCATCCTTGGAGTTATTCCAGGTGACATTGTAGATGTAGCAGTTGATATGTGTCAAAAAACGCTTATCAGTGGACATAAAGAGCCGTTAGAAGATCGGTTAAGAAATGCATTCAGTCTTTTTAAAAAAGAATTTGGAGTTACAAAAGAAATGATTGAAAAGTATATCGGAAGTAACGCAGATTCTTTTACAGAGCATGATTTTTTGAAAATCGGACGTATTTACACTTCTCTTCGAGATGGAATGGCTAAAAAAGAAGATTACTTCGATTTAAAAACAAGCACTCCTACCAAATCAAAGGCAGAAGAGGAATTTAAAAAACAACAAACGGAATCGAAAGAACAGCCTTCTAATAAAGAAGAGCCAAAAGTTGATAAGAAAGAGGGTGCTCCTAATGATGAAAAACCTTCTATCTTTGAACAGTCAGAACTATTATAGTCGCGAAATAGACAAGCAGTATATGTCTAATTCCCAGTATAAAAAATTTCTTACATGTGAAGCAGCAACAATGGCTGAATTGAACGGAATATGGGAAGAGCCTTCTTCAGAGGCCCTTCTCTTCGGTCAATATGTACATGCCTGGCTTGAAGGTGAAAAGGCTTTTGAAGAATTTATAAAGAATACACCTTCTCTTTTTAATCGAAAAGGTGAGTTGTATTCCCAATATAAGCAAGCAGATACCATGATTAAGGCTTTGAAAATTGATGATTTATGTATGTTCATTCTCCAGGGGGAGAAGGAAGTCATTATCACAGCTGAACTTTTCGGAGTTCCTTGGAAGGGAAAGCTAGATGTTTATAAACCGGAAGCTGGACGCTTTGCAGATTTAAAAACAGCTCGTTCTCTTAGAGAAAAAGTTTGGCATCCTGAATTGGGATATTGCTCCTTTGTAGAAGCATACGGATACATTACTCAAATGGCTTTGTATGCTGAAATCGAAAAGCGTTTTACAGGTCGTCAGGATTGGTTAGAGCCTTTAATCGTTGGCATATCTAAAGAAGATCCACCTGATAAAGCAGTTATTAATATGGACGAGGGAATCATGCAAGTTGAACTTGAGGAAGTTGAGAAGAATTTAGATCGTATTCTGCAAGTAAAGCATGGTGGAGAAAAGCCAAAAAGTTGCGGTAAGTGTAAGTATTGCAGAGCAACCAAGAAATTAGATTCAATTATCCACTTTGCTGAATTGATTGGGTGATTATATGGAAGAACGAATAGCATTTCCTTACTGTTACAAGGTTTTGGCTAGAAATAAAAAGCAGTATGAAGGCTATATTCAAGGCTTTCTTAATCTATATCATCCGCATCTGAAAATGGTGCGGATTGAAAAATACTATGTAATCTGCGTTAAGAAATAAGTAGGAAGGAGGACGTTGTTTTGGAAGGCTGGGTGAAGTACCATCGCAAAATTTTAGAAAATGATATCTGGTATGACGTTACAAGTTTTAGACTCTTCACTTATTTGCTCTTACAAGCAAGTCATCAGGATGGAGTAAAGGTTAACGGCATCGAGGTAAAAAAGGGACAATACATAAGATCTTACTCCAAGCTAGTGGAGGATTTAGCTTATACACAAGGTCGTGGAACAGCTACATTGAACCGAAGTACGATAAAGCGTTCTGTAGATAAGCTCGTTAAAAAGAACATGGTTACAGTGGATGAAACAGAATATGGAACATTGTTCACTATCGTTAACTATTGCAAATACCAGGATTCAGATAACACCGTTGAACGTGATCAAGAGAAAGTTGGTACCACAATTCCACCTGAAGAAATCGACGTTCCTGCTTTTGAACAGATTCAGAATAAATTTATTCAATATAGAGCTTATGGTTTTGATCTAAGCGCGAATGACAGTCAATCCATTAGTAGATTGTTAACTAAAAAAATTCCTATAGAGAAGATTTTGAAATGGATGGATGAGGTTCATCAGAAATATCAAGGAAATAATC
Source organism: Priestia sp. FSL W8-0524 (assembly GCF_038005965.1). NCBI lineage: Bacteria > Bacillati > Bacillota > Bacilli > Caryophanales > Bacillaceae > Priestia > Priestia sp. FSL W8-0524. Next base: position 9,097 of record NZ_JBBOUG010000005.1, read on the forward strand.
CAGGTAAGAGTATAGATGCTTTCTCTTATTACGAAAAAGCCATTATGAACCATTGGAACAGAATACAGAATCCATCAAATGTTACACCTTTTCCAAGGCAGAAAAGAGAAAACAGCATAGATGCGTTAGCGAAATATGCTCAAAAGCATGGAGTCAAGTTAGGAGGGGCGCAAGATGGAAATACATGAAGCACTAGACATTCTGCAAAGAATAGCTGCTTCCTATACACAGTTTGATTTGACTGGTGAAATCGGAGAGCGACGAATTGAGGTTTGGTCTTCACATCTAATGCAAATGCCATATAAGCCGGTTTTAGAGCGAGTGAACCAACATATTCTACGTGAAAAGTTTCCACCAACTATTGCGGAAGTATCGGTTAAAGTCCAAACCAATAATGAGTTCTTGGACGAGCAGTCTCAGTGGAGAGAACAAGTTAAGCAAGAGAAAAAAGCAGGTAATCACAAAACATTCGTTGATCATTTGTCACCAGAGTTAAAGAAAAAGTACGGTTCCTTTTTAAGGAAGTGAGGGTGAAAACGTGGAGTATCAATTAGGGGTAGAAAATATCGAAGCAGAACAAGCAGTTTTAGGTTCAATCTTTCTTGAGCCAGATTTGTTAGATGAATCTATTTTACAAACACAGCAATATGCAAGAGCTTCGCACAGAGCCATTTTTAAAGCAATGAGAGAGGTTCAGGAAGCAAATAAACAAGTAGATATCGTAACGATCGTAACACAGCTAGGAGAAGCCATTGAGCAGGTAGGCGGTGTGTCTTATCTAAGCGACTTAGCGAACGCTGTTCCATCTACAGCGAACTTTAAAACCTATGAACAAATGATTTTGGAATCCTATCGAGTCAGAGAAGCACGGAAGTTAGGAGCCAAATTAGCAACTGTCACAAGTGAAGAGGAAGTACCAAACATTCTTCAGTCATTAGGTGAATTACAGGATATCAAACGAAAAAAGAATCGTACAAAAAGCGATGTTCTCGCAGATATCTTCTCTGATATGAGTACTCCAACGCAAGGGCTCACAGGTATAGACACTGGCTTAGATGACTTAAACCGCATGACTGGTGGTTGGCAAGGAGGAGATTTAATTATCGTTGCTGCAAGACCTTCAATGGGTAAAACAGCATTTGCTCTGAGTTTAGCTCAGGCAAATTGTGAAAAAGGCGGCGTGTCCGATATCTTCTCACTTGAAATGTCTGATACACAGCTAGTTAAGCGTATGTTGTCCGGGCTTGGACGGGTGAACGGCAAGAAATGGTCAAATCCATTTGAAGAATTTACGAATGAAGATCATGAAAATATGGCAAATGCCATTGGCCATTATGAAAAATGGGATATCAACATTCATGATGAACCTACCCAAACGGTTTACGATATCCGTTCAAAAATAAAAGAATCATTCAAGGAACATCCAGATAAAAAGCATTTAGTCATCATTGATTATCTGCAGCTCATTTCATCTGTTGGAAAGTTCGAACGTAAGGACTTAGAAATCGGTCACATCTCAGGCATGTTAAAGAAAATCGCCCGTGAGTTTAATGTACCTGTCATCGCTTTATCACAGCTTTCTAGGGGCGTAGAACAACGCCAGGATAAACGTCCGATGATGTCCGATATTCGTGAATCAGGAAGCATTGAACAAGATGCAGATGTTATCAGCTTTTTATACCGGGATGATTACTACAACAAGGATTCGGAAAACCCAGGCATTACAGAAATCATCTTAGGGAAGCAGCGTAATGGTCCAGTCGGTACCGTACAAACATTATTTAGAAAAGAATACGGCCAGTTCCTCAACTTGTCACGTCAGCTAGAGGCCAAGATGGAGGCTGAGTTAATTGGATAAAAATCAAGTATTTCAAGAAATGAAAAAATATTATGGTCAAACAGGAAAAGTTATGGATCCACATGTATTCCAATCACAGTTCTCAGGCGCTGTGTCAGCTCAAGAAGCAACATTAGGTATTTTGATGTTCGACCAATATTTAGACAGCGAGGTGAGAGGAAGTGGCTCTATTAGCTAAAGCAGTTCGGCAACGTCAAAGTTATTTAATTAATGAGTTGGTGCGATACGGATATTTTAAAACTTCTAATGGTAGACAGTTATACGAATTAAGCCTAACTGAGTTAGAGCAAGTTCATATTCAAGTTAAATCTAATTTCGGCAAGCAATTAGGAAATGGGGAATGATGAAATGATTGAATTCACGGTATATGGAGAGCCGGTCGCTCAAGGTCGTCCAAGAGCAAGTACTCGAGGCGGTTTCGTTAAAATGTACGATCCAAAGAAATCAAAGGATTTCAAACAGTATGTAAAGCTAGTTGCTTCTGAATATAAGCCAAGTCAATTACTTTCAGGTCCTTTACAGCTTGACGTGAAAGTGTTCAAACCAACTCTTAAGTCTTTCAGTAAAAAGAAAAAAATCGAAGCAGAGCAAGGTTTGTTACGTCCTATCAGTAAACCAGATGTTGATAACTATGTAAAAGGCATTAAGGATGCTTTAAATAAAGTCATTTGGAATGACGACAGCCAGATTGTTGATTTGCATGTAAGTAAATTTTATTCCGAAACACCTCGTATTGAAGTAGCTGTACAAATGCTTGAAGTACAGCAAGAACAAATGTCTTTACTATCAAACTAAAATTCTAGGAGGAAATTAATTATGTCATATGCAGAATTCAATCCAGTGGTGAAAAAGGTAAATCTTAAAGCAGATGGTAAAAAGGAAATCGTTCTTGAAATCGGTGATTCTGGTTTAGATGGAAAGCTTGATACATTAGCAAAAATGATTGGTTGCACAGTTCAATGCGCTATTGAGTCTCAAGTAGTTAGCTTTAACATCACATTAAACGCTCAGACAAATGAGCCTCTTAAAACTTATAAAGTTGATAACAAAGGTATTGTATCGGAGGTAGAGCCAGCTGCTGAACAGATTGAAGCAGATCTTGGTTTGCCTAAAGAAAAAGTGAAAACGGTAGAAGAGAAACAGGAAATTGAATTGTCAGTAGTTGATGAATTTATCTCAAGTGGTCTTGCTCCACAATTCGAAACAGAATTTGCTTATGATATTCCTCAAGTCATTAAACGGAAAAATGACGGTGAAACGTATATGAAGATTGCAAATGAATTAAATATCTCCTCTGGAACCATTGTTGAGTTAGTGGATCAGTACCGAGCTAAGGTTGCTCCTTTAGCTGAGAAGTGGAAAGAATGGAAAGATAGCCAAGAAGAGCAAACAGAAAAGCCTGCTGAAGCTAAAAAAGAAGTGAAGGAAGAGTTAGACCTTTCAGTCCCTGAAGAAGCACCAGGAGAGAAGATTGAAGAGTCTGACGATAACAAAGAAAATGGCGCAGCTTAACGTTATTATCGCTGATGACCGTCCCTCATGGATTAAAAAAGAAGATGAGCTAGCAGCGTGCCAGACACGCTGCTCTCTTTTTAAAAAGTGTTCAACTCGATGTGGTACGGAATGCAAGAAGCTAGGTGGAGATGTGATACCAAAAGTTAATTTTCAGAGGAGGAATTATGAAAAATCACATCATCTTTTTCAGTGGAGGTAAATCAAGTTTTACTGTAGCCGATTTTGTTAAAACTCATTATCCCAATGACAATATCGTTTTATACTTCACTGATACCAACTGGGAAGATGAGGATTTATATAGATTTATCAACGAAGCTGCAGACAAGTTAGAACTTCCTTTACTAACACATAGCATGGGTTTAACTCCTATAGAGCTAATGTTTAAGCAAAAAGTAGTATTTAACAGTCGAATCGGTAACTGTTCAAAAATACTCAAGATGAAGGTGTCTGCTGATTTTATTAAGAAGGGTAAGAAACCTCAAGTTGAAGAATGGCGCAATAAACAGTACTTGAAACAAGAAGACTTCACAACAGATGCAGTCCTTTACTTTGGCATTGGATGGGACGAAATGCATCGAGAAGGAGCTATTAAAAAGAATTGGCAGCCATATCAAGTTGAAATGCCATTAATTGAACATATGATTGATAACAGCGAGATTTTAGCTAAATACAATATTAAGCAGCCAAGATTATATGACTTAGGGTTTGTTCATAACAATTGCATGGGTCGTTGCGTAAAAGCAGGACAAGGTCATTTTAGAAATTTGAAAGAGAAGATGCCTGAAGTGTTCCAGGAGCTGATGGAACAAGAACATTACATGAAGCTATATGTTTCAGCTTATCACCATATTAAAAATTTGGATGAGTTAGAAAGCGATGCAAAGGAAGTGTATCTTGAACAGCTAGATCAATGCTATGAGCCTTATTTCAAAGGTAAAGCTAAAAGACCTAAACCTTTTATTGAACCCAATTTACACTTGAAGCAATATGCATTCATGAAGAAATCAAAGGATAACGAAACGAATCCCTATCCAATTAGAAGTTTATATTATGACATGCAAGAAGAAGGGCAACAGATAGATCTATTTGATATCGGTGGGTGTGGTTGTTTTGTAGATTACAGTTGATAACAAATTGGAGGCGAGAATATGACCTTACAAGATTTAAAGCCTGGTGAACTATTAGAGCTTCGGATAGTCGGTTTACACGTTATCTGCAAATTCTTGAGTTATTGCAAAAGACCGCGTCACATTCATGTTGAAGCTGTAAGAGTCGTTATAGGAGAAGTGGTTGAAGGAAGTGAGGCTTGTATTCCTCTTACAAAGTATATGTCCCGATATGAGCCTCCTAGTAATGATCAGACGGATTTGTGCAGCACAGAGCATGAGGAAGTTGATAAGTTGATTCTTGCTTTAGAAAAGCAGCTGTTTGATTATCACATTAACAAGGCACTTGATAATGGGGATAAGGACAAGTTCCTTGAATTGGTGAGGGGGATGAACGGTGAAATGTCCAAACTGCGGTCTATTAACGAATAGCAAAGTAATAGATAGTCGTTCGCATAATCGTACAGTAAAGAGGACTAGGGTTTGCAGCGAATGCAGTCATAGATGGATAACATATGAAGTCAATAAGCTTGAATATGATACACCTCGAAATAAACATGTATATATCGGCTGGTCTGAAGGCGAGCTAATTACATTAGTGACCTTATACGAAAAAGGTCTTAAGAAAGCCCATATAGGAAGGTTACTAGGCAGAAGTCGTATGAGTGTATCACGTCAATTAGATAAGTTGATGGCAAGTGGTGAGTACTTTAGCTTATTAGAAACGATTAAGTTAAAAGCTTAGGGGGATAAGAAGTGAAAGAAAAAGTGACGGAATTAATGAACGATGTAAACAAGGCTGTTCTTGCCGAGCGTATTAGCCAGAATAAAAAATGGGGTCTTCAGCGTCATGATATGGGTAAATGGTTAGCTATTTTAGCTGAAGAGTTCGGAGAAGTAGCTCAAGCAATGCAAGGACCTTTAGGGCTAACAAGCATAAAAGAAACAGATGCAGATGACTTGTACGAAGAATTAATTCAAGTAGCTGCTGTTGCTTCTGCCATAGCTGAACAAGTAAAAGAAAGATCTTGAGGGGGACAAAATAATGGAAATCATGGTTGGTCAAAATTATAAAATTACATCGGATGCACTTAACATCATTTTAAATAAAAAGTATTTCAAAAAGGATAAGGAAGGTAATGTGACTGAGGAAGAAGCTTTCAAACAAATTGGTTATTACAACACTTTGGATGGAGCATTTAACGCTCTCATAGAGAAAGAAATCAAAGGTAGTGATGCAATTAGTCTTGATGAATTGAAAAAGCATGTAGCAGGCGTAAAAGAAGATATCTTTGAGGCTTTGAAATCGGTGAAGGTTGAAAGTGCGTTGAATGTGTAAAAGGCGGTTTGATTGCCCACAGCTTAATGGGGTCACCGAACGATTCAATTCTAACGCCACAGTCACAGAGATAAATAAAAAAGACGCTCAGCCAAGAGCGTCCTTACAGGTAAAATAATTTTATAAAAGGTAGTTTCATTATACACTAGGTGGAACAAAAAAAGACCAGGAACATCTTCCCAGTGAACCTAATGAAATTATAACACGAGGAGGTATTTTCTGGTGAACGTAAATACAGAAAAAATGACCGCTGAAATAGACCTGATGAACAATAAAAAAATGTACGTTGTAAAAGATGGCCAGTTGATTGAACATGATCTACCGGATTACGGAGAAACGTTAGTTATTACCCTTGGCGGTAAGGTCGATAGATTGGAAACTAAGACGAAAAGGAAGGTTTAACCTTATGAATAACATCTGTGAAGTGTGCGGAGAACGTGATAGTACTAGTCTTTGTGATTATGCAACAGGTACTGGAGTTGTAACTAGTGCTACCTTTCAAGAAATCACTGAAACATGTGATAAAAGAATGTGTAAGGAATGCTCGGTTAAGTTATGGGTAAATTGCGATGTCTGCCCTGATCATGCTAAGGAAATTAAAAATAAATTGGAGAAGGTGAAATAATGGCATTACTTGATGAATTAAGAAATGCGTCTGATGCAAAGTTTAAAGAAATGCTAGAACAGTTTGTAACAAACCTTATTTCTGAAATAAAAGATTCGGCAGCAAAAGGATACAGTGGTTATCGAGTTAAGTTAAATAAACCAAACGATAATCAATCTATATTGTTTAATAATCCTAATTTCTTAAAGGGATTGCAAAAAGAAAAGCGTTTAGAAGGATTAGAGATTTCAATACAAAAAAAGGTCGTTACAACTATTGTGGGAACAAGCTGGACCGAACGTTACTTGCACATTAATTGGACAACTAGATAATAGCCTTAACGGAAAAACCGAGGGCACTGAGTAAGCAATAGCTTATTTGGTGTCCTTTTTATTTTATAAGGGGGTCATTACGATGAAAGTGAAAGTGGAGAAGGATTATTGCAAACGGTGTGTGTGGCAGCAAAACGGACTATGTATGTTCCAGCGCTGTGTAAAAGGATACGGATTTGTAGCAGACAAGCCAGTTAAAAAGGAGACTAAATGATGGGAGCAGAGCAGTTAACATTACTTGAGCCAGTGGATGAAAAGTTAGTTCGTCAAACGGTTATAAGAGAATTAAAAAACTATAGAGCATTAAAGGTGCAGCTGGCAAATAAAAAAGAGAGAGAGGAAGCAGGCGTGGTCGGCCTGTTCCCTGTTCTTCGAAAAGAAGATAACCTAGCTGAATTGAAAGTGAAACAAATTGAACGAGCTCTTGAATACTCCTTAGATGAAATCGAACGTGAAATCATCCAAGTCAAGTACCTAGAATCAAAACAGACAAAGGATATTAATATCTATATGGATTTAGGGCTGAAAAAAGAAAAGTATTACGAGAAGAAAGGTGCTGCCATTTTAAACATTGCTACCTCGCTAGGCATCATCTAATTCCTCAGATATTTTTCCGACAAAAACCCGACAAAATCCAGAGAAAAAAGGGTCCATTTTGGGGGCCTTTTTATTTTTCCATCAAAGGTAAGATTTTCTTATAAGCAATAGCAAATTGCTTGTGGGAGAAGCGCCTTTCCCTTATCAAGACGTACTCGGGTGTATCGAATGACTATGAAGGTTGCCGGCTGAATTTACGGGGGAACAACTGGAGTCTAGCTGTATTGCGTACGATAGCCACGGGGTAGTGAAGTGTGCAAGTCCTTCACGAAACTACTGTCTGTCATTCTATGTACAGCAACCGTTACTACAATCCTGGCCTCCTCCCGGGTGATTGATAAAGAACGGGTTTAATTTAATTAAGCAATTAGCGTAATGGGGTGTTAAATAAATAGTATAAGAAATGGTTATAAGGGAATATTGTGAATAACGATTAGCATTAGTACTAATCGAACAAGGTACACACATGGTAAATGTATCATCACTTGTATAAAGCGCCCTCCTCCACGGGTGCTTTTTATTTTTTGGAAAACGAACAGTTGTCTCGTTGTTAGGAAAATCCTCCTAGATTATAATTTTTCTAGGAGGTGATAAAATGCCAGAGGCCAAAGATTGGATTACATATGCCTTGACCTTTGTGAGTATTGTTGTAACAGCTTGGTTTAGCTATCGCGTGTTAAAAGCTACAGAGGCTACAAACGAAGTTACCAGAGCAACGCTTGAGCTGAGCAAGCAAATAAGTCATGCGGAAGAGGAAAGGCAAAAAGAATTTACAGAAAAAATGAGGAAACAGTTAATTCCTGAGATAATCAAACAGTCAAAAGCTGCTCACGATGCGACTGTGGATACAAATGCATCAAAAATTAATTTGAAGTTAAAAACTGCCCCAACAGAATTGTTAGTAACTAACGAAGATTTAGCCACCTATTTTAAACAAGAAGAGATTAATGTTATAAGAGATTTTTGGGATACTTATTCTAGTTATAGAAAAAAATACTATAAAAAGTTCTATCCTGATAATGACATGGGGGTATTATTAGAGCACGCTGCTCCCGTTGCTGAAAAGTACGCTAATTTAATAAATACAATTAAACATTAAGCATCCTTTCGAGGATGCTTTTTTATTTAGCTAAAGGGAGATGAGTAATAATGAATGAAAGTCAACGTGAGGTAATTGTAGCAGTAGCTGAAACAGTTGCAGTAGCATGGGAGCGAATGAGAGAAGCCTTAATATCATTAGCAAAAACGATTTCTGAATATCGTACCAAACATATAGAAGCTGAACAGAAGGTTAGATTATTACGTCAATCATGGATCATTAAACTAGATACTCGTAGATTAAGCCAAGTAATGGATAACAAACCTAAAGTTCATAAGCCAAGGATTCTTTATTAAAGGGAGGGAAGTACATGCTAACAACATTTAAAATTATGTTAATGGCTATCGCGTTTATATTGACGATTGGAGCCGTAGCAGAGGAAAAAGAGCACCTCAGAAAAGATATTCAATATATCCTCGTGTTTGTTATCTTCGCATTAACAGCCACGTTTATCTTTACTAATTAAGTTTACCTTATAGTTAGCCTATAAGAGTGAGCCAAAGTTGAACTAAGCGTAACACTGTAACGTTAAAAAATAATAGCGTTACAGCCTTCTAAATCAATGACTACATTAAATGCCCACTGTAACGTTTCGCTTGTAACGTTACAAATAGCGTGACAAGTGTTACAGAATGGAGGTGTATCGTTACATGGCACGTCAATCAAAAATAGAGCAGTATGAATGTGAAGACATCGTTATTGCAGGTATTAAAGCAGACCCTCCTAAATCAGTTAGGCAGATTGCTGAAGAGTGTACAAAACATGCAGGAGTTAAAATATCTCATACCGCTGTTGCTCGTTATATTGAAGGGATAAAAGGGCAAGAGAAAAAGAAAGCCGTCATTAGAGAAGATAAGCGTCGAGTTGTGAAAGTAGTGAATCAAGAGTTTGATATTATCCAGCTTCAGTACAAGACGACTGAAAGGCTGCTTGCTCGTTTTGAATTAGTGGATGATTTACCTGGATACTTTGATCAGCGAATGAACGAATTAAAAGATGCTCTCCTAGCCGCTGTTCATGAAGGAGGGGAAATTGACTATGATTACTTAGATGACTGGAAAGCCAGCTTTAATAAAGAGCTAAAGCGTAAGGTATACGAGATAACCACGTTAAATAAAGAATTACGGGAAAATACAAAGTTTCTCGTTGATTTAAGGGAGAAAGCTTTTGAATTCAGCTTAATTCAAGAGTATCTCTCTATTTTTATGGACAAATTCAGAGACGTGTCAGAGGAAGGCTACGAGGTTGCTATTCAGCATTTAGCTGCTAATCCTCGTATGCAAAAGATTGTAGACCAGCATATGCAACTAAGGGGTGAAGCTTAATGTGTTAGGGAAATTTCATGACCGCTTACGTGAGCAAGCAACGGGCTTTGCTAAACGTAATGACCAGAAGCCAGAGGATGCCAAGACGCGCATTCAAAAGAGAATTTTCATTCGTACCAAAGATAAAAATGTTGTGAACCTGAAGTTCAATCCTATCCAGTCTATTTACTGGGAGGAACGGACAAACCGTGACATTATCTTGAAGCCGCGTCAATTAGGATTTTCTACATTAATTTTATCCGAGTTCTTTGACGATACGATTAACAATCCAAATACAACCACTGTTATTATTGCTCATGATTCAGAGAGTACTAAGAAGCTGTTTAATGCTGTTCAATTCATGTACAACAATCTACCTGAAGCAAAGAAAATGCAGCTGAATAACGGCAAGACAAAGCCGAAATACGGCAACCGAAAAGAGTTCTATTTTGAAGCGCTCAACAGCCGTATTACAGTTGGTACCGCTGGAAGTACAGACTTTGGACGTGGTGATACCATTCATAACCTTCACTGTTCAGAGGTTGCCTTCTGGCCTGATCCTGAAACCTTAATGACAGGGTTGCTTCAAGCAGTTCCTAGGGATGGCCGTATCGTTCTTGAAACAACAGCAAATGGTGTAGGGAACTATTTCTACCGTACTTATCAAGAGGCAAAACAGGGTGTGGTTGATTGGAAACCTAAGTTTTATCGGTGGTTTGATCATCCAGACTATCAGCTATCTTTAGAAGGTGAGGAGTTCAAACCTACCAAAGCAGAGCAACGTATTATTGAGCTCTACGGTTTAACTCTTGAGCAAGTGAAATGGCGCCGCTGGAAGATATCCGAAATGCCTGAAAAGGATGGGATGTCTAAAGAGGAACATTTTCTTCAAGAGTATCCGGAAGATGACCAAAGCTGTTTCTTAAGCTCAGGTCGTCCAGTATTCAATCTTAAGGATTTAAAAGACATGATTGAGGTTGCCAAGCAGAAGCCTTATACGACTCACTACATTGATTACGTGGATAACATGAATCATTCCATTGTTGAGCAAGATGAAGGCGAGCTATGGATTTGGAAAGAGCCAGATCCTAATGAACGATATTTTATTGCGTGTGACGTTGCAGAAGGTAAGGTTGGCAGAGACTTTTCTACAGCTCATGTATTTGAGTGGGCAAGTGGAGAACAAGTTGCCGAGCTACAAGGGCATTGGGACCCGGACATTTTTGGAAAGAAATTAGCTGTCCTTGGATGGCATTACAATACAGCAATGATAGGACCTGAACGTAATAACCACGGTCACAGTGTACTTAATACTCTTATCAATCAAGTTGGCTATGAAAACCTTTATTATCACGTAGATTATGACTCGAAATCTGGTGAAGAGAAGAAGGAACCAGGATGGCCAACGAACGCTAAGACTCGCCCTATTATGATGTCAGAGTTGAGGGCTGTTATGAGGGAACACTTAATGACTATAAATAGTCCTCGCTTACTTGGTGAATGTTTTACCTTTATCGTGAATGATAAGGGGAAGGAAGAAGCACAAGGAGGCTGTCATGATGATTTAGTCATGGCATTTGCAATTGGCATTCAATTACGCAAATACATGCCAGTTCCTAAATATGTACTGAATTCGTTTATCACAGGCTTTTCAATGAATGGAGGTGAGAATTAATGGGACTACTCGATGGGTTAAAAGCGTGGCGTGCTGAAAGGCAGTTTAAGAAGTTTACTCGTAATCTTAGCCACTCAATCAACACTCGCTTAGAAAGTGGTAGACAAACGCATGAGAAGTGGGAGAAGCAGTTTTCTTGGTACGAGGGTATCATGATTAACCGCAATGAGTTCCGCAATAAGGATGTTATGGAAAGTCTTAAAATCATTCGTGACTTGAATCCAGATGCTTCCATGGCTATATGGAACTTTCTTCGCCTATCCAATACAGGACATGAGCTTGAATGCTTAAAACCTACAGGCTCCAATGACAAGCAGGGGCTAGATTATATTAATAGTCTAGCAAAGCGTGTAGGTGCTCTATATGGCGGCGGCATGGATCAATTGATTAATGTATTGAACCTTACAGGGTTTACACAAGGAGCCATTTGTTTAGAGGTTGAATTGAATGAGAGCTTGAATGATGTTGTAGACTTTCATGCGGTAGATCCTAGCACCGTAGATTTTCGTAAGGATAAAGAAACAGGTGAAGTCCAATTGGTGCAAAAGCAATCGGATGGTACATATAAGGTGCTAAACCGAGAGCAAGTATTCTATTTACCGTTTGATCCCGATATTGGAGATCCTTATGGACGTTCTCCTATTCTGCCGCTCTTGCAAATTGTCTTCTTTCAGGTTGAGGTACTGAAAGATTTAAAAGCGGTCGCTCATAATCAAGGGCATGCCCGTTTAGATATCTCTGTAGCCGAAGAAGCTATTCTGAAAAATATCCCTCAAGAAATCAAGATGAAGGGTGCGGAAGCTATTGCTAACTACGCTCAAACTTTTGTTACATCTATCGAAAATCGATTCAAACAATTGAAAGCTGATGACAATTTTTTTCACTCTGACTCTGTGAAGGTTGCTATGGTTGGGGGTACCGCTGGTAAATCAATGGACGCCACAGCCTTAATTAATATCATTAATCAGCAACTCGTTTCTGCCTTAAAGCAGTTACCTATCCTTTTAGGGCGTAATGAAGGTACCACGGAAACGCATGGTACTGTGCAATGGCAAATATATGTGGCAGGTATTGAAAGCATTCAGCGAGGTGTTAAGCGTGTTATAGAACGTGCTTATAATGTTGCGTTGCAGGTGCAAGGAAAACAGAGTAAAGCTCGTTTAACCTTTAATAAGCTGCGCACTACAGACCGTTTCCAAGATGCTCAGGCTGAACAGATTGAAACAAATACCTGGATATCAAGGGTTAATCAAGGATGGGTTGATAACAATGAGGCTGCTAATGAGGTAGTTGGTCATGATGCAGTTGCTGAGCCACAAGCACCAGTTACAACCACGTCAGCTATTTCACGTTCAAGGCGTGTACAAGTCAAGCGTCAACCAAAAACACGCGCCGATGATACTGAAGATGAGTATGTAAAGGAAATGCAAGGTGATTGGGTACCTGAAGTTGCTGTCCTAACCACAAAAGCAGCTGATGATTTCTATAACCTTTTACAGAATCAAGTAGAGACATATATCAGTAGACTTGAAGAAGCCGATACGCCTCCTACGCGTGTCTTGATAGATGTTCATAGGTTTATGTATTCGAATAATCGAAAAGACCTCTCAGACGTTCCTAAATCGTTCATTGATTGGATTAAGTCCAATATCTTAACAGATGAAGGTGAGCAATTGGAATTATGGGATGCTGCAGGTTTTGATTGGATAGAGCAATCAGCCAAAATAGCAGGAATGTACAACATTATGGAAATCGATACAGAGCTTGTATTTGATGATACAGCTGATGATTTCCTACGTTCCCTATCTGATCGTTCTCGAAGGGATGCCGAATTGATTCAGGGTGTCACTGATGAACATGTGATTATGGCTTTATGGGACGTTGCTTTTGAAGGTCAATACAGTGTAACCAAAGCAGCTAATGCATTACGAGAAGACTTTGCTTTCTCAAAAGGAAGAGCAAGAACTATTGCTCGTACTGAAATGGTAGGAGCTGCAAGAACCGGTCAATGGCATTCTGATAAGCAATCAGGCATGGTCATCGGCAAGATATGGCGTTCTGCTCAGCAAGATCGTACAAGAGACGGCCATAGGGAAGCAGATGGACAGGTTAAAACATTAGATGAACCATTTTATGTGGCGAATGCAGACGGACAATTTGAACCGTTAATGTATCCAGGCGATAGTTCATCAGCATCAGCAGACAATGTTATTAACTGCCGTTGTTGGTATAAACGTATCCTTGAAGGTGAAGAGCACTTATTGGAGGGGTGAGTAAATGATTTTAGAAGAACAAAAAAAGCTATATATTCAGCACTTTAAAGAATGGTTAAAAGAACAAGATGTATTTCAAAAGAAAATTGAACGTGACATAGAAACAAATACCGAGCTTATTGAACTTAATGAGAAGCAGTTAGAACTTCATATTCAACGTGTCAATATAGGTATTAAAGAACACAACAAATGGGCTGAGGATAACGGTATTGAAGAGCGTATCGAGCTCATTGATGAATGTTCCTTGACTGAAGAAGAACAAAGAAAGATTGAATTAGAAACCTTTGTTCAAACTTTAAAAATCATCGAGCAAAACTTTAATATTGAAATAAAACCTGTAGATCATGGTTCAGTAGTTATAGAAGATTTAACAACTAATAAACAATATTGGTTTAGAGCAGATGAACACAAGTATTGGCCTGAAGGGGAAATTATTGACCCTGTTTAATCTACTCTTATTGGAGGGAGGTGAATAGAAAATGGGAGCAGCTTTACATTTACCAGTGCGCTTACAAGTAGCACAAGAGCAGGAAATCGATATAGATGCAATTAACCGTCATACGCTTGAGCCTGTAACAGCTGATGATATTTTTACATTCTCAGGTGTTTGCTCGAATGACAGACTAGATTCTTACTTTACACGAATGGACCCTGTAACTACATTACGAAACTATGCTGCTGATTTAAACAACGGTGTTAGTTTATTAGGAAACCATAATATCTATACGGCTCCTTTTGGACGTTCATATGGCGGCCAGTTAATCCAAGGTGACACTGACAATGCTAATGCAGTGCGCGGTGATTGGTACATTCTTAAAGGTGTAAAAATCAATGGTGAGTCTACAGATGACACTATACGAGCTATTAAGGCTGGTATTACACGTGATATGTCCGTTGGTTTCTCTGATGAATCCTATCGTTGTGGATCTTGTGGTCGTGATTTATGGGATTGGGAATGTCCTCATATTCCAGGGCTAGAAGATGAAACCGGTCGAATGTCCTTTGCTTGGATTGAAAATGCTAGGCTTAGAGAGGTATCGACTGTATATAAAGGTGCTACACCTGGTGCTTACATCGACAAGGCGAGAGCTTATGTCCAACAAGGTGAATTAGAAGAAAATAAAATAGCGAAATTAGAGCAACGCTTCCAAACTCGTTTTGAACGAAAAGATGGCGCTGCTTTTTTTATGCCTAAAAAGGAGGATAACAAGCGTATGGGTTTACTTGATCAAATCAGAAGTGAATTGAAAGAAGGAAAGCTTGAGAAGAGTGCTATTTATAACGTTTTATCGTCAGAAGGTGAAGTCTTTCGTCAACCAGAGGATGTTCAATTACGCAATGAATTGGGCGAGCAAGCCACCGTAGAAGGAGTTAAGCAATTAAAGGTAGAGGCTGAACAAGGTCGTCAGTACGCTGCTGATTTAGTTGACCAAGCTGTTGCAGCACGTACTCGTGCTCAAGGAGACAAATTTAATGCAGAGTCTTATAAAAACATGCTTATTCGTTCGGCTGACCTGGACTATGTCAAAGAGGAAATTAACGCTTACGAAGAAATGGCAGGCGAGCGTTTCACAGGTGGTCGTCAAACAAACCCTGATGATCCTAATCGAGGTCATGGCGCAGGCAACGAAGAGGACGACATCATTGTTTCAGAATCATACAAAGGAGATGATAAGTAATGTTTAACAAAGTAGGCGGTATTGTACCAGATAGTTATGGATTATCCCTCACTGTTTTTGCGCAAGATGCTACATCTGAAAGCCCAGTGAAGGCAGGAACACCACTTAAATTGGCAACAACAGGTGCTTATCACGCAGTTAAATGCGCTGATGGTGATGCTATTCAATTAATGGCCAAGCATACTGTTACATCAAAAGAAGCTCCACTTGGTGTATACGATTATACCCACAAACGTAATAATGAATTTCCGTACACAGGAACCATTGCAGTTGGCGATTCAGTAGTTGCGAATGGCACTGGTGGTGTAAAGAAAGCAACCGAAGCCAATGGTTCTTATGTGGCATTAGTTAATTCAAGTAAAGGCACAGTAGAAGTTCTACTGCCTTAATGGAGGGGAAAGCATGAAATTTACAGGCAAAATTAAAAATAGTCGTGGAGAAATTATTGAATTAAAGAATGGTTCAGAATTACGAACTGCTATGAAAGATTCAGCAGGAAAAGACGGCCGTATTGCTGGTCAAGCTGAAGAATTACTTAGCAAAAATAGTTCAGCTGCTTTCCGTTCTTATCTTGCTTCTCAAGGTGTAACGGTAAAAGATGCTGTCCGTGCATTGGGTATTGAAGACATTAGCTCTCAACAGGTTCGTGCTCTTTATCAAAATGACAATACAAAACCTTTATTTAATGCTGTGTTAGAGGATGGTTTCCGTGAAGGATTCTTAGCTGGTGGACGTTCTGATCAATTAATTGGTCAAACAATCAGCATGGATCAAATGAGTTACCAATACTACACGTTAGAAAATAAGGATAATGATGATCTAGACCTAAGCTTCATTGGTCAAGGTGCTCCAATTCCGGTTGTAAGTATCAAATTAGATACAGACCACACTATTTTCGTCTACAAGCGCGGCGGTGGTATTGAAATTACAGACGAAGCAAAAGCAATGCGCTTTGATATGCTTTCTCTTCACTTACGCAAACGCGGTGTGCAAATCGGTCGTACTGAAGAGAAATTAGCTGTTCATCGTTTATTAAATGGCTATTTCAAAGATGGCACAGATGCAGCTCCTACGCTTGGAGTGAAAACAGCGAACGATTGGACATTAGCTGATATTTGGTACGCAAAACAATTTGCTTATCAAAAATATGGTTTTAACTATACGAAATGCTTAATGAACTTGAAAACAGCAGAACAATGGGCTACTCAAAAAGAAGCCAACGGAAACTTCATTTTCCTTAATGAGCTGAAAAATGGAGATATGCCTGATGTGCTAGATTATCAGCCGTTTATCTCTGAAGATATTCCAGATGGCCGCATGGTATTAGTAGATCCTAAGTTTGCTCTTGCTAAATATCAATTCAAGCCATTCTCTGTTGAAAATGACCGCGATGTGAAAACGCAGGTTGAAGGTTCATATGCAACTGAAACATCTGATTACATTCCATTTGATCCACATGCTCGTATGATTTTAACGCTTGATGAGGCACGATAAGGAGGGTTAGTATGGCTGCTGCTAAAAAGAAAAAATATAAATTAAAAGACCCTGCTACTCAGTTCGCTGAGGTAACTAGTGAAGGGTCTTTTTCATTGGCTGGAAAGCAAGAGAAGGAGTTACCAAAGAATCCTTCTCAGGAGCTTTTAAAACGTATTGAAGCAGGTTTTATTGAAGAGGTGGAATAACATGCCTTATGCAACAGTAGCAGAGGTCAAAGAGCGCGTTTCATTTTCTGAAATCGCTGCTCTTACTGATATCAAACTACAAGGGTACATTGATCGTGCTACTTCTTGGATTCATCGAGAAGCTCAACGGAAGTTTAAAGATGAAACAGATGAGGATTTATTGGCAGACCTTCGCACAGCTACCGTATTGCTTGTTGAGTACTTATGGTACCAGGATAACCCTGATATTAAAGAAAGCTCATTAAGCCCTATCGAAACAGAAAAGGTAGGTTCCTACTCTTATACCATGAGGGATGTTCAAACAGTGGACTCCATCAAAGAGAGGGAGTATGAAGGCACGCGAACAGGCATAAAAGAGCTAGATTTAATTTTGCAGTCTCTTAAACAGGATATCCCAACGGGTATTTCATTCTTTTCTATCTCGGGTCCTTCAAGTGGGTATGGTGTATGAGGTTTGAGCGTATTCTTACTCATCGTTGCACAATCGTTTTAACTGGTCAGAAGATAGGTGAAACCGAGTATGGCAAGCCTATTTATAGTGATGTTCCTATTGGAAATGTTCCTTGCCGCGCTGATCAGATTAGACGAAAAGCTTCTGTCGATCAATACGGAGTAGATTTCATCATTGAAAACATCTTGTTTGTAGGTCCCGACAAACAAATTCCAAGTGATGCAAAAATAAAAGATATTCGGGACTTAAAAGATAGGCCGGTGTTGGATGGGGTTTATACTGTCGAAAAAGCACAGCCTATTTATTCTAAAGTACGTCTTCATCACTATGAAGTCACACTTCAAAAGGAGGGTGATGGAAATGGCTAAAAAGAATCTTAAATTCGATTTTAAGATTGATGAATCTGTAAAAGATCAGCTATCTCCTGAAAGGTTAAAAGAGGCCAGGAGAAACGCTGTGACTGCTGCTGCAATAGCATGGGCAGATGAAACAAAGGAGATTGTACGAGAGGATGATCATATTGATACGTCCTTGTACATTAACTCCATTGGGTACCTAACAGACATTCCGGCACAGGATAAAACAGGGAAAGGTTCACGTACAGCTACTCAAAACGATGTTGTACATGAGCTCATTGAAGGTGCTGACACAACTATCCTGTTAACAGGTTCAGGGGTTAGTTACGCTGAAATCCTCGAAAAGAAATATAACATTATGGCTCGTGGGTTAGACCGTGCTAGTGAAAGAATGGATCGCGTAGCACAAGTTCAAATCCAAAAGACATTAGGTTTATAGGAGGCACTCATGATTAAGTATGTAGATCCCGTTCCTCCTATCCTTCGATTTTTTAAAGATCGAACAGATTATCATATAGACGCTAATACCTTTCAATCAAACATTAGTGAAGGGTTATTGGTTCGTAGTGCTGGAGGTATCGGTTTTAGCCGTATCCAGCTTATTTATCGTGCTTCAGAAGAATCAGAAGCAATGAGCAAACTTATTAATTGCATGAACTTGTTAGAATCTCAAGCTGCTTTTATACAAGGATTGCGCGTTGAGTGGTGTGGAAAGGAAGGTAATCCTATCCCGTCACGAGACGAGGACACACAAAAGTCAGAAGCATGGTGCTACATGCGATTAGAACATTTAGAAGCATAGGAGGTCATTACATTGGCTAAAAAAAATGAAAGTAAGGCAAAACCAACAACTGAACGCAAGATTATCTGCAAAGGCCCCGTTGATAAAAACAATGGGGCTATTATTTTTCGCTTACCACCTGAAAGAAAAGGCGGTAAATCGTTTGATATCGTGAAGGGTCAAACCCTCACTGTAGGCGATGATAAAGATATTTCAGAAGCAACAGCAAATCAATTGCTAGACTCAAAAACTTGGAAATTTGAAGAGGTGACTAAATAATGGCTGATATTTATAAAGTTAATTCGAAGAATTTTGTTGGTGGTCCAGGGCGTTTGGTTGTGGCTGACATGAATGTGGCTGCTCCAGAAAAGATTTCAGATGTTATGGATTTAACAGATCCTTTTAATTTAAAGGAAGGATGGACAGACCTTGGAGCAACGAATGATGGGATTTCCATTTCTCGTGGTTGGGACACAGAAGATTTTGAAGTAGATCAAATTATGGGTGCCGCTGATACAGATGTTTCAAGCTTTGAACATACGTTAGAAACACAATTAGCAGAGAATACAATTGAGAATCGTCAATTGGCTTTAGCAGGGGGATCGATTATTGAAACGCCAGCTACAGTCGGCACAGGCCAAGTATTAGGCGGTGCTCTTGCAGCGGGAGCTCGTATTGTTACTTTATCCACTGCAGATGTAGCATTTAAGACAGGCGGATGGTTACGTTTAGGGACGAATGAATTAATTAAAATTACCAAAGTTGAAGGTACAGCTGTTTATTTAGAAACAGGAGTGAGCAAGGCTTATACAACGTCTGATCAAGTCTATCCTGTGACGGAATTGCCTACAAAGCGTATTGGTTATGGAACGGTGACAGACATTCCATTCAAGCGTTATGCGCTAATTAGTCAAAAGAAAGATGGCTCACTTTATATGGCAGTTGTACGCAAAGCGAAAGTATCCGGAGATTCAAAAGAACAAGCATTTAATAAAGAGAAACGCGTTCTTCCGTTCCAGTTACAAGCCTTCCCTGAAGACGGTGTAGCAAAAGAAGAAAACGTATATTACGAAATCGAACAAGCAATTTAAGGGAGGACTTATAAATGGGTGTAGAGGCAAAATTAAAAACATTAGATATTCAAAAAACACTTGGTGAAGTTACACTTTCGGACGGGGAAAAACTCCCTGTCCCTAAGCTATCTATGTTGAAAATTATTCAAATCGTAAAGTTTCTTGGTGTAGATGGAGCTAAGATTTATAGCCAAGCACGTGAAGTATTAATTGATGATTCATATGATCAGATTGAGAAATATGCTGTGATTTTAGAATCAATTCAAGAGTCGCAAGTTATGCGTATCTTTTCAATCATTCTTGATATTGAAGACGATGAAGCATTAGCTTTAGATATTAACGAATCATTAGATGTTCTGCTAGTTTTAGGTGAAAATCTAGATTTCGAAAAAACTTTTACTCAAGTCCGTCAGTTGATGAAGAAGCTATTCAACAAAGAGCTGCCGGACTTCAAGGAATTAATCGACAGAGCATTTCCGGAAGTACCGATGGAACCAGTGAAAGAGGAGACTTCGGAGGAAGTGAAGGAAGAGGAAATGGAAAAAGAAGAAGCATCGGCTTAAGTTGGGAAAGCTTTATTGACCAAATCATTACTCAGATAGGGTTTGTTTCGTCTCACTACAATTACACGGAGGAATATGTGTTAGAACATACGCCTGACTGGATTCGTAGAAAATACGAGCAAGCCCAAAAAGAGAAATGGGAAGAGAGTCGTTCTCGTATTACAGAAGGTGTAACTAGCCTAATGTTATTAGTAGATGGCTTATTCAATAAAGGAAAAGGTAGTGAAGAAATCCTTCCTTCCTCGTATGAAAAAGCTATGGAAGCTCAACAAGAACAAATCATTCAAAAAGAAGAGAACTTTGTCAAAGGTTCATGGTGGAAAAAGTCTGGGTAATCCAGGCTTTTTTTAGTTTGGAGGGAAGGAGGTAAAACATGTCTACAGTTGGACAGTCAAACATTCAAATCACTGCTGATGATCAACAGGCGAGGAGAACCATTGGTGGTTTCTTTAGAGGCATGGAAGCTCAAGGAAGACGTTTTACAAATCGTATGCAACGCTTTGATCCTTTAATTGGGGTAACTAACAGTGTGAAGAATACGCGTCAAACGTTAGCCGGACTTCAAGACGACTTCGAGGGGCTAGGTGAAGGTAAAACCTTTCAACGCATTACAAAATCTCTCAATCGCGTTCAAAACGGACTTAAAACAACAGGTCAAGTTAGTCAAAAAAGTTTAAAAGAAATGCAAAAGGAAATAGAGCGTGTTCGAAGTACATTGAATGAACTTGGAGATGACCAGCCTTTTGAGGAAATGAGGGAGGCTTTAGCTCAAACAGAGCGCCAGTTTCAAAGCTTTCAATCTACTACAAGACGCTTTCGTTTTAATCAGCTAGAGAATCTACCTGATCATCTTAAACCATTTCAACGTGAATTAAATGAGTCTCGTCGCCAAATGCGTCAAATGACTCAAGAAGGCACTAAGTCGTTGGATGATTTAGCTGATGCAGCTGTTAAGTCCAGTGTGGGATTAGAGAAAATCACCAGTGTTACGAAATCTGGTAAGTCTGCAATCAAAATCATTCAAGATTTAGGCGATTCAACAAAGGAAACGCAGCTAGCTATTTTAGGGCTTAATAGAAATGGTACCGTCAAAATCTCTACCGAAGAGACCACAAGACGTCTTGGGCAATTTAAAGAGGAACTAGAAGATTCTAAGCGTAAACTTGAAGCTCTTCGTGATGCTGGTGATTTTGGCTCTTATGAGGCTGGTATGCGTGTTGTAGAGAAGAAGTTGGCTGATGTGAATAGAGCAATGTACGCGGCTTCTAAAGGTGGACAGGCTTATCAAAAGATGATTAACGAACTGGGTGTAAATACATCTGATACAGCGAACCAAGCAGCTATTGCTATGGAAGCTTATAAAGATCAATTCATTCGTTCAGTCGATATGATGAACGCAAAGAGTAATCAATCTAAAAAGATGATGGATATTCTACCTGAAGTCAGCCATATTCAGCGAGTAGATAAGTTCTTTTTAGGTATTGGTAATCGTCTTGAGGACATGGCTAAAAGAGGAACAGCAGCCAATATCGCTTTGCGTATGCTAGGCCCTAACGCAAGTATGAAAGATCTTAATGATCGCATCATGCTAATTAACCAAGGTCTAATGCGTATGCAACAAGTAGCATTGTGGGTAGGTATTGCATTTGCTGGCTTTACAGCAGCTATGTTCAATGCTGCAAAAGGACCTGATGTTGCTAAAACGTTAGAGTCACAGGCACAAGCTTGGGCTGATTACCATGAGGCTGTTGATAAACGTACACAGGAGATTATTGATACATGGGGGCTATTTGAAAAAGCACAGTTTGAAAAGCTAGATCCTGCTAAACTGATGTCCAATTTACAAGGGCAAATAAAAGTCCTAGAGGATTGGTCCAAAAACCTAGCTGGGTTAGCTAGTAGAGGTTTAGATGAAGGCTTTATTCAAAGTTTACGTAAGATGGGGCCGGAAGCCGCTTCTCAAATAGCAGCATTAACTCAAATGTCCAATGGTCAATTAAATAAATACGTTGAACTATGGAGGCAAAAATATCAACTCGCAAGGCAAGCTGCTGTTACCGAACTTGAAAAATTAAAGTTGCAAACCGAGCAAAAAGTCAAAGAACTTCAGGATTCCTTAACGCCACTTGGTTTATCTGTAGAGAAGTTTAAGAAAACGTGGGCTGAAGCACTTTCTCCTTTTGTAGAACTCTGGGGGAAGATTGCAGCTAAAGCAGTAGACGCGGCAACAGCTGTTGGTGAATTCATCAACAAAATGAATGAGTTAAATCCTAGCATTTCTTCTTCTATAGGAATGTTTTCTTACTTATTTACGGGTATTTCCCTCTTCTTAGCCCCGATGGCAATTGGAATTGGAAGAGCAGAAGGGATGGCTGCGGCTTTTACCTTTGTAATGACTACGATCAAACCGTTTGTGCTTGGGTTACTCAGAATAGCGGGTATGGCATCAATCCTATCGGCCGCAATTGTTATTGTAGTTGGAAGCTTCATGAAGATGTGGAAAGCCTCTGAAAACTTGAGAAATGCGGTGACAGGAGCCTGGGATGGAATTAAACAAAGTATATCTCAAGCGTTAAGTTATTTAATGCCTGCTTTGCGGAACATGGGGAAGGAAATTTCAGAAGCATTAAACCATATGACGGGTGGTAAAGGCGATTCAATAAAGAGCTTTTGGCAAACGCTTGGAGATATTATAGCAAAAGTCATAAATGTGGTTGTCAACTTTTTGCTACCTCAATTCAGTAACGCCTTGCAACATATCGTAGGTTTCATCATTGGTATTGCTCCACGAATTGGGGAAATGGTGAAGTCCATTGTTGGTTTTGTGAAAACATTGGTCAGCACTATAACAAACGGGAACACTGTTATTGGTAAGATATTCCAAGTTGTGTGGTCAGTTATTGTATTCCTGGTTCAAAGCGCTTGGAATAACATTAAAAACATTGTTACTAGTGGAATTGCTATCATCACAAATTTATTTCAATTCTTCACAAACATTCTGCAAGGAAATTGGAAGTCAGCCTTCAATAACCTGTGGCAAATCGTTAAGAATGTCGTAATTCTGATATGGAACTACATCAACTTAATGATGCTAGGTAAGGTACTTGGAATCTTTAAATCTTTATTCACTGGAGCATTAGCACTGTTTAAATCCGGTTGGGGTGCGATTAGTTACAATGTCCAGTATTGGTTACTATTAATCCGTGAATTTATCAGTAAAATATATACAGCTATTTTAACAAGAACCAAGAATAACTTTACAGGTATGTTGAATGTTGTACGTACCGTTGTAGGCGCTATATGGAATTTCATTAAAACTATTTTTACAACCGTTTATAATTTTTACGTTTCGATATTCCAGCGTATCTATATAGCATTCTCGAATGGTTTAGCTGGTATTAGAGCGGTTGTACAATCTGTATTAAATTTTATTTGGAATTTCATTAAAGCGAATTTCACACGTACATTGAATTTTTATCGTACGATTTGGAATGACATACGCATTGTTTTCTACACAGTGTTAGATGCAATAAAATCAGTAACAACTAGGGTTTTTAACGCTGTATGGGGATTTATAAAAAGCATTTTTACGACAATCTATAATTTCTACGTCACGATTTGCCGTAAGATTTATACAGTCATTAAAACAAATTGGGATAATGCTAGATCAACTACCCAGTCCGTTTTTAACGCTATTTGGAACTTCATTAAGTCTGTTTTCACTAGCATTTATAATTCTGTGGCCAGTGCAGTCAAAATGATTTGGCAAGGCATGAGAAATGGATGGAATACAGCTAAGAGTGAAACAACCAAGATATTTGATAGCATTAAATCAAAAGTGAAATCCATCTTTGATGATATTGTATCTGCAGCTAAAGGTTTACCTAAACGTATTGGTGACGGTATTAAAGCGATGGCTGGCAAGGTAAAAGATGGCGTTGATGCTATCGGTAAAAAACTAGCTGGTGGTCTAAAAACAGTCGTTAACGTTATTACTCAACAAGGTATTAATAAGGTATTAGATAAAATTGGCGTTGATGAAGATAACTGGATTCCAGAACTGAAGATCCCAGGCTACAAAAAAGGCACCGGTGGGCATCCACAAGACGGACCTGCTTTTGTAGGCGATGGTGGGCAAGAAGAGTTAATTCGTTTACCTGATGGGAGTACCTATTTAAGCCCGAATAAGACAACTCTTATCCCAAACATGCCAAAAGGGACAGAAGTTTTAAGCGGACAGCAAACTAAACAGTTCTTTTCATCTATTTCTGCTTACAAGAAAGGGACAAACAAGTTTGCTAGTGGAGCTAAGAAGGCTAAAGAATGGGTGCAAACTAAAGCTGAAGACGCTGCTCATAAAACAAAAGAGCTTGCGGGAAAAGCAAAAGACAAAGTATCTGACGTTATTGGTGATGTATGGTCGTATGCATCTGATCCAGGAAAGCTTATGAAGAAAGTATTTGGCGCCCTAAACCTTAAAATGCCGGATGTTGGTGGAATGATGGGGCAACTTGCTAAATCAGGTGTCTCCAAAATTAAAGATGGAGCCGTAGGCTTTATTAAGTCTAAAATGGATGAGTTCATGCCTTCATTTGGTGATGATGGCGATTCAAACAAGGTAGGTCCAGGTAGTGGTTATGGCGGCATGAGAACATATGTTGAAACCTGGTACAACCGAGTAAAAGATATGTTTGGAAAAACTTCATTTGCTGGTGGTTATAACAACCGTAACATGGTTGGGGGAAGCTCAAAATCAATGCATGCTTATGGCCGAGCCTTTGATATATCCGGGTCCAAGAGTACGATGTCGAAAATCGCAGAGTACTTACGAACTACAGCAAGTAATTTACAGTACGTTATTTATAATCATAGAATTTCGGGACCAGGTAAAGGAAAGAAGTGGCGTCCTTATGGTGGAGGAGGAAAAAATCCTCATACTGATCACGTTCACGCAGACTTCTTCCCACCAGCAGGTCAAGGTGGTGGCGGTTATAGTGGCCCTATAAGTGGTAAACTCTCAAACTGGATTGACCAAGCAATGAAAATGCGCGGTGTATCCGGTTCTGAATGGAAAAACGGCCTAGCGTGGATCATCAATAAAGAATCAACTGGTAATCCAAGAGCTGAAGGCGCGATGACTTCTGACGGAACTGCAAAAGGTCTGATGCAGTTGAAACATTTCAACTACAAAGGAGATCCGTATAACCCTGTTAACAACATCTATTGGGGGATTAAATACATCAAAGACCGTTATAAGAGTATTGGTGGTGCATTAAGCTGGTGGAGAAGTCATAACTGGTATGCAAAAGGTGGCGTCATTGACCGTGATCAAATTGCTCGTGTAGGAGAAGGTGGCAAGAAAGAAGTCATCATTCCTTTAGAACAATTTAAAGACCGTGCTATTCAGCTACTGATGTATGCAGCTGAAAAGCTTGGCTTTGATATGACAGGAATGTTTAATGCGCAACCTCAAGGGCTGGGTGCTAGTAACTTCTCCGGTATGCAAAACGTCATGAGTAACGTCTCTAATAAAGTAGTTTCATCTGTTCCTGGAAGCTCAGGACAAGCTATTCAGGTTAATATTCAACCAGCAACAGCAAAGGTTTATCTTGATGGCGACCAGATAGGAGAATTCGCTTTTAACTATATGGAAGACAAACAAAATACAGAAATTAATTCAATAATTAGAAGAAAGGGGTAGTCGATTGTGCATTTAATCATTGAGAAGTTGGGGAGTACAATCGACTCCCGCGATTATGGTTTAGAGTTAGCTAAGTTCAGAAAGCAGTCTGTCGCTCACAATCATCAAACTGAACAATTTGATAATTATGACGGGGCTATTCGAACTGGTACAACATTTGGGCCAAGAGATTTACAAGCCACTTTTAAATTAAATGGAGATAGCCATATTCTGCTCCAATTATTAATCGATGAACTTCATCAATTATTTGCTACAAAAGAAGAGATTTCTATTATAGATTCACGTCAACCAGGTAAGCGTTGGAAAGCTGTAGTTAATAGCACATACGACGTTGATTATGTCAACCCACAAACAGGAAAGTTCGATATTGCATTTTTATCGCCTCGTCCCTATTGTGAATCGGTTGGAACTACATTAGATGAATTTAATTTTGATTCAGATTTGTGGCAGGTAGGGATGAATTTACCTGCTGATAGAGAGTTGATTTATAGGCATACAACAAATCGTTTTCAAATCTACAACGCTGGTGTGTATTTGGATCCTGAAAAGCTTCCTTTACGCATTTTGTTTAAAGGAGCATCAAACAATCTAACAATCAGAAATAAGACAACAGGTGAAACATTTGTTTATTCAAGTTCGTCAGGTCCTAATGATACTATTTTGCTAGATCGTATACAGCATTTTAAGAACAATACGAATATATTCACCTATACAAACCATAAGCGGATTTCTCTTTTGACAGGATGGAATGACTTTGAGGTTACAGGAACAAGTGGAAGTTTTGAAATTATATTCGACTTTCGTTTTTATTATTTGTGAGGTGCTTTATGAGGGAATTATATGTAAAGTCCTTATCAGGTGAAGAATGGCCTTTAAGCCTTTATACAGTGACGCGTAATTGTAGCACGGATAATGCCAGTCGAACTATCAAGGTTACGGTGCTTCAAGAAGAGCAAAATCAATTAGGGTATAACCAAATCCAAAATAAAGCGTATTTGGTCTTTGAAGGGGAAACATATGTTATTGAAAATGCAAATGAAGTAACAGTTGGTAAACGAGTAAAGAAGAATATTTCAGCTGATCATATTTTTTATCAGAATATGAAGCTACGTAGTCGTATTTATGAAACTATCACAGGAACATTTACGCCTAAAGAGCTGCTTGATTTCTCTTTAAAAGGAACTGGTTATACGTTAGTACTTGATACAACAGATTTACCATCTAAAATAGAGGTCGAAAACTTCGGTAATAATAACCCTTTGGCTTTGTTGCAAGATTTAGTGCCAAATAAGTTAAAAGGTGAATTTGATTATACAAATACAGAAGTCATTGTGGCCAAGCAAATAGGACGTATAACGGATAAACAATTACGTTATGGATTTAATGTGAACAGTCCATCTACAGAAATTGATACAACGAACCTTCGTACACATATCCGTGGTACAGGTAAAGTGAAAGAAGAGACAGACACATTAAGTGGGGTATCTCTTCCTTATGCTTCAAGAACAGGGAAATACGAGATTGAGCCAGGGCAAAACAAATTAGCTACTTGGGAAGTGGGCGCAACTTTCAAATTCTCTTTCACAGGTACAGGGTTTAGTTTTGATACACTGGCTCATTTTTTAGGTGGAGAATGGGAGTTTTCCATTGACGGAACAGAGACAAAAACCATTTCCACATACAAAGATGTAGTAGCAGCGCCACAGACATACGAAGTCGTAAGAGGGCTTGAAGATAAGACACACTCTGTTGTTGCTACTTTCAAGGGTAAAGACTCCAGTAATCCCAATACCAAAGGGGATGATGTAAAGCCTCACAATTATTTATTAGACGGCAATATTATTAAAGTCTATAGAAAGTTAATTGGTGATGAAATTTACATGGCTGTTACAGAATACACCTCACCTTTAGCTAGTGTCTATGGCATATTAATTGCTGATCCAGAACCGGATGAACGTTTCACTGATGAAGCCTCACTTAAAAACCATTTAAAAGAAACACTGACCGATACGATTGAAATATCTATTAAGTTAACAGGTGTGCAATTGGCAGAAATGGATTTAAGCGATGTACGTAAAGGTGATTATTTATGGTGTATTTTAGATCCATTTGATATAGATGTACGTATTCGAGTAGTAGATATTGAAGATTATGAAGATGAAAACAAGTCACCTGTTTTTACATTAGGGTCTATAAAAAAGAAAGCATCTACAATTATGGCTACTTTACAACAAACAGCTAAGAATGTAGATGTGATTTATGATCCAAGTAAAAAGAAAGTAAAATCAACCGCAATTGACGGATCAACTATTGAAGTCAATCTCGCTAAAGCTAAAGGACAACTGAATGAAACGCAGTTGTCTTTTTCAATTCCTGTATATGAAGTAGCTTCAGCTGTGAAAGATGGGCTGATTAGCGCTCAAGACTACGTGAAATTAACGAATTTAAACGTGGGTGACGATGGGAATGTGAATATCCCATTAGCCTCTGCTTTGAATGCAGGATTGATGAGTGCAGAGTTGTATCAGAAGCTCAATGTAATTCAAGTGGATCAGGACGGAAAAGTTATTGTAGACCTATCAAATATTGAACAACTACTTTCTCAACACGAACAAGATATCCAAGTACAAAAGCAAACCATTCAAGAACAACAAGAGGAAATCACGCAATTGAATGAGCGTGTAGCAGCTCTTGAAACCCCTAGTTCTCCATGAACTAAGAGAGGAGAGTGAAAAGATGCCTAAATTCCCATACAATCCGTTCAATAGTAGTCTAGGTTTTGGTCGCAAGTTTATCACTTGGTTAAATCAAATTCTTCGTTATATTGGCGAAGATATGGATGAACAGCAAAAACAGATTACCCAACAGATTAGACGGATTGACGAACAAATAACATCAGTAGATCAGCCTCAAGAAATAAAAGACTTGCGTGAAGGCTCTGACGGTACTTGGTACTCAATTGCAAGGGAACGTTTTATGTCTGAGTTTAATGACATCAATCATGAACTGGAGTATAGAGGTATTAGCGCTAAAAAGTTCGGAGCGCAAGGCAATGGAGTAGCCGATGATTGGAGTGCCATTACAACGGCTATTCAATATGCACTAGATAATGGTCATAAGAAAATTATTGCTTCTGGCATACATGCGATTAGTAAACCCATTCTTCTAGATGATCTGCCTAAAGGATTTGAGCTAGATATCCAAGAACTCAAGCCAACAGATGTATTCACAGGGCAATCCCTTATTATATTTGGTTCACACTCTACGTTTGAACAGCGACAGGTAAAGGTTACTATTCAGCGTTTGGATGGAGTGAATCGAAAGGTCAACGGGATTCATAACCGTGGTTTAAGCTACTCTGATATCTATGTAGGTAATGCAGAAAATATGGACAAATTCTATTATGTAGAAAATCCTAATTTCTTATGTTGTGATATCAGTCTTAATGGGAACCTTGTGAATGAAAATAATTATGGTTTCTACATGAATGCTGTTAACTATCATTGCGAAAACACAAGAATCAATTATAACTTCATCGCAAATAACGCGTGGGGTGGCATTTATTTTCGTGAAGGATGCGGATTCCAGTATGTAAATTCAGCCCTTGATTTCAACGGAAAAGGGTTAGTTGAAATCGAAGTAGATGTAACAGGCAACATACAAACGGACAATACTATCACAGGTCAATCGTCCAAGGCATCAAGTAAGGTAGTAGCAACATACAGAAGAGATGCTAAATACTACGTGTTAGCTAAGGTAGATACCCTTGATTATCGAGTAGGAGAGGTCATTTCTAACGGTACTAAAACAGCTACTATTCTTTCTTTGAAGTCAGGTAAAGATAATACACCAGGAAAATACTTTGACATTATTAATGAAAAGAAGTCAGCCTCTTTTTCTCGTAACATTTATATTTGTTCATATGTTGATAATATCGTAGGTGAATTTATTAATACAGATAAGATGTTTATTGCCAACACGTACAAAAATAGAGGGACTAACTTAAATGGACTAGGAACAGAATTTGACCCTATCAATCGCCTATTACAGTTATTCAACAATGATACAAACTTAAAATTTTTAGAAATCACACCGGAGGGAGATTTGCGTTTTCATCCTGATGATCCATCTAAAAACATTGTTTTTAAAGGGCGAACTTCGATTCAAGGTAAATTCGATGTAATGAGTGAAATGAATATTTATAAAAAAGATTGGTCGATTCTTGGAACGGAAACAACCAATAGTATTGGAATTATGGGGTATGATGGCCAGCCAATTCCTAAAATCTTTCTATATGGACAAATGGTTGAAGTTGCAAAAGATTTAAAGTTTCTAAGTGCTTTGTCACAAATTGTTATGACAGGCACCTCGCCAGAACTACGAGTTGTAAAAGACGGTGGAGGAAACATTGGAGTTGTTAACCTGTTTTCAGATTTAACAAAGGTCCATGGTATCCTTCAACTAAAAACTTATAAAAAGAATGAGTTACCTGATATAACTAAGGGATATTCTGGTCTTATATTTGTAGGAGATGCGACAGGAGGACCAACACCAGCTTACTCAGATGGCTTAGACTGGCGAAGTGTGAAAGATGGAACCATTATTAATTAATCAGGAGGTATATGCTATATGGCTCTTAACAAGTCAATCTTATTAGAAAGTGGTTTAGAAGTAACAGATGCTTATCATCGAATTGAGACGTACAACGGTGACAAAAAAGAGTTAAAGTTTACTTTAGTATCTTATCTTGATAAAACGGCAGCTACAGAAGGAAAAGCAGCATTAAGAGAAGAAACGTTTTCTTGTCCACCTAATTTAGCTGATTATTCATATAACTTTATCAAGCAAGGTTATCAGTACTTAAAAACATTGGATCAATTTAAAGATGCTATAGATGTGTTAGAGGTTGGGCAAAATACTAATTAATTGATGTGAGTAAATGGAATAAACTGTGTTTTTGTGGCAAACAAAGCTTCCTCTAGGCTATAATTGTATTTATGTTTCGATTGAGGGAGGCTTTTTATTATGAGTCAAATGGTTGTGAATGAGTTTGAAAGAAAAATAAAGTCAGAATTAAAGTATATAGCTCGTACTAGAGGATTATCAGGGTATGGGTCAATGGAAATCAAGGAAATAGAAAATTTGCTTTCTCAAAATCTAGAGAAAGTACGTGTGGAAACTAAGTGGGGTACTGATTATCAGTTTTCTTGGCGCGAAAACGGAGAAGAACTTTATTTTGACGCTCGCATTCAAATTAATCCTGGCCGCAAAGATGAACCATTAGTTGATAGATATGGATATGAAAGAAATGATGTGTGAAAAAGACCTTTTAGGGTCTTTTTTTATTTTATAAAAGGGGTGAGGGGGATGTCACAAACTGTGGAGGGGCAGACGATGGAAGCACCACAAAATATCGTAACTGAATTAAAAGCGAAAATTGAATCAATAAGTGTTAGACTTTATGCGGTTGAAAGGAAATCAGATTTACAGGACCAACAAATTTTTATGCTAAATGAAAAATTAAGCAAAATTGAAGATAACACGACTTGGATTAAACGAACTATCATGGGTGGAATTATTACAGCGATTTGTACCGGAGTTATTGGCGGTGCAATCGCTATTTTTTATACCGTTTTACAAAACTAGGAGGTAGTTGAAAATGAAAAAGGACGTATTCACGCTGTTAGGAGGTTTTTTAACAGCTCTTTTGTTTTTCTTTGGAACAATTGGTGTGAGTTTTGATTGGTTCACAACCGAGAGTATTAATGCCTTTGTCATTGTTGTTTCAGCCTTTGCAGCACTTGTTGTTAATATCTATGCAGTGTGGAAGAATACACACTTTGTTCAAGGGCTTAGAGATTGGATAAGAAAGAGAGAAGCTAAAAAACAGAATAAATAAAACTCAGTCACTCTTTATGGGTGGCTTTTTTATATAACTAAAATTCGAAAGGGAGATGGATATGTACGAATTTCAAAAGTTACCGCAGTTAGTTGATAAACGAGGAAAGTTAGTTCATAACGGTTGGTATAGTAAACGTTCTAAAGGTGTAGATTCTATTACAATCCGAGTATGGCATCATTCTTTAACCAAATTATCAGCTGGCGGTTCCAAAATTGAATCCTTTGCAGATTTTCACGTCCGTACAAATGGATGGCCAGAAATCGCTTATGCTTTAATCATTGATCCAAAGCATGTGATTGACGGTAAAGCAGCTATTTATTATTGCGTAGATATTGCTAAGCGTAGTTATCATGTAGGTAACAGCAACACGATTGGTTTAGGTATCTGTGTTATTGGTGATTATCGCACTGACAAATTGGATGCTGCTACAATTAAGTCCATTCAAGATTTACACGCAGCCTTAATTAAAGACGGCATTGGTAAATACGATAAAGCACACAATGAAATGCCAGGATACAGCTGGAAAGCTTGCTGTGTATATGATTATAAAAAGGCGTTTAAAGATGCTGTAGTTACATTGCCGGTTAAAGGACAAGAACCTTCTGTAGTTCCAGGTCTTTATACAATTCAAGAGGGTGATACTTTCTGGAGTATTGCTTTAAAAGAAAAGAAAGACGGTATCACAGTTAATGACTTAATTGCTGCTAATCCAGATGTAAATCCTACGGAGTTAAAAGTTGGCCAAACAATCAAACTTGGCGCAGCTAAAAATACTTATACTCCAGTAGCAACAGCTCCTAAAAAAGAACAATCTGAATATAAGTATCCGTTACCTTCTGGTGTATTAAAAACAGGTTCAACGGATAAAACAGCCGTTCAACAATTACAGAACGCTTTAAATGCTGTTTATTTTAAATGTGGTACAGCTGATGGCATTTATGGAGCCAACACAAAAGATGCAGTAACACGATTCCAAAAAGTTTATTTACCTTATCAAGTAGATGGCATTTATGGACTAGATACAAAAGAGAAATTACAAGCTGTTTTGAAATCAAAAGGATATTAAACATTGCCCTTGCTCTTAGGAGTGAGGGCTTTTTATTTGCTTGAAATAAGAACGCCTGTTCGGTATAATAGGTATATAAGGAGATGGTATCATGCTACGTTTATTGCAAGAAAGTCGTATTTCTAAAAAACCTATTGAAGTAATCTATATGGCTGATAATGGCTCTGTTACACAAAGGTCAATTATTGTTAATGAGATTAGTGGCAAATCAATTAAAGTTTGGTGCTTATTGAGAAATGAGAAGCGAACTTTTAAAGTAGATAATATCCTTTCGTGCGGATTTAAAAACATAAATAAAAGAAGTTTAGCTCAATAACTCTTTTCAAGCTTAAAAAGAGTCATTTCATGTATTTATTCCTTATTTTCCTATTTTTTCTCTTTCTATTTGTAGATTTATGTAATATAATGTTGAAAGTTTGCTAAATAGTCAAACAACATTTAATATATGGAAGGATATTTGTTATTGTTTGGCTAATTTAATAATCACAGAATTTAGTTCGATTTTGTCATTATTAGAGGGGGGATGAATAGAATGGATTTAAAAAGGTTGATTCTGTTTTTTATGAAGAACGGACATAAAACTCTAGGAAGAACAGAATTAATGAAGTATATTTATTTATTCGAGTATTATTATTTTCAAATGTATGGAAAGCAATACACAGACTTAGTGTTTGAAAGGTATAAGTTTGGTCCTAATCAATCATCTGTTGTGG
Source organism: Priestia sp. FSL W8-0524 (assembly GCF_038005965.1). Taxonomy (NCBI): domain Bacteria; kingdom Bacillati; phylum Bacillota; class Bacilli; order Caryophanales; family Bacillaceae; genus Priestia; species Priestia sp. FSL W8-0524. The sequence continues at coordinate 42,766 of NZ_JBBOUG010000005.1, forward strand.
AAGCAACTTACGCTCTTGAAGCTGAGGGGCTAATTGCTGTTGAAGCGTATAAAAACTTTTATGATGGGACATCCTACGACCATCACCTATTAGAAGATAGCTTTCCTGATTATGAGCTTGCGGCCAATGCTGAGCTCGTGGCAGGTTTCGTAGTTGATACTTTGTGGAATCAAAACTATAGGGGAGTATTAGACATAGCATATAGTACTCCGCCAATGAAAGAGATCCTAGAGGAAGAAATACAAACAGGATCTCAACTTTATGGAAGGGTGATTGACATGGCAAAATCAGGTCCAGTTTTTAAGTCAAGTCGTAAAGCCCGAATGGAAGCTAAGAAAAGATTGCAATCTAAAGAGGTGTCTAGAGGTTCGGACATTGAATATTATGCTCACCTTGTAGATCAAAATCAAAAATTCTCTGATACAAGGAGGAGAGCGAACCTTGCCGAGCAGTAATTATAATTCTAAAAGTGATTTAAGAGACACTAGAGAATTCCATTTTGGTTCTGTATGGAAAGTTGATGACCGAGATGTATCAATTCCACAGATAGATAAGCTGAGCAGTACAAGGAATGTGCATCCGGAAAGGTGGGTGGTAGTTATCTCAAATAATAATGAGAACTATCATCCACTTTGTCCTATTGTGACAGTTGCGCCTTTATCTCATAGAGTCGATTTAAAAAGAGCTTTTGACTTAGAACTTTCGAAATCTAATGATAACGTAAAAGTGGATTGTCTGTTACAACTTAAACTAAGCCAACCCATTTTAAAAGTTGACTTGTACGAGGAACAAGGGGAAATATCAGATGATAAGAAAGTTGAACTTCAAGTCTTATTAGAAGGATTCTACGGTTTAAGTTTTGAAGACGAAGACGAGGACGATGAAGGAGAAAGCCTATAATTATAGTTTTCTAGATAATCTGAATTTACATATATAAAAGCTTTTGTCTGTTTGGGCAAAGGTTTTTTTATTGTTTACATATTGCTATGATAAGTAAAGAATGTGAGGTATTAACGATGGAAAACCAAGAAGACAAATATGCCAATATCGATTTAAACAAGGTTTATGAATACGCTGATCTACCGGATAAAGTCTCTGGTCGTTGCGATAACTGCGGCAGTGTTAAATTCAAAAGCAGCGTAGGTGGCGGCAAGTTTCTACGCGAATGTACGAGTTGCGGAATGAAAAAGAACATCTGAAGCAGAATTGTGGACAGCTGTATTTTACAGGAGTACACTTTATAACGATGGTTGTTTTACTATCATCACTTTACTGTTTGACAATGTAATGTTGTTGAAACCCTTTGTTATCTCCCCTGATAGCAAACAATCCCCTTAGCAAATCCTTTTCTGTTTGATAGCAGAAAAGGTAAAGCCCACTGCTCATATGAGTAGTGGGCTTATTTTATTTCAAATTACAATTCTAAATTATATCTTTCAAGTATAACATCTACATCCTCATTTGTTATTCGGGAATACGCTGCAACAAGGTTTCCTGTTAAGTAATCAAGTTCTTTTTCTGCTGATGCCCCTTGTTGGCTTAAATCGAACAACATAAGTATACTTCTTAGAAATAGATCACACGGAAATTGCAAACATTCTGGTCCTCTATCTATTTCGTTTAAATGGACTTTCACCTGTAAATCCTCACATAAATTAATTAAATTTCCTATCTTACTTATTCTCTGCATAACTAAACCCTCCTTTGTCTCTTACAAAGCTATGTATGTATTTAGAGGGTTTAGAACTTTAAATTATAACATTCTATTTACTCTTTGTGGAATTTCGGTTAATCCATTCAAACACTTTATCTCTTGGGTATCTTCCTTTAATTTTGGTCAATCGAGGGAATGATGGATCTGCTGTTAACTTAGTGACGGTCGAATCAGCAATCTGAAAGATTTCTGCAAGATCTTTATTTGTCAGTACTGGCGGATAAGAAAAATGATTTTTACCATCTTCCACTCCCTTCTTATAAGCTTCTTTAAATAATTCCTCCATCTGTGAGTTGAAAACCTCTGCTTCGAGTCCCTCGAAAGTTATGAGTGTACGTACCATAAAGCTCCCACCTTAGTGAAGATTTTAAAGACAATATCTTATTTTTCTTCCTCATATTCGTACAAGTCATCTACTTTACAATTTAAAACTTGTGCCAATTTAAACAACTTATCTGCTCGAGGGAAATTCCTCATAGAAATCCAAAGCGATAGTTGAGTTGGCGAAACGCCTACCTGTTTAGCTACGAATTTTTTCTGGTACCCTTTTTCACTGATTAACTTGTCAATATTTGATTTCATTTCCATCACCTAAGTTATATATTCTTTACATTTATTTAAACCCCTTTTTAGTGTAGGTTAAATTTTTCTGTAAAAAAAATTAAAGGACAAATTCTGATATATCATTCTCCGCCATACTATTTATCAAAGAGTTAAGTGGCGGTTATCGTGACGTACTGTATGACGTAGTTACGCACAATAAGCGCCACTCCAAATCTAATGATCATAATGATTCTAGGTATTTTAAATTGTCGTTACATTCGGGGCTATCTACTATGTAGATACTCTAGAGGGGTGGGGAGCAACAATGATTTTAGAAGTGGTTTCATCTTCAATTATTGGCGGTATTTATTTAGCAGCAAAATTAAAAGGAGGAGAGAGTCCTACAAATGATCATCAGAAAATCAAAATGATTGCTGATGCAGTTGGGTTAAAAAAGAATGGTCAGTCAATTCGAATTCATCGAAAATATCGTCCTAAAAATAAGCATTATACGGAGTATATTTATCAAATACCATTGGGCTTATCCTTGGAAGACTTCCAAGAAAAACATCAAAAGTTCGAAGATGGATTAAATAATAAACAAACAAGATATTTTTTAAGCTTCAAGGATTTGAAAAAGGTTGATTGGAAAGAGTTAAGGAAAATCAATTCGTTCAAAGAGTTGCCCGAACAATTTAAACGGATGTTTGGTGAAAAGCAGTTAATCCGAAAAAGTGTTGAAATGAGCTTTGACGGAATGTTAAAAATAAAGGTTTATGATCGTGCAATGCCAACTTACCTTCCATTTAGAGAATCTGTGTGGGAACAATGTAAGAAGTGGCATGTCCCAATTGGAGAAACAAAAGATGGTGTACATTTTATCCGTTTGGATGACGGGCATGCGGTTATAGCTGGCACAACTAGATACGGAAAAACAACCTTTCTCCATCTATTAATTGCTACATTCTTAAAGCTTCATCCTGATGAAGTGGAATTCAGTCTAATTGATCTAAAATCAGGTTTATCTTTTCAACGTTATAAAGATTGTAAACAGGTTATAAATATGGCTGAGGATTTATCCAGTGCTCATAGTTGTTTCAACGACGTTTTACAAGAGATGAAACATCGTAAAGCATGGTTTAAGAAGCTAGGCGTCGAAAAAATTCAAGATGTTAAACAACCCATCACAAGACATTACGTCATCATTGATGAAGCAAGTAATTTAGATTATAGACGAATGGAATTAAAATCAAAAAAAGATGTTGAAGCTGCTAAGTTTATGTATGAACAATGTAAATCATGGATGAAAATGATTGCCTGTGAAGCAGCATCGCTTGGAATCTATTTGATTTTCTCAACTCAATATCCAACAGCTGAAATTTTAGATAGCCAAGTCAAAGCTAATACAATAACTAAGATTTGCTATAGATTGGACACCGGAACACAAAGTTATGTCGTTCTTGATCATACTGGAGCAGAAGAGATAACTATTAAAGGTCGTGCTATTGTTCGTACACCTGATGGTACAGTGCAGGTTCAAAGCTATTTTTTAGATGACCAACAAATTGAAAAGGTTATAACTCCTCATATTGTAATCAAAGCCCGAAAGGATGATGAAGATGAAACAACTGGTGAAGACTCAGGAGAGACAGGAGAAGATACTCTTATCATTGAGCCAGTGTAGTTATCTAAGTCGTTCACAGATACAGACGATGCACAATATTGGTTCTACTCGCACTGCGCAAAGAGTTATGCAACAGCTTAGTGAATATGTTTCTAGTTTTATGGATGGCGAGAAGATCTATTATTTAAATGCAGAAGGGCGAAAATTAACGGGGTGCAAAAAAGTCTGCAAAAAGCTTACAACTGCTAAGCACTATATTATGCGCAACTATTTGTTTATTGCGTATGGTTGTCCTGACGGATGGAAAAATGAAATGCGTTTGAAGTACAAAGATGTCAATGTTGTTGCAGACGCATTATTCGAAGAAGAAGGAAAATTTTATTTAATCGAAATTGATCATACTCAGAAGATGAGTGCCAATAAAACCAAAATTGAAAAATATAAAAAATTAATATCTTACGGAAAATTAAAATCTCCAACATTTATCTGGATGACTACTACTGAATATCGTCGTAAGCAGCTTTTGAAAATGTGTGAAGGGTTAGACGTACAGATCTTTACCATTACAGATTTTTATTAGGAGGAATTCATATGTTTACATCTAAGAAAATTCAAACGGTTGGTACAATCAAAGAGTTTTTAAATCCATCTCCAGTTAAAGAATCCACAGAAGTTATTACAGGGCAAGAAGGTATGCCATTTGTTTTCGGTGCTATGTTTCCTGTTTTCTTCACTATGCAACCTTCTATGTCATTTGCAGCTACAACAGCTTCAGCCTCTGTTAAAGAAGAAGTCTCCAGAAAAGTCATCGATGCATTTAATCCACTAACTGAATTAGTTCAAGGTTTATCTTATCCACTTGCATTTTTAGCCTTTAGTGCAGCAGGCATCTATTGGCTGCTTGGAAATCGACCTAAAGCATTAGAAATGATGCAAGGTGCAACAATTGGTTATATCATTGTCCAGTTATCACCGATGCTTATGAGATTGCTCGTATCAGTAACAACAGGATTCTAAGGAGGTATTCTCATGTGGGGCAAAGTTCAAACCGTAGGAACGATTACAGAATTCATAAATAAAGAGGCTACACTAGGAACGGCAGCCTCTTTCAATGGGTTGCTAGATTGGGCACTCCATCCTGTCGAGCAGACAAAGGAGATGGGCGCCAATGTAGCATATGATAAAATTGAACCTTTCTTGGATATTATATGCGTCGTGTCTTATCCACTTGCCAGTATCATAATAACAATGGCTGGATTAATGTACATTGTAAACTTCAAAGAGAAAAGTATTTCTTGGCTAACAAAAACAACTATAGCTTATGTATTTATTCAGTTGCTGCCGGTGCTAACAAAAGCTATAATACAGATGCTAGTTGTATAAAAAGAAAGTGGCCAATAAAAATTGACCACTGACCACGTAAATGACCACAAATTAGTTACTAAGAGATACAAACAGATGGAGCTTTACTCTTAAATTATCATTTTATATCTAACTTATAATATTAGAAACTCAACTACATGTCATGATATACAGACTCAAATAAATAGTGTCTA
>NZ_JBBOUG010000006.1:0-16547 GCF_038005965.1 Priestia sp. FSL W8-0524
ATTATTGTTTGATATTCAGATTGCTTGTTAATAGGCGCTACATTCATGTTAATTTGTCTCAGTACATCCTCATATTTAAAATCCTGATCAATCTCTAGAATTATTTTTTCTGAGTCATCTTTATATTTTTGAATTAGTTTTAATAGCAATGGACGTACATGTTTATCAAATATATTTAACTTTGTTACACCTCGTTTTAGAACTTCTAAGTCATTTGTACCTAACCTTTTATGACAGCGTTCTAAACACACTTGAAAAGGTACATCTAGAAAAATAATAATATCTGCTTTTTTAAATCTTTCTTCATAAGTTTCTTTATAACCCCAACCTTCTACTATCCATTTATCTTTATCTAATAATTTGTTTAGTTCTCTTGAGAAATGTCTGATTTGTTGCCTAGTAGGAAAAGGAGTTGTTTTTAAAAATTTCAGTTTTTCATCCATTTCAAAGAATGGAAGTGAAAGATTTTGGCTTAACTTTTTCCCTAGAGTAGTCTTCCCTGCACAACCATTTCCAATGATACATATCTTAGACATATTTCACCTTCCTCTTTGTAATCGACAGTTAAATTACTGTCCTAATCACTGTTATATATATGTCTTATATGTGGGACATTATTATTTTTTAGAGTCAATATAAACTAAAAGAAGGCTTAAGCTTTCTGCTATACTAAGTATTTACTTCTGATAAATGGTTTTATGTTAACTAAAAGGCGAAAAAGCCATCTTTGGGGAAGATGGCTTTTTCTACTGATAAATATTAGGTTGTAAGTGGAGTCCTAAAAGACTTCTTGAGTATCTTGCTCAAAGATTGAAATAACTATGCAGCTGAAAAAATATAGCAGGAAATATTACTTTGCATTTGAATACTAGTACTATAATTCTAAAACGAAAATGGGGGCTAGTAGGATGCTGGTAAAAAAAATGTTAAATGGAATTATGATGAAAGAAATCACGATTAAAGAATTAGCTGATCGATATGATGTAAGTACTCGTACTATTCAATCAAAGATTAAGAAATTAGGCTATGAATGGGATAGTAAGGAAAGCATTTATCGCTATGTTGGAGAAGAATTAGAACCTGTAGATGTTGATTTCAGTACCCTTATTTCTAAAAACAGTAAAATGCCAGCAGAACAAAAGCTAGCTACCAGCGAAGTAGCAGCTAGTACGAGCTATGTAAATGAAAGTGAAAGTACTAACGATAGCCTTTCAAAAGCTAGTACGACTACTAGCAAAGTAGATGCAATTGATTTGTTACTGCAGCATCCAAAAGAACGCTCAAAACGGGGTAGCATCAGGATTATGCGGATTTACAACATTAAGACAAAAAACCTTGTATCAATAGGGTCTACTCTATTGATACAAGTATAGGAGGCTGATAAAATCATAGTTAAGAGCGTCTCATAAGACTTGTCTCAAAAAATGAGGTGATATTTTGCGGAAAATTGGTTATATACGTGTCAGTTCAACTAGCCAGAATCCTTCAAGGCAAGTTCAGCAACTGAACGAAATCAGAATGGATATTATTTTTGAAGAAAAAGTTTCCGGAGCAACAAAAGATCGTAAGCAACTTCAAAAGATGTTAGAGGATATACAAGAAGGCGACATCATTTATGTTACAGACTTAACTCGGATCACTCGAAGTACGCAGGATTTATTTGAATTGATTGATTTAATACGAAGTAAAAAGGCGAGCTTAAAATCACTCAAGGATTCATGGCTAGATTTATCAGAAGATAATCCTTACAGTCAATTCTTAATTACGGTAATGGCTGGTGTTAATCAATTAGAGCGAGATCTTATCCGTATGCGTCAACGTGAAGGGATTGAGCTGGCTAAGAAAGAAGGCAAGTTTAAAGGCCGGTTAAAGAAATATCATAAAAATCACGCAGGAATGAATTATGCAGTAAAACTATATAAAGAAGGCGGTATGACTGTAAATCAAATTTGCGAAATTACTAATGTATCTAGGGCTTCATTATATAGAAAGCTATCGGAAGGAAACAAATAGTTTGTCCTGATTCTATCAAAAGGTGTATTTTTTCACCAACATTTTTAGGCATGAAATGTCGGCAATTATTATCTATTTTGTTTTATAGTAAATATTGAAAGGGATTAAACTTATGGATTGGCTAGAAAGAATGAACAATGCGTTAAACTACATTGAAAATAGTCTGGATGAAGAAATAGACTACAAAAAGATTGCAAAAGCAGCTAATTGTTCTGAGTTTCATTTTTCAAGAATGTTCTCTTCAATCTCTGGTATATCGCTATCAGAATATATTAGACGTAGACGGTTAACACTCGCAGCATTTGAAATTCAAAAAAGTGATATTCGGATTATCGATGTGGCAATTAAATATGGTTATGTTTCTTCTGATACTTTCTCACGTGCCTTTCAAAAAATGCATGGAGTAACCCCTTCCAATGCTCGTAATAGAGGGGTACAGTTAAAAGCCTTTCCCAGAATTTCCTTTCAAATTTCTATTAAAGGAGATAACGAGATGGACTATAGAATTGAAAACCTTGATTTTGATTTAAGAATTGTTGGAAAAAGTAAGCCAGTAAAAACAAGCAGAGCATTTAAAACAATCCCTACGCTTTGGAACACTGCTAAAAAAGATGGATTTATGCAAGAACTAGTAGATATGTCATGGGAAAATCCAAAATGCACGCTTGAAAGCCTTCTGGGGGTTTGCGGAAAAGAAGCCGCCATAACAGATGAACAATTTTCCTATTTCATGGGCGTAAGATACGATGGGGAATCCCCAGAAAATATGGAGACGCTTATTATTCCCGCAGGTACATGGGCAGTTTTTCCGAACATAGTGGATGCATGGAAACGTTTATATTCCGAGTGGGTTCCTACCTCCGAGTATGAACTTGCAAATTTACCGTGTATAGAATGTTATTACGGTCAGAAGCATAAACCAAGACACGAACTCTGGGTCCCTGTTATCCCGAAGTAATATACATATTCTCCAATAATAGAAGACTTTTATGGAGTGACAAAAAAGCCAAATTTCTCAATTTAATTGACGAGAAATCAGGCTTTTTATATTGGAATTTCCTTATTGTTGTAATCGGCATTTTCATGACGCTACCCTTATTGCAACAAAAAACAAATAGACTTGATGAAAATGGGTCTAGATTAAACTCCACCTGAACCAAAATAGCTAATCCGTCGATAGATTTCCTCATATTCGTACTACCTCGTTCGAGATAGACACTTTCAATCATTGAAGGTCTCAACATACTGATTGAAGCGTCCTTACTACATCTGGAAGTAACTTTGGATCGCATTCAGGTTCAACATCTAAAGAAGCTTGACCACCCCCTACCACTAATCTTGATTTTCGAAAGAATCGTCCATTTCTAATGTCAACCATATAGGTGAATTATCACTTGTATCCTGAGTCATTTTAAGCTTTATTTCCAATACCAGAACTGATGAATGCTTCCTTCATTAGAAGCACACCATTTTGAAGCACTTTGTCCGCTGGCCAAACAGTTGGTAATCCGTTGTCCCCATTCCATTCATAATTGAGATTTATTCATCGCAAAACCTCCTTAGAATTCGATCTTTAGGAGATTATCGCATATAAAAAAATGCCAAACATGTGGGTAAGGTAGAGGCTTACACTTATAATATAAGGTGTTATATGAATAATTTCTTAATAAATGGAGAAAATACCGTTTAGTATCCTTGCCAATTAGTTTTGATGTGATTAGTTTATTCTTTATAAAATCCAACTAAGTTAGTAGGTTTAACAATGCAACAACATAAAGCGAATTTTTCACAAGTATTTGTTTTGTTTATGATGAGTATTGGCTTAATGAATCACGTTATGGTGATTCCTATGTTGTTAGCTATCTCGAGGAGAGATTCATGGATTTCAGTCCTCTTATCTGGGGGATTCATTCTGGGATGGTTACTTTTTATTCGATTTATTATGAAAAAGTTAGACCACACACATCTGTATTCATGGTTAAATAACCACTTTGGGAATATTGTTGCAAAGGGATTATGTTTATTAATGTATATGTTTATTCTCTTATTTATTGGAGTTACCTTAAAAGATATGATTGTATGGACAGTTACATCCTATTTTCCACAAAGTCCTGCGCCCATTTTAGCTATTGTATTTTTAGTTATCTGTTTTTTTGCTGCAACATCTAATTTTACAACCTTATCTATTCTGTCAGGTTTTTTATTAGTATTTGTTGTTGCATTGGGCTTTTTCGTTATGAGTCTTAATCTTCCTCATAAGGATTATTCTCAAATATTTCCTATCCTTGAAAATGGATTGACACCCGTTATTAAAGGAATCGTCTACAGTTTAGGTTCTCTGCTAGAAGTGACTTTAATTTTTTTTATTCAACATAATTTAAAAATGAATATCAAGTCACGGAGTTTTATTATTCTTGGGTTAGTGTTGATCTGCTTAACGCTTGGCCCTTTATTGGGCTCTATTGCTATTTTTGGACCTGAAGAGGCTGCTAATCAGAGGTATCCTGCTTACGAAGAATGGAGATTATTGAAAATAGGAAAGTATATTGAACATGTAGATTTCTTTTCAATTTACCAATGGCTATCAGGTGGATTTATTAGGATAAGTTTTGGTTTATATATTATTGGACAATTATTTTCATTTAAAAACGAGAAAAAAAGGAATGTATTAATAGGAATCAGTTCACTAATTACATTTGTGGCTGTTCTTCTTCCTATGAGTGATATTGAATTTGTTCGTTTTTTACAAAATGTTTATTTTCATTTATCTTTTTTATTTCTGCTTTTCTTTTCATTAGTATTAGGATTTTTAGTTTTTCTAAAAAGATTAAAGGAGAGATAATCCTTGAGAAGAGGGGAACAGAATAATAAAAAAAATGGGAATGGAAAATATACTATCTATAAACCTAATCCAATTATAAATGAGGAAAAAATACGTTCAACATATCAAAATAGTGAAGATGTAAAAGTAGTTCTCCATAAAATCGGGAGTGAAGATAGTGATATAGAGACCTTTTTCATTTATTGCGAGAGTTTAGTGGACAAAAAACAAATTAATCAATTTATTATTCCTCAATTAGAAAAAATAGCTCAAAAACATCAATACCGTTTCTTAAAAGAAGAAATTGATAAATATCAACAAGACCTAGAATGGACACCTTTAGAAGTGAGTGAAGGGTTCGAGTCTATTTCTTTGGAAATATTTAATGGAAATTTAGTTCTGTATTTTCCTAAGTCGTTTACCTTTTTCTCTGTTAGTGCATCAAATAAACCAAACCGTTCTACCGAACAATCTAATTACGAAACATCCATTCGTGGGCCAAGAGACAATTTTATTGAGGATATTTCAACAAACGTGGCACTTATTCGAAAAAGATTAAGACATCCCACCTTATCTTATCAAACATTGACGTTAGGTAAACGGACTCAAACTCAAATAGGGATATTATATTTAAAAGATGTAGTTAATTTAGAGATACTAAATAACATTCTAGAATGTCTAACTTTAATTGATATTGATGGCGTAGTTAGTTCAACTCAAATTCAAGAGATGGTATCGAAACAATCTTTATCTATTTTTCCTCTTTGTGGTGATACAGCCAGACCTGATTTTGCAGTGGAATGCTTATTGCAAGGTAGAGTAGTGATTATAATTGATGGCTCCCCAATTGTTATTATCGCTCCTGTTACTATAACTTTTTTAATAAAAGCTGCAGAAGATTCCCACTTTAATTTTCTAACTGTATCATTTGCACGCTTTTATCGGTGGGTTGGATTTCTTTTAGCTGTCTTCCTACCCGGATTTTGGATGGCATTACTTGCTTATCACCAAGATCAAATTCCTTTCCCTCTTCTTGCGACTGTGACTGTTGCAAGATCAGGTCTACCATTTCCAGCACCACTTGAGCTTATAATTGTTTTGTTTCTTTTTGAGATGTTCCGTGAAGCCGGTCAAAGATTACCCTCCCCCCTTGGTCAAACCCTTTCAGTGGTAGGCGGACTAATCATTGGGGATGCTGCAATCCGTTCGGGTTTTATTTCCCCATCTGTGATTGTTATTACTGCTTTATCTGCTATTGCGGGATATACCCTAGTAAACCAACTACTAGGAGGAGCAGTATCCATACTCAGAGGCTTTGTACTATTATGTTCAATTTTAATGGGGTTATATGGTTTTATGCTTGGGGGATTTGTAATCGTTCTTTATCTTTCTAGATTGCGTTCCTTTGGGATACCTTACTTAGCTTTGGTTTTCCCAAAATCTAGTTCTGATTTTTTCAAGGCATTATTTCGCTTACCGTGGAGAAGTTATGGGCATAGAGTAAGTTACCTTCGGACCAATGATAGTTCTAAAACTGATGAAGGAGAAGGGAAAGAGTGAAGCTGAACAAACTAAAACTAATAACCATGATACTCTTGTCTAGCACAATATTATCTGGATGCTGGAATATTAAAGAAGTACAAGATATTTATTATGTAGCAGCTCTTGGTATAGATTTTAAAGAAGGAAAATATATAGCCTATGCTCAGTTACTTGACTTTTCTAATGTTGCTAAGTTAGAAGGGGCAAGACCTGATAAACAACCACCAGTTTGGATAGGAAGAGGGGAAGGCATTACAATTACGGAAGCATTAAATCAATTATATAAAGATGCACAACAAAGACTTTTTTGGGGACATGTCTCTACGCTAATTTTGAGTGAACAACTCCTAAAACAAGATATTAAAGATTCGATTGATTTTATTAATCGATACCGAGAAATACGCTATAATATTCTCTTATATGCTACAAAGGAACCCATAGAAGATGTACTTAAAACAAAAGCGTTTTTTACATTGTCGGGATTGTCAACCATTCTCCATGAACCATATGAAAGCTATAAACAGAGATCTTATATACAACCTAAAAAGTTTCATCAATTTATTAGAGATAGCGATCCAATGGGACAAACAGCTTTAATTCCATCAGTTAAAATTTCGACGGAAAACTGGAAAGAAGAATCAAAAAAAGCACCATTATTAAGAAATGATGGTGCTTTTTTCATAAGAAATAATCGCCTAGAAGGCTGGCTTTCTGAGACTGATTTAAACGGTCTAAGATGGATGGATGAAAAAACCGTTCGATCTCCTGTGTGGATTGTTGAGAATGATAGCGCTGTTGTTTCAGTAGTGGTAGAGAAACCTAAGATTACCATTACCCCTATTATGAATAGTAAACCAATACTTTTTAATATTACAGTTGAAGTGCAAGCCGGAATCAATGAGAAAATCAAGGAAATTAATGATAAAGAGTTAGTTACAAAAACTGAAGATATTATAAAGTTAGAAATTCTAAACTCCTTTGAAAAAGGAATAGAAATAAATTCAGATATCTACAGATTAGGGGAATCATTATATCGCCAAAACCCAAGTAAATGGAAAGAAGAAGTGAAAGCAGGCTCGTTTTACTTAAATAAACATAGTATAAAGCATTTAAAAGTTAAAGTTAATTTAGTTAACTCAGGAAAGTTGAAGTACCAAGACGGATATTAATGTTAAACTTATAATTTTAGGGTGTTTTAACACATTCAAACTAGGTGATCCCTTATTAAATGATGGGTGATATACAGAAAGGCTTGTATATCACCCATTACTTCCAATTACCAATTAGGGAAAGCTCACTACTAAATATAAAGGAGCTCGCATACAAAAAATGACTTCTGACTTAGTTCGTTCATACCGAGGTGAATCTGCTGTATGATAAATTTTTATGATACTGAGAAATTGGACTTTTTTCTATTATAATTTCCTTAACGTTGTAAATCTGCATTTTCCTGACGGTACCCCCTATATAAAAGCAAAATCCCCTAAATCGGGATATTTAGAGAATTTTGCTAGTTCAATTCATATGGTTTGTTGAGGCTTTTGATAAATTATATGCTTGTCCTTTATTTTTTATGATTTTACAATTGAATATTTTTAAGAAGAAAATTCTAAATTTTTAATTTGATGATGTATTATTAATCGTGTTCCAAGTGAAAAATGGTTTTCACACTTAGGCTTGTATTATCATAATGTATATCTACTAAACTGAAGAAAAGGATGGGATAACAATGCCAGGGTTCATAAATATTGGAACGGCGAGAATTAATAGCACTTCTAGTAATGGGTCTACAAATTTTGGTGAAGTAATTCATAATGGTCACACAGCAAACACCAAGTCAACTGGAATAAACAGAACGTATGGTGACATTTCTTTCTCTTCAGCTAGGATGAAAACTGATCACATGGATTCCGATATTAATGATCAAACAGCTATTGCAAACGTTGATGGAATAGATGGAAATCAACAATAATGATTATGAGGATATAAAACTTACTTAGAATAGAAAAACCCCCTATTTCAACAATTAAGGGGTTTTCTGGCTTCATAATGTTAACTTGAAACAGTGAGAATTACCAAACGGAAGCTTCACAGCGTCTTTTATAGTTTGTTCGATTTATGGTACTTCAATTCATAGTGTAAGTATATTTTCAGCATTTAATTTAAACAATGTACATATGATATATAGACGGAAAAGTAAGGCAGCTTGTCTTTAGAAATTCATTTCGAAAGACAAGGAAAACACACTAACTATTTGGAAGGTAGTTAGTGTGTTTTTTTGTAACGTAATTAGAAGAGAATATTGATACTAAAAAGCATCTCTATTAGTCTGTCTTTAATGCTGGACTTTATTCATTTTAAGCTTTAAAGAATTAAACATGCTCATAAACGATTACGGATACATATAATACGTTAGCCCATATAAATTATGTTCCTACTCCTTTAGTTTTATTCAGATTTCATAAAAGGAGTGATAGTATGTCTAGTAATGGTGGATGTGGACTTGGTGGAGGTTTTGCTCTTCTAATTGTCTTATTTATTCTTCTTGTCATTATTGGATGTAGTTGTTTTAGTGGTGGCTACGGTGGCTTCTGCTAATACAATAAAAGTCTTTCTAAAGGAAAGGCTTTTTACATAGACCAAGTTATCTTAAATTCTTTTATCGTAGGCAAGTTACTAAAATATTGTCGATGAATATAATATAGTTGATGCACTCCACAAATTCATTATATGAGGACCCTTTGTTTTTGGATGTATCCCCTACTAATTCAAAAAACTCTTGATTATTTCTAAAGTCAGGAGTTTTTTGACGTGCATGAAATAGTTTATAAAGGGCTTTTCTTGTTAGGTACAGGTAGTCAACTTAAGTTGACTTAGAGTGCCTTAAGGCACAATTTGTTTAAAAGATGAGAAAATATTTTATGAGCTGTCTTAAACTAATATTTATTTAGGCAAGTTACCTAATAAAGGATAAAAGAATAAACTGTAATAGGTGTTCAAAAGAGAAAGGAGTAGGTTTATGCCTTATTCTATTATCGTTGGAAATGTATTGACCAATGGGATTACACAAAACGGAAATCTAGATTTTGGTCATACAGTACACAATAGTCATACAGCTAATTCAAAATGGGTAGGAGCTTGTATTTCTATGGGTAATTTCTCTCCTTCTACGTCTTGGATGGCCAATGGAAACTTTGATCCAGACTTTAGTGACCAAGATCAAATTGCTAACCCTTCTATGCCGATATCAGGGCAAGTTTAATAATAAAGGAGTACATTTTTTATGCCATGTAATATTAATGTTCAAAACTTTAATACTAACGGAATCACAGAAAATGCAAATTTAGATATAGGTAACAATGTTCAAAACAGTCATACAGCTAATTCAAAATCAGTAGGAGCTTGTTTTTCTTTTGGTAATACTTCTCCTTCAGTGGCTCATATGTTAAACAACAATTGTGATCCAGATATTAGCGATCAAGGCCAAGTTGATAATACTTCGAACACTTAAATCTCACTAAATAATAGATATAAAAATATTCTTTTTGTTCACTTTTAATTTTAAGTTAATTGCTAAAAAAGCTTCTAGATATTTAATTTAGAAGCTTTTTTTCATAGGTGACAATAGTACAAGCTAAATAAAATAGAAAACATAAAATATCGTATCTATGCTAAAGGGAGGGAAAATATATGTGTTGTTGGAATTTCTTTGGCTGTAGACGTCGTTGTAGATGTGGTTGTTGGAACTATAACAACAATTATGGCGGTTGTCGTAACTACGGTGGTTATGATGGATATAACAAAGGCGGAGATTATGGCAATAATAACTGTAAAGATGGTTATGACGCTCATAAAGATCATCATTCTGGTTGTAACTGTAAACGTGACGGCTATTCAAACTATTAATTTTATAAAGAGGAAGGCTTGTTCTTGTAATCGAACAAGCCTTTCTTTATTAACGTTCAATTTCTGGTCCTTGATTTTTAGATCTATTTATATTGCTACTTCTCATTTTTCTAAGTTGATGCCTTTGTTGTCCCTGTTCTTGGGTATGAACAGCTTGTTTAATAGCATCAAAGATGCCTGAGATCGTTCCTATGACTTGCTCCTTCGTGTTTATCTGCTTTTCTATAGCTGGGATTACCTCTCTCTCAAGTTCTCTAATTTCGCCTTGTCGCTTCTCTAAATCATCTGGTCCTTTGTATCCTTTTTCTTTAAGGTTCTCTCGATAATGATTGGCTTCATGCTGTAATTCTTCATAATGTTGACGTGCTTTTTTTGAAACCAATCGTTTAGCTGTCTCACCAGGGCTATTACTTAGTTTATCAAGTTCTTTTTCTGCTTTTTCAAGGTTAGTAACTTGATTCTTCGTCGCATCTAGATAATCTTTTTCTGTTTCGAAGATTTTTATATTTTTCTTTAGTTTGTACAACTCATCTTTTTGATTTCCAATGGCTTTTTCAATGACTTCTAACGTTACTGGCGTTTTTTTGGCCATATCTATATGCTTTTCTAGTTTTAAGGCATTGTCATAGCTCAAGTATTTTCCGGCTGTTTTTAAATCAGGATAATGTGAGCTTACTTCACGAATTTTAGCCATTTTAATGGCTTCTTCTGCTTGTAATAAAGTTTTTGTCTCTACTCGAATCTGTTGTTTCTCATATTTGATTTGATGCAGACGGCTCTCTTTTTGTTGAGAGAATTCTTGGTAACGTTGGTAGAATTCTTCTTCATTTGAAAAACGAAGGGATTCTTTATATTCTTTGATGCTGCTTTCATAGTTTGCTTTATTACCTTCTAAATCAGAAATTTTATCAAGGTAACGACGTTTCATCATATTATTTTCTTTCAGTTTAAACGGATTGAGTGATCCCTTGAGTTCATCTACTTTCTCTTCATTCTGCTTAATTTCAAGCTCCAAAGCCCTCACACGGTCATAGGAATTGCTGACGTTAAGGAACTGCTGTTGTTGAACATGGAAATGACGTTCAATTGGGTCATGACGATCACTCATTTTGCGTAGTTCTTCATGGCGTTTGTAGACATCGTCTAAGGAAACGACTTCTTGGTTTAAAAGAGATGCAGCCTTTTGAATCTGCGTTTTCTCAACATCTGTAGAGAAGCTAAATTGCTTCTCTTTTTCTTTCATTTTTTGTAGATGATCCTCTTTTTGGCGGCGGTAAGCCTGTAGGTCTATAACGACTTGGTTATACTCTTGGCGCTCTCGGTTAACTTGGCCACGCTCGCTTTGCTTCCCTTTCTTCTCCATGTCATGAGCCACATGCCCTAAGTGAATGGTTGGAAGAACTTCAAGTCCACGCTTCTCATGAGAAAGGTGCGTAATACGCTGTTTACTATGGGCTTGTTCTAATGCTTGGTTTGCATAGTTCGCCCACTGTTCACGAATAGATAGGCAGCCTTCGCTATTTTTGACGTATCCACGATTATTTTCTTTTGCATTGGCAAAATCAGCATTCCAGTCACGATTCTTTTTGCCGAAACCATCTTGATCTACATTTCTCATGGTTAACATGATGTGAGCATGAGGATTATTAGTATCGTCACGATGGATGGCGATGTCGGCGACCATTCCTTTTTGAACAAACTCATGTTGTGCAAAAGACTGAATGAGCTCTTTTTGTTGGTCTTGATTCAGTTCGATTGGCAACGCGATGTTTAATTCGCGTGCTAGTTGTGAGTCTTTGCGCTTCTCTACTTTTTCAACTTCATTCCATAAACGGTTGCGGTCTTTCATCCATTCTGGAGAATTAGAAGGAGTCAGGATCATGGTTTCCGGTTGTACATCACGAGCATAAAACTTTTGCTCGTCGGTGCGTTCATCATGTAGTTTTTCGCCACTGCGATAAGCAGCTGCAGCGACAGCTGATTGTCCTTTTGAACGACTGATGATTTGCATCGATAGATGGTAGATAGCCATAATTCTTTCCTCCTTTCTTGAGAATGGGTTAGTGGTTTAGGAATAAGTTGATAAGAGCACAAAGTGCGCTAATCAACGTTTTTGATGAAAGCATCATCATGAACACCGAAGGTGTCAGATGCTGATTTCATCTTTGCCGATAGACAAACAGGTTTTATAAAATTCGCCATCTAGGCGAATGGGTATTTGGTTTTGTCTTTTCGTTCCAAAGGAACCGCACACATCGGTACGATGTATAAGTGCGCCCTTATCTCTTCGATCTAAGGGAATTATATCATATCCTGGTGAGAGAATCTATGCTAATGATACCAATTTATCTCAATTTTTGATATAATCAATTTAAACATTAGAGAACAGATAAAGGAGATGGGGATGGGTGCCGAAGAAGCGAACAAATGAGGAAATTCTTCAGGAATTAGAAGAGAAAATTGAGAAGATGAAAGCGAAGAAACAACAAGTTGAAGCGCGTAAAAAAGAAAAAGAGAGAAAAGAAAGAACAAGACGACTGATTCAAGTCGGGGCGATCTTCGAAAAATACTTTGAGATTCAAAGTGAAGAAGAAGCAGAAAAGATTGCGAAGGCATTGCAATCGTATGTAGGAAAAAATAAAGAGAAGATTTTATATCATGATGTAATTGTTACACAGAAAAACAATGCATCCAAGGAAGTAGCATCAGCAAAAGAATAAATGATTTGTCTTTATTACAATTACATAAGAACAAACAAAAAAACGTATTTGCTCTAGGAGCCTATACATTTTTTTGTTTGCTAAATGTGTAGCCTAGGTCGTCCACTATTTCAGCAAAGGCCCGAAGAATACCATATAATTCTTGAGGATCATTTTTATTTTGGAGAATTGATCTATATATGTCTTTGAAAATACGCCCTTTCATTTTTGTAATAAGATAAAATAAAAGGTCTACACGAATATAGTCAACTCCATTCTTAGTCATGAAAGGAATTTCAATATCAAACAATTCATGCTCCTGTAGAATCTGTTTTATTTTGTGTTTTTCCATAGCATTCTCTCCCTTGAATTGTTAAGAACCTTCTAAACCACGTAACGTCTTAGTGACGTCCCTTTTGTGTTTCTCTTTTTAGAGCATGTCCCTCCTATGTTTCTAATTTGTTGTACCCCTTTTCAAACTCATTTAGCACATTTCTTTTCCCGTCGTCGTCATGATATATATCTAACCTAAAATAGGAGTAAGAAAAAGAATACCTCTAATAGGAACATGATTACTAACGTAATCAAAGTTACCTATAAGGAAAGTATCTCGAAAAGCACCATTGATTTATAGCCCTATTAATCAAAATCCCCAAATTGCTTGTACACCAACGTATGTAATATAGATTTTATATAGGATTTAACAGAAGTACAGGAAAAGACACCTTAAAGGTTCCATTTTTTGAAGAATCTTCTTTTAAACCGCAAACATACTTATGCCATGTCGTTTAAAAGGTTTTATTTTAGGTAGCCATTGATATAGCTACACATGTAGTCGTGTAAGTATACAATGCTTCTTGGCATAAGTATTCTTCTAAACAGCCCATTCTCCACAGTCTATAGACAAAAATAGGCTTCAAGATAAATATATTAAGCATCTAATTCTAAAAAGTTATAGAATAACGGATTAGTTTTATTTCTTTGAACTTCTCTTCTACGCTCAGTAGTAAATAAACCTCTTAAAGTCCCGAAAAAATAGGCTTCAAAGGTTGTCTTTATTCGATTTCTTTTATAAGCAAAGACGGTTTCTTTAAATGCTTGAACAGCAATTGATACTAATTCCTCAACAGGCTTCTCTAGACGGCTTATTTTGTGTGCTAAGCGTACTTTCCCCCATAAATGATAAATATCATCTGCACAGTTAAAAAACGGCTGTACGGCTGCTTTAAATGGCATTGGAATAAAAGACGGTAGATATTCCGTTGAAAGCTTTATATCTATGTCTTTACGTATGTATTTATTTAAATCTTTTAAAGTTAAATTATAGGTAGGATTTTTTTTTGCCTCTTCATCCTTACTCTCACAAGGGGTTTCGGCATTTTCTGCTTCAACATCTGCTTCAACATGAGAGGTCAAATCAAGTTGTAAAAAGTTGACCCAATACTCAAAGTAAGGGTGGTTAACAAATAAATGTACAGGATTCCCTTTTCCGTTATTACGAGGGCAACGTCGATAGACGGTCACAACTTGCCCTTGTTTTCGTAACTCTCTTAGATGGCGATCCATGTTTCCTTTGGATATTTCATAGGTTTTACCTAAATATGTACTGCCAGGAAAGCAAAAGCCTTTTTCTGCACCCAGCCAGCAGAGTCGATCTAACGCTTTTCTTGTTCCGTCATGTAAACGATAGTATTTATCACCATAGAGCTGAATAATTTCTTTCAATAATTTTCGTTTCATCGATTGATGTTGAGGACGATTTTCTGTATAACTTTCGTAGGCTTGCATGTGGTTAAACTCTTCCGTAGTAAGTATGCGGCTAATTGTCATTGGTTCATCTTCTCCTTTTAGGAACAACAAAAGACATTGTCTCCCTTAACAAGGAAAACAATGTCTTTTGTTGTGATGAACTAAGCCCTTGAAATAGATGTCAATTTCGTATAAAATAAAACCATAAGTTTTATCTTATCGATAATGAAACTATTAACAAGAGACTTCGACAGGTGTTTTCCCTAGTTTGCGTAGGGGGAACGGTTTAAGGGTGCTGCTTACACTTCTTAAACACGTTGAAGTCTTTTTTCTATTCCGTCCATTTTTGTTAAGTCTATTATACCTTCTATTAATCTGATAATTCAATGGAAAATAGTAATATAAACCAAAAAAAGAAAGCTCCATTGCAATGGAGCTTTCTTTTTTTGGTTTATATAGGTTAATAGTTCAATTGTTATTTACCTTGGAATAATCGTGATAGAAAGCCTTTGAATCCTGATTTACCAAGGTCTTTACTGTGGTTTTTACTTAAGTCATCAGCAACAGCTAACATTTTTTTTGTTTCTAAAAGAGACCGAGCTGTTTCATCAAAACGTTTATAATGCTCTTCATTACGATTACTTACTTCGTCTAATTTTTTAATAAGAGCCATATTAAATTGTTTTTGTTGTTCGTTATGTTCTCTTAATAACTTGATCTCTTCTTTTAGCTCTTTTAATTCGTCAGCAATAACTTCACCTGTTGCCTTTTTAGGTTCTGGTTTAAAAGATTCTCCTCCTGTAGCAAAATAATTTTCAATTTGCTTAATTGACCAATTTTGTTCTCGGTGCAGCGATCGGATTTCTTTTAACCTTTCCATACCTGCTTTATCAAATTTTGTATAGCCATTAGATGCATCTTTTTTATGAGGAATATAATCACGTAATTCCTTCATCCAGTTTCTTACGACATTAGGTGTTTCACCTATAATATTAGCAGCCTCTTTAATTGTAAATTCTAATTCATTATCAACATCAGAACCTTGGTCTTTATCCATTTTTTTGTCACCGTGGTTCTCAAAAATATCCATGATTCCACCTACTTTATAAACCTAAATTTAAATCTATATACCTTAATAAAAAACCTTAGTATTAAGATTTACCAAGGTTTGTACCTAAGATATCAACCTTGATAAGTACTAGCTAGTTGACAAATAAATACTGTGTTTATTAAATTATCTTACACTGTTCTTCCTCTATATTCGACCATAAAAATATTCCTCCTTTAGAATTTAATAATTTAAATTCTAAAGGAGGAAACGTTGATTTATAGACGGACTATGCCGTTTTATATTTCTCGCCAATAGCAAAATAAAAAGCAACCTCATTCCGAGGTCATTGGAGTGAGGTTGCTTTGTTTTATGAATCACAATTATAAAGTACCAAAATATAACCGTAAGTAAATAGTAGCACATTTTTTACATAAGGACTATATTTCCCCGTACGAGCATATGTATAAAATGTGCACTTTTTATACATCTTTGCTTCAATCACCTGAAGAGAAAATCCTGTTATCTCAAGGATGTATAAAAAGCTGCATAAAGAAGAAACAAGGCCTCATCGAGAACCCTACTCCCATAAGGGTTCTTTTTTTTTGTGTGTTCCGGAAAGAGACATTATGTTAACTAACTTTGTATATCTTATACAGCTTAAAAACGAAAAACCTACTGAACAGGGATCAGTAGGTTTTTCTGCTCTTGGAGAAGAGATTCGTGTTGGATACTGGATGCCTCACGACGTCATGAGTAGTTTGCTCAA
>NZ_JBBOUG010000007.1:0-11116 GCF_038005965.1 Priestia sp. FSL W8-0524
AGCTAATGTGTACCGAACATCGGCCGAGCGCTCTTCTACAATGGACAGCCCATGTTCCTTACACAGTTCATCACTTATTTTGCGCACATGGTCAATAGCCTCTTGGCCATGTGCATGAAACTTACGACCATCCTCATAGTTCACGGCATTAATGACGATGTGGTTATGGATGTGATCCTTATCTGTATGCGTATAGACGGCCACCTCGTGGCCTTTTGCCAGCTTTTCAGCCAGCTGTAACCCAATCTCGTTGGCTTTCTCAGGATCTACTTCATCAGGTTTAAACGACTGAATCACATGGTGGGCTTGTATGCCGCCACTCTTGCCCCATATTTCCCTTGTAGCTTTAAATTGGTTTCTAGCATAGTCCACATCACAATCAAGCGAATTTGACACCTCAGCGCGCTTCTCAGCGTACTTCAGTAACGCATTAGCATTTTTCGTGGTACTCAGCTTAATTGTTGCCATGCTGCAGCCAATCCTTTTTTAATTTCGTCGAGATTGTATACCAATCTCTCAAGCTCCTGTTCACTCAATTGTTCGATGTCTCGTGAATTACACCATCTCGCAATTTGGTTCACATTGGTACCCACAGCACGCAATTCCTTCGCGATGGCCAGAGCACCCTCACGATTGATCTTTGGCTGTCGTACGCGGGTACCCTGTGCCTTTGCTTTCACAAAGGCAGGCACCGTCATTCCTACGTTATCCGCCATCAGCGATAGCCGTTCGAATTCCTCCTCAGTGACACGGAACTTCACCTGTTTAGGCTCGTTCCTACGCTCGCCTTTCGTCTCGCTCATCCCTTTATTCCTCCTTATGTTCACCTACTGGACGTGGTGAACTTGGTGTAAAATTCCAGCTGTATGCTTCCATAATACACCAAACAGTCGGAATAAGGCAAGCTCTACAATTGGTACCCAATTGAGCTTGGTTATGCTCAGCATAACAATCCCCCCAGCCCCCTTTTCAAGGGGGAGCCAAACCGCGGACGCTGTCCACACCTGCCAAAGGAAAGCTCCTTTGGAATGGCTTCTACAAACACCCCCAACCCCCTCAACACTTTGAGGGGGCTCCCTCGCCGGTTGGCGTCAAACAAACGTGGTTGTTTGAGTGCCAAGAGGGTTTGGGTCTAGTGACATTGTCAATTCCTTAATGCTCCCTACGGTCCGCTTACCATTGACAACGCAGCTTATCTCCCCCTTTGTTTTGGGGTAGAGGCTGGCTTCTTATGTTTTTAAGTGTGTTGCTAATCTTGGGATAAGATTGTTATTTTTGAACAGCTGCACAGGCGGTTCGGCAGGTATACTTGCGCAAACAAGCCGATTCTCAAATTCTTCGTTTTGGGTATGTCGGCTTGGCGAGAAATACAAACCTGCCGAAAGTCTTTGTACAAGGAGAAAAGAGTGGAGATTTTTTAAGTGGGTTTCTTAAAAAATACGACTCGTACCTTGTATAAAGACTAGCTATTTTTTAGGGGAGGTAGAAGATATTACAGTTTCTATTTTATAAATAAATTTAGACACCTATCCTTATATAGTTGAATAGCCTATAAAAGATTATTTTGAATAAAAAGTAGATAGGATGATTTCTATTGTTTTTTCATAAAAAGGAACTTCAATACCATGCAAAACCAGACCGTCCGGATCCTTTATTTGCAAAGCAACTGCAAGAAGTTTTAGGGGGGCAATTTGGTGAAATCTCTGTAGCATTACAATATCTATTTCAAGGATGGAATGTACGAGGTAACGGCAAATATAAAGATTTACTTATGGATACAGGAGCCGAAGAATTAGCTCATATCGAAATGTTAGCTACAATGATCGCCCGACTTCTTGATCGAGCACCTGTTGGAGATTTAGAAAAAGCAGCTCAGGATCCTGTCATTGGAGCGATTCTTGGAGGCATGAATCCACAACATGCTATTGTTTCCGGACTTGGGGCCATGCCAGCAGATAGTGTAGGAAACAGATGGCATGCAGGTTATATTGCAGCAAGTGGTAATCTCCTGGCAGATTTTCGCGCCAATTTAAATGCAGAGTCACAAGGTCGCCTTCAAGTTGTACGTCTCTATGAATCAACTAGTGATCGTGGAGTGAAAGATATGCTATCTTGGTTGATTGCTCGGGATACGATGCATCAAAATCAATGGATTGCAGCAATTAAGGAGTTAGAGGAAAAAGAAAATGTAGTTGTTCCAAGTACGTTTCCTCGACACTTAGAGAAACGGGAAGTATCCCATGTCCTCTTTAATTTTTCTGAAGGAGAAAAGAGTGCTACTGGACGCTGGGCAAGTGGTCCAAGCATGGATGGAGAAGGTGTATTTCAATATGTTCAATGCCCAGAAGGATTTGGAGGCAAACCAAAATTAAAACCAGCTCCCCCATATATTCATGATACACCACCTCAAGATTTAAAGAGAAATGATAACTTTACTCCACCTCCTCCACATTTAGCTTAAAAAGAATAACATTTAACAATTTGAGCAAACTACTCAAGATGTATAAAAGCATCAAAACTAACTTCTAATTATGTCACAGAAAAAACTACTGGTCCCCGATGAGCCGGTAGTTTTTTCTGTTTTTTAAGGTGTATATGATATATATTTTTAGTTAACATAAAACCATTTTTCGGAACACTTTTAGTCTAATAACCCTTTTTCCTTAAACACTTTTCTAAGAGCTTCATTTACTAATTCAGATTTATAACTCTTAGGAACTCGATCAATGATACTTAACACATCCTGGTCAAAATAAAACCCTCTATACACTTGTTTTGAGCGTTCTTTTGGATGCTGCAGTAACAAATCAATTGCATCTACTTTGCTATCATTTGTACTAGCTTTTTCAAAGCTGTCATTAGTACTTTCACTTTCATTCAGATAGCTAACACTAGCTGCTATTTCGCTATTGGCTAGCTGTTGTTTTGCTGGCATTTTACTGTTTTTAGAGATAAGAGTACTAAAATCAACATCTAAAGGTTCTGATTCTTCTCCAACATAGCGATAAATACTTTCCTTACTGTCCCATTCATAGCCTAATTTCTTAATCTTTGATTGAATGGTACGAGTACTTACATCATACCGATCAGCTAATTCTTTAATGGTGATTTCTTTCATCATAATTCCATTTAACATCTTTTTTACCAGCATCTTACTAGCCCCCATTTTCGTTTTAAAATTATAGTACTAGTATTCAAATGCAAAGTAATATTTCCTGCTATTACTTTGCTACAAAATGAATAATTAAGATCAACATGAGCAAACTACTCGAGAAGTCTTTTAGTACTCCAATTACAACCTAATATTTATCAGTAGAAAAAGCCATCTTCCCCAAAGATGGCTTTTTCGCCTTTTAGTTAACATAAAACATTTTTTCGGAACAGATTAAGTATCTATGCAAGAGGATATTGCAAATCTGCTTTGTAAAGGTTGCATAACTGCTGCAACCTTTGAGCAAACTACCCAAGATGCAACAAGGCATCAGCAAAAGATTACAATAAAAAAACAGAAAGAGACTATCTCAACGCCAAGATAGTCTCTTTCTGTTTTTACTCTGTATACCATATATAAATTCAGTTAACATAATGGATTTTACCGGAAATGAAAAAGCTTTTAGACTAACCATATTTATTATTATTATTTATACCTTTCTAATAGTGAAAAATTTTCTTAAAAGCCAAGGTCCTGGCGTAAATCCAAGTGTTAATTGCCAGGCTCCTATTGCTTGCAAACCAAATTTACGGACTAATACCATTTTCTCACTCATGCTTCTTACATCTTCAAACCATACCTCATGTGTCTGTCCAGCTTGATCTTTGTATCGGAAAAATGGTGATTTATATTCTTTTGAATACTGTATAGACGACTGGTATCTCATGGCTGTTTTAATTGCATCTTGATTAGATATAGCCGATGCGACTGTACCTGCTTTATAGGGAATCGACCAATTATATCCGTATAAGGGAACGCCAATTATAAGTTTTCTTCGTGGAACACTTTTTATAGCAAATTCTATTGTTCTCCTTACCTCAGTAATTGGTGCGACTGGCCCTGGCTCGCTACCTGCATGATGCCAATCATATGCCATAATGAACATATAATTAACAACGGCACCTATACCTCCATAATCATATCCCCTTAACCAAGAAATATCCTCACTTGTTTTAGCTGGAACAGCTATTGTCAGAACATATCCAGAAGGTCTCAAACGCTCTCCTAATTGACGTAAAAACCCAGTGAAAAGATCCCTATCCTCAGCCCTTACACGTTCAAAATCAATATTTACTCCACCATATCCTTTTCTAGATACTAAATAAAAGATATTATCGACAAGATTCCTTCTTGCCGTCGGATTATTTAAAACCTGATGAGCAAGATCAGAACTAAATCCCTCTGAAGTTAGATTAGTAATAGTAGCTAAGGGTGTAACATGGTTCCTCCAAGTGGTTTCAATCGCCACTAAATCGTTTAAATCATTTATTATATCCCCGTTATTTCCAAAATGATATTCGAAAATGGCAATAGAAGAGGAATAAGTGGCGAAATCATTAATTAAATTTCTATCTAAATCTGGACTTCGAACAGCATAATATTGCAGTGTACCTGCAATATAGTTCGATATATCAGGGATCCTAATTTTCATTCCTACCTGTAAATGGTTCGGTTGTATAGAAGGATTAGCTCTCTTCAATTGTTCTAAAGATACATAAGCTTTTCTAGCAATATTATTAATCGTATCATTAGGTTGAACTGTATATATATAAAGGGGTATGAGCAACGCTTGACCTGGAACAATATTCGTTTCCTCTAAACCATTCACACTTCGTAACTGATTGATAGGGTAACCATATCTGTTACTTATTGAGAATAGAGTTTCATCAGGTTGAACTACATGAACAAACATATTTGCCCCTCCTACTTCTCCTTTATTCACTCATGTTTTATTACATAATAATTTTTAAAAACCCATTAAATAAATATATATAGATACAAGCTTGTCTATATAACCTATTTAGAGAATGCCTGACATACATTTTCCTTTTATATCTCTCGTTCATAATGAATAAATCTGGGGATTTCGAACAAACTACTCAAGATGTTCCGGGCATCAACTGATAAATAGTGATATCTATAGCAGAAAAACCTACTGATCCCTGTTCAGTAGGTTTTTCGTTTTTTAAGCTGTATATCGTATACAAAGGTAGTTAACATAATGTCTCTTATAAGAAGCAAAAAGCCTTAAAACGATTAGTTTTAAGGCTTTTTGCTTAGAGATATTCTTTTTGTAAAACAAAGTACATAATAAAAATAAAAGAAGAGAAAAGATTTTCATATATTGCTATAAACCTTGTTATATCAAGGTTTATAAGGTCTTTTAAAAAGTTAAAAATAACTCATATACGAGTTT
The DNA here is from genome assembly GCF_038005965.1 of Priestia sp. FSL W8-0524. Lineage (NCBI taxonomy): Bacteria > Bacillati > Bacillota > Bacilli > Caryophanales > Bacillaceae > Priestia > Priestia sp. FSL W8-0524. Next base: position 5,409 of record NZ_JBBOUG010000007.1, read on the forward strand.
ATTTTAACTCCTATAAGGGTTATTTTTAACTCGTATAGGAGTTAAAAATAACTGTTTTAAAGAGTTGTTTTTTCGAAAAAATCAAGGGTTAGAAACAACACTATAAAAGAGTTTATTTTAACTCTAATAAAGAGTTGATAATAACTCAAATATAAGTTAAGATAAAAACATATTAAATGGTAAAAAATGATAGAGGTGGGTAATGTGGCTAAGATATCAAAAGTAGAAACAACAAAAGTAGTTGATATGAACGGAGAAATAACGGAAGAAACAACGAGTGTTTCTTTTAACTATGGAAAAGAACCAGATTATATAAAAGTATATTTAGACAACATTATTGTGTTAGCAGAAATACAAGGATGGATAAGTAAGGTATTATACGAGCTTATTAAAGGCGTAACTTATGCAAATAAAGGACAATTTATCATTATTAACTCAGGATATAAACGAATTGTAGCTGAGAATTTAGGGATTAAACAACAATCAGTAACTAATGCAGTTAATCAGTTAACGAAAAAGGATATTCTAATAAAAAAAGAAACAGGCGTTTTCCTATTAAATCCTCAATTCTTTGGAAGAGGTGAATGGAAAGACATTTCTAAAATTAGATACGAAGTAGAACTAAGTGCAGACGGAAAAGTTATGAGATTAAAAGATACAAATTAAAAAAATCATTAAAACATCGTGTTCATTCTTTTGAACACGATGTTTTCCACAGCTGCACATATATGTTCACTTTTAGTTAACATAAAACGTATTATCAGAAGTAAATATTTACAGCAGGATTAAGCCTGCTGCTATTTTATATTGACTCTAGAAAAATAATAATATCCCATATATGGAACATATACATAACATTGATTAGGACAGTGATTTAACTGTCAATTCCAAAGAGGAGGGTGAAACATGTCTAAGATATGTATTATTGGAAATGGTTGTGCAGGGAAGACTACTCTAGGGAAAAAGTTAAGCCAAGATCTTTCACTTCCATTCTTTGAGATGGATGAAAAACTCAAATTTTTAAAAACAACTCCTTTTCCTACCAGGCAACAAATCAGACATTTTTCAAGAGAACTAAACAAATTATTAAATAAAGATAAATGGGTAATAGAAGGTTGGGGGTATAAAGAAACTTACGAAGAAAGATTTAAAAAAGCAGATATTATTATCTTTCTAGATGTACCTTTCCAAGTTTGTTTAGAACGATGTCATAAAAGATTAGGTTCAACCAACTTAGAAATTCTAAAACGAGGCGTAACAAAGTTAAACACATTTGATAAACATGTACGTCCATTGCTATTAAAGCTAATCCAGAAATATAAAAATGAACCTAAAAAAATAATCCTAGAGATTGATCAGGATTTCAAATATGAGGATATATTGAGACAAATTAACATGAATACAGTGCCTATTAATAAGAAATCTGAATATCAAACAATAATTTGAGCAAACTACTCAAGATGCCTGAACGGCGTCTTCCACTGCAACCTTATCAGAAAGAAAGCTGTCCTCCCTGGCAGCTTTCTTTCTGATTTTCTTGATGTATATGATATACAAAGGTAGTTAACATAATCACTCTTTCCGGAACACATCAAAAAAGAGAACCCTTACGCCCCAAGGGTTCGAAGAAGTTCTCTTTTTCTCTTTTATGCAACTTTTTATACATCGTTGATAGAATAGGCATTCTATTGATCAAATCAAATAAAACAATGTATAAGAAGTGCACCTTTTATACATATGCTCAAAGTTGCCTTACATTGATTTAATTATAAAATAGTTGTAAAATTATTCTGACTACTTTTATGATTTGTAATGTTGTCAAAACCCTTAAGATAAAAGGATACCTGATTTTAAAAATAGGTATCCTTTTATTTTTTTTAGCCTTCAGGCTAACATTTTTCTAACGAAAAAATTATAAAAAGATCCTTGCAATTCTAGTGGCGAATTGCTACTAAACAATAGTGATAATAGAGAGAAAGTTTTAAAAGTGGTGTTAAGCCTTGGTATGACTGAGTTTGTTGGACTTTTTGGGGTGTCATGAAAACATGACACCTAAATATTTCCAATATAAATAAAAAGACCGTACCAAATTGATACGGCCTAGATAGTTTTATTTAAAAAAATCTAACTGGTAAATTTACTTTTTTTCCATTCTGATCTTTAAGTTTTTTTAAAGAATGCTGAAATGATCTATTAACGGATTAATCTGTTAAAAAATCAAAGAGAAGCTGCTATGTAATATGTCCGTTAGACTGGAGCTTCTTTTTATACATATGTTCTTATGGATAAATATCGTATATAGAGGGGAAATATGGTACTATTTAAACGAATTGATTTTTTACACTTTCATAAGTGTATCCCTAAAAGGCAACCTCTTTCCAATGCCATTGAGATGAGGTTGTCTTTTTCATTTCTTCTAACATAAATAATTTATCTATTTACTGAAAGAAACTATCTATGAGAGGAAAGGAAAGTATTACAGCTAAAAGTATAGAAATCGTATTAATCCACCATTTATCTGTTGAGCTCATAATCCAAAAGCCAGCAGGTATAAAAAACAAACATTCTGAAACAATGGCATTCACCTTCACCATTTCCGGTAAAACAATAATTGATAAATAATACCCAATAGTTAATATTATAGAATTTTTGAGTACAGTGAAATACATACTAGCTAACACTCCATATTATTTTTAAAAATAGTATGGTTGATAGGCTTGAAAATTATTCTTTCTCTAAGTCCTGTTCATGCTTTTTTATTTTCTTTAAGACACTAACATCTTATTAGAGGGTGTTATAATAGTTATGACCCTTAATAAATTGGAGGTTATAACTGTTATGTACATGGAATTCTATGAAAAAGTAGATGGATTAGCAAGAGCTATTGGAGTCACGACTTCAACTGCAAAGAAATATTATTTACTTTTTGAAGAACATGGTTATAACTTTAAACGTAATCAGCAAGGACAACTCTTGTTTTCACAAGATGATATAAATCTATTTAAAGAATTAATGCTTTTAAAAAATGAAAAAGGTATGACCGTTTCAAAGGCTGTAAAGGAAATTGCAAAAGGCAAAGTTATAACTGACACAACCGATATAACCGACATAACTGTTACAACAGAAGATATAACGGTTATAACTAATCAAGTCACAACGGTTATGATTGAGCTAGAAGAGTTAAAAAAGTTAGTGAAGAACCAAAATGAAATTATAGAGAAACAACAAGAAGACTTTAAAAAACAGTTTTTAAAACAAGAGTCATACATAAAAGATAGTTTAGAACAACGAGATAAAACATTGATTTCAACATTAAGAGAAATGCAAGAATCACAAAAAGAAATAGCTGCTAGTTTGTCAGAAGAAAAAAACAAGAAGAAATGGTGGCAATTATGGTTACGTTAAACTACTCAAATAGATTGGGTAGTTTTTTTAATTAAAAGATGACCGTCTTGAGACGGTTTTTTTAGCCTTTAGGCTATTAATTTTCTAACGAAAAAATTATAAAAAGACCCTTGCAATTCTATAAGCGAATTGCTATTTAAATAGAGAGTGAGAGTAAAATAACCCCTAAGGCAGTAATAAACCCTTTAATACCAAGGGTTTATACTGATTTTCGTAGTTACCGAATTAGATAACTATAGTTACCGAATTAGATAACTACGAAAATATAAAAAAAAGTAACCCTTAAAAAAGGGTCACTGGAAAATTTTTAAATAAAGGCTTAGCATTAGCAAAAAGTGCTTTTAAAGTTGTTTCTATATTGTCTCGTTCTCCACTGTAAATAATATTCGGGTTAATAAACAAGGCATATGTACGGGCATTATTCCCTTCTGTTTTTTGACCTTGAGCTTTAACAACTACTCCTTTATCAACTAACTGATTTACAATTCTACTAACCTTGGGCGCACTAGTTTTTAATCTTTCAGCAATAGCCTTCTGTGTCAATGGAACTGCACTTCTAGAGTGAATATTATCTACAATACAGTTACTTTTAAATTGCATATATCTTTGAATACGAAGTAAGAAGAGCATCTGTTCATCAGTAAAATAATCATTTTCTAAAGCATAATCCCAATTATCCTGAATAAATTGAGCAAATTTCACTTTTGATTTTGGAGAACGTTTAGTTCCAACGTAAATCTCCTTTCCTCCAGTCGCTTTACTTAATACTTCTATAGCTTTGTTAACATCATCCTGATCAACGCCATGATAGTCTTCTTTAAATTTTTCTTTTTCATTTTCTAAATCTCTTAACCTAGCATTTTGTTCAGCATCATCAAAATTAATTTTGAATTTTCTTTTTTTCAATTGTTAATTCCTCTCCTCTAGCAGGAATTAACCGTCCTGTGTTAAAATAAAATTAATTAAATAGGTTGCACAACAACAAGAGGTTAATCCCTCGAAATGTTTTGTTAAAAGTCCTCTGGCCCGCTAAAACTAGAGGACTTTTCTTATTTTTAATTTTAAATCATCTACACCTTTATTTCATTGATTATTTATTTCTTTATACTTCTTGATTCTGCAGGTATTTCTTTCTCATATAACCTTCTTAAAGCTAAACGTATAACATCATTTTGAGTAATGGGTTTAAAACTAAAATCATTAAAGTCATTAAATGAATTAATTAACTCCTGAACCATTACTAATTCATCTTCGTCAAGCCTCATGGAAGTGGTTTTTAACGTCTTTTTCTCTGTCATGTTAATACCTCCAACTTCTTCTATATACAACATTATACAATTTAATCTAATCAATCGCAATGCAATGCAATGTAATCAATTAGATTATAACGAAAGCTGTTATTTGACAAGTTAAATTAATTAAAATGTTATCCTAACTCTATACCAAACAACCCAAAGAACCACTTAAACAAGAAGAATACAGGTACCATAAAGATTGCTGCACCAGCTCCATACTTCACCCAGTCTAACCAACCATTAAACGCCACACCTAACTTAGCGTTCGAAATCATAGTCTTGCTGTTTTTTTCGACCTCGCTGAGTTCCGCCTTCGCTGTCGCGCTCAAGCTGTCGAACTTGCTCCCCAGGTTGTTGTTGATCTTCTCTAGCTCGTCCTTGATCGCTTGATTGTTTATTTGAAACTCTTTGCTCAGAAACTCCTGATTCTGTTTCATTTCGCTTTGTAACACTCTGATGGCCGTCTTCATCTCGGCCAAAGTTTTGTTTGTATGCAGCTTGTGTGTTTCGATGTCGTTCTCTAATTTGCTCAGCAATGTCATCGAAGTTAAGCTCATTTCCTGCTGCACGTCTTGGCTCGTCTGTTTGATCTGTTCGAGCTCTTGTTCGATCATCATCTCTTTGTTCATGTTTTCTTTCAAAAACGTCGAGAGATAGCCCTCTGTCGTTCTGAGACGCAAGATCATCTCCTGGTATAACTGCTGTAACTGTTGTAACTCCTCTTTCTGTTGAACCTGCTGTTTCTCTTTCTCTTGTAACTTGTCTTTCAAAGCCATGTAAAATCGTCTCCTTCTCATACGCCAACCCTAATTTAGTGCCACGTACCTTTTTATTCGATTCTAGATGCTCATACGTGATGTTTTTACCTCTTAAAGCCGCCTGGACGCCCTGGTCTTTTAAACGTTCCTGGAACTCTTCAAAACTAGCTGTCTGCTCCTTGGCTTGATCAATGGCCGTTCGAATTTCATCCTTCCAACTAGACTCACCTTTCTCAAGTAATGACTGTTC
>NZ_JBBOUG010000008.1:0-7476 GCF_038005965.1 Priestia sp. FSL W8-0524
ACATTATGTTAACTACCTTTGTATACGATATACAGTTAAAAAGAGAAAAAACTACCTTAGGCGGGAGGAGTTTTTTCTGCTAAAGAAGAAAGTTAGTTGTAGATGCCTCACGGCGTCTTGAGTAGTTTGCTTAAAGTAGTAAAAATTATGCATACAATCGAGTGTAAATAAAATTTTATTTGAATTTAGGTTTCGAAATATATAAAAAGGGGAAAAGTAACCTAATTTTGTTCCAGATGAATTTAAAAAAAAAAAATGATTAATATGTTGATTGAACAAATTATGATAATGAATCTGGAGGGAAGGTATGTCAATTAATAAAGAAGTTTTATATCGTGGTACAAGATTTAAAATTATTCATATTTATAGTTCTGGTTATTGTGAGCTTAGAAAAATTAATGATCCTTTCAAAGTAGAACTAGCTTTATTAAATGATATCTTACTAACAGGATAATGAAGGCTGAACATTCTTATTTGATTAACGAAACTGACTCAATTTAAATATTATTGCTAAACAAACATATTAATCATTTTTTGATAAAAACAGAAGAGACTCCTGACCATGGTCAGGAGTCTCTTCTGTTACATTTATTTTATTGAAGGATCAAAAGTTACAGCTTATACAGTAGTTTGCTTAAAATGCTATTAATTATCCGTCATACCATTAAAAAGATGAAAAGCCACTGGAGTATACCAGTGGCTTTTTTATGTTCCATTCTTATAAAGAACAGATCACGTTGACTTTAGTAGTTTGCTCAAAGGTTATAAAAACTATGCAATCTTTACATAGCAGATTTGCAATATCCTATTGCATAAACAATGTTTTGTCAGTGTCTGTCAGTATAACATGATAATTACGTTTTAGAAGGAATGATACATTTATGTATAGAAAATGAAACATCTTGTATCATTGCTGACACATAGCTTAGTTTTAAAAGAAGTTATAGCAGGAAATATCATTTTACATTTGAATACTAGTACTATAATTCTAAAACGAAAATGGGGGCTAGTAGGATGCTGGTAAAAAAGATGTTGAATGGAATTATGATGAAAGAAATCACTATCAAAGAATTAGCTGATCAGTATGATGTAAGCACTCGTACCATTCAAACAAAGATTAAAAAATTAGGCTACGAATGGGATAGTAAACAAAGTATTTATCGTTATGTTCGAGAAGATACAGAACCTTTAGACCTTGACTTTAGTACCCTTATTTCTAAAAACAGCACAATACCAGGAGAACAAAAGCTAGCTACTAGTGAAGTAGCAGCTAGTACGAGCTATGTTGATAAAAGTGAAAGCACTAGTACTAGCTCTTCAAAAGCTAGCACAGTAGATGCAATTGATTTGTTGCTGCAAAGTCCAAAAGACCGTTCAAAACGAGTGTATCGAGGCTTTTATTTTGATGATGATGTGTTAAGTATTATTGATCGTGTTCCAAAGAGTTATAAATCTGAATTGGTGAATGAAGCGTTAAGAAAAGTATTTAAAGAAAAGGGTTTATTAGATTAAAAAACTATACGACATGTGATCTGAGTTTTCTTGCTCATTTTACAAATAAGGTTTGCAAAAATGTAGGATTTGGTAGAAAATTAGACATAAGAAAAAGCCCTCAAGTTTTCGACGACTCCGAGGACTTTCTCTAAAAAATATTAAGAAGGAATTAACCTTTTAAGGAGAGATTAACCTTCAACTACATAACTTTATAAAAGTATTCTACCACAATAAGGTTAGTTCCTTCCATAAAAAAATGGAGGAATTAAAATGAAAAAAGCATTAGATGAAGCCGAAAAAAAAGCCAGAGTAAGAGATTCTAAACTAGAAGAGTTAATAAACCAAGCAGAAGTTGGTCTTTCAGCAGATCAACAAAAAACATTATTAGAAATCTTACATAAGACTACTGGAGATAATTATTTCATCGGTAAGCGAAAGAAAAAAACTGATGGGGTGAGATTTGTGCAAATACTGATGGAAAATTATAATTATTTAAGTCAAATAAAGTACTTATCTAATTCACAAAAAGCATTTTTACTAGATTTAGTTCCCTATGTTGAATTTAAAACAAACATTCTTATAGAACGCCCTGAAGAGGACTTAGAAGAGGTCAGCGAGAATTCGGCTTCACCTAGCTATTTAGCAAAAAAACTTGAACGTGACCGTTCAACGGTGTCCCTTATGATGAATGATCTTATGAAAAAGGGCATTTTAGCTGTTGCTGAGAGTGGTATGACTACAGAAGATGGTAGAGTGTGTACTAGTAGGACTTGGTTTGTAAACCCTAATATCATGTGTTGTTCAGCAAGAGATGATGTAGATAAGGCAACACAAAGAATATTTAAACGCTCTCTAAAAAATTTCAAGGTTGAAGGAAGCTCTAAGAAACATCAATTACCTATATATTTATTTTAAGAAGTAAGGGGAAATTTACCCCTTGCTTTTTTTATTTGTTTCTTTTTTACATTTTTTAGGTGTTGGTTTTTCCCAACACAGGTGTTGGTTTTTCCCAACACCCCTACCTCTATAAACGTTGATATAACAACATTCTTTCACTTGTCCCTTCTCACTCTATATAAATAGCAATTCGCTGATAGAATTGCAAGGGTCTTTTTATACTTTTTTCGTTTAAAAAATTAAAGAGTATTGAACTTAATACATGTGAAAATTACTCATAGCTATATGGCTATTTTCCATACAAGGTTCGAGTAGTATTTTTTAAGAAAAACACTTAAAAAATCTCCACTCTTTTCTCCTTGCATTTCAAATTTCGGCAGGGTTGGTTCTTTCGCCAAGCCGAACATACCCAAAACGAAGTTTAAGATGATCGGCTTGTGACGGCCATTATACCTGCCGAACCGCCAGAGCAGACGTCCACAGTTGGTAATTTTACTAAAAATAGATTACACAAACGGGGACTAGTCCCCGAACCCCTAGCCAGCGCGCCACCCCAAAACGAACGGGGATTGCACGGGTAAAGTTATAATTCTAAATTAGAGCCATTAGCATGCACGGGGGGCGTTCTTTGTTATTCTTTAAAGGGAATTTTATATAAAAAGTATAACTATTTATATAACTATGCGTGCACGGGAGGGAACGGCATGTCAGATGTAAAGCTTGGCCAAGAGCCAGCTTATTGGACTAGTGAAGTTGCAAAGAAGCTAGAGGTGTCAGATAGTACTTTAAGAAAGTGGTGTATCCAATTGGAGGCCACAGGTTATAAGTTTGTTAAAGGAGAGAATGATAGTCGGGCTTTTACTAAACATGACTTAAACGCTTTACAGCTATTTAAACAAATAGTAAAAGTTCAAAGAAAAACCAAAGAAGTAGCATGTTTAGAAGTTGTTGAACGCTACGGTGCACGGCAAGGAACGCCCCCCATGCAACCTGCACAGATGGCCGTTCAAGCTCATGAGTTCAAAGATAAAATTGATGATATGGCTCAAAATATTGAAGAAATAAAAAAGCAATTACAAGAACAGATGGAATTCAATAAAAAGCTAGTAGAACGTATGGATCAGCAAAGTATGAGCCATATACGTGAAATTCAGGAAACAAGAAAACAACTTGCTGCTGCTCAAGAAAAAAAGAAGTGGTGGGAATTTTGGAAAGCTTAATGTATTTTAAGTCTCATAAACAATATAAGTTCTGATATATGTACAGTATATACAACGTTTTTTATAAGACATGAGAGAAGATTCATTGAAAAATGGCACCTTAAAGGTGTCTTCTTTTATGTAGCATGACATGTCGTATATGGTATATTCTTTTGATGCTTATTACAGTGGCTGTTGTAAGCTTTCTTTAGATACAAAGGTTAATTGCATGTAATTTTTAAGAAACTTCTCTATAGATGCATTTGATTACGTTAGTAATCAAATGCATCTATAGAGAAGTTTCTTTCTTATTCTCCTGTTATCATTTATTTTTGTGGGCGGCCGCAGGGATTGAGATTTTAAAAATATTGTCATGAATATGCGAATATACATGTAGCATACATACAGTGAAGGCCGCCTTATAGGATGATACATAATGGGCGGCCTTTGTTGTGGCTATGTATAATTTATAACACATATATTTAATTAAAAATTTGGTATGTCAAGGTTCATCTAAAGGACTTTCTCCGTTTCAGTTTGGAATAAAAACTTAAGATATTTAGCAATATAAGTTTAAAGAGAAATTAGAAAGGAGATAAATTTTTATGAATAGTAACGATAATATTAATAAAGACAATTTGAATTTATTGGGAACAGTAGCATTAGGATTGACCACGGTTTACACTGCAATATTAGCAACACAATTAATGTCTACAAAACATAAAGTTGATTTTTTATATTACAAAGAACATTTTCAAAAAGAAGATAAGAGCAGTAATTAATTTTTTGAAGCATATAAACTACTAGGAATAATTTCTTTCAAAAGTATTCAAAACCTCCGTATAAAGTGGTCTGTCAACGGTAAATCGCAAGACCGTCAGGTCGAGAATTTAAGGAGTTGATAGATTCACCAAACCCAAACCCTCTTGGCACTCAAACAACCCCGTTTGTTTGACGCCAACCGGCGAGGGAGCCCCCTCAAAGGTTGAGGGGGTTGGGGGTGTTTGTAGAAGCCATTCCAAAGGGGCTTCCCTTTGGCAGGTGGTGGACGGCGTCCACGGTCTTGATGAAAAAGGGCATCCGATAAGGATGTCTTTTTCATTTTGGCGAAGCCAAACACAGGGAGGAACGCCGACCGCCACCTCGTAGAGCGCGCTCCCAATTTTATCGAAGATGAAAAATTGGTGTAGTGCGTTACACCAAATCTCAAATTGTGGTATGCTAGACCCAAGTACAGTGGTCGAAATGGGGGATTGAGGGATGGCCAAATATGGGATTATCCGCATGCAAAAGTTCCACAAAGACGCAATATTGGGGATCCAAAAACACAACCAACGAGAAGGCGAGAACAGTAAAAATAAAGACATCGATTCAACCAGAACGATGCTCAACTATGACTTCATGAATGAGGACAAAATTAAGTATCATGAAGAAATTAAGAAGATGACGGCCACCCGTGTGAAACGAAAAATTCGGAATGATGCGGTCCTGGTGGCAGAGTTCTTTGTATCGGCCAGTCCGGAATATATGCATGCGATGTCGCCAGACGAGCAGCGTAAATATTTTGAAGCATCACTAGATCATATTGCCGGCAAGTATGGTCAGCAGAACATTTTGTATGCCGTGGTACATAACGATGAAGCGACGCCACACATGCACGTGGGGTTTGTGCCAATCACAGATGATCGGCGCTTGGCGGCGAAAGAGTACTTCCATGGCAAAACCAAGATTCGTCGAATTCAGGATGACTTTCACAACTATATGAACAAACGTGGCTATGACATTGAGCGTGGCGAGCGGAGCGAGCTGCAGCATAAGAGTGTTCATGAGTTTAAAAAACAAGAACGCGAAAAAGAGCTAAAGCATCTGCAACAATTAGTGGCTCACAAGGAAAAAGAGCTCCAACAGATGGACAATTTAGTGGAGTTAAAATCAGCACCACCCGTTGAGATACGTAGCGAGAGACGGATTGAAGAGTTATGTAGCCAACCGATTGAAGTAGAGGCGGCCAAGAGTGTCATGGGTTCCAAAGTGAAAGTGGAGGAAACAGATTTTCATGAGCTGATGAGCCTCACAAAAGAGCTCCAGCAAACATTGGCGGCCGAGCATAAGCGTACGCATGCATTGAGCCATGAGCTTGATCGCTATGAAAAAGAGAATAAGGCATTAAAGCATGATTTGAGTGAGACAAAGCAAGAGTTAGAGGTATATGTGGCAGATCGAGACGGCCAAGTGGAGAAAGCAAAGAAACAAATGCGCCAGAAGCTCGTGCGTGATTTTTCAGCTGAACAAAAGGAAAACCTCAAAGATGAGGTTAAGAGAGAACTAGATACGCAATATGAAGCTCATATAAGCTCTCTCAGCGACGATTTAACAACTGAGAAGCAGAAACATGAGAAAACGAAAAAAGAGCTTGTACAGGCAAATGCAGTGAATGAGAGCTTAACAAAGATGAATCTTGGTTATATCAAGAATTATGTGCCAAAAGAGGATCTTGATAAAGCAAATGACCAGGTTCATGAATTACGAGAAGAGAATAAGACATTGAAGCTCTGGAAGGAAAAAGCATTGAATTGGATTGATAAGAATGTCGAGAGAATGAAACAGATTTCGTTCTTTCAATATGTTGGTGGGATTCAGAAGCGTAATAAAAGCCAGGATCAAGAAATAGAGAGATAATTTTCGCTAAGGGCAGCAAACATAAAGGCAATTTGAGTGACAAGAATCTTTTTTAAACTAGAATCAGTACAGGCCGAGTGTTGATCTACTAAAAATAATAGTTCTCTGTTGAATAAGAAAAGTTCGTCTCTGTTCAACATAATAGTACTCCTCCTTTTTTGAAACTCTTTATATGTATAAAAAAGCTATTTGGTTTCTATAAGCATTGGCTTTGCATAGAAATCAAATAGCTTTTTCACAGGGTTCACAACATATAAAAATAAAGTCAATATAGGCGTAAACCCATAATATCATCTTTTTACCATAAAAACTATATATTTCTACTATAAACGAAGAACAAGAAATGAAAAGAAAAATTCCGTTGTGTAAGGACATTTGTATACTGTAAAATATTTGTAGGAACGTAAAAAGATAAAACGAATACAAGGTTGATCGTCATTGGAATAATCAACCTTGTATTTGTTTTGCGACTAAAAGCAAATGGGTGAGGAGAATATTGGAGTCTCATAAAGTGATCTTAAAAGAAGCTTTGACAGTTAAGATTGAAAAAGAGAGAAAATCTTTAATTGAATCGGCGTTTAAAGAGGGGTTTACAAGTAGCAACACAGTAGAAATTAGTCAATTTATTGATGAAATGTTAAATGAGCTTGGAAAAATTAAATAACCAAAATCATAATAAAAAAGCTATTCCAGTCTTATTAGCATCAGATTGGAATAGCTTTTTCTAAACATTCAAGAGTTTTATAGTTCGCCATGGATATCTTTATATGTGAAATGTATCACAAAATTTTAAACTTGTAAAGGATAAAGTAAAAAGCCATCTCGAATTTGGAGGACGAGATGGCCTATATATAAGGGGGTTATGCCTTATATACACAGCAGGTAAACTGTAACATATTCTCCTACTAAATAAAAGCAACCTCATATCCCATGGCATTGGAGAGAGGTTGCTTTTTGTCATTCCTACTCGTTGAAGAATGTATAGCACCGCAAGTAAAATATAGCATATTTTTACCATAAATACTACATTTTGTAGTTAAAGCATATGAATAAAACGTGCACTTTTTATTCATCTATTTGTCACTCAGCCCGAGGCCAAACGTTGATAAATCAAGGATGTATAAAAAGCTGCATAAAACAGAAACACACTCTATTGAGGACCCTTACGGCCACAAGGGTTCTTTTTTGTGGTGTGTTCCGGAAAGAG